>JBGSHJ010000048.1:0-48846 GCA_041752315.1 Pseudomonadales bacterium
ACAATGGTCTCGACGCGTGGGCGCGAAGCGACCTTGAAGTCAGTGCCTATCGTGTAAGCCACGGGCAAGAGCGCATAGACGGAAACGTTATCGGGGATACCCAGCACCCGCAACTTCTCTTCCTTCGAGACCATGGCCAAGCCTGTCGTCAAGGTGCTGCCCAACCCGCGGGCGCGCAGAGCCAGTTGGAAGCTCCAAACAGCCGGATAGATCGAGGAACCTGCCATCGAGGCGAATTCAGGCGGAAGCGCGCCCTCAAGACACGCAATGACATGGATTGGCGCTTCGTGGAAGTGGTCGGCGAGATACTGTGCTCCCTCGTAAACCCGTGCCGACTGATCGTTTCCCGCGGCTTTCGCAGCTTTGCTCGCATCGGTGAACCGGGACCCGACAACGTCTTGATAGAGCTTCGCCACCTCCCGGCGCTTATCGGCATCATCAACAATGATCCAGCGCCAACTCTGCGCGTTCCCGCCGGTGGGAGCCTGTTGCGAAATCCGCACACAGTCCAAAATGGTTTCGCGCGCAACCGGTCGCGAGAAATCCAACCGTTTACGTACCGCGCGCGTTGTCGTCAAAAGCTCGTCCGCAGCAGCCAAATCAATAACCATAAAGCCCTCTTTGCAACATGACCGTTGCACATACTTCCACATCAGGGAGATCCAAGACCAGACATCAAGGGCAAAACCCTGGCAGGCTCCCGTTCCAATTGGATTGGATAAGGCTACCGGCAGTTGCGGACGCAGTACTACTTGAATTGAAGCGTTCTGGATGGAGTGAAGGCTAACTCAGCAGCAGCCGCGATGTCGGCTAGGGGTCCAAAGTGGCTCCTCAGATCACCCCATCACCAATAGTGTGATCTGAGGGGGGGCGCGCAGGTCTCAGGGGGGATCTGTGGAACCAGAAGCGATGTGATCGTCCAGAAGACAGCCCAGTACATACTCTGTGCGGGTCACGTCCTCGAGTGGCTTTAGTTTTGCGAATAGAGTGACATCGGGTTGCTCTCAATCCTCACACCTAAACAACTTCGTGTTTACCACGTGAAGATAAGAGAACCGATACACCAGACACCCAACACCATTCAGCAGAATCTGCTAACAGGTGATCGCTATTGCTGTAAACCAAGAATGCTGAGTAACCCAAGGCACAAGCGCAGAAAAAGACGAAAGGCAGAAGAGACTTTGACCTGAATCCTGAAAAAGTTCTGTCACCAAAAAGGCTAGAGATAAACGATATCCAGAAAACTATCCATACGAAGATAGATGTATAGCCAATGAAGATAGGGTCATAAAAAATCAGTTCAACACGCGCGAGTACGTGCACGACAATAGCCATTACGACCAGCAATGTACTGACCCAAAACAATGTAATAGACAACATCAGGTGCGACGACTTGGTCCTCACGTTATCTAGCCCGCAACAAGCTCGAACATATAGATACGTACTTTGTCGGCGATGTCCGAGATGAGATAAATCAAGGTTTCTTCTGCTGGTCCGCGACGAATCGACGCTCCCTCGAACCTTGCAGCGTCAATCGGTGGACCCAACTCCGCAATCTCAGTCGCTTGCATCGTGTTGCCGATGGCAACCTGATCCGCAGCTATTCGGCTAATCCGGGTACGCGTGATCGGCGCGTCTTCCAAGTAGTACAGCTCCAATAACAGAAGATCTCCGTCCGGAAAGGTAGCCAGAGCAACAGGCATCCATCGATTACTTGCTCGTAACCACACAGTTCCCGCACGCTCAGGTGTTATCAGCCAAGCGCGTGTAGGGTTGGATACGTATCGAGGCGGATCGCCAGGAAACGACGTGTATTCAGCGAGTGACAAGAGCGACTTGTGCGGTAGGACAGCAACAGAAGACAAACCGGCGACTGGGGGTACGCCCTCCAAAGCTTCGGGGGGCAACGCAATACGTTCGGCAGGAGATGTAAAGTCGTGGTAGCCAAGTAGGCGATTGTTGGTTTCAAAACCGACGATAAAACGTTGCCCGTCATAGTCGAGCGCCTCGGCGTCTTGGTCCGTAGCTTCTTCGAATGGCTGACCCGTTTCGTCGAGCAAGCGTCCCAGAGCAATCAAATCAAAATCAGCGAGGTCTCCATTCCCATCGTATGACAGTTGCGCCTCAGTCCAATGACCGTCCTGCACGGCTGACAAGCGGCGACCGTCCGGAGACACCCACAGCCCTGAATACCCTCCAAATGACTCATCGTCGCTGGTGACCTCCACGGCTCCGCGGAACCTCAGGAGGCCGACTTCCTGCCTTGCTGGATCATCTTGAAACAGTCTGATCGGCTTCACAGTGACAGTGGGCGTTTCGCCAGCATGGGCCGGTATGCAGCCGGTCACGACACAGATGATCAAAAGCAAAACCATCACTGAGAGTCCGTCGAAAATTCGGCTCACGCTTTCCCTAACTAGTGGCGCATCGGAAGACTATAGAATCTGAACAGAATCTAGACTGCAATGGGTCCAAAGCGGACCTTCAAGTCACACTATCAACGATAGTGTGATATCCCCTCGGCAAGCGTCCAATCGGAAAGCAGGAACCGATACAAACCAAAATTGGCCTGCTACCGTCTGATCTGGCAGTTAACCAACCATCAGGAAAGTTCATGTACGCTCCTAGTCACACTGCTCTCCTTGTATTCATAGTGCTTGTGACGGGATGCGGAACATGGCCTGACCACGGGTCGAAAACAAACGTCACCGAAACAAGCGTAACTCGACGCACTGAACTTGCGGATCTAACCATTTCCAACGTTCGCGTCTACCGCGAACCTGGAGCCCCGCTCACGGAGCCGTTGAACATCTCCATTAATGATGGCGTGATTATCGCGATGAAGGGAGGAGGGCCAATAGCGAGTGAAAAAGTGATTGATGCCTCAGGAAAAGTGGCCACTGCTGGCCTTTGGAACAGCCACGTCCACTTCACCAACCCGGATCTTCGAACTCAAAGCCAGCAGATCCTTCACGACATGCTGATCCAGTACGGATTCACGACCGTCGTTGATACCGGATCGAACTTGCCAGACACCCTCGCACTTTCCCGGCAAATCGAGAATCAAGAGTTGGTGGGTCCGCGAATCTTGTTGGCAAGTGGCATGTTTGTTTTCACAGATGGCACACCAGCCTATCTGCCTGAAGGAATACTCCCGGAGTTGGGGACTTCGGAAGAAGCAAGCCGAGCTGTCGATGAAGTGCTGGATGCTGGAGCCCATGGCATCAAGATCTTCTCTGGCTCCGCGCAACTGGGCCAGAGGCCGAACATATATTTACCGCCAGAGATTATTCGTGCGGTGGCTGATACCGCGCACGCACGTGGGGCATTTGTGGTATCCCATCCAACTGATCGGATCGGCCTGGAAAATGCTATCCAAAACGGCGTTGACATACTGGCGCATACCGCTCCCGACGCCGGCTCACTCGGTGAGGAAATTGTCGCCGTAATGCTACGCAACCGCGTTGCCCTGGTGCCCACACTAAAACTATGGCGTCATGAGGTTCTCCGCAATGGTGGAACCTCAGACAAAGCGATTGCGTTTCAAAACCACGGCGTTGCGCAGCTGACAGAGTATTTTGGCGCTGGAGGAGAGATTCTGTTTGGAACAGATGTTGGCTACATGAACGACTATGACCCCGAAGACGAGTATGTCCTGATGAAGAACGCCGGAATGCACTTCAACGACATTCTGGAATCAATGACCACCGCTCCTGCTTCAAGATTTGGCTACGGATCAGGTCGCCTTGCGGTCGGTGAACCTGCTGATGTCGTCATATTCTCCGACGACCCAGCTGTAGACATCACGGCCCTTGCTCGAGTTGAAACCACAGTGCGCGCAGGCCGAGTACTCAAAGTGGCGAATTGATCAGCTTCGGAGTCGCGAGTGTCAGATTGCCACCGATGGACTGCCCAGCCGTACCGCTTTCAATTTGAATTCCTTGGCGTACTGTCGATTCGGAACCCCTTGCTTCTTGACCATCCTCTCCTTCGCTCACCAAAAGGTTGGCGACATTCTGGTGTACTTCAAACCAGGTCAGGGTCAAATCCACTCTGGAGAGTGGTTGGAGAAAAAACACGCGGTCTGGAAGTGGCTGGAAAAGTTACCTCCGAGCCAGTACCTCCGGTTCGCCCGTGTCGACGGTGAAGCGCGATGAAGAACATTCGCGTGTTTCTGCTTGTCGTCTGCGCCAGGCGCGCAGCCTTCCGGAGGCCGATGTTCGGGGGTAGGCTATTCGTGATCAAGGTCCAGCGGTTCCGCGCTACCGTGTGCTGGCCAGTTCCGGCGAACACTTCTGATCGTGCGCGCCTGTCATTCCATCTGCTCTCGCTCAAACATCTCACCGGCCACTGGCGAGACTCGACAACAATCCCCTGATCGGCAACAGTCTCCACCAGGTCACGCAGTGGTGCGGGGCAACAATGTCATGAACAAGGGGGAGTCATGGGGCTGAGAGGGGAGGCTGCCATCGTCGGCATCGCGGAATATCCGCACCGGCGCAAGTACGTAGGACCACGCAAGTTCACGACAGAACAATGGGCGGAACTGACGAAGATGGCGCTGGATGATGCGGGACTCACTGCCCGTGACATCGACGGACTGGTGTGCGCCGATATCCGTGAGGCCGGCATGTTCACCCCGGCGACAGTGGTCGAATACCTCGGCCAGCCGGTGAATTTTGCCGAGCGGATCGATCTGGGTGGTGCTACTGCGGTGGGCATGATCTGGCGGGCAGCAGCGGCGATTGAGCTCGGCATCTGCGAGGTCGTGGTCTGCGCACTACCGGCGTTGCCGATCCCCTCACATCCGGTGCCGCAGCCAGTGAACCCGATGATGTATTTCCAGTCTTCGAGCCCCAACTGGGGATCACCCCAGGCGGAATTCGACATCCCTTATGGCAATCTCGCGCAGAACTGCGGATACGCCATGATCGCGCAGCGTTACGCTGCCGAGTTCGGCTATGACCCGGCGATGATGGCCAAACTCGTCGCGGATCAACGACGCAGCGCGGCGATCAATCCGAATGCAGCCTTTTTCGGGGCGCCGGTCACGATCGGGGATGTCCTGGCGAGCAAGATGATCGCCGATCCGCTGCGAATGCTGGAAATCGTCATGCCGGTGGCGGGTGGTGGCGCCGTGGTACTGGCCAGCAAGGCGGTGGCGGCGCGTTGCCGGCATCGGCCAACCTATGTCACCGGCTTCGGCGAACATCTCACCATCAAGACGCCGACCTATGCACAGGACCTGTGCCGGACGCCGGTGGGGCCGGCATCCCGACAGGCATTCTCCATGGCTGGGATCACGCCTCGTGACATCCATGCCGCCGAGATCTACGACTGCTACACGATTACCGTGCTGCTCACGCTCGAAGATGCGGGCTTCTGTGGCAAGGGCGAAGGCATGGCCTTCATTCGCGAGCACGATCTCTCCTGCGGCGGTGATTTCCCGGTGAACACACACGGTGGTCAGCTCGGCATGGGGCAGGCGGGTGGTGCGGGTGGCATGACCCAGGTGGTTGAAGCCGCGCGCCAGGTCATGGGGCGCGCCGATGCACGACAGGTGACGGGCTGCGACACCGTCTATGTCTCCGGCACCGGTGGTGTGATGAGCGAACAGAGTGCACTGATCCTGCAGGGGGGTTGAGCCATGGATACACAACTCGAAAAGCCCATGCCGCTGCCGACGCCGGTGACACGGCCGTACTGGGAGGGTTTGGCGCAGGGCCGGATCCGGATACAGCGCTGCGAAGATTGCAGCGCCTGGGTGTTCTACCCACGTAGCCACTGCACCGGCTGCCTTTCCAACCGGCTCTCCTGGCACGAGGTGAGCGGCGACGCCACGCTTTATACCTTCACGGTGACGCGCCAGCCGACGGCGCCGTTTTTCGCCGACGAGGTTCCGCAGTGCCTGGCGGTGGTTGAGCTCGCTGAAGGCATACGCCTGACATCGACTCTGGTGGATGTCGTGGACACCGATATCCACATCGGCATGCGGCTGAAGCCGGTGTTCGACCACGTGTCCGAAACCATCACGCTGCTGCGGTTCGCACCGGCATGACCCGAGCCGAGCGAAGGAGAGAACGATCGTGACTAATCATGTTGAAGGCAAGGTGGTCGTTGTCACGGGCGCAGCCGGTGGCTTCGGTCGCCTGCTTGGCCACAAGGTGGCGGAGCTCGGTGGCAAGGTGGTCTGCGCCGATATCGATGAAGCAGGGCTCAAGGCCACTTGCGAAAGCATCCGCACCGCGGGAGGCGTCGCCATTGACAAGGTGACGGACGTGACCCGGCTCGCCGATCTGCAGGCCCTGGCGGCGCTTGCCGTCGAGCGTTTTGGCGCCATCGACGTCATGGTCAACAACGCCGGCACCATGCCGCTGGCCTTCTTCGCCGACCATGAGCGGGCGGTCGCGGCGTGGGAGCGCTGTATCGACATCAACATCAAGGGGGTGCTGTACGGCATGCTCGCCGTGCATGACCAGATGATCGCGCAGGGTCGTGGCCACATCGTCAACCTGTCGTCGATCTACGGCAACTTCCCGGTGGTGGGTGCAGGCGTTTACGGCGCCACCAAGGCGGCGGTCAACATGCTGTCGGAGTCGCTGCGCATGGAGTCGCAGGGTCGGATCAAGGTCACCATTATCAAGCCGACCGGGGTCCCGGCAACGGGGTTGGGGGCAGGGATCATCAACCCCGCGGCGATCGTGGGCATTCTTGGTCACAACGCCGCCAGTTACGGGCAGAAGATGCAGGCATGGGCGGCAGGGCAGTTACCGGCCCAGGACACCGACCCGGAGAGCATCACCTACGTGGCGCTGGCTCCGGAATTCATTGCCGAGCAGATCGTTTACGCCATCAACCAGCCCTGGGGAGTGTCGATCGGCGATATCACCGTCCGGGCGGCGGGGGATGGCTACATCCTCTAGGCTGACCCTGATCCATTCGCTCCTGCGAATGGATCAGGACAGAACACTGGGTTCACAATCCGATCCGGCGAGCGATGCTCCCATAGAAAGTTTCCCGGACTGCCTCTGAGCAACCCACAAGCTGACGCTCACAGATCGTGACCGCGCTGGCGGTGCCTTCGACGTGCGGATAGTCACTGGAAAAGCACAGCATTTCCGCAGGCACCCGATCGAGTACCGGGTGCAAGGGTTCGTTCACGACAAGCGGCGTCACGGTGACCTGGCGACGCAGGTATTCCGACGGTGCCAGCGGCAGCTTGTACGCGGCGCCTGCAAAATCAGGACGGAATTCACCGTCGGCAAGCTCTTCCCGCGCGGCCCGGCCGACAGCGTGATCAATGACGGAGAGCAGGTGAGGCAACCAGGAGATGCCAACCTCCTCGACCACCACGGTCAGCTTCGGATGTCTTTCCAACACGCCATCGAACACCAGTGCGCCCAGCAGGAGCTGCGGTCCGAGCTGCGGCGCAATCGCCATACTGAGCAGGCTGTACGTACTGAGGTCACGGGCGCCGTTGTTGGCCCAGCCAAACTGGATGCGCTCACGTGAAAACCCGACGTGCGCGATTGCAGCCATGCCGAGATCTTCGGCCGCCGACCAGATAGGCTCGAAATCCGGGTGGGTGATTGAGCGTGCGAGAGGGCTGCGGGCATCAGCACCCGATCGGCCAGCGCCAACCGGTGACTCGCTGATCGTGAAACCACGACTGCCGAGCGCGCGCATGCGTGTCATCTCGGCCACCGCCGCGGGAACATCGTTGAAGTCGATCTGGGTGACCGGCATGAGCCGATCGGTGTGACCGTGAACCACATTCATGGCCCAGCTATTCCACGCCTGGCGAATGCGCGGGATGAGATCGGCGCGGCGCATACGAGCGGCTTGCACGATCGGGTTCACGAGAAACGAGGGGTTCAGGAACTGGATGTCGATGCCTTCCGCATCACATACCCGCAATCGGGCCGTTGCATCCCAGACAGGATCACCCACGGAGGTCGTTTGCCGCGCAGGTTGGCGCTCGTCGGTCATCTCGAGGTGGCGCACAAAACCGGGCAGCACGGTGTCCCAGGACACTTCGGGCTGTTGCTCCGGTGGCAATTGCGAGATCGACGGATTGTTGATGCCGAACAGCGCGTCGGCGACTTCGATAAACCGTGCGGGTGGTCCGAGCAACGCTGCCAGCGCCGGTTCCGTATGCAGCAGCCAGTCAACCGGTTCATGGAAATGAGCATCGACATCAACGATTCGCAAAGAGGTTCTCCTTGATCACCTGTACCGGGATGCCAACCGCGCACCGAAGTTTTGACTTCGCGCCTGAGTATTTGCACGAGGCAGGCAACGAGGGTGTGCCGGTCCTGCTCGAGGGTCAAGCGTGACCCGCATCCGAATTTCCTGCGCAGCTCGAACCGAACGACGGAAGGTCCTCGTCCTTTTCCCGCACCCCGTCCGCTGCAAACGTCCGTATGATCCAGCGATCTGCAATCGGCGGCTGACAACGAAGCTCCAAATCATACTGTGCGCCCTTCGCGTTGCGCCCGGATTTCCTGCCCACTGACATTGAGCCGGAAGTCCACTATCGAATTGCTGGTGGATCAGGTGGAGCAAGTTGGATTCAACCGTTGTACCGTCCTTAATGTCCATGCGCTGTTGTCGGAAATCCTGGTTTTGGACCGGCGCGCCAGGCCGTGAGACTCGCGACGCACTCAACTACGAGGACGTTGCCTGGTCGCCGACCGCAGCGTTGCTTTTCTCGTGGAGCCCCTTGCAGCGCCGCCGAATGTTCGGCGATATGTCGTCGGTGACGTGCCCACTCCGCGACCGTAGCGCTGGCGCAGGTTGGTCGCATTCTCAATGCCTACCTTCGTCGCGATCTGTTCAACAGACAGATCACTCGACTCGAGGAGCAGTTGCGCGCGCCTTATGCGTTCCGTTAACAGTCACTGCAGTGGTGTGGTACCGATCTGCTAGCGGAAACGACGGTTGAGCGTACGTGTGCTCATCGCGGCACGGCGGGCGACTTTCCCATGCTCAGATCGGCGTTCAGATGGGCCGCCAATCATTCCAGGAGCGGCGCCAGACTGCTCGTCGATGCCGGGGACGATCAGCGTATCGGCGCGGCGGATGTGGTTGAGATCCCACTGCACGCGCAGATCGAACAAGCCGGCTTTGACCGAGGGTTGGTCGAGACGATTGAGTGCGCGCTCAATCGTCTTCGTATCGGGCGAATCGACGAGATGGAACTGTAGTCCGTCTGACTCCCGTACATAGATCCCGCCAAGGAGAAGCATGTGCAAGCGGACGTTTTCGTTCTGCGCGCTGCCGAACCGTTGAATCAGGATAACAACGCCGGTTCGTCTGCTTCTGTTGGCGGCAAGGCCTGCCCGGCGGGACAGAGTGGCCTGGATGGCGCGAACGATGACGGCCGGATGGCGACTGAGCGCGCCGGGGCTACTGGCGAAAAGCAGGCTCATGGGCCAGGTACAGCTCGGCGCCCACTGACGTATCGGTACTTCCGAAAAGACGAAGTCAACGAGGCGCGCCGCCTTTTCTATCATTCGACCTTGGTGAACGCGAATGCACTCTCGTCCGACTGTACGCGATCTCGATAACTGTGCCATGCCTGAACCCCGCCGTAGTACGCCAGGTTGCCGGGCTGTGCGCTGCCTTCACTGTTGTAGTACGACAGACAGTCCCGCAAAGGACGCGTAAGCAGATCCGCTTCCCGACAGTGCCGGGAGTAGGCTTCTTCCGCCGCTTCCGTGACGTCCACGACCGAGTAGCCGCGCTGTTTCATGTGTTCGACGACCCAGGTCACATAGCCGACCTGGTCTTCGATCACGTTGGTGAAATTGAAGCTGCCACCACCGCCCTGGGGGCCTGAGATGACCAGCAGATTCGGGTACCCCCTGCTATGAACGCCCAGAAGCGTCTTGGTGCCTCCCTGGTCCCACTTCGACCTGAGCGAACGACCGTTGCTGTCCACGATCTGCTCGAAGGTTGCGGACGCCATGTACTGGAAACCTGTTGCATAGATCAGCACATCGAGTTCGTACTGAATCCCTCGATGTAGAACTCCCAGTTCGTTGATTTCGCTGACCCCCTCCGGTGCCGTATCCACCAGGGTCACATGCGGTAGATTGAAGGTGGGCAGGTATTCATCGTGAACGACCGGACGCTTGCAACCGTATGGGTAGTAGGGTTTCAGCGCTTCGGCCGTCGCGGGGCTCTTCACGATCGAGTCGATACGGGCACGGACCCGCTTCATGAGCAGCAGATTCTTCTGAAGCACACGCTCGATCAACGCTTCGGGGCTGAGTTCCCTGTCATGACTTTTCCTCTCCCTGAAGTCCGCCTTCCTGCCCGAAAGGTAGTCGTCGTCCGCGTAGATGGCATCGCGCACGTTGAGAATCTTTGCGTATCGGTCCCTTCGTGCCTTCGCCCAGCCCGGCTCGTTGTGCCATGTCTCGATCTCTTCTGCCGTCGTCTCCCGTTGATTTCTGACGTCGATGGAGGACGGCGTCCGCTGAAAGACGTGCAGCGATCGCACCACCTTGGCAATTTCGGGAATGACCTGTACGGCTGTCGCGCCGGTCCCGATGATACCTACCCGCTTCCCTCTCAGATCTATGCTGTAGTCCCACCGCGAGGTGTGAAAGGATTCACCGCGAAACTTTTCCATCCCGTCGATGCGAGCGAGCTTGGGCGTTGTCAGGATGCCGTTTGCGAGGATAAGGAAACGGGCTCGCATCCTGTCCCCGCGGTCAGTGGTAACGATCCAGCGTTCGCTGTCCGCGTCCCAGTGACTTCGTTCGACCACCGTGTGAAACAGCGCGTGGTCGTAAAACCCTGTGTATGCGGCGATCCGCTGGCAGTGCTCCATGATTTCCAGACCCGAGGCGAATTTCATGCTCGGGATGTATCCGAGCTCGTCCAGAAGCGGCAGGTAACTGTAAGCCTCGACATCGCAGGCCACTCCCGGATAGCGGTTCCAGTACCAGGTACCGCCGACGTCCCCACCGCGCTCGCAGAATCGGACGTCTTCAAATCCGGCTCGCTGCAGAGCGTGCCACAGCATGAGCCCTGCAAACCCGGCCCCCACAACCAGGATCTCGCACTCATCCACGAGTGCTTCGCGAGGAATCGGCTGTGCACTATGAACATCGTGCATGTACCGTTGGAAGCTGCCTTCCAGCGCGACGTAGCTTGCCCGTCGCCCGTTGAGACTTATTGAATCCCTGTACCTGGCGAGTTCGGCATCGTCGATGACCGTGCCAGCAGGTAGCTCTGGCATGCTGGTGAGCTTCTCGTCCGAGACGACCGAGTATCCCCTGCGGGCTTCCTGTCGGCTCGGAGAGTCCGCACGGGTGTCAAAGATCTTTTTGCCCGTCACAGGATCGGTTTGTACGGGCGCGTTTCTGTTTCTGCTCATGGCAACATCTCCAGGCTCATCGTGACGGTCGAGTTGCGGCTTCCGCAGTGGGGGAAGCGATGCAGCGTTGCTGGGTAATGGGTCACCTACCGATCTGATGCAGCGGCGACCGCTTTCGATTTCCCACAACTGCAGACCCAAGTTAAGTTTGTACATTATACAAATGTCAAGGTGGTAACGTACGATGGCGTTTGAACAAGTTCAAGCGCAGGGATAGAGTAATATTTGTACAAAAGAAAAATGGTGAAGAGACTGGCCAGCAAGAAAGGTTCGCGGAGTGGGCAAGGACAAGCCGCGCGTAAAATCCAGATCGAGGAGCGTCACCGCAGCATCTTCAGGGCGCTTTACAACTGCATTCGAAAAAAGGGTTTCACGCGATCGTCGCTTACCGACATCGCGCTTGAGGCGGGCATGTCGCCAAGTCATATCCGATACTACTTCGACGGCAAGAACTCGATTCTGGAAAGTTACCTGGAACAGACGTGCGAGCAGATCCTGGCCCAGATCAGGGCCATCGATGTCTCCGACCCTCTGCATTGGTTCGAAGATTTCACCGAGTTTTTTGTCGGTAATCCGTGGATCACACCAGCCCGCATGAGTGTGATGGTGGAGATCTTCGGCATTTCCGTACACGATGCGGAGCTGCGGCAGATCAAAGCCAGGTACGACCAAGAGATCCGTCAGATCCTCGAGCGGTTCTTCGAGCAGGTGGGATGTAAGCGGTCACTTGGACCAGCCGATGCGGCAGAGATCACCCAAGCGATCGAATCCGGACTCAAGTACACCGTCGTGTTCAAGGAAGAGTTCGATCACGTTCATGCCCGCGAGGTGTTCGTGAAGGCCGTTCGTGAACTGACTGGCGCACCTGTCTAGTGTAGTTCAGTAGAACATTGCTCAGCGCCTGACACCGTTCCAACCACCCTTGCCAACCGGCAAACGTCCATCTTCGTGACGTTGCCGACAACCATAGTTGATACATGATTATTTTTTGTACATTATACAAAATACGACAATGGCCAAGAGGCCGGGCGCAGGCGGGAGAAGGGGTCTGCCGTTCGTCGCGGGTGCGGGTGCGAAGGTTGATGGCGTTGTTCTGCCTTGCTTCCAGGTTTCGCCCACACGTCGGCAGCATCGTCCTGCAATGGCTTCCGTTGTCGTTGTGATTCGGTTCGCATGCAAGCCTGACGGGTCTTTGCATGAACTGAAGTCCAGATCCTTAAGTGTTCGAATCAAGATCGAGTCAAGGGGAGAGGCATCATGAAATTCTATCGACGAGTGGCGCAGTTCATCGCTGCACCCTACCTGTGTGCGTTTTCGTTCGCCGCTGATGCGGCGGAGGTGGTCGCGTCCGGTCGAAGTGCAATCGAGGAGGTGATCGTCACCGCAGAACGCCGGGAGTCTTCTCTGCAGAAGACACCCGTGGCGATTTCGGTGTTCAACGAGGAGTTCCTGAAAGACAGCTCGGTTCGCAGCATCCAGGATCTTGCGCCGTTTTCGCCCGGACTGAACTACACCCAGGTCTCGAATTTTGCCCAGCTCAACATGCGCGGAATCGGTCTTGAACAGATCAACATGGGCGGGGAACCCGGCGTGGCTTTTCACATCGACGGCGTCTACGTTGCCAGACCGTTCGTCAACGACGCGGTATTCCTGGACCTCGAGAGAGTGGAGGTGCTGCGCGGTCCCCAGGGGACGTTGTACGGACGCAATGCGACGGGCGGCTCGGTGAATCTCATCTCCAACGGGCCCTCGGACGCCTTCGAGAGCGAGGTGTCCGCGACCTTGGGGAACTACGATCGAGTGCGCCTTACAGCGATGGCAAGCGGTCCGCTCGGCCGCCCCGAGGTGCGTGGCCGGATCTCCGCAGTGAGCGATGAGCGGGACGGATACCTCGACAACCTCGCAGACGGCAAGTCCCTCGAAGATTCGCAGGTGCGGTCCGTCCGCGGCGAACTCGACTTCGACCTGTCGAATGCGCTGACGTTGGCCATCGCCGGGGATTACATGAAGCAGGACGACAAAGGTCCGATGTTCAGACCCGGTGATATTCCGGGAACCGCGGCAGTCTTCGGGGGGCGGCTTACGGATGATCCCTGGAAGGTCTTTGTCGATGGACCCAGCGATCAGGAGGTCGAGGCTTCAGGCCTCAGCGCGCAACTGGCCTGGGATCTGGAGAATTTCAGTCTGACTTCCATTACGGCGTACCGCCGTTCGAGCTTCGACCTCAACAGCGACCTCGACGGAACGGATTTCTTTCTCGTCAACGAGGATCTCCACGAGGACGCGACGCAGTTCAGTCAGGAGTTCCAGATCGCTTCGGTGAGGGACGATGGCCTGCAGTGGCTGGTGGGGGCCTATTTTTTCCACGAGGATGCGGACCTCGACTACATCTTCCCGATTCCCCTGTTTGGCACGACCATCCGATTCGTTTCTGAACAGGAAACGACGGCCTACGCGCTGTTTGGCCAGGTTTCCTATGCGATCACTGACAGGCTGACCCTGACCGCAGGTCTTCGCTACAGCGATGACGAGAAAAAGGGTTCGACCGAGCAGACGTTTTTCGTGGTGGGCAATGTTGATATCGACGATAGCTGGCAGGCATGGACACCGCGCATCGTCGCCGACTACAGGCTCTCCGACTCGAGTTTCGCCTATGTTTCGATCGCGCGAGGCTTCAAGGCCGGTGGTATCAACACGGGCAGCCTGCAGACTGCAGCCTATGATCCCGAGTACGTCTGGAACTACGAGATCGGTCTCAAGTCGCGCTACTTCGACGATCGGTTGCAGACCAACATTGCAGCGTTTCACTACAACTACGACGATCTCCAGGTCACGCAGTTCGCCGTGGGCCAGACGTTCATAGAGAACGCGGCGGATGCAGAAGGTCGCGGCATCGAGATCGAGGCCACGGCGCTGTTCGGTGCAAACATGAGCCTGCACGTTGCTCTGGCTTATCTGGACACCGAATTCGCACAGTACGAAGCGTTGGATACTTTCCGACCCCAACTCGGGGTTCTCGACCTTGAGGGTAATGAGCTGCCGCGCGCTCCGAATTTCACGGCGAGCGTGGTTGCACAATACGACCTGCCACTCAGTTCAGGTGGCTTGCTTTCCACGCGTCTGGAGTATCAGCATCAGGACGAGTTCTACTTCACATCCTTCAACACTGGCTATGCCGAGGGTGGGCGGTTTGATCTGCTCAATGCGAGGATCGCGTTCACGTCCCCGGGACAGCAATGGGAACTGGCCGCATTCGGCAAGAACCTGACGGATGAAGAATACGAACTCGCTACGACGGTATCGGGCATCAATGCCGGAACGCTGGAGCTCTATGGCGCTCCGCGGACCTATGGTATCGAAGCCCGGTTCCGCTTTCAGTGAGCCCGCATGGAATTGTGAACCAGGAGGCACCGTCATGAATGGGAAAGTTGATGTGAGTGGGTACACGGCACCGGGATTCGAGCCTGTGTACGATGCGTTCGCGCGAAACTTCGAGGCGGATACCGAATGTCCCGAAGTCGGTGCGGCGTTTTCGGTGATCCATGAGGGCCGGTGCGTCGTCGATCTGTATGGCGGGTACGCTGACGCTGCGAGAACCCGGCCCTGGACTGCGGACACCATCGTCAACACGTTCTCGACAACGAAGGGTGTAGGCGCGATCTGCATCAGCGTGCTCGAGGCCCGGGGGCACATCGACTACGACAAGCCCGTGACGCATTACTGGCCCGAATTCGGCGCAGAGGGGAAGGGGCGGATCACGGTCGGGATGGCGCTGTCGCATCAGGCCGGCCTCTCGGGACTGCGGACGCCGCTGACCATCGACGATCTCTTCGACTGGGACCGGATCACAGGGCTCATCGCTGCGGCAGCGCCGCTGTGGGAACCGGGCAGTACGGCGGGCTATCACGCGATAACGTGGGGATTTCTCGCCGGTGAACTCGTACGCCGTGTCACCGGCGGAGTGACGCTCCGGGATTTTCTGCAGGAGGAGGTTGCCCGTCCAGTCGATGGGCAGTTCCACATTGGTACGCCCGAGACCCTGTTCCCGAGCGTAGCCGAGATGATCGCACCACGAGGCGCGCCGGTTCAGACCCTGGCCGAGATGACGGACATACTCAAACTCACGCTCGGCAATCCGTTGATCGAAGCAGAAGTCGCGAATCGCCGCGAATTTCAGGCAGCGGAACTCGCTGCCCTCAACGGCATTGGCAATGCGCGAGGAATCGCCCGCCTCTATGCCCCCTTCGCGCTTGGCGGTGAGTATTCCGGGCGGGAGGTGCTGAGCGGCGCAGCGATCAGGCGGGCGGTTGCTCCGAGGTTCGTGGGCATCGACATGAACCTGGGCACCGACGTGCGCTGGGGTGCCGCGGGATTTTTCGGGAATAATCCCCGTCAGTGGTACGGTCCCAACGCTGCCGCCTTCGGGCATAGCGGTTGGGGCGGATCGATGGGCTATGCAGACCCGGACGCCAGGATCTCGGTCGGCTATGTGCTGAACCAGATGGATGCCAATCTCCACGGCGACCCGAGAAGCATGCGGCTGGTCGAAGCACTCTACAGATCGCTCGAGAACCGGTGAGCGCGCGACGCTCGCCGGGCCGAGGCCAAACGTCGTGAAGGTCGGAATCAGTGGCACGGCGCTACTGACCTCAGGATCGATGGACCGGATCATCGATTATGCGCGCGGAGCGAAGCGGGACGGCTTCTCGAGCTTCTGGCTAGGTGAACACGTCACCGGGGGCATCGACGCCGTGACTGCATTGACGATGGTCGGCCTCGCGGTCCCCGACATCGAACTCGGGACCGCGGTCGTCCCGACCTATCCGCGCCATCCGATGGTGCTCGCTTCCCAGGTACTGACTGCGTCCAATGTGCTGCGCGATCGATTCACGCTAGGCATCGGCGTGTCGCACGCGACGATGCTTGCAGACCTGGGGCTGGATCTGCACCGGCCTGTGCACCATCTGCAGGACTATCTGGAGATCCTTCTGCCGCTCCTCGAACGGGGAGAGGTTGCATTCAACGGAGAGCTGCTGAGTTGTCGCGCGCGGACGTTTGTACACCCACAGGGCCGCTGCTCGGTCGTCGTTGCGGCACTCGGACCGCAAATGCTGAAGCTTGCGGGCACAATGACAGATGGCACGTCACTCTCCTGGGTGGGGCCCCGGACCATTCGCGAGCATATCCGGCCACTTCTGGAGGCGGCTGCGGGTGCTGCGAACCGGAGCGCGCCGCGGATCATTGCGACGGTGCCGGTCTGTGTGACAAACGACGTGGACAAGATGCGGCAGTCCGTGTCGAGGTATCTTTCCTTCTACGGAGACCTGCCGTCGTACCGTGCAGTCATGTCGCGCGAGGGCGTCCGGGAGGCAAGTGAACTTTGCGTCATCGGTTCCGAAGCCGAAGTCCGGGACATCCTGGGCACATACGCAGAAGCAGGGGTGACGGACCTCGCGGCTGTCGAGCTTCAGTCCGGGACGGAGTCCTCAGAGCGAACGCGGTCGATGCTCAAGGAGATCGCACTCCGTGGATGCTGAGCATATCGATTGCTCTGGACGAAACGAACAGCTCGCTCACTGATTCGATTCGTTCGGCGCGGCGGAACGTCGACGCGGAATAACTTCCCCAGACCGAAATGCGGATAACGTTTCGTCGACCCGACCGACAACGCAATCGCGATGCCCTCTGTAGCGAGGATTGCAAGCAACCGATCGCCAGCACGCCTGTCTCTGCATGCAGATAACAGGTCGAGCCAACAGAAGATGAAGGGGGTTCTCAGTCCACACCGAAGCACGCGATCCGTTCAGGAAACAGATTGTCAAGATCGCCTGATCGGCTTGTACTTCACACGTGTCGGCTCCGCGTCGCCCAGACGTCTCTTGCGATCCGCCTCGTACTCGGTGTAGTTGCCGGCAAACCATTCCACATGGCTGTCTCCTTCAAAAGCCAGCATGTGTGTGGCCACCCGATCAAGGAACCAGCGATCGTGTGAGATGATCAGTACGGTACCGGGGAAGTTGAGCAGCGCTTCTTCCAGGGCACGCAATGTTTCGACATCCAGGTCGTTGGTCGGTTCGTCGAGCAGCAGGACGTTGGCACCACGCCGCAACAACTTGGCGAGGTGTACACGATTGCGCTCACCACCCGAGAGCTGACCAACAAATTTCTGCTGGTCTGAACCCTTGAAGTTGAAGCGTCCAACGTAGGCACGCGTCTGCATTTCATAGGTGCCGATGCGCAGAATGTCCTGGCTGTCGGAAATTTCCTCCCACACGGTTTTCGAGCCGTCCAGGCTGTCACGGCTCTGGTCGACGTAAGCCAGATCAACCGTGTTACCAATGGTGATCGAGCCGGAGTCTGGTGTTTCCTGACCTGTCAACATCTTGAAGAAGGTCGATTTGCCAGCGCCGTTGCCGCCGATGATGCCAACGATGGCTCCACGCGGAATGCTGCAGTTCAGATCGTCAATCAGGAGCCGGTCGCCAAACCCTTTCGATAGGTGTTCGATCTCGATGACCTTTTCGCCCAACCGTTCACCTGGCGGAATATAGAGTTCGGAGGTTTCGTTGCGCTCCTGAACTTCCTTCGACATCAGTTCATCGAACCTGGCCAGTCGCGACTTGCTCTTGGCCTGACGTGCCTTAGGGTTGGCACGTACCCATTCGAGTTCGGACTTGATCGTACGCTGGCGCGCTTTTTCGGTCGATGCTTCCTGCTGCAGGCGGGTGTCCTTGTTCTCCAGCCAGTTGGTGTAGTTGCCTTCGAACGGAATTCCGCGACCTCGGTCCAGTTCGAGGATCCAGCCAGCGACATTGTCGAGGAAGTATCGATCGTGGGTAACCGCGACCACCGTGCCCGGATATTCGCCGAGGAATCGCTCCAGCCAGGCAACGCTGTCTGCATCCAGATGGTTGGTGGGCTCATCGAGCAGCAGCATGTCAGGGTTCGACAGCAGCAGTTTGCACAGGGCGACCCGCCGGCGCTCTCCGCCGGACAGCCGCGCGACATCCGCATCCCAGGCCGGCAGGCGCAGCGCATCTGCTGCAACATCCAGCGTTCGGTCCAGATCCCAACCGTTGCAGGCGTCGATCTGTGTCGACAACTCGCCCTGTCGGTCGATGAGGCGTGTCATCTCGTCATCTTCCATGGGCTCGGCGAACTTGTCTGAGATGGCGTTGTATTCATTGACGAGATCAACGACCTGCTGGAGCCCGCCTTCAACGTTGCCACGCACGTCTTTTGTTTCGTCGAGCATGGGCTCCTGCTGGAGGTAGCCGACGACGATATCCTTCTGTGGACGGGCTTCGCCTTCGATTTCCGTGTCGACTCCGGCCATGATCCGCAACAGGGTGGATTTGCCCGAGCCGTTCAGGCCCAGCACGCCGATCTTGGCGCCGGGGAAAAACGACAGGTTGATGTTCTCAAGGATCGTGCGCTTCGGCGGAACGATCTTGCCGACGCGTTGCATGGTGTAAACGTACTGCGCCACGTAATTTCCTCGTGTGGTTTTCAGTTCAAGCTGGATGGTGTTTCGCCTGCGCCATTCAAGTCGAAGCTGAATGCCGTTGCAGGCGAGGATCTGGTGTGTCCGCTACAATACCGCGCATTCACTGGTTTGACACCCGTCCAGCCTTCCACCCGAAAGTAAGGTACAGAGGATTCCATGTTCAAAGGGAACGAGACCATTGCCGGATTTGACGACGAACTCATGGCAGCCATCCGCAGCGAAGAACGCCGCCAGGAAGAGCATATCGAGTTGATCGCGTCGGAAAACTATGCGTCCCCGCGTGTGCTGGAGGCACAAGGCAGCGTGTTGACCAACAAGTATGCCGAAGGCTATCCGGGCAAACGTTATTACGGCGGCTGTGAGTACGTGGACATCGTTGAAGTGCTGGCGATCGAACGTGCCAAACAACTGTTTGGGGCCGATTTTGCAAACGTGCAGCCACACTCTGGCTCGCAGGCCAACGCGGCGGTGTATCAGGCACTGCTGCAACCCCACGACACGGTGCTGGGGATGAGTCTTGCCGATGGTGGCCACCTCACCCACGGCGCGAAGGCAAACTTCTCGGGCAAAACCTATCACGCGGTGCAGTATGGCCTCGACAACAGCACTGGCCTGGTGGACTACGATGCGGTTCGGCGTCTGGCACGTGAACACCGGCCGAAGATGATCGTCGCTGGCTTTTCCGCCTATTCCAGAAAGATGGACTGGCAGATCTTCCGTGACATCGCCGATGAAGTGGACGCCTTCCTGATGGTGGACATGGCGCACGTGGCAGGGCTGGTGGCCGCCGGGCTGTATCCCAACCCGGTGCAGATTGCCGATGTCACCACGTCAACCACGCACAAGACGCTGGGTGGTCCGCGAGGCGGCATCATCCTCGCGAAAAAGAACGAAGAGATCGAAAAAAAGCTCAATTCCGCCCTGTTTCCCGGTATCCAGGGTGGCCCGTTGATGCATGTGATCGCAGCCAAGGCAGTCTGCTTCAAGGAAGCACTGCAACCTGAGTTCCGTGTCTATCAGCAGCAGGTGGTCGCCAACGCCTCGACGATGGCAACCACGTTCCAGTCGCGTGGTTACAAGGTGGTTTCTGGCGGCACCGACAACCATCTTTTCCTGCTCGACCTGATCGACAAGAGCATCACCGGCAAAGACGCTGACGCCGCCCTCGGCCGTGCCAACATCACCGTGAACAAAAACGCTGTCCCCAATGATCCCCGCTCGCCGTTTGTCACGAGTGGGCTGCGGCTTGGTTCACCCGCGGGCACGAGGCGTGGCTTCGGCGAAAAGGAGTTCGCGACACTCACTGGCTGGATGTGCGACATTCTGGATGACATCAAGAACGACAACATGATCGGGTCGGTGAAGCAACGGGTGGTCGAGTTGTGCAGCCGTTTCCCGGTTTACGGCAAGCGATAACAGGTTTGCCCACACGAGCGACCCAAACAGGAGCAATCTGAACCGTGCATTGTCCGTTCTGCAGCGCTGACGATACCAAGGTGATCGACTCCAGGCTCGTTGCCGAAGGCAACTCGATCCGCCGGCGGCGGGAATGTGCGACCTGTGGCGAACGTTTCACGACGTTCGAAATGGCCGAGCTGGTCATGCCGTATGTCATCAAGCGCGATGGTAAACGTGAACCGTTCAATGAAGACAAACTTCGGCGTGGCCTGCTGCGAGCCCTGGAAAAACGGCCTGTTTCCGCAGAACAGGTGGAAAGCGCAATCAGTCATATCAAGCATCAGCTGCGTACGACGGGCGAGCGCGAAGTACCAGCCAAGCAGGTGGGAGAAGAGGTCATGACTGAGTTGAAGCGCCTCGATGCAGTCGCTTACGTACGGTTTGCGTCGGTCTATCGGGACTTTCAGGATCTCAGCGAATTCCAGGAGGAAATCCGCCGACTGACGACGGATGCCCCCGTCAAATCATGAGTTCTGCAGGCGACCTGCCCGGTCGGGATACCGACGTCACCTGGCTTGAACGGGCCATCGCGCTAGCCGGCCGTGGCCTGAATACCACTGCCCCCAATCCCCGGGTTGGTTGTGTGATCGTGCGCGAGGGAAAACTGCTTGGCGAGGGTTGGCATCAGTGGGCAGGACAAGGGCATGCCGAGGTCAGGGCGATCGCCGCAGCGGGCGGGAACGTACGCGGTGCGACGGCCTATATCAGTCTGGAACCCTGCAATTTTGCGGGTCGAACACCGGCCTGTTCAGGTCTTCTGATCGCTGAAGGCATAACGCGGGTGGTGGTTGCCGAAGTTGATCCACATCCACGAGTGTCTGGACAGGGGCTTGAGGCGCTGCGAGCAGTCGGGATCGCGACCGAGGTCATCGAATTACCCCAGGCGCGCGCGCTCAACCCAGGATTCCGCTGTCGATTCGAAAGAGGCAGGCCTTTGATTCGTATCAAGATGGCTGCGTCGCTCGACGGACGTACGGCGATGGCCAATGGCGAAAGTCAGTGGATCACCGGTCCCGAGGCCCGGGCTGACGTGCAGGCCCTGCGTGCGCGCAGCTGCGCCATCCTCACCGGCAGCGGTACCATTCTGGCCGACGATCCGTCGCTGACCGTTCGCGAGCCCGCCTTTGGGGTTGACGGGAAAATCCGGCAGCCGCTGATTGTGGTTGCAGATTCGGCGCTAAGGTCACCGGCATCCGCGAAGATTTTCCAGTCGGCCGGTGGCGTGCTGCTGGCGACGGCGTCAACAACGCGGTTGGCAGGTGTGCAAGCCCGGTACTTTCCCTCGGCAAGGGATTTGAATGGTCGCATCAACCTCGAGGCTCTGGTCAGGCACCTGACAACCCTCGAGATCAACGAAGTGCTGGTGGAAGCTGGTCCGACGCTGGTAGGCACGCTGCTGCGAGAGTCGCTCTGGGACGAGATCGTGCTGTATCAGGCCCCGCGGTTCCTCGGCCAGGATGCCCGCCCGCTGGCACAACTCACTTTTCAGGCGTTGTCAGACACGATCAGCGCTAAGATTGTCGATCATGGCCTGGTGGGCGATGATCTGAGGCTCACCCTACACCCACGCTGAGTTGCATCGAACCTTCCCTGTGAAGTTCCATGGGCGCACCTGGCATCTGACCGAGACAAACGATGAGCAAGCAGTCCATCTGGGCACGCAAAAAGGCCCGGCGCGCACTGGTGCAGGCGATCTACCAATGGCAGATGACCGGCGCCAGTCCGTCTGTCGTGATCAAGGAATTCGAGGAAGGGGAAGCGCTCAAGAACGCGGACCCGGTGTTCTTTGCCGATGCACTGCGTCGGGTGGCCCTCCGCTCGGATCTGCTCGATGAACAATTCGCCCCCTTGCTGGACCGAGCACACAAGGACCTCGATCCGGTCGAGATGGCACTGCTGCGACTGGGTGTCGACGAGTTGATGCACCGTCCGGATGTGCCTTATCGGGTGGTCATTGACGAATACGTGGAACTGGCCAAGACCTTTGGCGCCGAGGAGTCGCACAAATACATCAATGGCGTGCTCGACAAACTGGCGCGGTCACTGCGTCCCGTGGAAGTTGCGGCGCGAACGGGTACATCTCGACGCGCGCAGGACAGTTGATGGCAGGCAGCGGCAGCAGGCAGCGAATCATGGAACTGGCGCATGCGTGAGTTCGAATTGATCGACGCATTGGTGGAGCGTTTCGGGTCCTCAGCGGCAGGTGGGTGCCTGGTGACCGGTATCGGTGATGACGCAACCGTTACCCAGATTCCGGAAGGACATCAATTGGTGTCCTCCATCGATACGTTGTTAGCAAATACTCACTTTCCTGCAGATGCGGATGCACAATGGGTCGGTTATCGCGCGGTGATGGTTTCGTTGTCAGACCTTGCTGCCATGGGCGCGACGCCGTTGTTTGTGCTCCTGGCGCTCACCTTGCCCGATGATTCACCAGACTGGGCGCTCGGCTTTGCCACCGGTGCAGCGGAAGCGGCGCGGGTTGTGGGCGCAGTCATTGCGGGAGGCAATCTCACTCGTGGCCCGCTCGGTGTCAGCGTCAGCGTTCATGGCTCGATTCCAGCAGGCAAGGCGGTGCTGCGCAGTGGCGCACGTCCCGGGGATCGAGTGTATGTGAGTGGTCACTTAGGGGGAGCGTCAGCAGCGTTGAGGCATGGATTTGGCAACCACACCCTGAACGAACGTTTTTACAGGCCATTGGCCCGCGTCGACCTGGCAGATGGTTTGTGTGCCTGTGCCAGCGCGGCCATCGATATCTCCGACGGTCTGCTCCAGGACCTAGGTCATCTGGCGCGCGCCAGCCACTGCCGGATCGATATCGATGCTGCAAAGGTTCCCCTGTTCCCTGGCGCAGAACTCGCCGATGCGCTGTATGGAGGGGACGATTATGAACTGTGTTTTGCGTCGTCCTCATTACCAACCTTTCCTGCCTTCGAGATCGGCTTGATCAGCCTTGGCAGCGGGGTCTGGGTTGATGGTCAATTGCCTGCGCGCAACGGTTACCAGCACTTCGGCTGACAACGTTCCCGTCGGGGTTGTCGCTTGCGGTGTGCTGCAACTCGCAGTTCGTCACCTCGATGGCATTGGCCTTCCCCCGGAGGGTTAAACTGTGCCGGTCCCGGTGCGGTCCATCACATGAAATTGCTGAATGTCTTTCTCCTGGTGCTGTCGGTGCTGTCGGGGATCTCGGCCACGAACGTATCCGCTGCCGTTGAGGTGGTCGGACTGTTCAAGGATCGCGCAGTCATCAGAACAACGCTTGGCGAGGAGATGGTTCGTGTCGGCCAGACGTCACCCAAGGGCGTCAAACTGCTGTCTGCAGATGCGCATGGCGCCAGGGTCAGCTTTCGGGGACAGGTGCACGATCTCAAGCTGTCGAATCGAGTTGGCAGTGCGTTCGAGCCCGTGCAATCCCGTTCCATCACAGTCAATGCAGATACCACAGGGCAGTACCGGGTTGCGGGCCAGATCAATGGCAGCCCTGCCGGCTTTCTTGTGGACACCGGCGCGAGCGTGGTGGCCATGAGCAGCAAACATGCAACCGGTCTGGGGATCGACTACACCATCGGTCAGCAGGGGACCGTGGTGACGGCGCAAGGGGAGGTGCCAGCCCATTACGTCACCTTGTCGCAGGTCAGTGTCGGTGGAGTGACGGCGCACAATGTTGCCGCGACGGTCATAGAAGGCAGCTATCCTCTCGATATCCTGCTTGGAATGAGTTACCTCAATCAGGTTGCGATGCAGAACCAGGGTGGAGTGCTGACTCTCACCGAACGTTGAGGTTCTTGTCAGAACGAGCGTCTCACGGCGAGTGTCGCCAGGTGGTGCAGACGATCATCCTTGAGCGGTAACCCGGCAAGGCTCGCGATCGACTGGTCGAGCACCCGCTGTGCTTCCTGCCGCGCGCCTTCGATGCCGAAATAGCTGACAAATGTCTGCTTGTTTTCACGGATATCGGATCCCGCAGGTTTCCCAAGCACCTGCGTGCTTGCAGTGACATCAAGCACGTCGTCCGTGATCTGGAAGGCAAGTCCGACACCATTGGCAAAGCCGCGCAACCGATTCAGTGAAACCTCGTCGGCACCGGCGACCAGGGCTCCGAGTTCTACGCTGGCACGGATGAGCGCGCCGGTTTTTGCCGAGTGAAGGGATTTGAGTGCTTCGATGTCGGCAGGAGAGGCGTCTTCCCTGGCGAGTGACATATCGAAGGCCTGGCCGCCAGCCATCCCGGCCCAGCCAGACGCGCAGGCCAGACTGATCGTGCAGGCATTCACGATTTCTGGCTCGACCCCAGGCATTCCTGCCAGTGTTTCAAATGCCAGGGTCTGCAGTGCATCTCCGGCCAGGATCGCCATCCATTCACCATACGCGATGTGTACGGTCGGTTTGCCATGCCGCAGATCGTCATTGTCCATGGCTGGCAGGTCATCGTGCACCAGCGAGTAGGCATGGATCATTTCAACGGCGCAGGCAGCGGGCAGCAAGCGGGACAGCGGTGAGCCCAGACTTTCACCCACGACGCAGGTGAACATTGGCCGCAAACGTTTGCCACCACCCAGCAGTGCGTAGCGCATCGACTCAAGCAAACGCGGCGCGATGGAGGAATGATCAGGAAGTGAAGAGGCCAGTGCCGTGTCGATCGAAGCCTTCAGGGAATCAAAAACATGCAAGGGTTGTGCAGACCTCACTCGTCATCCGTTTTGTCGGCATCAATGTCCATCGGCAGAAGGGTGCCTTCGGCCGTCAATTTTCTGACACGAAGCTCCGCGTTTTGCAACGCTTCCTGACAGGTACGGGTGAGGGCAATGCCGCGCTCAAAGGTTTTCAGGGAGTCATCCAGGGACAGATCCCCTTTTTCCATGCGTTCGACAAGCGCCGCCAGTTCGGCCAGCGCGGCCTCGAAATCCGATGTTGTCTGCTGATTTTCACTCATGATTTCAAACTAACCGTTTGCGGAACGTTTTGCCAAGCCGTATGACCCTCCGGGAACAGAAATCTGTGTCTAGACTCCAGAGGTCCGCTTTCCTTTTGGACCCTGCATGGATCTGGCGACTCTCATCGGCATTATTGGGGCGTTCCTGATAGTCATCTACTCGATGGCCCTCGGCGGTCCGCTGACCATGTTCTTCGACCTGCCATCGGTTTTGATGGTGTTGGTCGGGTCCATTTTTGTCGTGCTGATGAAGTTCAACCTGAAACAGTTCCTGGGTGCGATGAAAGTGGCCGGTCGTGCGTTCAGCTACAAGCTGAACGAGCCCAGCGAACTGATTGCCGAAGTGGTGGTGCTGGCCGATGCGGCACGCAAAGGTGGACTGTTGACCCTCGAAGGCAAGGAGGTGTCCTCGGATTTCCTGAAGAGAGGGATCCAGTTGCTGGTGGATGGCCACGATGCAGACGTGGTCAGGGGCGTGTTGAAGAAAGAACTGAGCCAGACTCTTGAGCGTCATGACATAGGCCAGAAGATATGGCGCGCGTTTGGCGACGTCAGCCCTGCCATGGGCATGATCGGTACATTGGTCGGCCTGGTCGCGATGCTGGCGAACATGAGCGATCCAAAGTCGATCGGTCCGGCCATGGCGATCGCGCTGCTGACAACTTTTTATGGCGCAATCCTTGCGAACATGATCGCCCTGCCGATTGCGGACAAGCTGGTGCTGCGAAAGTCGGAAGAAGCGAGAATCAAGTCCATGATGATCGATGGGTTGCTTGGCATACAGGCAGGACAGAACCCGAGGATCATCGAAGAAATGCTGCGCACCTACCTTGCACCCAATCAGCGCGTTGCCAAGGAGTAGCGGCGCGCCATGGACGCCATGGAAGATGAGGAAGAGCGGCCCTCGGCCGGCCCTGCGGGCCTGCCGGGCTGGATAGCGACCTTTGCAGACCTGATGACACTGCTGATGTGTTTTTTCGTATTGCTGCTGGCCATGTCCGACACCAACGCCAAGAAGTACCAGCGAGTTGCCGGTGCCATGGCGAATGCCTTCGGGGTGCAGGCCGAGCTCGAAGTAATCGCGATACCCAAGGGAACGAGCATCATTGCAGAGCAATTTTCTCCTGGAACTCCCGATCCGACGCCGATCAATGAAATCCGCCAGAAGACCAATGACAATCAGCGCGAGTCGCTCGAGGTGCAGTGCCAGGACACAGGCTCTTCCAACACCGGCGAACGGGGTGATGCGCAGAAACAGATCATCGTCGACAAGATCCAGGACCTGGTTGGAGAAACCGAGCAGGAAGCCCTCGAAATTGCCACAGCGCTTTCGAAGGAAATCAAGGAAGGCATCATCGAAGTGGAAACATCGGGCCGAAAGATCATCGTTCGCATCAAGGAGCACGGGACGTTTCCATCTGGCTCTGCCGATCTCACCCCCAATTTCAAGCCGGTACTGAAAATCATTCGCCAGGCGCTCGAAGATACCGAAGGCAGCTTTGTCGTTGAAGGTCACACCGATAACGATCCGATTGCCACCAGCCGATTTCGCTCCAACTGGGAGTTGTCTGCCGCGCGTGCGGTGACTGTGGCACATGCGTTGTTCGATGAAGGTAAACTCACCCAGGACCGGTTCGCGGTTTCCGGCCATGCGGATACACGCCCGCTGGTGGCAAACGACACACCTGCCGGCAAGGCGCGCAATCGTCGGGTCGAAGTCCTGATCGATCAGGGCCTGAACGAAGCGGTCAAGCAGGATCTCGAGGTCATCCGTGCCGAGGACCCTGTTCTTTATCAGGACATCAAAAGCGAGTTGATCTATCGGTTCGAGCTACAGCCGGAAGAAGTCTTTTAGAGACTGGACGCCCCACGATCTCGTCATTTCAGCTGGCGGGCGGTAACCTCCCGACGTGACGAGGGAGAAAATGTGCACATCGAACGGTTGCTGCCGACAATATCCGCCCAGGCGGAAATTGCAGACCAGACACGCAGTATCAGCACCGAGGTGATTGCGGCCATCAACGCATCGGATGTGTTGCGGATGTCTGCCAGCACTGAAATGGGTGGGTTGGGAACCACTGTTTTTGCGATCGGCCTCGAATTGCAGGCGGTGGCTGCCGCATGTACCTCCACTGCCTGGTGTCTGTGGAACCACCTGGGTACTTTCCATCTTTTCTGTGGTCTGCTTGGACCCGCACACCACGAATTCCTGAAAGGCATTGTCGAAAGGCGCGAATGGGTGTGCTTTCCGGCTGGAGCCAGCACTGCGGTCAAGGCAGAAGCTCAGGGTGATGTCCTGTCGATCAGGGGGGTTGCAGCGTTCGGCTCTGGAGCCCGATACGCCCAATGGGCTGGTACCAGTTTTGTCACGCAGGTGCGCACCCCGGAATTCACGTTGGTCGATCTGCGCGGTCCAGGAGTACGAATCGAGCCAACCTGGAAGGCCATGAGCCTGCGCGCTTCGGCAACAGATCATGTTCATTACGAAGGTGTCCTGGTACCGGCAGACCGCCGCGTACCATTTCCGTTTCGTTACCGGGAGGTTTTCCGGGAGGCGGATCGGCCGATGATTCACCATCGATATCGCGAGGACTGGGTGGCGCTGTCGAATCTCTGGCTTGGCGCCATGGCGGTGGGAGTCGCCGAGGTTTCCTTGCTCGAGTGCGCAGAGAGCATCAAGGATCGTATCGCCATCATGGGCACAAAAATGGTGGAGAGGCCGACGATCCATGTCAATCTTGGTTTTGCCCAGGCGGCCATCTCCGCAGCCCGTGACACCGTGTACGCTGCCTTGTCAGAAACCGATGAGCGGATTGTTTCCGTGACCACACCCACCGAAGCCGACTACCTGCGCCAGAGCGCAGCGAGCATGCAGGCCATTTCACTGTGTGATGAAGCGATGCGTCTGGTTCAGAGAGTAACCGGTGGCAACGGTCTTCGCGAAGGCACCAGTTTCGAACGCCGCTATCGGGACTTTCAGGCGATGCCATTGCACATCAACGCACACAAGGATCGCGTAAGCGAGCAGGTCGGGCGACATCTGCTCGGTCTGACCACTGAAAATTCTTTCTAGCCCGGACAGTTCAACGCAACATTTTGTGCTGGTGGCGCAGTTTGTGGTCCGATACCGATCTCATCGCAAGGCTGTGAAAAGAAGAGCAATTCTTGACGCGGTCCGGTTGACACAATCGCTGGTTGAAACCTCGAATGACCAGATTGAGGAGAATAAAAATGTCCAAGGGATTGCCGGGATTGCGCGGCATCGATCATATCGGCATCACTGCGCCAGATTTTGAAGCCGCCGCAGAGTTTCTCGAAGATGTGCTTGGACTTGAGCCATTTTACGAACACGGCCCGTTTGGTTCGACACAGAGCGATTTCATGCGCGACATGCTCAACGTGCATCCTCGCGCCGTGATCCGCAAGGTTCGCCACTATCGATGCGGGCACGGACCGAATGTCGAGCTTTTTGAGTACACGTCCCCTGATCAGCGACAGGAAATGCCAAAAAACAGCGATTGGGGTGGGCATCACATCACCCTGTATGTCGATGACTTTGATGCCGCCATTGCGCACCTGCGTGCTCACGACGTGCGGCTGATGCCCGGCGGCGGTGGTCCCGAGGTTGAAGCCGGACCGGAAGCTGGTTTGCGATCCTGTTATTTCCTCACTCCCTGGGACCTGCAGATGGAGTTGATCTCCTACCCACGTGGCAAGGGCTATGAAACCAGCACGGAACGGCGGTTGTGGGATCCTCGATCACCGGATAGGTGATATTCCCGACGCAGAACCCCGTGACGGGATACCCCTCATTGCGGAACAATGCCGCCCTCTCGCGATTGCAGGGGATTCATGAAACGCTTTTTTGCCTGGTTCTTCATCATCGTGTCGCTGACGCTTCTTATTGGCCCATTTCTGGTCCCGGTCCCTGAACTGGAAGACACCGTGCCTGTGAGGGAACTGGCGGATGCTGACAGCCATTTTGTCGACATCGAAGGGATCTCGGTGCACTACAAGCTGGCCGGTGATGCAGCTACGACATTCCTGCTGTTGCATGGTTTTGGTGCAAGCACGTTTACCTGGCGAGAAGTGATGGATGACTTCTCGGCGCTGGGCAAAACGGTCGCGTATGACCGGACGGCTTTTGGCCTTACTGGCCGTCCGCTGGATTTCGAGGCTGACAATCCCTACGGAATCAGAGCCCAGGTGAGTCAGGCAGTGGGGCTCATGGACACACTGGACATCGAGCGTGTGGTATTGGTTGGAAATTCGGCCGGTGCCGGAACAGCGGCAAGTATTGCCGTGGCGCATCCGAAACGCGTTCAGGCGCTTGTTCTGGTCAGTCCGGCCATCGGGCTTGGTGGTTCACGCATGCGTTGGCTGCAACCACTGATGCATACCCCACAGATGGACCATCTTGGCCCCTGGCTGGCCAGGCGCATCAGTTCTTCCGGCAGTGATCTGATGCAGCGTGCCTGGCATGATCCGTCCCTGTTGACCCCAGCGATCATCGAGGGCTATCGCCTGCCATTGAAGGCACACGATTGGGATCGTGCACTCTGGGAGTTTTCACGGGCCCCCCGTACGGAATCGCACAGCCGAGGAGCCACAGCAGAACGATTGGGGGAGTTGGCCGGTATCCCGACACTGGTAATCACTGGTGATGATGATCGCGTGGTGCCGGTGAGCGTGAGCCGATCTGTTGCAGGAAAGATTCCTGGCAGTCGTTATGTCGAATTGCAGGAGTGTGGACATGTCCCGCAGGAGGAGTGTCCAGCGGCCTTTTTTGCGGAAGTCAGTGCGTTTCTCAGCGACAGCAATGTGTTGGTCGCACCAGCGCCCGCCGAGCCAGCGATGGCCGGTGAAGCGCTGGAGGGAGCAGGCTGAAGCGCATGAACCTGCGCGAACTCCAGGATCGGTTGCAGGCATTTGCGGATGCGAGGGACTGGAACCAGTTTCATTCTCCCAAAAACCTGGCGATGGCGCTGACCGTGGAAACTGCGGAACTGCTCGAGATTTTCCAGTGGCTCACCGAATCCCAGTCACGTGAGCTTTCGGCTGGCCAACGAGTTGCGCTGGCCGATGAAATTGCTGATGTACAGATCTACCTGGCCCGTATCGCCGACGTGGTCAACATCGATATCGAAGCAGCGGTGGAACAGAAGATCGCCAAGAACGCGCTCAAGTACCCCGCCACACGATAAGCCCCTGTTCTGCCGGGGATCCCCCTGTTCCCGCCATCCCGTGCGGCGGAAACGCGGCGTTAGTGGTCTATGCCGGATGATTGTCATTCGTGCAGATCTGGCTTAGTGTTCGCATATGACCCTGCCATTTACGCATAGCCAATCATTGCGGTTCCGGCTCCTGCCGGCGCTGGCGCTGGCTGCGTTCTTGTTCGCGCAGCTGGCATCTACGGTCCACGCCAATCAACTGGACAGCCATGATCCAGGCCAGCTCTGCGAGATGTGCCCGCTGTTTGGCCAGAGTCATGCGGCGCTTCCCACCTCTGCTCCAGTGGATGAAAGCGCCGAATCCGTTCAACGTCCCACTGCTGCCATCGACGATGTTCCTGCGCAGCTGACATCCCTGCATCTTCCTCAGGTTCGTGCCCCTCCTGTTCAAACCCTGTAGCTGACAAGCGGCCCCACGCCGCATGAACGAGATTGGGGACGAACCAGACTTCGTCCGTTGATTTGTCGACAGGAATATTCAATGAACAGGATTTTGTCGCCGCTGTTCTGCGCAGCGGCTGCCGGGTTTTGGGCCATGCCCATGGCAGCTGACGCAGAAGACGTCATGGAGGAAATTGTCGTCAGCGCGAGTCCGCTGGGCCGCACTGCCGATGACCTGACGCAACCTGCTCTGGTTCTTGATGCAGAAGATCTGCTGCGAAAATCCGCGAACTCGATCGGCGAGACGCTAGCCAACGAACTGGGAATGAGCACCACCTACTTTGGACCCGTTGCGGGTCGTCCGGTCATTCGTGGTCAGGATGGTCCTCGTGTTGCGGTGCTCGATGGAGGCTTGAGCACGATGGACGCTGCCGATGTCAGCCCGGACCATGCCGTTCCGCTCGAACCGCTGTTTGCCGAACGCATCGAGATACTCCGTGGGCCATCAACATTGGTGTATGGAAGCAGTGCGGCCGGAGGAGTGGTCAATGTGATCGACTCGCGTATTCCACAATCAATCCAGGCGCAACCGGTATCCGGGGCAATGGAATTGCGTGGCGCCAGCGCGACCGAGGAGCTGGCTGCAGTGGCCCGCCTCGATGGTTCTGGCGACGCGATTGCCTGGCATGTCGATGGGTTCAAGCGCGATTCAGGAAATATCGAGATTCCCGGGTTTGCAACCGACGCAGCTGAAGGCAGACCGGACGATGAGGCCAAGGGGCGGGTGATCAATTCGGCGGGTGAAGCCGAAGGGTATGCAGGCGGGCTCTCCTGGATAGGTGAAAAGGGATATATCGGTGCAGCGGTATCCCGATACAAAACCACCTATGGATTGCCAGGTCCTGAAGAAGGTGAAGAAGATGAAGACTCTGAGGAAGCGCCGCTGTTCGCCGCCGGCCCGTTCATCGAGCTTGAGCAGACCCGTGTTGATCTCCATGGAGCCCTGGAATTCGGAAACGTACTGGAGAGTCTTCGATTCAAGGTTGCCCACAATGATTACCAGCACCAGGAGATCGAGCCCGACGGTGAGGTCGCGACCACGTTTGAAAACGACGCCTGGGAAAGTCGAATGGAGCTCGTGCATGCACCAGTGGCTGGGTGGCGTGGTTCCATCGGTCTGCAACTGAGCGACCGCGAGTTTTCTGCGGTAGGCGCGGAAGCGTTTGTCCCTGCGACAGACACCCGGAGTCTGGGCCTGTTCGTGCTGGAGGAGTATGCCTTCGAAAGTGGTTTCATCGAATTCGGCTTCCGTGCGGAAACGACGGAGCACAATCCAGCAGGCGGACTGGAGTCGTATGACGAGCCTGCGTTCTCGACGGCGATTGGACTGAATTGGGACTTTGTAGAAGGTTATGACCTCACGGTCAATCTATCCCGCTCCGAACGCAACCTGAGTCTGGAAGAGCTCTATTCCAACGGTGCCCATCTGGCGACAGGTCTGTTTGAAGTTGGCCTGCTGGCGAACGAGGAGGGCAGTGTCGAACAGGAACTCGCGACCAATCTGGATGTGGCTGTTCATCACCACGCGGAGTGGATCGATTGGCACGTTGGTGTGTTTTACAACGATATTGCTGACTACGTTTTCCGCGTCGCCACGGAAGCGGAGGAAGACGGACTGCCGTTGACACCCTATCGCCAGGCGCACGCCGAGTTTTATGGCATCGAGGCTGAAGTGGTACTGGCCCTGGCTGGACCGGAAGCCGGCTGGAGCCTGCGGCTGTTCACGGACTATGTTCGTGGCAAGACGGAAGGCGAAGATCTGCCACGGATACAGCCGCTGCGGTTGGGCGCCGAACTCGGATACTCAAACGATTCCTGGTCGGCCGGCATCGAATCGATCTACCACGCAAGACAGGAAGACATCAGCTCCTTTCAGACCGATGACTTCATGATGATCAACGCCAATGTGGTTCTGCATCTGAATGACCGGGGTCCGCTGGTCTGGGATGTCTTCATGCGCGGGACCAACCTGCTCGACGAAGATGCTCGCCGGAGTACGTCGTTTCGAGCGGCGTTTGTGCCGCTGCCTGGTGCCTCCCTGCAGGCAGGTATCAGAGCCCGTTTCAACTGAGGGACATTTGAACCTTGCCTGACTTGCCTCGACCCTGTGACCGGTGTCAGAGTGGCGCCGGTTCACACTCCCGCTGACCGCAATGATCAACGCATATCTCAACGAGCAGGAACGCCTGCTGTGTACCCGCGCAGACATCGGGAATCTGGACGGTGTGGTCTGGATCGATCTCTTCGAACCCACGCGGGAAGAAGAGTCCTCGCTGGAACGGGCACTCAAGCTGGAAATTCCCACCCGGGAAGAGATGGACGAAATCGAGGTATCGTCGCGTCTTTATGTGGAAGAAGGCGCCATTTATGTGACGGCGACCCTCCCTTCGCTGATGGATACCGATGAACCCGTTCTCGCGCCGGTCACGTTTGTCCTGTCCCACCATCGATTGTTGACGGTGCGTTACCACGAACCACGCGCATTCAAGACACTGCCAACGCGGGCGGCACGAGTACCGATGGGTTGTTATGACGGCGAGTCCGTCCTGCTGGCGTTGCTTGAGACCCAGGTGGATCGAATGGCCGACATCATTGAACGGGTTGCCCATGATATCGCCGCGATTTCGCACAGCATCTTTCGGACCTCCGGTGGCAAGCGACGACCGAATGCCAATCTGCAGACCATCATCGAAGAAATCGGGCGTGAGGGTGATCTGACTTCGAATCTGCGTGAGTGTCTGGCTTCCCTTGAGCGGGTGATGGGCTTTCTTGCGCAGGCCATGCAGTCACCACGCAATGAAAAGGAAATGAAAGGGCGGATCAAGACAATATCCCGCGATCTGCGCTCGTTGTCCGATCATGCCGACTCGCTGACCCACAAGGTGACTTTTCTGCTCGATGCAACGCTCGGTCTGATCAATATCGAACAAAACGCCATCATCAAGTTTTTTTCGGTTGCCGCTGTGGTGTTCCTGCCACCAACGTTGATTGCGTCGATCTATGGGATGAACTTCAGGTTCATGCCGGAACTCGGCTGGCACTACGGCTATCCGATGGCGATCGGGATGATGGTGATTTCAGCGGTTTTGCCCTACACGATCTTCAAGCGCCGTGGCTGGTTGTAAGCGCCGCGGCTGGTAAAAGACAGGCCGCGACTGGTCAAAACAGCCCGATCAACACGCCGATGGCTGCACTGCCGGCAATCACTTCCAGCACACCTCGCTTGAAACGAAACAAGGCAAGGGCGGCCAGAATGGCGATGCCCAATGCCTGCCAGTCCGGGGACTGAAGGCTCCCTCCGGGCAGGATGACATGCTGACCAAAGTAGAGCGCCAGATGGGCGATCACACCGACCACTGCGGCGGTGATGGCCGTCAACGGTGCAGTGACTGCAGGCGTGTGGCGCGAGGACTCCACGAGTGGCCCTCCTGCAAGGATGAACAGAAACGATGGCAGAAAGGTGAACCAGGTCACCACGATGGCGCCGATCACCCCGGTCCAGAACGGGCTCAGCCCGATCAAGGCGTGACTTCCGTGCCCGCCGACAAAGCCAACAAAGGCAACGACCATGATGAGCGGCCCCGGGGTGGTTTCGCCGAGTGCCAGACCATCCATCATCTGTGCAGTGGTCACCCAGCCATATTGTTCTACAGCGCCTTCAAAGACATAGGGCAATACAGCATAGGCACCTCCAAACGTCAGCAGTGCGGCCTTCGTGAAGAACCAGCCCATCTGCGTGAGCAGATGATCCCAACCAAGGACGCTTGCGAACATGATCATTGGAACCAGCCAGAGCAACAGGCCGAAAACGATGATGGTGATCAGTCGATACAGGCGAAATTGTGTATGCGGTGGTCGTGGTGAGTCATCGTCGATCATCGCTGGCACTTTCGGATTGCCACCAGACCCGTGTGTGCCCCGTGCAGCAAAGTGCTCCGGTTGCAGGCGGCCGCCAACAATTCCAAGCGCAGCCGCGGCGAGGATGATCAGTGGAAAGGAGACATGGCCAGACAATGTGGCCGCAAACGATGCCAGCGCGATCGCTCCCAACCATGCATTGGTGACGGTCCTCGAACCTATCCGCCATGCAGCATGCAACACGATGGCGGTGACGGCTGGTTTGACACCCTGGAACAGGCTGGCGACCAACGGTGTTTGGCCATACGTCACATACACCCAAGACAAACCGATGAGGATGAACAGGGAGGGCAGGATGAACAACACCCCGGCGAGCACGCCGCCCATCGTCCGATGCATCAGCCAACCCAGATAGGTGGCAAGCTGCTGTGCTTCCGGGCCCGGTAACACCATGCAGTAGTTGAGTGCATGGAGGAAGCGGCCTTCGGAAATCCAGCGTCGCCTGTCAACGAGTTCCTCGTGCATGATCGCGATCTGGCCCGCTGGCCCGCCGAAGCTGATGAACCCCAGCTTCAGCCAGAAACCCAATGCCTCTCTCAGCGGAACGGGGTTTGGCAGATCTTTCATGGGATTCCATTTCATGGGTGTTGACTGATTGGCATGTAAGGCTGTCACCGGACTGTCCCTCGACGCAGCCTGGCATGTTGCCGCAAATGCTGGCCCAGGTGTTCGTAGAGAGTATTGCCGGAGAGTGTTGTCTGGTAGTGGCTCAACTGACGCGATGCCCTCACAATCCACGCCTTGAAGTCGGATCCGAAAAAGGACAGCACAGCATGCAACCACTGGTCGGAGTGATCATGGGCTCGTCGTCAGACTGGGAGACGATGCAGCACACCACCGAAATGCTCGACGAACTGGGTGTGCCGCACGAAGTGCGGGTAGTGTCCGCGCATCGAACACCGGACCTCATGTTCGAATATGCATCGTCTGCAGAAGCGCGTGGCATCAAGGTGATCATTGCCGCTGCGGGTGGCGCGGCGCACTTGCCTGGCATGACCGCATCGAAGACGTCATTGCCGGTGCTGGGTGTACCGATTCAGTCAAAAGCGCTGAATGGCATCGACTCCTTGTTATCGATCGTACAGATGCCTGCCGGCATTCCGGTGGGTACGCTGGCCATCGGGCGGGCTGGAGCGATAAACGCAGCGCTGCTGGCAGCTTCGATTTTGGGTACAGGGAAGCCAAAGTATCTGAAGGCCGTTGCCGCCCATCGTGCTCGTCAGACCGCCGATGTGCTGGCAAGTCCGGATCCACGAGCCCTCCAATGACGACTGTCGGAATTGTCGGGGCAGGCCAGCTTGCCCGTATGCTGGCCTTGGCGGGACTGCCACTCGGCCAGCGTTTTGTCATGCTTGATCCAGCCCCGGATGCCTGTGGCGCGGTTCTCGGCGAGCACCTGCGTTGCAATTTTGATGATGGTGATGCGCTTGCGTTACTGGCTTCGAAATGTGACGTAGTGACTTACGAGTTCGAGAATGTTCCCGCAGGTGCGATGGCAAGACTGGCAGAGCGAGTACCGGTGCATCCCCACCCTCAGGCACTGGCGATTTCCAGGGATCGCTGGACGGAAAAAAGCCTCTTTGGTGAGCTCGGAATTCCAGTCCCTCCCTTTGCAGCGATCGAGTCGCTCGATGATCTTGAGCACGCGGTTGCGAGGCTGGGTCTGCCTGCGGTATTAAAAACACGAACCCTTGGCTACGATGGCAAAGGACAATTTGTTCTTCGATCTCCCGAAGACCTTGCCATAGCCTGGGCTCAATTGGGTCGCGTACCCCTGATCCTTGAACGTTTTGTTCCGTTCGATCGTGAGATCTCGATGATCGGGGTGCGCGGTCGCGATGGCGCCACCGCGTTTTATCCGGTGACAGAAAACGTGCATCGCGAGGGGATCCTGCGGGTATCACGATGCAAACGTGATGACCCCATGCAGGATCGCGCGCAGGACTATGCCCACCGGCTGATGGACCGCCTCGACTATGTAGGTGTGCTCGCCCTGGAACTGTTTTGCGTCGGGTCGGAACTGATGGCAAACGAGATGGCGCCACGTGTTCACAACTCCGGGCACTGGACCATCGAAGGCGCACAGACCAGTCAGTTCGAAAATCACCTGCGCGCCGTAACAGGACTACCGCTGGGTGCGACGTCCGCTGTCGGACACACGGCCATGGTGAATTTCATTGGTGATTCGCCAGCACCGGCCGATGTTCTGGCCATTCCTGATACTCACCTTCATCTGTACGACAAAACCTCGCGCGAGGGGCGCAAGGTCGGGCATGCAACCATACGGGCGACCAGTGACACTTCGTTGGAGTCTTCGGTCACACAATTGCTGGGACTCCTTGCAGCGCAGGCAACTGGCACGGATTTGCATGTCACTGTTTGAACGCTTTCTGTCAGTGTGGGTCGGGCTCTGCATCCTTGCCGGTGTGATACTTGGCAACTTCGCTCCCGGTCTCATGCAGGTGATCGCTGGCTGGGAGTATGCCTCCGTCAATCTGGTCGTCGCCGTTCTCATCTGGGCGATGGTCTATCCGATGATGGTAGCGGTGGACTTCGGCAGCCTTCGCGATGTACGTGCGAAGCCAAAAGGGCTGGTCATCACCGTGGTCGTGAACTGGCTGATCAAACCCTTCACGATGGCAGCACTGGGTGTGTTGTTCTTTCACGGACTGTTTGCCGATCTGATTGATCCGAACCAGGCAGACCAGTACATCGCTGGCCTCATCCTGCTGGGCGCTGCACCTTGCACTGCAATGGTATTTGTCTGGTCGCAGCTGACACGTGGTGACGCCAACTACACATTGGTGCAGGTATCGCTCAACGACGTGATCATGATCTTCGCTTTTGCACCACTGGTTGCGCTGCTGCTGGGCGTTACGGACATCAAGGTTCCGTGGGAGACCTTGTTGTTATCGGTTGTACTGTACGTGGTCATCCCGCTGGTCGCTGGCGCACTCACCCGTATGCGCTTGTTGAAGTCCGGAACCGAAGCTTCGGTGACTCGATTTACAGCGCAGGTGAAACCTTGTTCCATCATGGGTCTTCTGGCGACCGTGATTCTTCTGTTCGGGTTCCAGGGTCAGGTGATTGTTGGCCAACCATTGCTGATCGCGCTGATTGCGATTCCACTGCTGATTCAGTCGTACGGCATTTTCGTGATCGCTTATGCCGCGGCCTGGGCATGGCGGGTCCCGCACAACGTTGCGGCCCCTTGTGCGTTGATTGGCACATCCAACTTTTTCGAACTCGCCGTGGCGGTGGCGATTGGGCTATTCGGGCTCAATTCCGGTGCGGCGCTGGTCACAGTGGTTGGTGTGCTGGTCGAGGTTCCGGTGATGCTGTCGCTGGTGGCAGCCTCGAACCGTACACGCGAGCTGTTTGCGCGCCGTTCTGCAACCGGCGATTGAGCCGTTGCTGATCAATGGTCGGTAGACCATGGCTTCCAGGATCCGTACCGAATCAGCTGGAAACGCGGCAAAAACAGCCGTCATTCGGACTTGCAGGAGCACCCGCAGATGCAGGCTATGCCAAAGGATTCTGCCGTAGGCCAAGCAGTGCGATCAGACAGAACAAGGCACCGGTATAGAACGTGAATGGCGCACCGAATTGATCCCACAGGAAACCGGCAATCACGCTTGCGACCAGCATCGCCAGACCACTGACGAGATTGAAAAATCCGAAAGCGGTCCCGCGCAGGTCCGCCGGTGCGACATCAGCAACCATCGTCGTCAGCAGTCCTTGTGTCATGCCCATGTGTATCCCCCAGAGCGCGACACCGAGAAGAACCGTCGTCCAGTGATTGCTTGAGGCCAGTACGACGTCAGCGGCCAGCAATACGACAAGTCCCCAGGCAAGGAGTTTTTGGTGACTCATGCGGTCCGACAGCTTCCCGAAGGGGTAAGCGGAACCCGAATAAACCAGATTCATCGCGACCATCATCAGTGGCACCAGGGCGATCGCGATGCCACTCTGTTCGGCGCGCAGGATCAGAAACGCTTCGCTGAATCGGGCGAGCGTGAATACTGCACCAATCACCAGTACGAAGACGTAGGTGGGCGACGCCATCAGTCGTTGCAGATTTTTGCGTCGAATGGGATTCGTCTTGCGTTCACCGTCGTGTCGCTCGGGTTCCTGCACGCCGAACAGAAGCAGTGCCACTGCCAGTAATCCGGGCACCACGGCGACCCAGAAAACAGCACGGAAATCGTTCGCCCAGAGCAGCATCAACCCGACTGCAAACAAAGGTCCCAGGAACGCACCGAACGTATCGAGTGATTGCCGAAGTCCGAACGCTGCACCACGAATTTCTGCAGGAGCGATGTCGGCGACCAACGCGTCGCGGGGTGCTCCCCTGATGCCCTTGCCGAGCCGGTCGAGCAGTCGCGCCGTCAGCACAAATCCCATGGTCGGCGCGATGGCAAACATCGGCTTGGCCAGTGCGCCGAGCGCATAGCCGAACAGCGCCAGACCTTTGCGTTTGCCGAGGTAGTCACTGAGTGCCCCGGAGAATACCTTGACCATCAGTGCCGTTGCCTCGGCCATACCCTCGATCAGACCTACGGTCAATGCGCTGGCGCCCAGTACGCCGACCATGAACAACGGCAGCAGGCTGTGGATCATCTCCGATGAGATGTCCATGAGCATGCTGACGAAGCCAAGCACCCATATGCCCGACGGGATGCTGGCCAGCGGTTTGGTGAGTCCGGACTTCAATGCGCGTGTCGGTGATGGATATCCGGATAGTGTGGATGTTTGTGAGTCATGGCATTGTGTTTATGCAGATGGTCATGCGCATTCTGTTCCTCCCAACCGACCTCATGCTCATGCTGATGGTGCTCGTCATGGACATGACCATGTGCGTGTTCCATCGGCTCGTGTGAATGTGTGTGTTCGTGCCTCTCTGTCAGGTGCAGCCACACACCGAAACCCATCAGCGCACCAGCGACCCAGAATGTCGGGTTGGCGACCTCTGCCAGCAGAACCAGTGCAAGGGTCGCGCCGATGAACGGAGCAATCGAGAAATAAGCTCCGGTCCTGGCGGTGCCCAAACCACGCAAGGCCAGTACAAACAGGACCAGACTCGCACCGTAACCGACCAGACCGACGAGCATCGTTGCAAGCAACAAGCCGGTAGCAGGCAGACTCTCGCCAGCCATCAACGCGAGCAGGCAGTTCACCGATCCGGCGATCAACCCCTTGGTACCAGCGATGAACATCGAGTCCGTACCCGAAATGTTGCGGGTCAGATTGTTGTCGATCGCCCAGCACAGGCAAGCTCCGGCGATGGCCAGCGGACCGACCCAGTTTACGATCGTTGCCTCCCCGGATGGCCAGGAGAGGACCATGCTCCCCAGAATGATCGAGACCATGCCAAGAACCACGCGCCGGTCGGCGTTTTCCCGGAAAATGATCCAGGCCATCAGTGCGGTAAAAACGGCTTCCAGATTCAACAGCAGTGATGCGGTGGAACCACTGCTTTGTGTCAGGCCGTACATCAGGGCAACGGGGCCGATTACACCGCCAAACACAATTGCACCCAGCAGCCAGGGCCATTCCTTGTGCCTCAGACCTGAAGGCTTCCAGCCGCCATCGCGAAACAGTCGAAGGATGCCCAGGCCGATTCCGCTCCCGAGGTAGAGCAGCCCCGCCAGCACCCAGGGCGAGATCTCGCCGACGAGCATTTTGGCGAGCGGAGTGCTGGCACCAAACAGTGCCGCCGCGGCCAGTGCGTAAAAAACGTTTCGATTCACCGGTTCTGATTCCCCCTGGACCTAGAAGCTGTTCAACTATCCGGCATCGGTAACCATATCACCCGCGGCGCGGTCGCGACTCACGATGAAGATCCCCAAGGAACTGCAGGCACTTGTCGACGATGGTGTTGTCGACGAAGTGTTGCGACAGCTCGACAGTGGCAAGGAAGCCACCGTGTTCGTGGTGCGTGTTGGCACGCAGACCCGTTGTGCCAAGGTCTACAAGAACGTGGCGCGACGCAGTTTTCAGGCACGGGCCCAATACCGGGAAGGGCGACAGGTACGTGGCAGCCGCCAGGGTCGGGCGATGGAAAAACGAACCAGCTTCGGTCGTCAGGAAGAAGAGGCAGCCTGGAAAAACACCGAGGTGGACGCGCTCTACCGGCTGCAGGCCGCCGGTGTGCGTGTGCCAGAGCCTTACGGATTCATCGATGGTGTGCTGATCATGGAGTTGGTGACAGATGCCGAAGGACATACCGCACCTCGACTTGGCAGTGTCGAATTCACGGCAGAGGAAGCCAGGCACTGGCATGCCTTCATGATCGAACAGATCAAGCGGATGCTCTGCGCTGGCCTGGTGCATGGGGACCTGTCCGAGTACAACGTGCTGTTCGGCCTTGATGGTCCCGTGATCATCGATCTGCCGCAGGCTGTCGAGGCGGCGGCCAACAACAATGCGAAGGCGATGCTGCTGCGTGATGTCGCAAACGTCACCGCGACCTTCGCAGCCTTTGCACCCGAATTGCGCGACCATCGATATGCGGACGAGATGTGGGCACTGTTTGCCGCCGGGGATCTCGTGCCGGGCACGCTGCTGACGGGCGTGTTTGTTGATACCGATGTACCTGTTGATCTGGATGAGGTCATGGAGGTCATCGAGGATGCAAAGGCCGAAAACGAGCGTCGCCAGAGAGGGCGTGATATCGCGGAGGGACGACTTGCCCCACCGGCCGACGATGAACCGGAATTTCAGGCAGGAGATCAACCGGATGACAGATAACGATTGGCAGGGAGACCAGGAGTGTTGACGATCTATCATGTTCCCATGACACGCTCCGTGCGTGTGGTGTGGTTGTGCAAGGAATTGCAGTTGCCTCACCAGGTGACGTCCATCAGCTTTGCACCTGAATACAGGAACAGCACCGAGTGGCGAAGGCTCAATCCGGTTGGCAAGGTTCCCGCGATGACCGATGGTGACTTCACGATGTTCGAGTCCGGCGCCATGGTGCAGTACCTGCTCGACCGGTACGGCGATGGCCGATTGCAACCGCAGCGGGCAACGCAGTCGCACGCGCTCTATCTGCAGTGGAGCTGGTTTGCCGAAGCGACGTTGGCACGACCCATAGGCGAGCTGGTCAATCATCGACGGGTATTCGGAGAGACCGGACAGATTCCGGCAGTGGTGGAGGAAATGAAGAGCCGTGTACAGCTTTGTTTGCAGGCCGTCGATGATGCGCTGAGAGGACAGCGCTATCTGCTCGGCGAAGGTTTCACGGCAGCGGACATCATGATGGGTTACTCCGTGATGCTGGCGCAGCGCTTTGTGCCGACGGATCCATACCCGAATGTGAACCAGTATTGGCAGTTGCTGTCAGCACGACCTGCGCTAAAGGAAACGCTGGCGATCAAACCGCCAGAGGTCAAGGCGCCAGAGGAAAAAGTGCAGTAGCGGCGAAGCTCTGCCAGTATCAGTTTATCGAGATCTCGTTTGTCTGAGACTTCGCGCAGTTTCTGCGTGAAGGGCAGTCAAGGCAGGAACTTGCGGTTCAGGCCTTCAAGCTGATAAGCGAAGAGGGTCAAACCCGGTACCCACGGGTGAAGGGGGGGAAACGCTGACAGGTCACAGTGAAAGCGCCTGATCGCGGGAAACACTGCTGATTCAGCACACCCGGGTGCACAGGTTGCGTGTCGACCAGACCCTCCGGTAGGTTTGTTCCTCAGTTCTCACGGAGCGTGACATGGCCCAGGCACTCGCCGGCTACCGCATCTGCGACTTCACCGGCCAACTTGCCGGTGCTGGTGCCACCAAGTGGCTGGCTGCATTTGGCGCCGAAGTCATACGTATCGAAGACCCGGTTCGCCAGGGCCGTTGGGACATCCTGCGAGGCAATCCACCTTATATCGACGAACGGCGTGGCATCGATCTTGGCGGTGCGTTCAACAACCACAACACCGATAAACTCGGCATCACACTCAACCTGAAGACGGACAAGGCGAAGGACATCCTGGCCCGTCTCATTGCGGTATCGGATGTGGTGACCGAGAACTTTGCCGCTGGTGTGCTGGTCAAGTGGGGCTTCAGTTACGCACGGATGCGCGAGATCAGGCCCGACATCATCTACGTATCGAACTGCGGGTTTGGCCATGTTGGCCCGTATAGCGAATTCAAGACCTGGGGACCCATCGTGCAGGCGGTGAGTGGCCTGACGCATACCTCGGCACTGACCGGCCAGCCACCCGCCGGCTGGGGCTACTCCTACATGGATCATACCGGCGGTTACTACATGGCGATGGCGATACTCGCGGCGCTTTATCACAAGCAACGCACCGGCGAGGGCCAGTGGATCGATCTCGCGTGCACGGATGCTGCGCTGACACTCAACGGTCCTGCACTGCTTGACTGGACCGTCAACGGCCGCGGTCAGCGTGACAAGCCCGTACACAGCAATCGCAGCCAGTTCAACGCGATGGCCCCACATGGCATCTATCCCTGTATCGGAGAAGATGAATGGATTGCGATTGCCTGCCGAGATGACGCGCAATGGCAATCATTGGCAACGTTCATCAAACAGGACTGGACCGCACGTTATGAAACCCTCGAGTCACGGTTGAAAGAACAGGACGCACTGGATCCCTGCCTGACCAGGTGGACCGGAACCTGGAACAAGTTCGAACTGGAAGAGGCGCTGCGCGCACTGCGTATTCCTGTTGGCGTGGTGCAGAAACCCGCAGAACGAATTGACCGGGATCCGACCACCGGCAACTTCGGACTGTGGCCAGTGGTTGAACACTCGGCCATGGGTGCGGTGCGTGTTGATGGTCAGCCGGTGCACTTTTCGCACACGGACTGGCAGTCCACGCGCGGTGCCCCATGCCTTTCTGAACATACGGAGGAGGTGCTCAGTCGTCTGCTAGGCTTTTCCAACGAGGAGTTGAAGACGCTCCGCGCAGAGGGTGTGCTGTGAGCGTACTGCAGGGCATTCGAGTGATCGAACTTGCGCACGAGCGCACTGCCTTTGCCGGCAAACTGCTCGCTGACATGGGTGCCGACGTGATTCTGGTTGAACCGCCGACTGGCTCACCCGGCCGGTTGTTGCCACCTTTTGTTGATGACCAGCCGGGCATCGAACGCAGCCTGCACTTCTGGCATTACAACACCAGCAAACGGGGCATCACGCTGATGCTGGATGATGCCGGCGATCGGGTTCAGCTCAAGGATCTGCTGGCCAGCGCGGATGTGCTGCTGGAATCCGAACCGGTCACCCGTCTGGCAAATCTCGGTATCGACTACGCGGACCTCGCCGGCATCAATCCGCGGCTCATCCATGTGGCGGTGACGCCCTTTGGACGCAGCGAGCCATTGAGTGACCTGCCGGAGACGGATCTCACGTTGATGGCGTCCAGCGGTCCGGTATGGAGCTGCGGTTACGATGACCACAGCCTGCCACCGGTACGCGGCTGGGGTTTCCAGGGTTATCACACGGCCTGTCACTTTGCGGTCATGAGCGTGTTTACCGCGCTGCTGGGCCGCGGGGTGAGTGGACAAGGTCAGTTCATCGACGTTTCGATCAGTGCTGCCTCCAACGTCACGACAGAGGGGGCGTCGTACACGTGGCTGGTGGAGCAGAACACCGTGCAGCGGCAGACCGGCCGGCATGCGAGCACCAGGCCAACCGGAGACACCCAGATGCGTTGTGCCGATGGGCGGTGGGTAAATACCGGTGTGCCGCCTCGATTCCCTGCCGAGTTTGCCAAACTGCTGGACTGGCTCCGCGTGCTGCAACTGGAAGATGGTTTCCCGGAAGCGGTTTTCCTCGAGCTGGGAGCCAATTGGGAAGGGCCGTTCGATCTATCCCGCATCGGCATCGACGATACGATCACGGCAGTGTTTGCCGCCGGCCGCGAAGGTCTGCAACTCATCGCCCGCACGATTGGTGCACAGGACTTCTTCGAAGGCTGCCAGCGGGCCGGGCTGGCGGTGGGCATCATCAACAGTCCTGAAGAGGCCTTCGAGAATCATCACTTCAAGGCGCGCGGAATGCAGGTGCCGGTAGTCCATGACGACATCGGAAGAACGGTGATCTATCCCGGCGCGCCGTTCAGCCTGCCAAAAGCGCCGTGGCGGATCTCACGGCGGGCGCCGAAGCTGGGAGAACACAATCGGGAGATCCTCGGGAAGGAAGCCTGAAGCTGCTGAAGTGGCAAGCTGCTGCGAGGTACCTCACAGCAATCTCGATAGTGTCCGTTTTTGGCTTGAACCGGTATTGCGCCCATTCATATCCAATCCATGCTTTGCTGACCATGAACAGTGCAGCACTTGAGCACACGATGTCGTGGCCGCTCGGCTCGAGACAGTGCCCGGGGCATGACGCAGACCGAATCACTCCCGGCCGTGCCAGCTGAACTTCGCCCAACCAGACTTCATCAACTCGATGAATTCACGAGCGGCCGGTTTGGGTTTCCAGCGAGTGCGGGTCGCGCAGCAGAGCAGCGCTGCGTCTTGTTCATCGAATGATACCAGGACCTCGAATTTTTCCTGGAACCGACGCGTCGACGAATAGATGGAAGCAACGACGCCTATCGCATCAGATTGCGCCACGATGCGACAGGCGAGGGGAAAGTAGTCGACGGTGTGAATGCGCGTCTGCCAGTCGATGCCCATCAGCTGATAGAAGTTTCGAAACGTCGCACCGTAGGGTCGCGATTCGGAAGGTGATACAAAATCATAGTTGGCGATGTCGCGCTCGGTCACTTCGGCGCGGCCCAGAAGCGGATGCTGTTTGCGCACAAACAGCTGTGCCGGGAGCGTCGCCAGGCTTGCTCGCGCAATGTCTGGCCAATCGCTGAAGGCTTCATCGTAGCCAACGGCCACATCGACGGAGCCACTGCGCAGCAGTTGCACAACCCGTTCGAAGGTGGCGCCCATCACATCAATGTGAATGGAAGGATGGCGGAGGAGCAGCGCCGATACAGGCTCCAACAGCAGCCACTCCAGCGACGCCGGGCATATGGCCACACTGAGCACGCCTGCGTAAGCGTCCTTGCCGCCGTCCGGCCCGTCCAGCAACTCGCGAGCGTCGGCGAGCAATCTGGCCGCACGTTGAACGAAGTCCCGACCCTCTTCGGTGGGTACCGCGCCTCGAGAGGTGCGGTGGAACAGCATGCAACCGGTCCGTCGCTCAAGGTCGGCAACACTCTTTGTAATCGCCGACTGCGTAACCCCTACAGCCTGCGCGGCGGCCGTGAAGGAACCTTGACGGGCAACGGCCACGACGTGAACCAGACGCGAATCAATCACCGTAATCTTCTTGCGAGGTATTCATTGAAAGAATGATACCGGATGAAAATGAATTTGACTCATGATGCTGTAGAAACTACAAAGTGGGTAACCTGACTGATCAGATTGACCCATGACCGACGTAGCGCATCGAACGGCTTTCATCACCGGTGGCGCCAACGGTATTGGGCTGGGAATCGCCCGTGCCTTTGCCAGGGCGGGTGCGAAGTTGGCTCTCGTTGATATCGACGCCGATGGCCTGGCCAAGGCTCGCAGGGAACTGTCGTCCGTCACGGAAGTCGCCACCGCAGTGCTGGACGTGCGCGATCGGGAGCAATTCGCACGTACGGCCGATGATATGGAAGCGCGCCTCGGCCCGGTGTCCCTGTTGTTCAACAACGCTGGAGTTGCTGGAGGAGCTTCTGCCACGAAGCTCACTTACGATCTCTGGGATTGGGGAATCGGGATCAATCTCGGCGGTGTGATCAATGGCGTGCAGACGTTTCTGCCCAGGATGGCTGCGCGCGGGCAGCGCGGCCACATCGTGAACACGGCATCCGGCGCAGGACTCGTCGAGGCGGGTGCAGGTGTTCTCTATCACACGGCGAAGTTCGCGGTCGTCGGCATGTCCGAGGCGCTGCAGGTCGAACTGCAGTCGATTGGAATTGGTGTAAGTGTGCTCTGCCCCGGACCTGTCGCCACTGGCATCATCGACCGTACCCGCCAGAGTCAACCGCGCTCCGAATCGCCACTCTCTGGCGAGGAACTGCAATGGGCAATGGCCCGTGTCGCCGAGGCCTCCCGATTTCTCGAACACGGTGTATCACCCGATGCAGTTGGCGACCAGGTACTCGCTGCGGTGATCAGGAATCAGTTGTTCATCCACACCGATCGGATGGTCATGCCGTTGATCGAGATGCGTACCCGTGCGTTGCTCGATGCGATGCCACCCGCATCCGTCTGACAACTCCATTTTCGTGACCTTCGGGTCGACGAGCTGGATTGCTCGGCGGGATTTCCCGGGTCGATTCGCCCGACGGCTTGTTCCGATGTTTTCCAGTCGACAATCTCGAGTGCCTCGATGACGCCCACAACAGATCTGAACGCGTCCGTGAATGCGGAGACGGTCCAGCCCCGACCTTCGCTGACACTGGATACCGGTCGATTGCCATTGGTGCTCAAGCTGGGATATGCGTCCGGGCAACTGGTCGAACTTGTTGTGGCCAGCATGCTCAACACCTTCGCCCTGTACTACGTCACCTCGGTGTGCGGATTGCCAGCGGGGCTGGCAGGCATCGCCCTGGGGGCCGGACTGGTTGTTGATGCGATCATGGGGCCGCTGATCGGGTCCATTTCCGACGCCTGGAATTCGCGTTTTGGCCGCCGCGTACCCTTCATGGTGATTGGCCTGGTTCCGTTGGTGATTGTTTTCAACCTGCTCTTCGCATTGCCCTCGGAGTGGAGCCAGGGTGCGCTGCTCACATGGTTGCTGACGCTTTCCATCGCCCTGCGGGTCACGTTGTCGATCTTCTGCCTGCCTTATCAAGCGCTCGGCGCAGAGCTGAGTGATGACTACACGGAGCGTTCATCGATCGCGGCCTGGCGATGGGGGATCGGCATCCTGGGTACCGTCGCCGTGATCGTCCTGGGCTACGGCGTGTACTTCGATGGTCCAGAGGGCATTGCACAACGGGATGCCTACCTCTGGCTGTCTCTCACGCTGTCGGCTCTCGTCATCGCTGGAGGACTTTCCGCGATTCATTCAGGACTCGCATCTCGGCGAGTTCTGCCACGCCAGGTGGCACCAGCGATGTCATTGCATCGCCGGTTGTTCGGCGAAGTGGCCGAGGTGTTTCGCAATCGCACCTTTCGGGTCCTGTTCGTCACGAGCCTGCTGTTCAATATTGCCCAGGGCGTCAATCAGTCCATGGCACTACACCTTGGGATTTACTTCTGGCGGCTTGAACCGGATCAGATGCAGTTTCTGGGCATCGCGGCCGTGTTTGGCCTGGCACTCGCCGCACCGATGACCGGATGGCTTGGCGGGCGCGTTGAAAAGCGCGCGATGGTGATCTTCGGACTGGTGGGCATGTCCATCGTGCAGATTTCACCGGTGATACTGCGCATCTTCGGTTTGCTGCCGGACGCAGGTGCAGCGCTCAATGCGGTGCTCGCGACCGGAGCCTTTGCCGGAGGCCTGACGTTTGCGCTGGCGGTCATTGGCTTCATCTCGATCATTCCGGACGCTGTGGACGAACACGAACTCCACTTCGGTGTGCGGCGTGAGGGAATGTACTTTGCAGGCTGGGAGTTTGCGTCCAAGTCGGCGACTGGTGCGGGGTTGCTCATCTCGGGTCTGTTGCTGCAGCTGATCGATATTCGGACGGACGAATCCGAACCGGCTGCCACGTTGATCTCAGTGCAGTCTCAGACCTGGCTTGGATTGGCAGGCGGGCCGTTTGCCGGTTTGCTCGCGCTGGTTGCTGTCGTGGTCATGCTTCGTTATCGCCTGGACAGTGGGCTGCACCAGAAGATTGCGGCTGCGCTCCTGACGAAACGACGTACGCTGAACGGTAGCCTACCGTGATCTGCGACGATGGACGTCCAGCCAAAACAGTGAGCGGCTTCCGTTAAGGGGTCAAGTCTGCAGGTAAGTAAAAAGCCCGCATTACGCGAGCTTTTTTTACTTCCGGGGATTTTCCCGGAAGTCGTTGATTGGTGG
>JBGSHJ010000049.1:0-249687 GCA_041752315.1 Pseudomonadales bacterium
GGACTGCGCGAGCCGCACCGCCTCCAGTTTGAATTCCAGGGTGTATTGTCGATTCGGAACTTCTTCCTTCTTGCCCATCATGTCCTCCGTTCACCAAAAAGTTACCAACATTCTGGTGTACGTCAAACTGAGGCAGGGTCATTCTCGATCGGCCCCATTGGGGCGTACACCCGCTAGCCCACCAGGTTTGAAAATGGATCGGTGTTGACACCTTGGAACACCAATGGCAAACATTCCCACTTCCGATGAAGGTTGGAACTCGGCCTGTGAGATGAGCACTACCATGTAGTTGGTGACGTGAACCAGACCAGTGTGTTACTCGCCCGGTTGTTTAAAAGAAATGCGGATCCATCGCGGAGTGCAGTCATGGGTTCTGCCGCTTCCCGCTACGATTGGCCAACTGTTGATCGAAACACCCGAGTCCTTTTCAGCAAGGTTTTTTTGGCAATGTACCTTTCAGCAAGGGCAGCGACATGTGAGTAAGGACTTGATGAGGCCAGTCGCGATCTGCCTGGTTCTAGGTATTTTGGGATGGTGGTTCGTTCAGCCCGCAGAGACAATGGCCACTGCACCGGAATCAGCTCTTCCAATCGGGACGTTTTCTGATGAAACGTCTGTTGTCGAGAGGCTGTCCTGCCTGACCGATTCCCGCAACGAGAGCGTGCGAAATAACCCTGTACAGGGAGTTCAGCTCGCATTCGAGGCATGCGACGCCGAGGTCACAAAAAAGACCGGTTCACTGCGACTTACGGAAGAAGAGAGGCGAATCACCTTTGTGTCGATTCTTGCTCACGCCATGGCTCCGTACGGTCCGTCTCAATCAACGTCGCTGACAGATCTTCTAAATGACAAACAGATGGATTGCGACAACTACGCATTGTTGACCGGTTAGCTGCATGGATTTCTTGAAGGGAGCCATGATCAGATCAGGTTCGTGGGTTTTGATGGTGGAGCGATCGGCAATCACGCACAGATGTTCGTCGAGACAACGGCGGGGCTTCTGCTCGACCCGACGATTGGACTGGTAGCACGGATAGGCTTCAATAATCTACTGCAGGGCAAACCTCTAACTGGAGACCAGATACTTCTGTTCAGGCAGCATGCGGATGACAACCTTGAGGGATTCCGAAACCGCGTCCACGATTCAATACTGCAAGGGAAATACAAGCCGGGCGATCTACTCTATTTTTTCGACTCGATTGATGGCTACCTGAGATTCTCCAATGACATCAGCTCAATGTGGGGCAAAAATACGGATGCGCTGTTGCTTCGGTTCCCGACACCTGCGGCCGGGGCACTGCGGCGAAATCTCAGGGACCAGAGCACCCCCAGGTGATCTGCTGCTGTTTCGGGATCAGCAGGAGAATTGGCTTGGTGGACTAGTGCCGCAGCGGTCTACCTGATCCGGCCCTGTTTCGCTATCGATTGCTTCGACGGGCGCCAGATCCACTACTCGATGGTTTGTGGATCGTGGCTCGGAGAGAGAGGATTTGAACCGTGTGCACCGCAGTTCCCCGCGATTTCCTTCAATCCGACAAAGCGGCGGAAAATGCGCCCGCCCGTTGCGCTATGTTCGGCGCATGATCAAAGCCGCATGCCACTGCACCGCTGTTCGCTTCGAAATCGCCGAGTCACCGGCGTGGGTGCTCGATTGCAATTGCACGCTCTGCCGCCGCTACGGCGCGCTCTGGTGCTACTTCCACGGCGTGGATCAGGCGAAGCTGATCAGCCAGCCCGACGCTGCGCTGACCGATACCTACCTGTGGGGCGACAAGGGCATCGCGTTCCAACGCTGCAGGATTTGTGGCTGCATGACGCACATGACGACCGCAGATGCACTGCGGATCACGTTCGGGATCAACGCGAGAATGATCCCGACCCTCGATCCGGCAACGACCAAGCTCGTGCAGATGGACAACAGTCACACCGGCGTGTTCTGGACCAGGTCCGACGCACCGCCGCGTACCAGCCATCATCCACCGATGCCGAAACCCGGGCCGGACGACTGGCGCTAGCTTGCGGTTTCTTCGAACCAGCGACGTGCGAACGCGGGTCTGTCGGGTTCGGTTCAGCCCCAAAGGCTGACTTCACAACATATTCAGAAAAATCATGAAGATAGTTGGTCGGAGTGAGAGGATTTGAACCTCCGGCCCCCACGTCCCGAACGTGGTGCTCTACCAAGCTGAGCTACACTCCGATCTGCCTGACCCGACCGCCAGGGCGGTCTTGTCGCGGGGCGCGTAGTGTAGAGGTCCGTGTCGAGCGCCTCAACCTCGCATCGTCCTTCCGTTCACCCGACTCACGCATCACATTGAGCGCACTCCCGCTTGCGCTTAAGCTCCTTTGCCATTCTCCTCACAGGACTCCGGCATGGGCTCTTTCGACGTCAAGGGGCGACACATCGCAATCACGGGCGCCTCTTCCGGGTTCGGTCACCACTTTGCAGGTGTTCTTGCAGCGCAGGGCGCGAAGGTATCACTGGGCGCACGACGAACCGAAAAACTCGAAGCGCGTGTGTCCGACATTCACAGTGCAGGTGGCGAAGCCGTTGCGCTGCCGCTCGATGTCAGGAACAAGGCCAGCATCTATGGCTTCATCGATCAGGCTGAAGACCACTTCGGACCGGTCGACGTGCTGATCAACAATGCAGGTGTCGAAGCCGGTGCCAAGACCTACGTGACCATCGACGAAGAAGACTGGGACTATGTGTTCGAGACCAACCTCAAGGGTGCCTGGCTCACCTCCAAGGCGTACACGGAAAAGGTGATCGCCGGCAAACGGGCCGGAGGCAACATCATCATGATCTCCTCGATCACCGACAAGCGCACCATCAAGGGCCAGTTCCCCTATGCCGTATCCAAGGGCGCCCTCACCCGCATGACGGAAGTCATGGCGCTCGAGGCGGCGAAGTACAACATACGCGTCAACGCGCTGGCTCCAGGTTACATCCTCACCGATGTCAGCCGACTGCTGCTCGAAAGTGCGCAGGCGCCCGAATTTGTCAAAGGCATCCCCATGCGCCGATTTGGCGAATTCGAAGATCTCGATGGTCCGCTGCTGCTGCTGGCTTCCGACGCCAGCAGCTACATGACCGGCTCGGTCGTCGTGATCGACGGCGGCCATATCTGTGCATCGCTCTAAGAGGACAACCATGTCAGCCATTCGACCGTTCACGATCAGCATCAATCCAGCCGATATCACGGACCTCAAGGCCCGGCTTGCCCGGACCCGATTTCCTGACAAGGAAACACCAACCGACTGGAGCCAGGGCATTCCTCTCGACTATGTTCGCGAACTGGTCAGTTACTGGCAGGCCACCTACGACCACAGCCGCCTGGCCACACGATTGAATGCCTGGCCAAACTTCATCACCGAACTGGATGGGCTCGATATCCACTTCATGCACATTCGCTCGCCCCGTGCCAATGCAAAGCCGCTCCTCCTCACCCACGGCTGGCCTGGCTCAGTCGTGGAATTCCTCAAGGTCATCGAACCCCTGACCCGGCCTGAATTGCATGGCGGTTCGGCGGAGGATGCCTTCCATCTGGTCTGCCCTTCGCTCGCGGGTTACGGCTATTCAGGCAAACCAGCCAAGCCGGGCTGGGGAGTTCAGAAGATGGGACTGGAATGGGGCCATCTCATGGCAAGGCTTGGCTACACCGCCTATCTCGCGCAGGGTGGAGACTGGGGCGCAATCGTCACCAGCCAGGTGGCGTTGCAGGACCCGGAACATTGCAAGGGTATCCATCTCAACATGGTGATCGCGCCTCCGGACCCGGACACCATGAACTCGCTGACACCGGTCGAACAATCCGCACTGGCCGGCATGAAACACTATCAGGACTGGGACAGTGGTTACTCGAAGCAGCAGGGCACGCGTCCACAGACTGTAGGTTACGGGCTCGTCGATTCACCGGTCGGTCAGATGGCCTGGATCATGGAAAAGTTCTGGGCCTGGACCGACTGCGATGGCCACCCGGAAAACATCCTGACCCGCGATGAAATGCTCGACAACGTCATGGTGTACTGGCTGAACGCTGCGGGAGCTTCTTCGGCGCGGCTGTACTGGGAAAGTTTTGGTGGAGGTTTCACCGACACCGTGACAACTCCCATGGGGGGCAGCATTTTCCCCAAGGAGATTTTCCGGGCATCACGACGTTGGGCGCTGAAACGTTACCCCAACATCGTGTATTGGAATGAACTGGACAAGGGAGGCCACTTTGCTGCCTTCGAACAGCCGACCCAGTTTGTTTCCGAAGTGCGCAACTGCTTCCGGAACATCACGCTTTGACCGAACTCTGGCGCCCGAAGGAGGACGTCGCCCGGCGCAGTCAGATGGATGGTTTCCGCATTCGCGTGGCCGAGTCATCGCGGCAGGCGCCGCCGGACTATGCGGCGCTGCATCGATGGTCGATCGAGCATCGGGAAAAATTCTGGCAGGCCATCTGGGATGTGGGCGAGGTTCGTTCATCAAAGCCTGCAGACCAGATCCTCGAGGAGGATCGTTTTCTTGAAGCACGCTGGTTTACCGGTGCGCGCCTGAATTTCGCGCAAAACCTGCTGCGGCGCAGCGATCAGCAGGTCGCCATCGTCTCGGTGCTCGAAACCGGCGCACGTCGTGAATTGACATGGGCTGAACTGAATCAGCAGACGGCTCGACTGGCCAGCGCCATGCGAGCACTCGGGATCAGCCGCGGTGACCGGGTGGCTGCGTGGATGCCCAACGTGCCGGAAACCATCGTCGCCATGCTGGCTGCTGCAAGTATTGGTGCCATCTTCTCTTCGTGCTCGCCGGACTTCGGCTCAGTCGGCGCACTGGACCGGTTTGGCCAGATCGAACCCAGACTGCTGATCGCCTGCGATGGCTATTACTACAATGGCAGACAGATCGACATTACTGACAAGGTCGCCAACATCGCTGCCGCGATTCCGTCCATCACGAAAGTGCTTTGGGTTTCCATCATTGATGAGATCCCGGACACCGGTGAACGGCTGGAGTGGATACTCAACGACACTGTTACGCCACCCCTGGTCTTTGAGCAGCTACCTTTTGACCACCCGCTCTACATCCTCTATTCCAGTGGCACCACCGGCCAGCCCAAATGCATCGTGCACGGCGTCGGTGGCACCTTGTTGCAACATCTGAAGGAACACCGATTGCACCTGGATCTGTCGGCGTCCGACACGCTGTTCTTTTTCACCACCGCAGGCTGGATGATGTGGAACTGGCTGGCGTCAGCGCTGGCGACCCAGTGCCGGATCGTCCTGTACGACGGATCACCGTTTTTTCCCAATCCTTCTGCCCTGTTCGATCTCGCCGTGCGGGAACGGGTGACCGTGTTCGGTGTCAGTGCGAAGTTTCTGCAATCCACCGAAAACCACGCCGTGAAACCCCGGGAAACCCATGACCTTTCGCTCATGCGAATGCTGATCTCGACAGGCTCTACCCTGCCCCATGAAGGATTTGAATATGTCTATCGCGACATCAAGAGCGACGTTCATCTTGTTTCCATGAGTGGTGGAACTGATCTCATCTCGTGTTTCATCCTTGGCAATCCGCTGCTGCCGGTGTTTGCAGGCGAGCTGCAATCCGCAGGTCTCGGCATGGCGGTCGAGGTCTGGGATGAACAGGGTCAGCCCGTCCACGGTCAGAAAGGCGAACTGGTGTGCACCCGGCCTTTCCCGTCGGCACCGGTCGGCTTCTGGAACGATTCAGACAATGCTCGTTATCGAGCAGCCTATTTTGAACGTTTCCCAGGTGTCTGGGCACACGGTGACTTTGCAGAAACCACCGAGCACGACGGCTTCATCATTCACGGTCGAAGCGACGCGGTGCTGAACCCGGGTGGTGTGCGCATTGGTACCGCAGAAATCTATCGTCAGGTCGAGACGTTTGCCGAAGTCCTGGAAGCCGTATGCATCGGTCAGGACTGGGAAGGCGATATCCGCATCGTTCTCTTTCTCGTGCTGCGGCCAGGCGTGCAGCTTGATGACACGCTCACCCGGGCGATTCGACAACGCATCAGGGAGCAGGCTTCACCCCGACATGTCCCGGTAATGATCCTGTCGGTACCCGACATCCCGCGCACGATGAGCGGAAAAATTGCCGAACTCGCAGTACGGGATGTGGTGCATGGCCGCGAAGTGAAAAATACCACTGCGCTCGCCAACCCCGAGGCGTTGCGTCATTTCAGGAACCGGGTTTGATGCCTGTAACCAAGAGCGATTCGGACTTTGTGCCCTTGCTTAAATACCGAACCCGCTGACGCAAGACGGTTCCACTCGCTGACCGGATCGCACTGCGATTGGCTGACCTTCCTGTAGCCCGTTCGCCAAAGCCCAACCTGCACTCCAGCGTTCATCGAACCAGCACGGGACGATGTTAGACTGCGATGCCGTCAAAACAGGATTGAGGGGTGATCATGGGGGCATTGGAAGTTGGCAAAAAAATGGTTGAGATGGTGAACCAGGGTCGCGCGGGGGAACAGGCATTTGTCAAAGCCTTCTACGCCGAAAACATCGTCAGCATCGAGGGCCAGGGCAGCGAAGACATGCCCATGAAGATGGAAGGCATTGCGGCGATTCATGGTAAACACAACTGGTGGTACGACAACAACACCGTGCACGGCGTTGCTGTCGAAGGACCTTTTGTGGGTCATCGCCCGGACCAGTTTGTATTGCGCCTCGAAATGGATATCACGCCCAAAGGCGGCGCGCGCATGAGCATGATCGAAGTCGGCCTCTACACCGTTGCCAGCGAAAAGGTTGTGCAGGAAGAGTACCTCTACCTGATGGGTTAGGAGCCTGGCCGACAACGGTTTGGCTCTCGGCCATGCACACGAACATCGCCAATGCGGCATTTGTTCCCCGTCGTCACATCGGCGGCGCTGAAGGTCTGTTGCTGGCACCGATGCCCGGAGGGTTCGGAATCGGTGGCTGCACACGATGGATCAGGACGCCTGACCACATGTTGAGTAGCGCAACCGTCCACAGTGCACCCGTATAACCACCGGTGACATCGCGGTACACGGAGACGGCATAAGGAGCGATGGCCCCAAGCAACAACGCAAAGGGCAGTGCCGCGCTGCGCACCGCACCCAGGTGTCGCCGACCAAAAAAGCTGCCCCAGATCACTTCCTGCATCGGAATCATTCCGCCCCAGGCGAGTCCCAGCAGGACAAGGCCGGCAAACGCACCCGGCAAGGATCCCGCGTTGACGAAGGTGACGATGAACGCCAGGCTGACACCCGTCATCGATGCACTGATGGCCGCCAGCGGCTTTACCGGCAGCCGATCGATATAAAAACCCCACACCGGTTTGGACAGCATCGCGGGTATCGAAGCGACGACCATGGCCAGGGCCGCATCGGAACGCGAAAACCCGGCATCCGTCATCATCGGGATCATGTGCAGCAGCACAACCACGATGTTGATCGAAAAGAACCCGAAGGCGATCACCAGCGCGTAGAAGGACCAGTTGCGCAGTGCCTGCGCCCGGGTCATGGACCGTTCGTAGTCAAGTCTCGCCTTCTCGGCATGCCCCTGGCGGACCTGCTCCTCGGTCTTGCCATCCGGATGGAGCCCGAAATCTTCAGGCGCCCTGCGCATGAGCAAGGCCACCGGCAGCATCAGGATCAGCGTACCGATACCGAGTTCGATCCACGCCATCCGCCAGCCATGCTGGTCGATGGCAACCGTCGCCAGGGGTGTGAGGACGATACCGCCGAGAGAAACCCCCATCGCCGCCCAGGCCACTGCCTGCCCTCGTCGTTCGACAAACCACTTGGCCAGCGTGACGTTGACCACGAGGTTGCCAATCAGCGCGCAGGCGATGGTCGTGACCACACCATTGAGCACGATCCAGTGCCACAGTTGATGGATGCCGCTGTGCAGACACAGTGCAATGGACAGCAGCACAGCGCCAATCAGCATCAGCCTGCGTCCGCCAACCCGATCCACCCGGGTACCGATGAAAAAGCCCGCCAACCCCATCACCAGTTGACCCACCGAGCGGGCAATCGTGAAGTCAGCGCGTGACCAGCCGAGTTCATCACTCATCGGCGACATGAAGGAACCCGCCACGTAACTCAGAATTCCGATCGATACAAACTGGGCTACAAAGGCAGCGGCGATCAGGACATATCCGTAGTAGAGTCTGGGACGCACGTCGGTTCACGCAGGCAGGACATGGCATTTAACCATACCGCTCCGCAGTTATACTGACTGGTACCAAGTCCACGTTGAGCAGGGGAGCGAAGGCATGAATGAATCGGCGACACCGGTTCTGGTGGGGGTTGCACAGGTTGATCAACGGCTGAACGAATACACCGCAGAAGCCAAAGAACCCGTCGACCTCATGATCGATGCGTTGCGATTGGCTGCTGCCGACGCGGGCGCTCCTTCGTTATTGACTGCGGCCACATCAGTGCGGGTCATTCGAGGGGTTTGGCCCTACAAAAATCCGGCGAAGGCAGTCGCAGAAGCCGTGGGTACACCCAACGCCGAAACCGTGATGTCCCAGTACGGTGGCAACTTCGTGCAGACCACGGTCAATTATTCCTGTCTGGATATCCAGAGCGGCAAACACGAGATCATCCTGATCACGGGTGGTGAGTGCGGGAACTCCAGGGCCAAGGCACAACGACAGGGGATGCGCGCGCAATGGAGCGAGCTGCCCGGGACGCCCGATCGAATGCTGGGTGAAGACAAACCGATGTTTCACGACTTTGAAGTGCAGGTCGGACTGCGCGCACCCATCCAGTGGTACCCCATCTTTGAAACCGCACTGCGCGCACATCGAGGCGAATCACTCGACGCCCACATCAAGCGCATCTCGGAACTGTGGGCCGGCTTCAGCAAGGTCGCGGCCGGCAATCCGCATGCATGGCTGCGCAAGGCCGTCAGCGCCCAGGAGATCCGCACGATTTCTGCCAGCAATCGGGGGATCTCCTACCCCTATCCCAAACTGATGAACTCCAACAACAGTGTGGACATGGGCGCGGCGTTGATCCTCACCAACGTTGCAGTGGCCAAACGCCTCGGGATTCCCCGGGAAAAATGGATATTTCCGCACGTCGGCACCGATTCGCACGACACCTATACCGTTTCGACACGCAACAACCTCTACTCCTCACCGGCCATTCGCATTGCCGGCCGGCGTGCGCTCGAACTGGCCAACATGACCGTCGCCGACGTGGATCATGTCGATGTCTACAGCTGCTTTCCGGTGGCCGTGCAGATTGGCGCCACAGAGATCGGCCTGCTGCTGGATCGTCCATTGACGGTCACGGGTGGACTCACGTTCAACGGCGGACCGCTCAACAACTACGTCATGCACTCGGTGGCACGCATGGCGGAGATTCTCAGGGAGCAGCCAGGCAAACGTGGATTGATCACGGCCAATGGTGGCATGCTCACCAAGCACGCCTTCGGGGTCTATTCCAGCGAACCTCCTGCCAAGCCCTATCAGCACCAGGACGTGCAGAAGGAAGTTGACGCACTGCCAATCAGGGAACTGGACTCGGGCTTTGTCGGCGCTGCCACCATCGAAGGATATGTCGTGATGTATGGCGAGAGCGGCTTCGACTCCGCTTATGCGGGTCTGCTGACCGATGCAGGCAAACGTACCTGGGCCGTGACGAAGGACCCGGCCCTGCTGGAGGACATGACCAGAAAGGAACATGTCGGCCTGCGGGCACGCGTCGACGCGCAACACCAATTTTCAATCTGATCACCAACTGATCCAACACTGATCCATAAAACCAGGGAGACAACACCATGAGTCGAGTATTGATTACGGGAGCCAACAAGGGCATCGGCTTCCAGATGGCAAAAATGTATGCCGCTGCAGGCAACGAAGTGCTGGCCTGCTGCCGAAACCCGGCCGGTGCTACGGCACTCAAGGCACTGGGCAGCAAAGTCACGGTGCATGAACTGGATGTGTCGAACGCAGCGTCTGTGGCTGCGCTCAAGGCCAGGATCGGCGACACGCCCATCGATATCCTGATCAACAACGCGGGCATCGCCGGCCCTTCTCCGGACAAGCAGTCCGCCACCAACATCGACTACGAAGGCTGGATGGAGACGTTCAACGTCAACACCATGGGTCCGGTACGCATGGTCCAGGCTTTCCGCCCGAACCTTGCCAAAGGCACCGATGCCAAGGCCATCACGATTACCAGCCAGATGGGTGCACTCGACCTGAACTGGCCGGTGATGTATGCCTACTGCTCGTCGAAAGCCGCAGTCAACAAGGTGATGCGGATGATGTCGGTCGAACTGGCTGCCGACAAGATTTCGCTGCGCCTGATTCACCCCGGGTATGTCAAGACAGACATGGGTGGGGCCAATGCCGAAATCACGCCAGAAGAAAGTGCCAGCGGCATCATCAGTGTGATCGCCGACACGAAGCCGGAGAACACCGGTACCTTCCTGAAGTGGAACGGTCAGGTGCACGCCTGGTAATTGCCGGACTGCTCACATGTTCGCGATCACGAGATCGCGAACCCTGATGGCTCTCTGCTGACGTGGTCGGTTTGGGAGCGTCCATGAATAAACCGGGCTGGTTCGCTCCCAGCTTGTACAATCCGGTCACGATCAACCAACGCTGGAGACATCATGACCGGATTCCTGTTGCGCTGCGTCATCACCGGACTCGGGCTCTGGCTTGCGGACGCCATGATCGATGGCATCGCGATCCATTCCACCGGCACGCTGATCCTCGCAGCGATCGTGCTGGGGATCCTGAACGCCGTCGTGAGACCTGTCCTGTTTTTCCTCACCCTGCCGCTCACCATCGTGACCCTCGGGATTTTCATACTGGTGCTCAATGCCTCGATGTTCGGTCTGGCCGCTGCATTTTTTTCCGGTTTCCAGGTCGCCAGTTTCTGGGCCGCACTCGGTGGCGCGCTGGTGGTCAGTGTGATCTCCTGGATGGCGTCCTGGTTCATTGACTCGAAATAGCGTTGATGAATTGTCATCAACCGCAGGTAGTCTGAACCACGTGTCCACCCACCTGTCCACATAGCGCTCCTGTCAGGTGCAATGGTCGGGATCGAATCGCCGATCTGCACGCGGACAGTGCGGGATCCATGGAAACAGGGACCTCCTGAGCGGGCACGGTTGTTGCTTCCCATGTCTTGATGGGTTGTTTCACGCTTGTATCTGCGGACAGCGTTCGCAGTTCGATGGCCATGCATGGCCTTCGCTCAACACAGGATTTTCGAACATGATCAAACTCAACGCTGCCGATGCCGCCTTCCTGTATTCCGAAACAGCCCGGACACCGATGCACATTGCCAGCGTCCAGGTGCTGGAGCTGCCGCCCGGCATCGAATGTGATCAATGGATCCAGTCACTGCGCACACACGTCCTGCAGCGGCTCTCCCGTGTGCCCTACCTCACACGCAAGCTTCTGCTGACACCCTGGCAGCTGGATCACCCGAACTGGATACAGACCAGCGACATCGATCTGGCGCGACACATTCATCGGGTCAACGTCCCGGCACCAGGTGGCCAGGTGGAATTCGAGACCACCATCGCCCGTCTGCATGAACATCCGCTCGATCGCGATCGTCCGTTGTGGGACATGGCTGTCCTGTGTGGCCTGCAGGACGGCAAGGTGGCGGTATACAACCGGGTACACCACGCCTGCGTCGACGGCATGGCCGGACAGGATGCCATCCGCCAGCTGATGGACAACAGCCCGACCTGTTCTTCGCCCGGCGATGTGCAGGTCCTGTCCAACGAGGCGCCAACGCCTGCACAGTCACTGGTCGTTGCATTCGAAAATCTCGCCCGTTCACAGGCCGAATACGTGCATACGCTGCCACGCATGCTCGATGCCTGGCAGCATCTCCAGCAACACTGGATGGGCTCGGAGGCCCAGTGGAACGGTGGCGGTGGCATGGCACCCGCGACACCTCTCAACAAGGCTGTAGGATCAAGACGAACCTTTGCCGTGGGAGAGGTTCCGATGTCCGGCATCAAGGCCATTGCCGGCTCGGTCAATGCCTCCATCAATGACGTGGTTCTCGCGCTGTGCGGCGGTGCATTGCGCACCTACCTGCGCAGGATGAAAGCGCTGCCACGCGAAAGCCTGCTTGCCGGTTGTCCCGTGAGTCTGCGCAAGCCAGGAGACACCACAGCCGACAATCAGATCAGCATGATGCGCGTGTCACTGGGGACTGAAATTGCCAACCCGATGGTACGGTTGCTGCAAATCAAGGATGCCAGCAAACACGCCAAACGAATGACGCTCGATGGCCTGGGATTGATCCGACAGACGGTTGCTGCACCAGGGCTACCCTGGATGATGCAGATGAGCGCCATCGGTGGTGGTTGGCTGGCGTCTTCGGATTCGCCGGTTCCAACTGCCGTCAATGTGGTGATTTCGAACGTACCAGGACCACAGGCGCCGCTCTACTTCAACGGCGCGAAGATGCTGACCCACTATCCGGTGTCCATTCCGACACATGGTCTCGGGGTCAACATGACTGTCCAGAGTTACGCCGGCACCCTGTTCTTCGGCATTACCGCGTGTGAACGGGCACTGCCCGATCCAGCCGTCCTGATGGAAGACATGATGGCGACTTACCACACCCTGTTGAAAATCGCCCGCAAGACCATGTCCTCGGAACCGGACATCATCGTGGCTGAAGCAACTCCTGCCGACCCGACAACGGAACCCAAGAAGGCCGCATAACCCCCTGCGCTCTCCGGAAAAAAGCTGCTAACGTGGATGGCTCCCCTGGCTGGAAAATCCATGACCACTCTGTTGCGGCTGTCGATCTGCGGAAAACCACAGCGTGTGTCTGCTCAAGAGGCTGGCCGTAGCAGGACGCGTGGGTACGCACCTGCCAATATCACCTCACCCTTGCGACAATCGCTCAGGAACATTCAGCACAAGGCGCAGGTGGCCATGCGTGGAATGCTGCTGCTGGCGCTGTTCTGGCTGCCTGGTGCAGCCTGGAGCGAAGTCAGGTTGACCGTCTTCGACTGTGGGGAGATCAGTTTCAGCGATATCACGGCATTTGGTCTCGCCAACACCGACACCGACGTCCGCAAGATGTTCGTGCCCTGTTATCTGATCGAACACCCACAGGGTCGGCTGTTATGGGACAGCGGTCTGCCACTGGCGATTGCCGGCCAGGGCGAAATGGATGTTCCCGGTGGTGGGCGCATGCTTTATGCAACCTCCATCGTTGACCAGCTTGCGCAACAGGGTCTTGAACGCGGGAAGATCGACCTGCTGTCGGCCTCGCACTTTCACTTCGATCACATCGGGGGTGCCAACGCGTTTGCCTCCGCGCAGCTGCTTGTCCAGCAGACAGAATACGATGCCGCTTTCCAGCATCCCGAGAAGTTCCAGGTGTTCGACCCGGCTCTGTATGACGGTCTGCATTCAGCACCCAAACGCCTGCTGAATGGCGATCACGACGTTTTTGGCGATGGCCTGGTAACCATCATCTCGGCGCCCGGCCATACACCCGGGCACCAGGTCCTGCTGGTAAGACTGAAAAACACCGGGCCAATCCTGCTCTCTGGAGACCTTTATCATTTTCGCGTGACGCGGGAGCTGAAGCGGACACCCACGTTCAACACCGATGCCAACGCCACGATCGAGTCGATGGAGAAGGTGGAGGCGGTCATTCAGCGAAGCGGTGCCACATTGTGGATACAACATGACATGGCGCTGGCTGAAACACTGCGGCTTGCACCGGCATTCTACGATTGAGTGACGTCCAGCATCGCGGTTTTGGCCCTCTGTCAGCAACCGCCATCGTCATCGCCAACATGGTCGGTACGGGAGTCTTCACCAGCCTGGGATTCCAGCTTGTCGACATTCAGTCCCCACTGGTCCTCCTGCTGCTGTGGATCACTGGTGGAGTGATCGCGCTGTGTGGGGCACTCTGTTACGCGGAACTGGGTGCGGCGATGCCTCGATCCGGCGGCGAGTATCATTATGTCGGCGAACTGTTTCACCCTGCGCTCGGATTTGTCTCCGGCTGGGTGTCCGCCACGATCGGTTTTGCCGCTCCCACGGCGCTGGTCGCCATGACCTTCGGTGCCTATCTGCAGGCCGTCTTTCCACCGGTCTCTCCCACGTTGGCGGCCTTGTTGCTGGTGCTGGCCACTTCACTCGCACACGCGTGGAACCGGCGGGCCAGCGCGATGGTTCAGATCCTCTTCACCAGTCTGAAGGTGGCCATCATCATTGCCTTCTGCACAGCCGCCGTCCTGTGGGTGGGTGAACCTCAGAGTGTACCGCTGATGCCAACGGCCAGTGATGGCAGGTTGCTGGCCAGCAGCGCGTTTGCCGTTTCGCTGATTTACGTGAACTACGCCTACACCGGCTGGAATGCAGCCAGCTACATCGCCGGCGAAATGACCAGTCCTGCACACCATCTGCCCTGGGTCCTGGCGGTCGGAACCCTGGTCGTACTGCTGCTGTACGTCGCCCTGAACTATGTTTTCCTGCTGGTGGCTCCGATCGAGGACATGGTTGGCAAACTGGAGATCGGCTACATCGCAGCCACCCACGCATTCGGGCAGCAAGGCGGTGAAATCATGAGCCTGGTGCTGGCCGCGCTGCTCATTTCCACCGCCAGCGCGATGATCCTGGCCGGGCCCCGTGTGCTCAAAGTCATCGGCGATGACTTTCATGTGCTGCGAGTTCTCGGCCGTGTGAACTCCCATGGTGTGCCGTATGTGGCCATCGCCACGCTCTGCCTCACCACCATGCTGCTGATACTGTCGGGTACCTTTGAAGCCGTTCTCGTGTTCACAGGCTTCACGCTGTCGCTGAACACGCTGATCACCGTACTCGGTGTTTTTGTGCTGCGCAGGCGGCGCTCCGCCGCCTCACTGCCATTTTGCATACCCCTGTATCCGCTGCCTCCGCTGCTCTTCACGGCGCTTACGCTGTGGACACTCGTGTTCATCCTGATCGAGCGACCGATAGAAGGCCTGCTCGGTGTCGCGATCATTCTTGTTGGACTGGCGATGTACTTTGTGAGCTCGCGAATGTCCGGACGGCCCTGAGTAATCGTCAGGCGGGACTCCATCCCGGTCGCAGGAACGCCAAACGTCAATGCGTCAATGCGTCAGTGCGTCAGTGCGTTAGTGCGTCAGTGCGTCAGTGCGTCAGTGCGTCAGTTCAAACACGATACGCTGACGAATCCCTTCCACCGATACCGATTCACCGTTGACTACCCTGGGCTTGTACTTGTAACGCTGTATTGCGTTGAGAGCAGAACGATCAAAAATCCCCCGGGGTTGTCCTTCCACTACCCGAGGGGACTTCACCCTGCCTTGAGGATCGATCGTGAACTCAACGATGACCCAGCCCTGAATGCCATTGGTCACCGCACGAGCGGGATACTCAGGGGTACCGGTGACCAGCGGGACCGCTTCCCCGTCGCTGACCCCGACGCCGCCCACGGGTCCTGTCGGTGTCACGACGGGTGGAATCCACGGGCCGACCTCCGATCCTGGCTGCGTGGTCACATCCGGTCGCAGCCTGATCACAGGCGGCGGAGTGGGCGCCGGGGGTGGTTCAACAGGTCTTCTCGGCGGAACAGGCTGGTCTTCCAGTACCGGCAGAAAGTTCACCGTGATGACCGGTGGATCTGCAAATTCAGGCATGTCTTCGCCCCTGATCAGGACCGTCATGACGTAGAAGAGCGCCAGGGTCAGAACCAGGCCAAAGACAATCGCAGGAAAAAATCTGGGCAGGGCCTTGCCATGATAACTGGACATATGAGATTCCCCTTCAAATATTGATGGTTGTAGTCCCTCTATCCCAACTCACGGGTAACGGTTCAGCAAAAATCGGATCCGGGCCTCCATCTGCCGGCCAACTGGAAGCGGACTGCGTGCACTGACTTGTTCCAATACCGAAGGCGAGGACACCGAATGCAGGGGCGGATAACGCATTCCCGAAACCGCACGAAGTGCGGCAGAGTCCAGTTCTGGTGCAACACTGTTCATCAACACGGGTCTCACGACCGTGCCATCAGCAGCCAGATCGAATTGAAGCAGTACCTCTCCCTGAGTCCCTTCGTTCAGTGCAATGCCAGGATACATCGGCGCGGCAAACGAACCGACCCCTGCCAGACGAGTACGGAGGACTGGATCGGCAGACAGGGGAACGACGGACAGTTCGACCTTCGGCTGCGCCACGGGTCCTGTCTGCAGAGGCAGCCAGAGCAGGCTCGTCGTCATCGCCAGACTTCGCTCCGCGATGGGTACAGGCTTCACCCCCGCAACAACCAACACGATCACCAGCATTCCAATACACGACCAGTACACACTGCCAACTTCAGTCTCGAGGACCCGACAACCAGAAAATCGCTGTACCCGGTGCAGAAGATGCCCTCTGCCCGACGCCAACATGCCAGCGAACACGGACGGTCGGGGTGGTTGCACGTGATCTCTGGCTACCACCAGCACACCCGTCAGGTAACACTCGTCCTGCGGGTGCAATTGGCTGGCAAGGTCGTCACAACTCTCTTCGATCGACTCAGAAGCGCGAAGCTCGAGATTTTTCAGCCACGGCATCCACCAGTAAAATCTGGTGAGAACCCGCATGACCAGCAGCCATTGATCGTCATGACGTTTGATATGTGTCAGTTCATGGCTGAACACCGCTCGCAAAGTTGATTCCGACCAGCTGGTTGCATGCATCGGCAACAGGATGACATCAGCAACCAGAGTCCCCGAGGCAGGTCCCGCGCCGGACACCAGCTTGAGCGCGGGGACTTTGCCCCCATGCACGTTCCCGGCCATGGAAATCAGGCAGTGCAACAATCGTGGATCCGAACATTCGACGAGATTTGCGTAGCGCAACTGCAGTCGAAGCGCTGCCCCGACCGTTTGCATCGCGAGCAGAAGACCACTGACCAGCAGAATCACCATAAGCAGTGCTGGTACAGAAGCATCCGGTAGCCATTGCGGTGGCGATGCCATGGGAACCGGTACGACCAGGGTTGGCATCAACCAGGCCAACGGAAACCCCAGCACCAGGAGCGCGCAGCCCAACGCGAATATCCTGCGTGTCGCCGGGTTATGCAAAAAGAGACGATCCACCAGCAACACAGACAGGCCTGACAGTATCAGCAACTGAACGATCTGCCGAAGTGACGGTATGAGGTCGGCTTCACTTCCTGCCACGTTTGCCACCCCCTTCGTTTTCCCCGTTACCTTCCTTCGCCTTGAGCTTCTTCAGTTCAGCTTCCAGGCGGGCGAGGTCGTCCACAGCGAACTCATCCGCCGCATCACCCAGAAGATTCACCATCGCATCAATCCGGGACCCGCCAAAAAAAGTATCGATCAGCCGCAGCAGCGCATTTTTCCGTGCCTGGTCCTTGAGCAGTCGAGGCCGATAGAGATACCGGGGGCCATCAACCCGGTACTCGATGTGGCCCTTATCCAGCAGTTTCTGCAGCATCGCGCGTACAGCGGAATAGCCCGGGGCATCCGGAATCGCTGCCTGCACGTCTGCAGCAGAGGCCTCATTCCGAGCGTACAGAACATCCATGATCTGGCGTTCACGACGAGTGAGATGTATGTGCGGTCGCTCTCGTCGGACGCCGCGAGCGATGGATCTGTCGGTCATGTCGGCCGCCTCTGCCTCTGGTTTGCATGTGTGCTACATAAATAGCACTATGCTATTTTTATAGCACTCAAGGGATCACCGGGCAATGTCCTGCTTAGACCAAAAGGCTCTCAACGGTCGATTGTTCAGCAGGGGTTCTGCTTGTTCCTTCGGCGGACGAACCGATAAGCTGGTCACCAAACTGCAGGGAACCTGATCAATGACCCAGATGACCCAGACCGAAAAGGAGGCCTTCCTGGCTGCACTCCATGTCGGCGTGCTGAACATTCCGCGCGAAGGTGCAGCGCCGTTGTCCGCACCGGTCTGGTACCAGTACACCCCGGGTGGCGAGCTGTGGTTCCTGACCGGTACCCATTCGCGCAAAGGCAAATGGCTGAAAGAAGGGCTGCCCGTGTCGTTCTGCGTTCAGAACGAAGCTCCGCCATACGCCTACGTGACCGTGGATGGCCGGGTCAGCAGTATCAGGCAGTCCGTGATGGAAGAAGAGCTTCGGCCAATGGCACGCAGATACCTGGGCAAGTCTGGCGGCGATGCTTATGCAGACCGTGACGGTGTAGCCAACACGATCACGGTTCGCATCAAGATCGAGCAGTGGCTGGCAGTGGATTACTCAAAAACCAATCCCTGACCCGATGTTTCGACAGATCTGGCACGCGTTCATTCCAACGCCTCCCGTTTTGTCGCAACGCACTGACAGTTGGTGCCACCACAGCCAGACTGTCCGGCATGTGGCAACATCTGGCAGGACATCTTCCCGGCGCGATCCACCTTGGGTCCGCCTGCATGGCACTGATGACCGGTGCGCTTGTGCTGGGCATGAAAAAAGGCTCGCGAACGCATCGTCGTCTGGGATATGCCTATTTTGTCTGCATGCTGGCGACCAATGGCTCAGCCCTCATGATCTACGAACTGTTCGAGCGCTTTGGCCCGTTTCACGTGCTGGCGCTTTTCAGTCTTGCCTCGATCGTGGCGGGTCTCGTGCCCGCCTGGAGGCGATCACCTGGCTGGCAGGCCAGACATGCCGGATTTGCAACCGGTTCCTATATTGGCCTGTGCGCCGCCGCCGTGGCGGAAATCAGCAGCCACTTTCTTGCTCTGCCGTTTGGCCCGACCGTGATCATCAGTTCTTTGCTGACCATGGTCGTCGGGTTCTGGTGGATGCGGCGCACATTCACCCACCGTTTCCCAACAACACAACAGGGCGGTTTCAGGCCGCGCTGGCAGTGACCAGCCATGCAGCCGCACCGAGCCGTACACCGTCAGCGCCAACATGCGGGGCCAGCGCTTCCCTGGCCGCGGCCAGCGCCTGAACACGCTGGTTGCCCTCGAGTTCGCCCAGTACACGCGAGAGCGGTCCGATACGGGACTGGAAGGCTATGGCACCATCAAGATCATCCGCCAGATGCAGCGTGGGTGTCAGCGACTGGAAGGTCACCTTGCCAAATCCTGATTTCTGCAGGATGCCCTCGACATAACCCGTGTCTGCAAACGCAAAGGGGTCGGGACCGCCTGCTGGTGGTGCAGGATTTGTGTTCTGCGGCATGAATGGCTGTACCGCCCGACCGGCAATCGACAGCCATTCATTGGCAGCCGCCGCCTGCCAGCAGGCAAAAACCAATCGGCCATCGGCGGTCAACGCCGTCCGCAAATTGGTGAACGCTGCGACCGGATCATCGAAGAACATCACGCCAAAACGTGAGAACAGCAGCTGATGATCGGCTGTGAACTTCTGTGTCGCTGCATCGGCCTGCGAAAACGCCAGGTTCGGTGTGCCCTTGAATCGTTGCCTGGCGTGCGCAAGCATGGGTGCCGAAATGTCGATCCCCCAGACTGCCGCGCCCCTGTCGGCCAGTTGTTTGCTGGTGGTGCCACAACCACAGCCGATATCCACAACCCGCTCACCCGATACAACGGCAGCTGCGGCCACTGCCGCGTCGCTGATCGGTGCGAGGAGCCGATCCAGACGATCCTGTGACTCGACCCAGGTCGCTCCTGCATTGCCGTTCCAGTATTCCTTCTGACCTTCGTTACCCATTGTGTACTCCCTCCTCTCAGTGCCTTCAATCCGGCAAACCAAGCACGCGCTTGGCAATGATGTTCAACTGGACCTCATTGGTGCCACCATAGATGGTGACAGCCCTGTCGCGCAGGAAATTTCGACTGCTCTCCAGTTCGTCGGACGTGAATCCCTCACCCTCCCAGACGACACCATTCACACCTCGCACCTGTGACCGAAGTTCTGCACCGTTTTTTGCAAGCGTAGAGCCGACGTACTTGAAAATGGACGTGGCTGCACCGGGTGCGCCACTGTCGCGTGCCTCCATCGCGGTGCGTTTTGCGGTCAGAGCCAGCGCGGTTTCCTGCATGTTGTGATCAAGAATTGTCTTCCGCATGGCCGGGTCGCCTATCTTGCCGCCGTCTTCGCCGAGGTAGTACTTGGCCACGCGCGCCAGCTGATTGACCCGTGGCTGCGCAGGTTTTGCCGTGGACTCGGAGCGCGTCGCACCAGACCTTTCGTACTGCAACAGGCGTTTGGCCACCGACCAGCCTTTGTTGATTTCCCCAACAAGATCTTCCTTGCGCGCAATCGCGTTGTCGAAGAACGTCTCACAGAAAGGTGACGAACCGGAGATCAGGCGGATCGGCTTCACTGTGACACCCGGCTGATGCATGTCCAGAAGCAGAAAAGAAATGCCCTGCTGCTTGGGCGCTTCGGGATCGGTGCGGACGAGAATGAACATCCAGTCGGCGTGATTGCCACCCGAAGTCCAGATCTTCTGGCCGTTGATCACAAAGTGATCACCGTTGAGTTCGGCTCGTGTTCGCAGTCCGGCAAGATCGGAGCCTGCTCCAGGCTCGCTGTAACCCTGGCACCATTTCACCTCACCGCTGGCGATCCTGGGCAGGTGGCGCAACTTCTGCTCCTTCGTACCAAATTCCAGCAGCGTCGGCCCGATCATCGCAAACCCCATGCCGGTGGCAGGTGGCAGTGCCTTGATGGCATTCATCTCTTCGGCAAGCACCCTGGCATGATCATGATCGAGACCACCTCCGCCATACTGACGCTCCCACGTCGGCGCCGTCCAGCCCCTGGTCACCGCTCTCTCCAGCCAGAGTCTGGCATCCGCGGTGCTGTAGATTTCGTGCGCGTCCTCGAAATGAAGCGTGCGGTTGCGCATGCTCTGTGGGCAATTGGCCTCAAGCCAGGTGCGGGTTTCCGCACGGAAATCGTCGAGGCTCATGGTTCTCTCCTGATTGGCTGCGGGCATTCTTGCAGAACCCGGGACGGTATTCACCGCTCCACGAGGACACACCGGTCCACGAGGACACACATTCCCGTTTCGCGAGGACACACACTCCGGTTTGGCAGGCCATGGCCAACCCGCCCACAGGTCTTTCTCGCAAACTCCTCCACCCATCTCCCTCCTCCCCCCAACCAGATTCCCCACCTGATCTTTCCCACCTGGTCATGGCAGCGCGGACTCGAAGCGTTAACATCCGCCATACCGAAGTAAAACACGTGAGACTTCATGTCCCTGCAGATCATCGACCACACGGGTTCGGACCGACCGCATACCTTCACCAAGGACCGCTACATCTCACCGGCGACGCTGGCCCGGGAATGGCAGAACGTCTGGTGCAAAACCTGGCTGGTCGCCTGCGTTGAACAGGATCTGGCCCAGCCTGGCGATTTTTTTGTCTTCCCGATCGGCCCGGAGCAGATACTCCTGACCCGTACCAGCGATGGCTCCATCCGTGCCTTCTACAACGTATGCCAGCATCGTGGCCTGCGCCTTGTGCACGAATCCTGTGGCAACTCGCGCTTCTTCCGATGTGGTTACCACGCCTGGACCTACGCCAACGATGGAACGCTCAAGGCAGCACCTCATCGCGAACAGTTCCTGCAGGGCCTGGATCTGGCAGCACGCGGCTTGAAGCCGGTACACGTTGACGTGTGGGATGGCATCGTCTTTGTCCACCTCGGGGAGGATCCGCTGCCGTTGCGGGACTTTCTCGGCCCGGTGGTCGACGCCCTCGCCGCCTACCGCTTTTCCGACATGACGCTCGTTGAGGACCAGACATGCTTTCTGAACTGCAACTGGAAAGCGGTGATCGACAATTTTGGCGAGTTGTACCACGTCGATTTTCTGCACCCTCAGCATCGGACGATGGTGGACTGCTGCAACGATACCGTGCACCTGTTGCCAAATGGGCACACCGGTGTCCATGTACCTGGTGCAACCACCAACCCCCGCTTTCCGATCCCGGACAAACCAACACCACTGCTCACGGCCACGCTCGAAGGTGTCGGACTCAACGCAGGGGATTTCACCGGCCGGGTCGCACAGATCCGTGCGGCCGTGCAATCCGGCAAAAGAATCCACGCGACGGCTCTCGGCTTCGATTATTCAGCCTTCGCCGATGAACAGCTGACCGACGCGTGGCAATACAACCTGTTTCCGAACACGGTCATGTCATTCGGTCCGGACTTCTGCTGGATACTTCGCCCGCGACCGCACCCGACAGACCCTGGCCGCTGCGAGTTCGACAAGATCTCTCTCGTGCGCCTGCCTCCCGGTCAGAACCGACCCCCACGACCGCTGCGCGACGTCTTCGAGTACGATGCCGTCCTGCGCGGCGAGAAGTCGATGACCATCACGATCAACCAGGACGTCGAATTGCTCAAGCACGCCCAGAGCGGCATGCAGTCCGCCGGTTTCGACACGGTCTGGCTGTCCGAAGAAGAGGCTCGCATCCAGCACTTCCACGGTGAGTGGAATCGACTGATGGCAGATTGCTGATTGATTGAAAAAGTACGACAGGATCAGCTTCCAAAACCCGGGAAAATGACTCAGGAAACGCACAGCCGATGACTCGACACGACCTGCTTGGACGGTCAGGACAGCAGATGACCTTTGCCGGCGACCTTACCTTCCTGCGCAGGCAACGCACACGCGATATCGGCGGTACGGACATCGTGGTCTCCGGACTGCCATTTGATGCCGCCACTACCTTCCGGCCGGGTGCACGTTTTGGCCCGCAGGCGATTCGCGCCGCATCGGTCCAACTGGCAGAACTCTCATCGCGCGCGTTCCCCTTCGACATCGATCCCTTTGCCACACTGGCAGTAGCCGACTGGGGCGATTGTTACCTTGATCCTGGCCATCCACAGCAGGTCGTGGACAGGATTGTCAGTCACGCACGATCCATCATCAGCCAGTCAGCCATGATGCTGACACTGGGCGGTGATCACTTTGTAACGTATCCACTCCTGCGCGCCCACGCAGAAAAATTCGGATCGCTGGCACTGATTCACTTTGATGCCCATGTCGACACCTGGCCAGATGATGGTGACCGAATCGATCATGGCTCCATGTTCCTGCGCGCCAAGCGGGAAGGCCTCATCGACGTTGAACATTCCGTGCAGATCGGCATTCGCAGTTTCAGCGCGCAGGATGAAGGCTTCACGGTCCTGGATGCACCATGGATACACGAACATGGCGCACGCGCCGCTGTGGCCCGGATTCTGGATGTCGTCGCGGACAGAAAAGCCTATCTCACATTCGATATCGACTGTCTCGATCCTGCATTTGCGCCCGGTACCGGCACTCCGGTGCCGGGTGGATTGAGTACTGCACAGGCACTGGCCATTCTCCGCGGCCTGGGTCCCGCGGACATCGTCGGCATGGACGTGGTCGAAGTGGCGCCTGCCTACGATCATGCCGAAATCACCGCGCTGGCTGCAGCAACCATCGCTCACGATTTCATTTGCATGCAGGCACTGAAACGGCGGCGCCAGACAAGCTGATTCACATGGCCAGAGTCACTGCGTCCCGATCACCTCAGGCCCGCGAACTGATGCCATTGTGGACGGCAGTCAGATCCAGTGCACGCCGCAGGCGGGAAACCAGCAGATCGATTTTGTCACCGGCAATGATGAGCGGTGGTGCCATCACCAGCGAGTTGCCCACCGCTCGTACCATCAGGCCATAGGCAATGGCATGGTCACGGGTGATCTCGGCGGCAACACCCTCGGCATCGAGTCGTTCACGCCAGCGCAGCGGCGCACGCCACCGGATGGCCGGAGTACGTGAAGCCATGAGCAAACTCGCCATCTTCGGACGTCAGCAAATCGGCAACAAGGTCACTCAAACTGACGCCCCCAAGCGGTTGATGACCATTGGTCACGGCCTTGGCAAAACTGATCAGGTCAGGTCGGTAACCAAAGGACTCGCACCCGAACCTGCGACTGGTTCGACCAAAACTGCAGATGACTTCATCACGGATGATCAGCACATCCCGCTCCCGGCCGATGCGCTCGACGGCCGGCCAGTACGTTGATGGGGGAATGATGACCCCCCCTGCTCCCCGCACGGGCTCGGCAATGAAGGCAGCCACGTTTTCCGCACCAAGCCGATCAACGCAGTCGGCGACTGCCTGGGCAGCCTTGAGACCAAATGTATACGGCGACAGATCGCTTCCTTCGCCGTACCAGTACCGCTGCATGACGTGATGAACAAATCCCAGTGGTGCCGGTCCAGCAGCCGCAGTTCGAGGGTTGACCGTTGATGCATGTCCCTCGACGCCTGAATGTGTACGGTCATCCTGACACGATGACCTCCGGAGTTCCCGCCGGCGCATGAATGTAATGCCGATTTGACTTTCCCGGTGGTACAGGCGAGTTTCCCGATGGGGTACGGAAGCAAACTCGAGCAGGGGGAATATCGACATGGCCGTCAGTGCAGATCAATCCGGGTCAACACCATCGACCATCCGGTTTGGCGTGCACCTTCCGCACCTTGGCCGTCGTGTCGATGCAAACGCCCTGGTCCAATTTGCCCGATCGATCGAGCAGGCTGGTTTTGCGTCGGGCTGGGTCAGCGATCATGTCTGCTGGCCGGCCGAGATCACCTCGAAGTATCCGTACTCTGCAGACGGAAGCTTTGCTCCCGACCAGAAGATGGGCTGGCTCGACCCCATCGGCACCCAACTGTTTGTCGCTGGCGTGACCACCAGCCTGCAACTCGGCTTTACCGTGCTGATCCTGCCGTATCGTCAGCCGGTGGTGACCGCCAAACAGCTGGCTACGCTGGACGTGCTGTCCAATGGACGCCTCATTCTGGGGTGTGGCGTTGGCTGGATGGCGGAAGAAGCGGCAATCCTCGGCATGCCCTGGGATCACCGGGGCGACCGGAGCAATGAACAACTCGAGTTGTTCAATCGACTGTTTACTGAACCCGAACCCAGCTACGAAGGACGCTATTACAAACTCCCCGCGGTTGGCTTCGAACCCAAACCTGTGCAGAAGAACGTGCCGATCTGGATTGGCGGGAACACCGAAGCTGCCTTCAGGCGCGCAGGACGCTACGGAACAGGGTTTCACGCCGCATTTGAACCCCTCGCGGATGTCGACGCCGCCTGGCGGCGCGTGCTTGCGCATACCGAAGCCGCCGGGCGTGATCCTCTCGGAATGACCCTTTCACTGCGGGTTTACCTGGATACGATGGGTACCATGGAACCAGGGAAGTCTCTCTTCGGCAGCACCACGCAGATGCAGGATCAGGTTGCCGCCCTGACAGACATCGGTGTCACTCATTTTATCCTGGATCCTGTTGCCAAAGGCGGAGTGGAAGGTCGACTGGATGCGGTGCTGGCATTTGCAGAAGACGTCATGCCGGTTTTTACAGCATGACACTGCCCCTCGAAGGGATCGTCATCATCGATCAGTCAGGCACCATTGCCACGGCCTATTGTGCAAAGTTGTTTGCTGACGGTGGCGCCGCTGTCTGGAACGTCGAGCCCAGCGAGGGCTTTTCGACTCGTGTGTTGCCGCCGGGCGGCCGAGATTCTTCGGCCAGGCAAGGAAGCGAAAGCGCCAGGCAAAAAAACGAAAGCGCCATGCACGCCTGGCTCTCCACCAACAAACAGAGCATCGTCATCGATCAGGATGATGTCGAGTGGCAAGAACTCAGGCAATGCGCGCATCTCATCCTTCACGACGGGTGCCCAAGGCTACCGATCCCGGATGAACTCCCGAGCCTTGCCGTCTCGTGGTTCGGGAGCGATGGCCCTTACGCATCCTTCCAGGGTTCCGATGCCGTGGTCCTGGCACTGTGTGGATTGATTCGTGGGATCGGCCCCCGGGAAGGACCACCACTCATCCCGTCCGGCTACCAGGCCCAGATCAACGCCGGAGCCGTCGCCTATATCGCGGCGCTTGGTCATATTCTTGGCAGGGAACGTGGCGTGGCATGTGCTGCCCGACTTGAAGTGTCGATACTGGAAGCCGCGTTGTGTTTTACCGAAGTCCAGCCCATTGCTGCCTACAACGATGCAGTTTCCACCCGCATGGGCATCAATCGCTTTCCTCCCACCTACCCACTCGGGATCTATCGCTGCCATGACGGATGGCTTGGCATCACTGCGCTGACGCCCGGTCAATGGGTCAGCCTGTGCAAGTTGATCGGCATGGAAGACATCGCTGCAAGACCCGAGTACCAGACCGCACTCGGCCGGCTTGCAGACGCCGAAATCCTCGAGCCCAGGATTCGCGCACTGCTCGCCGATCGGTCTGCCGAAGCCACGTTTTACGAAGGTCAAAAAAATCGTGTTCCACTGGCGAGAGTACCGACTCCGGAGGAACTCTTCGACGTGGACCAGTTTGTTGCCAGGCAGACGTTTGCAGAGTTGATCCAGCCATCGGGGACGCGTGTGCGGGTTCCTGTCACACCGTGGCGTCTGCAGAAAACTCCCCTGAAAAGGGCAGGCAGGGTCAACGCACTGAACGAACATGGCCCCTTGCCGGAACGCATCGAATCACCGGTTGCGGGTGATCAGTTGCCACTGCAGGGGATCAGGGTCATTGACCTGTCGATGGGTTGGGCGGGTCCCCTCGCCGCCCGACACCTTGCCGACCTCGGTGCGGATGTGATCAAGGTGGAGAGCTGCGAACGATTCGACTGGTGGCGCAGTTGGGAGGCCACACCGGAGTGGATCGCAGGTCAGGGCGCGGAGAAGGCAGTGTCATTCAACATGGTCAATCGCAACAAGCGCGGCATCACACTCGATCTCGAACATCCGGATGGCAAGGCGCTCCTGTTGCAACTGGTCAGGGGTGCAAACGCGATACTGGAAAACTACTCTGCCGGCGTGCTGCCTCAACTTGGACTCACTTATGAAGTTCTCAAGGCGGCCAATCCGAACATCCTGCTGCTGTCGATGCCCGCATTTGGAAGCACCGGTCCCTGGTCAGGGTTTCGTGCGTACGGCTCGACCGTTGAGCACGCGTCTGGATTGCCACATCTGAATGGCCGACCGCAGGACCCACCCACCATGATCCATGTCGCTTATGGTGACGCCATCGGCGGGGTCAATGGAGCCGGCTGCCTGCTGACCGCATTGCGACACCAGGCCCGCACCGGTGAAGGTCAGTTCATGGATTTGTCACACGTTGAAGCGCTGTTGCCGATGAGCATTCACGGAATCCTGAAGTATGCTGTGCGTGGCAAGGCCTGGAAACGGACGGGCAATGCCGATCCAGGACACAGTCCGCATGGTGTGTTTCCATGTCAGGGGGAAGACGCGTGGATCGTGATTCAGATCCTCGATGAACGGATGTGGAGCCGATTGCAGGTGCTGGCGACACCGCACCTCGATGACTTTGGCGACCTTGCGGACCGACTGGAACGAAGCGACGAACTCAACAACATGCTCGCCGCATGGACGCGCATTCAACCCGCAGCCGACCTGATGATGACGTTGCAGGGCGAAGGGGTTCTGGCGGCAAGGGTCAATCATCCGATGGATGTGCTTACCGACGGGCATCTATGCGCCCGTGATTTCTGGCAGTGGATGGAACGCGCAGTCGTTGGCCTGCAACCCAACCCGTCAGCACCGTATCGCCGGACCAATCCACCGGGACCTTCGCAGGCTCTTTCGATTCGTCAACCCTCCCCAACACTTGGGCAACACAACGTGGAGGTGCTGTCCGGATTGCTCGCCCTTTCGCCAGACGAACTGAAGGCGCTCGAAAAATCCGGCGTGATCGGCACCGTGCCGAGGATGCCCAGGCACGCCTCCTGACTCAGTCGAACCTTGATCAGTCGAACCTTGATCAATCGAACCTTGATCAATCGAACCTTGGCTTGCGCTTTTCCATGAATGCCCGGAACGCTTCAGCAGCATGTTTTCCGCCAACAATTCGGGTATGGCGCTCGGTTTCCAGCTCGATGAAACGATTGAATGCCATCGACTCCGCTGCGAGGTAATGGGACTTCATCGTTTTCAGTGCAGTGGGTGACTTGTCGAGAAAGGACTGGACCAGTTGCTCCACTTTGGTTTCGAAACGATCTGCCGGATAGACACGTGCGACGAACCCCGCGGCAAGGGCTTCCTCTGCGGAAAACTTCTCACTGAAAAACGACCACTCCCTGGCTTTGGCAGCGCCAACCAGTCGCGGCAGGCTCCAGGGCACACCCATGTCACCGGCAACGGCAACATTCAGGAAGGCCGTGTTGAACATGGTGCCTGCCCTGGCAACTCGGATATCACCACCGCAGGCCCAGCCAAAACCGGCACCGGCACACGCGCCATTCACCGCGACGATGGTCAATGCCGGCATCTCATGCAGCAGGGCAGGCACCTGGAAAGCTTCGACCGGCAAACCTTCATCTTTCTCCCGAGCGCCATCCGGCTCGCTCCCTGTCATCGCCTTGAGGTCGGCACCAGGGCAGAAACTGTCTCCGGCGCCGGTCATCAGCAATACCCGAACCGATGAGTCCTCGATGACTGAACGCAGGGCCTCGTACGTTTCTTTCACCATCAGATTGTTCATGCCGTTGCGCCGGTCCGGTCGATTCAGCGTCAGTCGGGCGAGGCCGTCAGCCACCTGCAACCTGATCGTCGAAAAGTTGTCCATGGATCCTCCCTGGTGTAGTTGCCGTCAACAAGGCAGACAGGCTCCTCGTCACCCTGCATTCTAATTGATCCCTTTATTTCAATTCGTTACAGTTCGTTGCACCGGAGTTTCCAGGCGTCAGTCGGGTTCTCGGCGCTTCGCCGGCGTTTCACCAAAAACGAGGGGTTATGATGAAATCGACCAAACTCAGAACAGCCGTCGTCCTTGCGCTCACCAGCGCATCTGCACTGCCAGTCACCGTTCCCGTGATTTATGCCAGTGAGTCCGTCATAGAGGAGGTGCTGGTCACCGCCCGGCGGCGCGAAGAAACACTGCAGGACGTTCCCGTGACGGTCGCCGCACTGACCGAGGAAGATCTGGATCGCTACAACATATCGACGCTGACCGAAGCGTCAAAACTGGTTCCCAACTTCTCGATTTTCCATGGTGGCTCCGGCAACGGTTCGAACGTCATCCTGCGCGGGATCGGTTCCAGTTCGATTTCTGCAGCCTTCGACCAGTCGGTTGCCATCAACGTCGACGGCGTCGTCGTCAACATCGGTCGATTCATCCACAACGCTTACATGGACATGGGACAGATCGAAGTACTGAAAGGACCGCAGTCCCTGTACTTTGGCAAGAGCGCCACCGCAGGTGTTGTTTCCATCGCTTCCAATGACCCTGGACAGGAGTTCGAGGCCGAAGCCATGGTCGGCTACGAAACCGAGTACGACCAACAGTATTATGAAGGGATAATTTCCAGTCCGATCACGGATACCCTGGGCGCCCGACTGGCCATTGGTTACACCAAGAGCAGTGAACTGTTCGAGAACCTGGTGCCAGGGGTGGCCCACAGCGTCCGTGGTGAGGATGCAACAAACGCCCGACTCACACTGGTATGGGAGCCCAACGATGTATTCAAGTCGCGTCTGAAGTACGCCTATTCCGAGTACAACAATGATGGCTCGAACGGCCGCACGGAAGAGATCTGCCCGGAAGGTACTGTCCAACCGACAACTGTCCTGAGCAATGCAATTGTCATTCCCGGCATCGACGACTGCAAGCTGAACGGGAACACCTCGATCGCCGACCTCAACCCGTTGCTCCGTCCGGGCCTGCCGTATGGTGGTAACGACGGTGTGCCGTTCCTTGAGCAGGAAACGCACTTTTTCGCCTGGCAGAACGACTGGGACGTGAGCGATACGCTCTCTGTTTCGTCCATCACCGGATATGTCGATCTCGACCACATCGAACTCGACATCTACGACTACAACGTGGGCGTGTTTGGCGGCGAGCACCGCAATACCTACAAGAGTTTTTCCGAGGAGATCCGCATTTCCTCGGCGTTTGAGGCACCGCTCAACTTCCAGCTCGGCCTGTACTATCAGGACGTCGAACAGACCTTCGAAGCTTATCAGTACGCCGTCAACATCGGCCTCCTCGCGCCCGATCCGATTACCGGCAATGGTTATGACTACAACAAGAATCATTTCCTCGACACGAAGGTTTTTTCGGCGTTTGCTGCCGGTTACTGGGATATCACGGATCGTCTCGAGCTTACTGCGGGACTCCGATACACCGATGAAAAGAAGGATGGACGAATCACCATTCCTTACGTTCACGCGTTCCTGCGGGGTACGTTCAGTGCGCCACCTCTGGTTGATGGCATCGACTTCGAGGACTCGAACACGTCGCCGGAAGTGGCTGTCAACTACTATGTCACGGAGGACGTCAGCGTGTTCGCTGCCTACAAGGAAGGGTTCAAGTCCGGCGGGGTAGACAACAGCGCGCTGCCGACGAACACGCTGAATGCCAGTGCCCCGGGATTTCCGGACTTTCTGATCTACGAGTCCGAAAATGCAAAAGGTTTCGAGTTCGGGGTCAAAAGCAATCTGATCGAAGGTGCCTTGCGGGTCAACGCTTCGGTTTTCCAGTACAAGTACGCCGACCTTCAGGTTCAGCTGTTCAATGCCCAGACCATTCAGTTCCAGACCTTCAACGCCTCTGAATTGACTACCGAAGGCTTTGAAGCCGACCTGCTTTGGCAGACACCCATCGAAGGGTTGGTGGTACGTGGTGCCATCGCTGTCACTGACACGAGCTACAGCAAGGACTTCATCAACGCGACCGGTGAAAATCTCAAGGGACAGGACGGTGCGTTGAGCGCCAAGACTGCAGGTACCGCAGGTCTCAGCTACGATTTCGGGATCAACGATACGTGGCGTCTGGGACTTTCCGCAGACGCCCGCTATAACGGTGGATACGCATTTACGGCGACCCAGGATCCGCTCAAGCAGGATTCCTACTGGCTGCTGGATACGGCGATCCGGGTCTACACGGCCGACGAAAGATACGAGTTGTCCCTGATCGGCAAAAATCTCACCGATGAGATCTATTCACAAGGTGCCGGTGCACGCCCGGGGGCCTGCGCCAATTTCAGCGCAACCCGTGTTCCGGCCTGCAACCCTCCAGGCACTCTGGCCAATCAACAGGACCAGGTCGTCACCACCTCGCTGGGCGTGGAATACCTGCTGCAGTTCCGCGTCCGTTTCTGACAAGCTGCTGAAAACGCAGCCTGTTTGCCTGGCCAGGGAAGGCCGGGCCGAAGTTCACTGGCGAGCTCAGATTGACCTTCGCGCGAACGTCAGCACCAGTGGAATCTGCAGGCCGAACAGGCGAAACAGGGCAACCTCGTCATCGGCAATGGGTACCAGGCTCGTGCTCCGGTCACCATACAGCACACCCACGGGTCTGCCATTCAAGGAAATCGGCATGCAGATGCATTCATGCGACGCCAGCCAGCCCGCACCATGCAGTTTGGCCTTGCGATCACCTGGGTGATGCCGGCTGGCCCTGCCGGTCTCGAACAGGAGTTGAAAAAAATCGTCGGCGCCCAGCAGGCTGCGTCTTGATCCGGAAAATGCCTGCGCATCGCGCCCCAGCGTGTACTTGGCCTGCAATGCCTTCCGGTCCACCGTGAACAGTGCAAAGTAGGTGCGGTCAAGCCCGATACTGGAATACACCCCTTCGAGCAACTGTCGGAAGAGTTGATCCAGACCTGCACCAGCTTCCATGGACGCCGCCAGGGCCAGCAGCGCCTTCAGCGGATCTGACTGCCCGGTTGGCGACGTGATCGGCCTGGTGGTGGATACCATCAGGTCACTCGAGAATTCGACAGTCGGGGGTGTTGGCAGGACTTTTTCGATCGTTTCCACCCCGTAGCTCTGCGCCATGCGAAGCGCATCCTGCAGATTGGTGCTGACCAGTTTTTCAACCGTGTCCATAGGCTGATCAAGATGTGCACACAGGCGTTTGAGGAGCGCCTGCAACTCCTTCGATTCCATGCCGTGTTCCTCGATGGCCTGTGCAACGGAATGGCCAAGGGAAACGTTCGAGACACGTCCATCCCGGGAAAGCTTGCCGTCCAGCGCATCCTTGAGAAGGGCACCCAGGGACCATTCTTCCGCAAGTGCCCGTGACAGCGCCCTCAGTGAAAAACCCAGGACCTGCTGCTCGGCAGTTGCGGCGTCGATGCCGGAACGCACCAGCTGATCGATTTCATCCGCCTCCTTCGCTTCTGCCGACCAGAACGCCAGTTCGCCAACCTGATAGAGAAGTGCCGCAACAAACACTTCCTCCGGACATTTGTCCTTCTGCAACCTGGCGTACGAACGAGCCTGTGCCGCTGCATGGAAGGCACGGGCCAGATTCTGGGTCACGCGTGTGTGGCGACGTCCCTTGAGGACCTGATCGATGAGTGCCAGCGACACGGACAACTCCCGGACGGCATCAAACCCGAGTATGAAAACGGCCGAACCGATACTGTCCAGCGGACGGTTTTGTGGATTGAACAACGAACTGTTGGCGATACGAATGAGCCGGGCGGCCATCGACGCATCCTGACCCACCACTTCCGACAGATCCTTCAGCGATGTTTCATCACTGGAAACGACCCGGGAAACCTGCTGCACGGTTTTTGCAAACACAGGTGTAGTTGACGCACCCAATCGGGAGCGCCAGATGCGAAGGGAGGTATTCTGGCTTTCGTTCAAGCCGGTTTCCGAACGGAGGGATGTACCTAAGCCTAGGCCAGACCGCCAAAGTCACCATTCGGACAGGAACGGATCCTGCCAGCGCAAAACATCGGTGCCGGGTACAACCTGATTACAACACGACGGCAACACCTTACTTCCGGACCCACCCGCGCATCTATCGTGCAGGTGTCTATCACACACACTCAAATTTCACATGTCCAAGCGACGATCCGCCCTGGTTGCCTTGCTCCTTGGTGTCACGGCCCTGCCCCTGGTGGCGGGCGACAACCGCTTCGACCCAACACTGTCGCCATGGGGGCTTCAAGGCCAGGTGGCACTGCCTGCCGACGCGACGCTCGCACAGACCCAGATCGCAAGCCTTGCCGATGAGCGTGACAGCCTCCTGTGGGTAAGGGGCGTCGGCGGTTATCCTCTCGTTGAGCCGGCTGCGAACGAATCGGCCCTGGACCTGGGCATGGTCAGCCCCACTGTGGAAACACTGCGGGCACGTCTGATTCTCGGCAACGACCTGCCGGAGTCCTTCAGCGCCCCGGAAGGCTCACTCCAGGGCCAGACATTCGACTTCGAATTGTTGCAGGCGGTGCAGCGCTTTCAGGCACGACACGGGCTTGGCAGCGACGGCGTGGTCAATGCCGATACGCTGCAAGCGTTGAACATACCGGTCGAGCGCCGGCTGGAGGACCTCGACGAGTCGCTGCAGACCTGGAAAACACTGGCGATGGAAACGAGCGATGGCGAGGCGTTTTTGCTGGTCAATACCATAGAAGGCGCAGTCAGGCTGTTCGCAGCTGGTTCGCAACATCCGGCGTTGACGGCGTCGTTGCACGGAATGCCCAACCTGGAAGATCCTGAAGGCAACGCACGGACAGCGTTGTCAGTTGTACCCCAGACTGGTGCAGCACACGGTGCCCCCAACCAGGGACACCTTGAAGTCGAACACCAGGCGGCTCTTGTGCATGCCATCCTTTACACGGCAAATGGTTGGGATCTCTCCTCGATTCAGAGCGCAGTGACTTCAGCCACATCACCTGTTCCCCTGTTGAATCCTGTAGACGTGCACGTCGTTGCACTGGCGAACTGGGTCGATCAAGGGGTTGTACGGTACCTCGATACCCGGACAGCGAAGTCCACGCATGACCCTTCGCCAGCGCTGCCTCCTGCGCTGATCGCGATCGCCCACCCGACAGCGGCTACCGACACTTCACTGCCACAATGAACGGGGACCCGGGAAGTCAGATCAGGCTCTGATGAGCTGATACACTCGCCGCTTTCCATCCACTTCCTTGAGGGAGAAAGCTGCGATGAAATTCACCTGGTTCAACCTGATGCCCTGGCCTCACCTGCCCGACAACTTCAGGGAAGAATACCGGTCAGTATGGGTCGACATTCCGACCAGCCTGTACGACCCGGTTCGAGGGCACGAACTCTACAACGTCTATCTCGACGAGCTGGAATACGCCGAATCGCTGGGCTATGACGGTATCGGCGTCAATGAACACCACGCCAACGCCTACGGTCTGATGCCGTCGCCAAACATCATGGCTGCTGCGCTGGCGCGTCGAACATCAAAGTCTGCCCTGGTCGTGCTCGGCAACTCGATCGCGCTTTACAACCCGCCGATCCGGGTCGCCGAAGAGTTCGCCATGCTCGACGTCATATCGGGAGGGCGGCTGGTCGCTGGATTTCCGGTCGGTACCTCCATGGATACCAACTTCTGCTACGGCCAGATTCCGGGCCTGACCCGGGAAAAATACGCTGAAGCCCATGAGCTGATTCGCCGCGCCTGGAAGGAAGACAAACCATTTGCGTTCAACGGCCGCTACACCAAGCTGCGTTACGCAAACTGCTGGCCGAAACCCATCCAGAATCCGCCACCCATTTTCATCCCTGGTGGTGGCTCGTTGGAAACCTATGACTTCTGCATCGAAAACGATTACGTGTACTGTTACCTGAGCTATTCAGGCTACAAACGGGCGAAGCAGTTGATGGACGGCTATTGGCAGCGCGTCGAGGATGCCGGGAAGGACATGAGTCCCTACCGGGCCGGCTTCGCCCAGACCATCGTGGTCGCGCAGAGCGATGCGGAAGCCGAACGCGATTATCGTCAGCATATCGACTATTTTTACAACAGGTGCCTGCACGTGTATCCGGGATTTGCCGATGCACCCGGTTATCGGACCATCAAGACCCTCAAGGCCAACGTCACCTCCCAGATGACACGCGCCGCTGTTGGCGACGTTTCAAGCATGAGTTGGGATCAACTGGTCAACCAGGGATATGTCATTGCCGGCTCGCCGGACACGGTGGTGGAAAAAATGAAAGAGATGATCACCGGCCTGCGCGTGGGCAACATCTTCTGCCTGATACATGTCGGTGACATGCCAAAGGACAAGTGCATGCGATCAACCAGGCTGTTTGCAGAAGAAGTCATGCCGCGGCTTCGCAACATGTGGCCAGAACATGCCGACGACGATCGGTTCTGGATTCACCCGGTCACCCAGTCTGCACGTGCTGAGGCACCCTCGATCGTGGGAGGCTGACCAATGGGCACACAGCTGTTGAAGATCAGCGCCGCGCCCGGCGTCGAATACGAAATCGAGGTTTGGCAGTCGGGCTCCGGACCGGATCTCCTGTTCCTGCATGGTGCTGGCGGCTTGCTCAGGGACGACCCTTTTCTCGCCGCTCTGGCGCGCCACTTTCGCGTGTCTGCACCGCTGCTACCCGGTTACGGCACATCGACCGGGGATGTCCATCTGCGTGACATGCTGGATTTTTCATTGCTGGGCTACGACATCTGGGATGCACTCAAACTCCACAGACCCCTGGTTGTCGGGCACTCCATGGGTGGCATGATCGCCGCCGAGATGGCTGCGATTGCGCCGGATCGCATCGACCGGCTGGCATTGCTCTGCCCTGCAGGTCTGTGGCTGGATGACCATCCTGTCACGGACATCTTTACCGCGCTGCCATTCGAATTGCCGTCCCTGCTGTTGCATGATCCAGAGCTGAACGGCGCATTGTTGTCCGCGGGCGGCGACTTTGACGATCCAGAATTCCTGACCGGATTCATGGTGGAAAACTCGAGGCGCCTCACCACTGCGGGCAAGCTGCTGTTTCCAGTACCGGACCGGGGTCTTGCCAACCGCATGTATCGGATCAGGGCAAGAACTGAAGTGCTGTGGGGAAAATCAGACAGATTGATCCCGCCAGAGTACGCCCGGGAGTTCGCAAGACTGATGCCAAACGCAAGTGCCAGGCTGTTTGATGAGGCCGGCCACATGCTGCCATACGAACAGACCGACGCCGTGGTCGCTGCACTGCTGAACCTGCACAACTGACGAACCAGACAACAGCGTGAACATCGGGCTTCCATCAATACCTGCCACGGACCGACGGGTCCGGACCGAACTGGGAGCACTCTTCCGTCTCGGCTGGCCGATGATCACCACACAGATGTTCATCATGGCCACCGGTTTCCTGGACACCGCGATGGCCGGCAACTACGGATCCGCCGACCTTGCCGGTGTTGCCATGGCCGGCAACCTGATGTGGCCCTTTTTCATGCTGATGACGGGCGTGACGATGGCGCTGACGCCCATCGTTGCCCAGGCGCGCGGCGCCGGAGAGATGCATCTTGCAGGAGAACGAATCCGTCAGGGGATGTGGTTGACCATACCAACTTCCATCCTGCTGGTTGTATTGCTCGCCAACAGCAAACCGATCTTCGTCTGGTCCGGAATAGACCCGGAAGTAACACGAATTGCCGTTGGCTATCTGCAGGCCACCTGTTTTGGCCTGCCGCCGGTCCTGATCTACGTGGCACTGCGGCAGACCAGCGAAGGCCTGGGCCACACCATGCCACCCATGTGGATCGCTGGTGGCGTGCTGCCTCTGAACGCACTGCTCAACTACGCATTCATCTTCGGTGAGTGGGGTTTTCCCGAAATGGGAGGCATCGGCGCCGGCTGGGCGACCGCCATCGTGTTCTGGGTGGAACTGCTCGTGATGCTGATGGTGACCCGCAGACCCTATTTCCGTCTCACGGGTGCGTTCAGCAGGTTCACACCTCCCGATCCGGCAGAACTGGTTCGTCTGCTGAAAGTGGGTGGACCCATTGGCCTGACCTTTTTTGTCGAAATGACGATCTTCTCACTGATCGGCTTTCTCATTGGTCGCATCGGGGTAACCGAACTCGCAGCTCACAGCATCGCCGGAAATCTCAACTGGATGACCTTTGTACTGCCTTCCGCACTGGGTGCCGCGGCAGGGATTCGTGTCGGCTACTATGTTGGCGCCCAAGACCTTTCAACGGCCAGATTTGCTGCACTCACTGCCTGGCGATTTGCATTTTTTTATGCCGTGGCAGTCAGCGTGATGCTGTTTGCGGCGCGGCATCATCTGGTGTCGATCTACACCCATGACCCCGCCGTTGCATCCATGGCGGCAAGCGTTCTGATATTCATCGCCATCTACCAGATTGCCGACGATACCCAGGCGGTCGCCGCCGGCACGCTTCGCGGTTACAAGGACACTACCGTGCCAATGGTGTACGGAACCATTGGCTACTGGTTCATCGCGCTTCCCTTCGGCGCAGCGCTCGCCAATGGCTGGCTCGACACACCTGCCTACGGTGTATACGGGTATTGGGCAGGGCTGACCGTCGGATTGGGACTCGTCGCCATTGCATTGGGTACCCGTCTGGTACGAACGAGTGCGCATCCGGAACGGATCATGCGATTCGCTGCGAGGTAGGTTGGTTCGAGGCCGCTACGACCACATCCTCGCACCACCGCACACGGTCATGGCCTGACCGGTGATATAGGACGAGGCATCGGAGGCCAGGAAGACTGCAAGACCCTTCAGGTCACTCGCCTCACCCAGGCGCCGCAAGGGCACCTGTTCGCGTGTGCGTTTTTCGGATTCTTCGTTGTCCCACAGTGCACGCGCAAATTCGGTTCGGATGAGCCCTGGACAGATCGCGTTGACTCGAACTCCATGAGGCCCAAGCTCCAGCGCAAGATTGCGAACCAGTGCGATGTCTGCCAGTTTGGAAATGTTGTAGGTGCCGAGCGTTTCCGAACCGGCAAATGCACCGGTGCTCGAAGTGATCATCATGGATCCCCTACCCTTGGCGATCATGTCCGGCGCGACCATCTGGCATAGCCAGTGATTGGCTTTCACGTTTGTGCTCAGGATCTTGTCAAAGGCATCGTCAGGGATTTTCGACATCGGTCCATAAAAAGGGTTGACCCCCGCGTTGCCGATCAGGATGTCGATTGCACCCAATGTGTCGTGGGTCTTGTCAACCAGAGCCTGCAGTTGCTCCTTGTAACCAGCATTGCAGGCAATGGCAACCGCCCGACCAGCGCCAAATCGGTCATTGATGCGTTTTGCCACCACTTCGCAGGCGTCCTGTTTGCGGCTCGAAACAACCACCCTGGCGCCGTGCTCGGCAAGACCTTCTGCCATCGCTTCGCCCATTCCCTTGGAAGCACCGGTCAACAGCGCTACCTTGCCCGTCAAATCAAATAAGTTCGTCTCAACCACGTTATCCCCGGTATTGTTGGCTGGAATCAACCAACGCTATCACTCCCATGTCGAGATCACTACCGCTGAGCGAACAACCCATCGCCACAGATTCGATCGGATTGCTTGAAGGCCTGTCGACCACTCGTGCCATCAGGCGCTACCGCAACGAGCCCATCCCGGAGGAGGTCTTGCGCGACATCCTGTTTGCCGCCACACGAGCACCTTCGGGTTCCAATCGTCAGCCGTTCCGGTTTCTGGTCCTCACCGACAGCGAGACAGCACGCCAGGCAAAATCACTGATCTCGACCGGGGCACGCACAGTCTGGAACGCCAAGCGGGAAACGGATCAGTACGACAAGGGATCAGGCGCAGATCCGGATTCTCCCAAGTCGCGGATGGCGCGTGTCATGCAGGACTATGTGGATCATTTCGAAGCGGTTCCCTGCCTCATACTGCCCTGCTTCGTGCCCTATCGTGCCACGCATCACATGGAGGGGGCGTCAATGTACCCGGCGGTACAGAACCTGCTTCTCGCGGCACGGGCTCTCGGGTACGGCGGTGTCATCACGGGATTTCATGGCGTAGTAGAAGATCAGCTCCGTCCGCTGCTTGGCATTCCGGAAACGGCACGCATCGCCTGCACCGTCACGCTTGGCAAACCGGTTGGTGGTCACGGCCCCGTCCGGCGACGCCCGATGCAGGAACTGGTGTTTGGCGATCATTGGGACACTCCCCCGGTCTGGGCGGTCGATCCTCCGGGCACGCGTTACACCAAGGCGGGACCTCCGAAAAAAGCCTGAGCCCGCGCCCGCCTCTCCCCATCGCCGGTCCAACCAGGCGAGATGCGACATTGCACAGGGCCGCGAAGCGCTGCAACAAAGAAGCGCTGTGGTAAAAAAGCGCTACGCATCACGGCTCAGTTGATTCGCGCCCCCTCTCGAAACAGGCGCTGGGCAAACAGTTCAAGGACGTCCTGCGCCCTGACCCGTTGCTGACCCTGCGTCAGTGGCTCCTCGGACAGGCTGCTGCCTACGGTCGCCAGTCCGACAATCAGTGCCCAGAACGCAAGTCGCACCCCGGGAAGTTCGGCACTATCCAACTGTCCCTGCGCGACCCCGCGTTCAAGTACTGTGTTGAGGTGGCGAACGACCCGTAATCGCGCCGAGATCAAGGCAACATCAGAGGTGTCGAGCAACTCATCCCTGCTGGCCACCGCAAAATGTGCTGGATGAATCATTGAATAATCCAGGTAACCCAGGCCGATGGCCACCAATCGTCGTGCGCAGGCGTCCACGGGCAACGGACCCAGCAGGTCCAGCACACAGCGCTCGAGATGAACCGCGGCCTGCTTCGCGAAGGCCGTCAGCATGCCTCGTTTGTCACCAAAGTGATGCGCAGGCGCGCCATGAGAAACCCCTGCCCGTCTGGCCGCCGCACGCAGCGTCAACGCGTCTATCCCCTCTTCACTGACGATCATGCCCACTGCCGACAACAGTGCTGCCGGCAGGTCACCGTGGTGATAGGCCATCCTCTTCCCCTCCTGATTCCCGCCAAGATATAGACGATGTCAAGCCGACTTTCAAATCGATTTCGAGCGTGGGGCGACCATCGGGGCCCGGTCTTAACATTGGGCACTCTGGCGGGATCAACGTCTCCAGCGCCGCAAACCGGGGAGCAACGGCTTCAATTTACAGGGTGTCACCATCGGCGTTACCGGCAACGGTGCTCGCCGTGGAGCCCGCAAACCGGCAACAACGCGTGAAGGGTTGATCGACAAAGGCTGCTGATCGACCCACTTCAATCATCCAGCCTCACCGGTTGAGGCAGTGCGGTCTCGAGAGCCTGCCGACAACGCTTCAGGTTGGTTTGAAAGCTCAGCCGCTCCCTCATGCGATGGGTGTGGTCGACCAGCGAAGGCCATCGTGTCGAGTCCGGAAGACCAGCCACGAGTTCGAGATTTGTCATCTGGCAGGCGACCGCGATGTCCGCAATGGTGAACACATCATTCACCAGGAATTTTCGACCTTCGCACTGCTTTTCCATGTAGTCAAAGATGCGGGGCATCTTCTCCCGCCAGGTCTTGCGTGCTGTCTCGAGATCCGGGGCTTTGCCTTGCATCAACGGGAACAGGATGGGTCGAAACAGGTTGAATCCAATCGTCGCCGCCATCTCGGAATCTGCATACTCCTCGAGCCAGATCGCACGACCCAGAGCAAAAGGCTGTTTGGGATACAGTGCGGGAACCGGAGTGTCGGCTTCCAGAAACGCGCAGATCGCCGACGAATCGGGAATGGTGCCAGCCGTTCCATCGTTACCGAGGCGTCGATCACGCAGTACCGGAATGCGGCCCATTGGAGAAATCGAAAGAAACCAGTCAGGCTTGGCCATGATGTTCACGCTTTCAAAATCGTAAGGCAGCCCTTTTTCCTGGAGAACCACTTCCACCTTGCGGACAAACGGTGACATCGGCGTGCCATAAACCACGAAATCAGTCATCAAACCCGCTCCGCGCATCAGCAGAAATGTTGATCGAGTTTGCCATGTGCATGCAGACAAACTCCAGCGAAGGTTCCTCCGGAACAATGGTTCCCGAAGGGACGTGTGCATGGTGTCAGGAAGGAAGCCATCGCCGGGTGGAACAGCACAATGACCGTGTCTGCAACCTATCGTGCGCAGACATGCCGCTGGCCATCGATGCAACGGATCGTCACAGGCGTCGTGCAAGCACAAAACCGATCAACTATCCTGCAATCTGCGGGCACCGATCAGTTCAGGAGACCCGTCCCGACTGATTCGCTCTCCATCCGCAACCCGGCTCAACCCGCCTTCGTTCCGGTCTGCGCAGGGCAAGCGGTCGGGCGGCGGTGAAGTTGCCGGCCTGCCCAGCGGAAAACATCGACGCACACAAATCCGGCTGAGAACCCGGGGCAGCATCTTGAGTTGTTGACAACACCGGCCCTTCCCTTCCGGAACTTCACCCATGGCCTATCGACAAAAACTACCGACTATCTGGAAGCGGATCCGCAACAAGCTGCTGTGGACGTCACTGTGGCTGTTTCTCCTGACTGTGTTGCTGATACTGCCGTTTCGCTGGATCAACCCGCCGATCTCCATGTTCATGGCGGCTGATCGACTGCAAGCTGCCATCGCCAACGATGGCAGCTATCTGTTCCGGCACCAGTGGGTTGCGTTGGATGACATGTCAGCCAACATCCAGGTGGCCGTGATCGCAGCTGAAGACCAGCGGTTTGCCAGTCACTTCGGGTTTGATCTTGTTGAAATCGACAAGGCGCTTGAAACCCGACGGGCTGGTGGTGCTGGTCGCGGCGCCAGCACCATATCCCAGCAGACGGCCAAGAACCTGTTTCTCTGGTCCGGTCGCAGCTGGTTGCGCAAAGGACTGGAGGCATGGCTGACGCTGTGGATCGAGCTGTTCTGGTCCAAAACAAGAATCCTGGAGGTCTATCTCAACATTGCAGAGTTTGGTCCAGGTGTTTTTGGCGCAGGTGCTGCGAGCGAGCATTTTTTCAAGCACCCTTCGGGCCGTCTGACCGCATCTGAAAGTGCACTGCTGGCTGCCGTGTTGCCCAACCCGCTTCGCTTCAGCGTTGCCGCACCTTCAGACTACGTGAGGCAACGGCAGCACCGGATCCACCGTCAGATGAAGTTGCTGGGGGGCGCGGCCTTTCTGCAACGGCTTGACTGAGCGCACCAGCCGGTTGTACCACTCCTTCCGGCTCACCTTCCAGACTGACCTGCGCCAGTTTATCGACCCTGGCCTTTTCGTCGATTTTCGTAGCCGGCTCCCCGCCAACCTGTCTTGTTCGTGACATGAGGGCGTGCGATAGACGCGACAGACGCGGTAGTCGGAACTGCATCCAGAACGTTGACGTCGGGTGCGTCCATGCCGTTGGCAGGTTTCACCTTGATGACACGGGTACCCTGATGTGGAGCGACGTTCGGACTGCCAAACTGGACAACACCATCGGCGTCAACCCACTTGAGGATTTCACTGGCATAAACCGTTGGTGAAACAACAAGAACCGATACCAGGACCAGCGCAAACAGAGTCCTTGCCTGCATGACTTCCCCCTGCGATCTCCTTGAGGAGATTCTCTTTAATTTTTTAATTTGTTGACCTTGTGTGGTCAATCAGCCGATCTTCATGATCAGTGGCAGGATGTTAGGTCAAGAATTCACCCAATGCGAATGGACCATTTCTTGACCAACCGCAATTCAGCCAACATTCATTCATGGTCGGCGATCCTCGAGTCGGGAATGCCTGGAACTCTCATGATGCGGATCACATTTGTGGCGATGCTGCTGCTTCTTGCCAGCTGCGCCGGACGACCAATCGTCGACATGAAGGGCGTTGATCCCGCGCAATACCAACGTGACGTGGGAGAGTGTGAAAGTTATGCCGATCAGGTCAACGTGGCTGGCCAGGCCGCAACGGGAGCCGTCGCCGGCGCGGTGATCGGTGCTGCGGTCGGAGCGGTTGTTGGCAACCATGGGACAGTCGAGCGCACTGCGGGTGCAGGCGCCGTAGTCGGTGGCGCCAAAGGCACTGGCCGCGGAGCCAGTGAAAAACAACGCGTTCTCCACAATTGTCTGCGCCATCGCGGTTACGTGGTTCTGAACTGATTCCCGGACCCTCTCCTGCTTTGCGGCGGCTTTCACCCACCATCAAAGCGCGGCGCGAATCTTTTCCGCGTGCGCCTTGAGCAATGTCATATCGCCCATGCCACGTGCATGCATTCGGAAGTCGACTCCTGCAAATCGTGGCAATACATGAAAGTGCAGGTGGAACACCGTCTGGCCTGCGGCCGCTCCATTCAACTGGGCGATCATGACGCCAGGCGCATCAAAAACCGAGCGGACGGCTGCTGCAACCCTCTGGGTCGTTTGTATCGTCGCCGCCAGATCCTCGGGCGGCAACGAAAAAAGATCGACCGCACCAAACTTGGGAATCACCAGCGTATGACCGTCGGCCTGGGGCATGACGTCCATGAAAGCGAGCGTACGCTCATCCTCGTACACCTTGAAACAGGGCGCTTCGCCACGAATGATCCTTGCGAAGATGTTGCTGGAATCATACGGCAGATGCGTTGACATGGGCTCAGGACTCCTTGTAACCGGTGCCTGGTTGATTCACTAGGCAACCCCGGTCAGAAAATGAACACGCGGCGTAATCCGGATGTTAGACCATTCATGGCCTTTCAAAGCCGGTATTGGCGATGTCACCCGGGTTACCAAGGGCGCACCGAACCTGCCACAACCGCAATTTGACGACTGAGTTATTGTACCTTTGCAGCTAACATCCTGCAGCTTTCCTGCTGCAGCCATCCTGCTGCAACCAATACCTGGCAGATGACATGCCATCTCCAACAGGAGTTTTCGTGCGTTCACTATTCATCGCCCTTCTTGGCCTTCATTTGTCCCACGCAGCCAACGCGGACCTTGCACTGGCTGAGACACGAACCATTTCCATTTCCACCGAGCGTGTGACCTGGCTGTCTCTGGATGTTCATCCCGATGGCCGGCAGCTGGTACTCGAGGCACTTGGCGACCTGTTTCTGGCTTCGTCTTCAGGAGGAACGGCGAGGCCGATTTCAAGCGGCATGGCATTTGACAGCCAACCGGGTTTTTCACCGGACGGAAAGCAGATCGTATTCATCAGCGATCGAAGCGGCACGGAGAACGTCTGGGTGATGGACACCGATGGCAGCAATCCGAGACAGATCACGCGTGAAAAAGAGAACGCAGAATTCGCTTCACCAGCATTTTCGCCGGATGGCAGTCACATCATCGTCTCGCGCACGACCTGGGCGCTGCGTACATTCGAGTTGTGGGGATACCATGTCGATGGTGGCAAGGGAGTCCAGATCACCGCCGCCAAGGCCGCGCAGACAACACCGGTCGCCGACCGCCACAACGCGCTCGGCGCAGTCTACGACAATGATGGGCGATATCTGTACTACGCCAGGAGCAGCGGTGGATTTGGTTACAACATCACATTGCCGAAGTGGCAGATCGCGAGACGGGATCTGCGGGAGGGTCGCGAGGACATCCTGACCGGGGCCACTGGCAGTGCCATGCGTCCGCTGCTGTCACCTGACGGCGAGATGCTCGTCTACGCGACCCGGCACCGCCAGGCAACCGGGTTGCGTGTACGCAATCTTGTCAGTGGAACCGACCGATGGCTGATCTGGCCGGTGGAGCACGACGAGCAGGAGTCCCGCTTCACCCGCGACCTGTTGCCTGGATATGCATTTGCTCCGGACGGAAAAAAACTGTTTGTCGCGCGTGGTGGTCAGGTGCATCGTATCGAACTCGACTCTGGTCGATCGAAGGTACTGGCAATTCGATTCGACTTGCAGATCGGTCTTGGGCCTGCGTTGCACTTCCCGCATCGAGTGGCGGTCGGACCGGTAAGATCCCGACTGCTGATGAATCCAGCCTTGTCGCCTGATGGCCGGCAGCTCGCCTTCACCGCATTCAATGCACTGCACGTCCATGATCTGACAACGGGTCTGACCAGGCAGATCACGGATGATGACCAGCCTGCGTTCCAGCCGACCTGGTCTCCCAATGGCCGTGAGCTTGCCTACGTGAGCTGGGAAGCTGGCGAAGGGCATCTCTGGAAGGTCGGTCGGGAGGGTGGGCGATCCCGCCAGATTTCCAGTACCGCAGCATTCTACTCGGAACCGCTTTATTCACAGGACGGCAGGAACATCTACGTGTTGCGTGGATCGAGTCTTGAACGCCTGCGGACTGGTGCAGACTTTGGCCACCCACCAGGAACAGAGATTCTCCGGATTGACCTGGCCACCGCTCGTGCCAACACCATCGCGTCTGCGGGCGGATTGACCAGTCCACACTGGGGTCCGGAAGCCGATCGGATCTACTTCCACACCCAATTGGGTCCAACCATGCGCACAGGGTCTGGGGGGCTCGTATCGATGAGGGTGGACGGTACGGATCGCAGAAATCACCTGTTCACCAAGGGGCCGGGGGTGTATCTCGCAGAAGAAGAACTGCCCGCCGAAGACACTCGCATCTCGCCAGACGGCCGACATGTGCTGGTCAGGCATGCCAATCAGATCTACTTCATCAAACGCCTGGGAACGGCACTGATTGACGTCAACCACTCCCTCACCACACCCAACCTGCCCCAGGTCCGATTGACCGACGTTGGCGCCGATGACTTTGACTGGAGCCGCGATGGTCAACACGCATGGTGGGTGGCTGGACACACCCTGTTCGTTCGACCCGTGGACTCCATCAGGTTCGACAATGTCGGGCAACCAGGTTCGGAAGCCGACCGGCCGGTGAACCCGCAGGCCGGGATCAAGTCCTCACCTGACGTCGCGGAAGGTGCAGCAGAAGTCACCTCCCATCTCATTGAAGTCTATCGCCCGCGCGCATTGCCAGAAGGTTTTCTGGCACTGGTCAACGCCACCGTGCTTTCGATGGTGGAAGGGGCAGAACCCGCGGCGAACGGAGTAGTGCTCATCCAGGGCAACAGGATCTCTGCGATTGGCAGCGCAGACACGGTTGATATTCCTGCCGGTGCGAGGGTCATCGACCTTGGCGGTCGATTTGTCCTGCCCGGGTTCATCGACACACACGCACACTTTCAAGTTATGCGGGACGTCCTTGACGATAGTGCACCGTCACTGCTCGCCAACCTTGCCTATGGGGTCACCACCGGCATCGATGTACAGCCATGGACAGTGGATGTACTGGCCTACCAGGATCTCATCGATGCAGGCATGCTGATCGGGCCACGCGTGCTGTCGACCGGTCCCGGCGTGTTCAGCAACAACGCTTTCAAGTCGCGTGAACAGGCAGAGGATGTTCTCCGGCGATATCGGGACCACTACGGCGTCCACCACCTGAAGGCCTACCTCAGTGGCAACCGCCAGCAGCGGCAATGGATTGTTCAGGCAGCGGCCGCGCTCAAGCTCATGGCTACCACCGAGGGCGGTCTTGACATGAAGCTGGACCTCACCCACGTCATCGACGGATTCTCGGGCAATGAACACAACCTGCCTGTGCTGGAGTTGCATGACGATGTTGTTCAGTTGATGGCGCAGTCCCGCATTGCCTACACGCCGACGCTCATCGTCAGCTACGGCGGACCCTGGGGTGAAGGATGGTTCTACACGCGAGAATCCCCACTGGATGATCCCAAGCTGGCTCGTTTCACCCCTTACAGCGAGATCGCCTCAAGGGGCTTGCGCAGACCCTGGGCAGATGAGAGGGAACACGTTTTCCAGCGGTTCGCCACGCAGGCAAACAAGATCGTCAACGCCGGAGGCCGGGTGGGTGTTGGCGCGCATGGTCAGTTGCAGGGGCTGGGGTACCATTGGGAAATGTGGGCACTCGCCAGTGGCGGGATGTCCAATCTGAACGTACTGACCGCAGCAACACGAACGGGCGCACAGATGCTGGGGATCGAAGAAGATCTTGGCACCATCGAGCCTGGCAAGCTTGCCGATCTGGTCGTGCTCGACGCCGATCCCCTGCTGGACCTGCGCCACACGGCTCGCATTCACAAGGTGATCAAGAACGGCGAGGTCTTTGACGCGGCGACTCTCGATCGGGAGTGGCCATCGAGGATTCCGCTACCTGATCAATGGTGGTGGCATTCAGAGCCTGCAGTCCCGGCCGGTCCGGAAGGCGAAGATTCTCGCAAGTAACAGACACCGCCGGGAGACTGGCTGCCCATCGCCGCCATCCTCCCGATCCTGTTCCGGCCGAACCCATTTCCCGGGGCGGCTACTCTGAAGAGTCACTCTTGCCATGCATGAAGAGGTGCAATTGCCGATCGTGCCGGCTTGTTGCCGACAGCGGGCCAGGGCGGACCCAGGCAGGCCAGCGTGGCGCTGTCACCCCAGCCGGTTGGTCACCCATGACGGTCACACGCTGGATGATACGTTCGCCCGCAAAATCGTTCAGGACAAAGTGCTGGGTGCAACGATTGTCCCATATGCAGATCGTGCCTTGTGTCCAGCGATAGCGCACGGTGAAGCGTGGGCTCTGCACCCAGCGGGTCAGATATTGCAGCAGCATCTCGCTTTCGGTGGCGTTCATTTCGACGATGCGCCTGGTGAAATGCTCATTGACATAAAGAGCCTTGCGCCCGGTAAGAGGATGCACACGGACGACCGGGTGAACGGCCATCTTGTCAGGCCGATTGTGCGGCTGGGCATCATGCAGCGCAGACAAGCCATCACACAGCTCCCTGAGCGGTTCGGACAGGCCGTCGTACGCTGCGTACAGACTGGCCCACATCGTATCGCCGCCCACCGGGGGACAGCGGACCATGTGCAGGATCGACATGAGCGCAGGCCGATCCTGAAAGGTGATGTCCGTGTGCCACTCATCCGCGATCCCGCCCTTGGTGGCCGCCAGTTCGAAGACTTCCGGGTGTTCAAGAAACGCATTTTTCAGATTGGGATGTCCTTCGAGCTTGCCGAAGTGACGGCCAAGAGCAACGTGCTGGTCGACACTCAACGCCTGTGCCGGGAAAAAGAGGACCAGGTGTTCCAGCAGGAGCTTTTCGATGGCCCTCGCTTCCACCGCCCGAACATTGCCCAGGTCAATACCCCGAACCTCCGCGCCCAGTGCGCCGGCCAGACGAGTGACCTGCCATTCCGGTGGGCATTTGACCGGTTCGTTCATGAGGGCACCCGCTTGCCGTTTGTTTGCAGCAGTATAAACGCCCTTTGACCGGGTGCGTGGTTGCCACCGTGGCCTCGATTTCGGTTAAAGTCAGGCGTCCATCACCGGGGGTTCCACCATGGCTGAAGCCGTCGCCCAAACAGAAGCCGAGGTCAACGCGCTGCCATTGCAGGGTATCGACGTCAGCCGACCAGAACTGTTCCAGACCGATTCCCACTGGAACTACTTCAGGCGACTTCGCCGCGAAGACCCCGTGCACTTCTGCGGACAAAGCATGTTCGGCCCGTATTGGTCGATCACGAAGTTCCGCGACATCATGGACATCGAGAAAAATCACCAGGACTTTTCTTCCGATCCAGGTATTACCCTCGCCGACCGGCCCGTCGACTTCCAGACCGTCAACTTCATTTCGATGGATCCACCAAAACACGATGTGCAGCGAAAGACGGTGCAGGGTGTTGTCGCCCCGATGAACCTGGCGAAGCTGGAAGCGACGATCCGGCAACGTGCCTGCGCCATTCTCGATACTTTGCCAACGGGCGAAGAATTCGACTGGGTTGATCGCGTTTCCATCGAACTGACAACCCAGATGCTGGCTACGATCTTCGATTTCCCGTTTGAAGAGCGGCGCAAACTGACTTACTGGTCGGACATGGCGACCTCCGGGGAACTCGCTGGCGGCCCCACACCAGAGCCGGTACGCCGCAAGGCGCTGCTGGAATGCCTCGAGTATTTCACGGCTTTGCGCGACGAGCGGGTGAACCTGCCTCCAAAACCTGATCTCCTGTCCATGCTGGCTCATGGCAAGGACACGCGCGACATGCCACCCATGGAGTTCCTTGGCAATCTCATCCTGCTGATCGTAGGTGGCAATGACACAACCCGAAACTCGATCTCCGGCGGCGTGTACGCACTGAACCAGAATCCTGACGAGTATGAAAAGCTGCGACGTGATCCTTCGGTCATACCCAACATGGTGCCAGAGATCATCCGCTGGCAGACCCCTCTGGCGTACATGCGTCGTACGGCCAATCGGGATATCACCATCCGCGACAAGACCATCAAGGCCGGTGACAAGCTGGCCATGTGGTATGTCTCCGGCAACCGGGACGACGAAGAAATCGAGGCTCCCGACCGGTTCTGGATCGATAGACCCAACGCCCGCCACCATCTTTCGTTCGGGTTTGGCGTCCATCGCTGCATGGGTAACCGTCTCGCCGAAATGCAGCTCAGGGTGCTGTGGGAGGAAATCATGAAACGGTTTCGATTCATCGAATTGACCGGTGCTGTTGAGCGGGTCCAGTCAAGCTTCGTCAAGGGTTACACAACCATGCCGGTGGTTGTACACCCCTGGTAGCCAGCAACTTCTCCACTGGATGGGTTCGGCACGGCGTATGCAAGGCGTATGCAAAACGACGAATGCAAAGGCGTGCGTTCAGGCAGGTCAACTTCAACGTTGCTGCTCCCTTCCTGGCAACTGTCGACCTGAGCTGGTCGGGCGGCACGCATCCGGGAGTCGACGTCACAGAGTGTCTTCCGGACCGTATGCCGCCCTCAAGACGCGCATCTTGCCGTCCGGCCCATCGATCACGACGAACAATCGTCAGGCAAACAGTCGCCTGTAGAATCTCTCCATCGGTTCATTCCGGACACCGGTGTTGCCTGGCTGGCGAGCGTGATCTGGTGCCGGCGCGGAATGCGCGCGAATCAAGAACCTTCGGACAGGGAGCAACCTGAAAATGACTCTGGTCTGCTGGAACTGTGGCAAGTCGCTTGAATCCATCCCGCTGCCGATCAGTCGCCATGCGCATTGCCCATCCTGCTTCGAGCCCGTCCATAGTTGCCGGATGTGCCGATTTCACGCGGAATCCGTCCCTGGCCAGTGTGAAGACGAGCGAGCCGACCCACCCACACAAAAGGAAAATGCCAACTTCTGCGAGTATTTCAAACCTCGCCAGAACGCCTGGTCGAAGCAGCGCGGGGTCGCGGCGGACTCCGCGAAGGCAAGGCTGGACGCTCTGTTCGGTTCACCGAATGAGTCAGCAAGCTCAACCGTCGACATGAATCCGGCCGAGCCCGGGAGCGGAACACCACCGGTTCTGTCAAAGGAAGAGGCGGCCAGGGCCGCACTGGAAGCCCTCTTCGGCTCACCTGAAAGGAAGTAGTCAGAAAAAAACTCGTTCCACTGCAACCTTTTTCTCGGTCTGGGCATCTTTGACACTGAATGGTGGTATGCAGAGAACGATCCAGCAGGCCCAGGCTCACGCATTCAGGCTGAAAGGTCGCACACACACAGTGGGTGCTGACGGACTTCTCTGTCGCTGCTCCCGGTTCAGGATGCAGGCATCACGCCCACATCACTGCAACAGCCAAAGGAAGGACTTCCAGGACAACCTCGCGCACGGCGCAACGGAGACAGACAACATGAAGCATCTTCAATCAATACTGCTGATTCTCGGCTTGGGTCTTGCATTGCCAGGTTTGGTGAATGCAGGAAAAGCGGACAGTTCGAACTACAACCTGGTCTACTCTGCGGCGGATTTCAGCAGCGCTCAGACCGTTCAGGAACTGCATACGAAGATTGTCCGAACTGCACGCTCCCACTGCCCCGGTTACTTCACTTCCCGATCGCTGGCCGACACCCGAAGTTGTGTGCGTGATGTTGTCAAAGACCTGGTCCGCGTCATCGACCATCCGCAGTTGACTGCTTACGCACAGGGTGACGGTGTGATGAAACTCGCCGCAGATCTGGACGCCACGGACTCCCAATCCTGAATTCGCCCCGTCGGGAGCAGGGACAATCCAGGCAGCCTGGGTTCGCGCTGGTGCCAACCGGTGATTGACGAGTGGTCGGCCGTCAATCACCGGGCCTGCCTGGTGTCCGGGATCGCACCGCTTCTTCACGAGCAGATCGCACCTTGTCGTTGGTCTGATTGAACAGGAGTTCCCGGCGACGGGCTTCCTCTTCAGGTGTGCGTTCCTTCCGACCCCACTCCCGGTGCATACGGTAACCCCGTTCCACTGCGGGACGTGCACGTACTGTGTCTACCCAACGTTTTACGTGGGGGAAACGGTCCCAGACCCCTTCGTCGATCATGCGACCAAGCAGCATCGCCCATGGCCAGCTGATGATGTCGGCTATCGAATAGTCGGATCCTGCGAGATAAGGGTGGACAGACAACTGCGCATCCATCACACCACAGAGCCTGTCGACCTCCCCAACAAACCGTCGGGTACCGTATTCAAGCTGTTTCGGATCTCCCGTCAGGCTTTTTCCATAGTTCTTGAAGTGGTTGGCATTTCCCATCATCGGTCCGAGATTGGCCATCTGCCAGTGCACCCACTGCAGCACCGCAAAGCGGCCCCGCATATCGCGAGGCAGGAACAGGTCGGTCTTGTCCGCCAGATATTCAAGGATCGCGCCGGATTCAAAAATGGCTATCGGGCCACTTCCGTCCGCAGGCTTGTGATCGACGATCGCCGGCATCCGGTTGTTTGGACTGACTTTCAGGAACTCCGCCTTGAACTGATCACCACTACCAATATCCACTGGCAGGCACCGGTACTCGAGACCGCACTCCTCCAGCATTATGGTGACTTTCCAGCCATTGGGTGTTGGCCAGTAATGCACGTCTATCATTGATCATCTCCTGGAGAATGGGACCATTCTTCCAAATGGGTGGGCCGCAGATTCTGGCAAGGCATTCTTACCGGCTGCCAGCTGCCTGCAAATGTGAAAGGAGGATGGCGTTGAAGGTGGCCGGCTGCTCGAAATAAGGTGAATGACCGGAATCTGCAACCACCACCATTCTGGAACCTGGCAGGTGGGGTACGTATGAACCAAGCAGTTCCGCGGGAAACAACGGATCTTCTGCTCCTGCGATGAACAGCAGCGGGCAGGCAATACCGGCCGCTTCTTTAAGACTGACAGGGTTGCGAGCCAGAGCCCGCAGCGAAGTGATCCGAAAGTCGAGATTGAACGAGGCGATCGCCTGATACAGCTGGACGAGCGCGGGGTTGGCCAGAGTGGCCTTTGACATCGTTCGCAGGATGCCGCTGCCTGCATCGGCATCCGAACGTGTCAGATTGGCCGCAGAAGCGGTAGGCGCAGGATTTGGCAAACCGCCAGGTGTTGCGCTCATCGTCAGCGAGAGAACTCGCTCCGGTACATCCAGCGCCATCCTCATGACAGTGAATCCGCCCATCGACTGACCTACCAGATGCGCCTGCTGCACCTGGGTGGCATCCAGAACAGCCAATGCATCGTCCCGGAACTGGGGAGTTGAAATGGTCTCGGCAGCAGCAGGGCTGCGCGCAAAGGTTCGATGATCAAACGTGATGCATCGATAGCCACGGGCGACCAGGAAGGCAACCTGCTGGTACCAGATGGCTGCATTTCCACCGGCTCCGTGGGCAAACAGGATCGCAGGACCCTCCCCCGCCGATTCAAAATAGATCCGGGTCTTGCCCACCGTCGCAAAGGCCACCGTCGCTCCTCGGGTCCGTAGACACCATTTTGTAAAAGGCAGTTTGCACGCGTCGATTTTGGCCCTGCGCGCCACGACACCATCCATGGACCGCGTGTAGTATCCCCAATCACACTGGAGAGGCAAACCGGAGAGGCCCCACCATGCAGGCGGAAGCGCTACGTTCCGGACAGGATCGGGAACTGCACCGGCAGTTGCTGGAAGACCCGGATGTGAAACGAGTCAACGAGGAAATCTCGCGACACGAGGCCAAGGGCAACCTCGGTGTGCGTCGTCAACTCCTGAATACAGCCGTCCGCCTGTCAACCAGGATGGCGCCGCAGCTCCATCAGACCGCCGACGCCTGCAGGGAGCGTCTGGGACTGACAATCCCTCTCGAACTGTATGTCTTTCCGAGTCCGAGCTTCAACGCCGCCTGCGTAAAGCCCGAAGCCGGACGCCTGTTCATCATGTTTTCATCGTCATTGCTTGAAGCCTTTTCACCCCCGGAAATCCGCTTCGTGATGGGACATGAACTCGGTCACCATGTTTTCCACCATCACGATATTCCCATCGGCTACGTCCTGCGTGGGCAACAGCGGGGCACACCCAAGCTGGCCTTGACACTGACAAGTTGGTCGCGATACGCCGAGATATCTGCGGACCGGGCAGGCGCCTGGTGTGCGCAGGACATGGAAGCCGTTGCACACAGCCTGTTCAAACTGGCTTCCGGGTTGTCCCGTGGGTATGCCCAGTTTTCGCTTGCAGACTTCCTGCAGCAGGTAGACGAGATGCAACTCGAGCGCGCCGAACCCGGTCAGGGTGCTCCCACCGAAGACTGGTTCCTCACCCATCCCTTCAGTCCACTGCGCGTGAAGGCACTCGCCCTGTTTGATGAATCCGTCATGATCAGATCGGGTGGCACTTCCGTCGAAAACCTCGAATTGGGTGTCCATGCACTGATGAGTCTCATGGAGCCCTCATACCTTGAGGCCAGGACAGACGTCGCAGAAGCGATGCGGCGCCTGCTGCTCGCTGGCGCCATCGCAGTGGTCACTGCCAACGACCAGGTCGCATCGGAGGAAATTGCCGCCTTCGAGAAGTTCTTTGGAACCCGCGCCTTTTCAAACAAGCTCGACCACGCAAAGCTGCGCAGCGAGTTGCCGGAACGGATAGAACAGGCGCGTGCCCAAACCAGCCTTCCACAACGCATGCAGGTCATCCGTGATCTGATCACGATAGCCCGCTCGGATGGTCCGCCTCCGGAGGCGGAGCGGAAGGTGCTCGTCGAGATTGCCCATGGTCTTGGCATTTCGACATGTTTCATTGATCAATCCATAAACACCGCAACGGAGCTGGACTGATGGTCGACTGGCGCGGCAGAAAAAAGAGCGACAACATTGTCGACATGCGCGGACAACGGGCGCCGATGGGCATGGGTCGTCGTTCTGCAAGGGCAGGTGGCGGTATTGGCATCGTCGGTATCGTCGTCGTCGTGATCATGTTTTTCATGGGCGCAGATCCTGCGCAACTGCTTGGCGTTCTGCTGGGCGGGGGTGATCCCGCGGGAGGGACAACCGGGCAGCAGCTGCCAGACCAGCCACCCGCCGGAGCACCTGCTGCAGAGGATCCCGGCGCGGTGTTCATGGGTGTCGTTCTGAAAGACACCGAAGAAACGTGGGGTCGCCTGTTTGAAGAAGCTGGATCGCAGTATCCGCAGCCCAGGCTGGTGCTGTACGAAGATGCCGTACAATCGGCCTGCGGAATGGGCACTGCCACTGCCGGGCCGTTTTACTGTCCTGGTGACCAGCAGCTGTACCTTGACCTGTCATTTTTCCACGAGCTGTCAAAGATGGGTGCGCCTGGCGACTTTGCCCAGGCATACGTCATTGGCCATGAAGTCGGCCACCATGTGCAGAACGTGCTCGGCACACTCGAAAGGAGCCAGCAGGCCAAGGGCCGGCTGAGCGAAACCGACGGCAATGCCGTCCAGGTACTCGTCGAATTGCAGGCTGACTGTTTTGCAGGTGTCTGGGCACATCACGCCGAGACCCAACGCGATCTGCTGGAAACCGGCGATGTCGAAGAAGGTCTGCAAGCTGCAACCGCCATTGGCGACGACACACTGATGAAACGTGCGGGACGTCCAGTCCATGCAGAGTCCTTTACCCACGGCAGTGCGGCACAGCGTGTCGAATGGTTCAGGAAAGGGTTTGAATCGGGGGGCGTCGATCAGTGCGATACCTTCGCAGCTGCCGGAGTGAGGCTCCGCTGAGAAGGTTGTTCGGGATGGCCATATCCCGGTGTAAAAAAAGGCGCTGTCGAATCCATGATCCGCAGCGCCTTCTGTCATCGAGAAGCCGTTACTTGGACAGATGTCCCATGCCTTCTTCGAGGCCACGGACAGTCAAGGGGAACATGCGACCTTCCACCAGGTCCCTGGTCATGCCAACCGAGGTTGAATACTCCCAGGTTTCCTGTGGGGTTGGATTGATCCACACCACCTTGTCGTAACTTTCGATGAAACGGGTCAGCCAGAGCGCACCGGGTTCTTCGTTCCAATGTTCGACACTGCCACCGGCGTGTGTAATTTCGTACGGGGCCATGGTGGCATCCCCTACGAAGATCACCTTGTAGTCACGTCCGAACTTGTTGAGGACTTGCCAGGTCGGCATGCGTTCGCCCATTCGACGCTTGTTGTCTTTCCAGACACTTTCGTAGAGAAAGTTGTGGAAGTAGAAAAACTCGAGGTGCTTGAATTCGGTACGGGTGGCAGAAAACAGTTCCTCGCATACCTTCACGTGTGCGTCCATCGAGCCGCCAATGTCGAGGAACAGCAGCACTTTCACCGTGTTCTTGCGTTCCGGCCGCATCCTGATGTCGAGCATTCCGCCATTGTGCGCGGTAGAACGGATGGTACTGTCCAGGTCGAGTTCTTCTTCTCTGCCCGTCCGCGCAAACTTGCGCAATCGGCGCAACGCCAGCTTGATGTTGCGGGTGCCCAGTTCGACGTTGTCGTCGAGGTTCTTGAACTGGCGCTGATCCCATGCCTTTTTGGCCTTCTTGTTTTTCCCCTTGCCAGGCCCGTTGGGTCCCTTGCGGCCGGGTTGGTCAGCGTCACCTTCTTCGCCGTCCTTGCCTTCTTTGCCTTCCTTGCCCTTCTCGGCTTCTCGCCGTTCAGCTTCTTCCTTGGCTTCCTTGAACGCCTGGATCAGTTTCTCCAGACCGCCCAGGGACTTGATCTTCTCCAGTTCTTCGGGGGTCAGGGACTTTTCGAACTCGTGGCGCAGCCATTCATCGGGAATCAGGGATTCCAGCAACCCATGCAGATCTTCCAGACCCTTGAAGTAGGCGCTGAACGCACGGTCGAACTTGTCGTAGTTCTTTTCGTCCTTGACCAGACAGGTGCGGCTGAGCAGATAAAAATCATCGAGATCTGCATACACCAGCCGGTACTGCAGAGCCTGGATCAGATCCATCAGTTCACGCAGCGTTACCGGGACCTTGTACTTGCGCAGTGTCAGGAAGAAGTTGATGAGCACAGTTTCAGCCCCTGCTGTCGCGCCGATTCATGAAGGCCAATCGCTCAAGCAGATGGACATCCTGCTCGTTCTTGACCAGTGCACCGTAGAGTGGCGGGATCGCCTTGGTAGGGTCGCGGTTGGTCAGGATTTCATCTGGAATGTCATCGGCCATCAGGAGCTTCAGCCAGTCGATGAGTTCGGATGTCGATGGTTTTTTCTTGAGGCCGGGTACCTTGCGGACATCGAAGAAGATGTCCATCGCCTCTTTTACCAGATCCTTCTTGATGCTTGGAAAATGCACTTCCACGATCTGTTGCATCGTTTCGCGGTCAGGGAAATTGATGTAGTGGAAGAAGCAGCGACGCAAAAACGCATCGGGCAGTTCTTTTTCATTGTTGGAGGTGATCACCACCACCGGACGCTTGTTCGCCTTGATCGTCTGACCCAGTTCATAGACGTAGAACTCCATGCGATCGAGTTCCTGCAACAGGTCGTTGGGAAACTCGATGTCTGCCTTGTCGATTTCATCGATCAACAGGACTACGCGTTCTTCGGATTCGAACGCCTCCCAGAGTTTGCCCTTCCTGATGTAGTTCCGGATGTCCCGAACCCGCTCATCACCAAGCTGTGAATCACGCAGACGTGAAACCGCGTCGTACTCGTACAGGCCGTTGATTGCCTTGGTTGTGGACTTGATGTGCCAGGGGATCAGACGCATCCCCAGGGACTTTGCAATCTCCTCGGCCAGCATCGTCTTTCCGGTACCGGGTTCGCCTTTAACGAGCAACGGGCGTTCGAGCTTTACTGCCGCATCCACCGCCATGCTCAGCTCGTCGGTAGAGATATAGGTATCGGTGCTATCGAAAATCATGAGTTTCTCGCTTTCCCCTGCATAAGTGGTGCCGATGGTGGCAGCCTGGCTTGTTTATGGACTCGTTCATCCCGGTTCCACGCAGCGCTTTTGGAGTCTGCGCGTGCAACCCGGTACTTTACCCATTTCCCGCGTATTTGCACCTGTCGCTCCCCCCTGTCCAGGTGAAGTAGCCAGGCTGAAGGGTCAAGGCAAAGGGCTCGGGACGACCGGGGCGCACCAGGAGTGACGGCGTGAGACGGCGGATTCCTGCTTCACTCGGGTTCACGCGTCCCGGGCCGGCCGGTTCAGGCCGGCTGTGGCGTGTTTTCGTCGATCCAGGCTTGCAGCTCCAGTGGAATCCGCGGCCGCGAGAGAAACCAGCCGAGTCCAACAGCGACCAGGAGATTGAGTACTGACGCAGCGGCCACAAACCAGATCGGCAGTTCCGATTCCTGGGGAACATCAGCACTCCTCGCAACCGCAAGCTCATTGGCCGGGGTATTGTGAGCATCGGCCGCGCCAGATTCAGCCCCCGAGACTGAACTGGACGGTACCGATGCCCTGGGGTCAACACCCCCCGGGGTGGCAGCCTTTATTTCCAGCGCCCTGCCCTTGGCATCAAACCTGAACGTCTGCTCGGCTGCCAACGGCGCTACCACCTTCAATGCTTCCGTATGCAACTCGAAGGGGCTCTGATTCTGATAGCGGCCAAAAAAGCTGAACGCAATTTCGACGTCACTCCCGGAGTCCTGCAGAACGGTGTCTGGAACAACGATCTGCCATAGACCACCTGGAAACGGGGTACCTGGAAACGACTGACGCGCCCCCGAATCCACACGTACCTGAACGGTCGCCTGCAGAGAACGTGGGTCAACGGATGCATTGGCGAACTTTGCAAACGCGACCAGGTCCTTGCCATCCTGGAGAACGCTCACCTCAACCGGATTGGCAAGAACGAAGGGAATCGAGACTTCCCTGGAGAAAGTTGGTCCGTCCAGACCGACCTCGAGTGTCCAGTTGCCTCCACTGATGGCATCGGTAAGTCTGATCCGGAAGATCCCGGCAGGAAGGCGCTCGACAAACAGTGGCAACGATCCAGCTTCGCCCACCAGCCTGGCATCAGCTCGGGTCATGCCCAGAAAGGACTCGTCGGTGATCGCTTCTGCACCAGCAAACAGCATGAAGTCGACCTGGTTGAAGTAGCCGGGAAAAAGGGTTGCCGGCACTTCGGCCACTCGAAGGGCAAGTTCGCCGAACGCGTAGACACGAGCGCTGGATTCACCTTTGAACTGCCAACGCCCCGCTTCCGGTTCCACAATCGTCACGACGTCGTAACCTCGTGCATCGTGCCAGTGCACATTCGCTCCTGGCAATGTCCGGGTATGCAAGATTCCCGATGGATCGATCAATTCGAGATCCGGCTCATCACCGCTTCTCCACAGCGTCATTTCGCCGAGTCCGGGTTCGACCATGAACGCGCCTTCCCTGACACGCAGCAGTGGCGGCGCGGCAGTTCGGTTCAACAAGTTTTCGAACGCCTTGTGCAGATCGGTAATCGAACGGACCTTGAGGTACAGCCCGCCAGTCCGTTCAGCCAGTGGCCGCAGGACTCCGGAATCGCTCGCACCTGGCAGCACCACTGCGTGCACGTGAATACCGGCAGCCGCGAACTGGCTGGCGGTAGTGTTCAACAGCTGATCGCGTCGGGATACGTCAGCTGCGGTGTCACCGCTGCTGAATCGTCCACTGCCAACCACGATGATATGCCGCTGCAGCCTGGTGTCCTCGTCAGCGTCCCACGCGGCGGCCGCCAACGCAGCGCCAAGATCCACGGTGTCGCCCTGGGATTCCAGCGACCTTGTATGGACGATAGCCAGGCGCTTCCAGAAGATGTCGGTACGACCGTGGTCAACCAGACGGCTTACGTGATCGCCGTAAACCCACACCCCCCCTCGCCCATCGTCCGGGAGCAGTTTTACCAGCAGGGAAGCGGCCTCACCTCGAACCTGCTCCGGGTCTGCCGTCGACGCCGCGTTCGACACCTCAAAGAGCAGCCGGACATCGGGAACGGCCGATACCAAAGGCGACTGCGCAGCATGCGCGGGTACAAACATGGCGACAAGGTACACCAGCGCTAGTACGCCGGGAGCAATATTCAGGGTCTTGAGCAGGGACAACCACTTGCGCATGGGCTGAAACCAACCGAATCAGGTCAATCGACCCTAAGCGTAGCAACGACCACAAAAATCGCTCAGGGGCGCTGCTGGTGGCGAGCTGTCTCTTTCGGTGAGGGGCGACGGGTTGGGGCTGTCCGTCGAGGCGGCAAGCGCCGCTCGATGGGTGGCTCGCGCCGCGACCCAAACCACGCCTTCATCAGCCAGATGATGGCGCCTGCCAGGACAACGGCCGCGATCAAGCCCACACCGAGAAGCCTCAGAGCAACCATGGGCTTGCCGTCAGGCTGGACAAACGACTCGAACAGCGCGACGAGGAACGCCGGTGCCAGTTCCCCAGGGTAGCCAGGAATCGGTGCCGGAACCAGAAGCAGTGAAAGCAGGACCAACAGGCAGAACCACAATGCCGCACTGAATCGGCTTTTCCGGAAAAAGCCGTAGATGGAAACTGTCAAACCCAGCGCGGCGACCACCACGACCAACCAGCCAACCGCGTGAGCCGTCACGCCCTGCTTCCCTGATTGACCCACCTCACCACATGATCCTGCAGATCATCTTCGTGAACATGACTCTCACTGATGACCCTGCCAAGTACTGAAATACCTGCGTCGATCACCGTCTGCGGATCGCCGCTGACCAGAGGATGCCACCACTCCAGATCATCTCCCCTGGCTAGCCTTCTATACGCGCAGGAGTCCGGTAACCAGTCAAACGCAGCCGCACCGTCGGCGTCGAAATGTACACAATCCGGCACCAGTTCATGTCGCTCCGGATAACGCTTGCAGCGGGCAGTCCTCTGATTGAATAAACGGCACACAACCGAAGTGTAGTGGACCTCTCCGCTGTCTTCGTCTTCCAGCTTGATCAGACAACACCGACCGCAACCATCACAAAGGGATTCCCACTCTGCATGGTTCATCGCGTGCAGTGGCTTGTCTTTCCAGAACGTCATCGAAGCTCCTCGGCAGGTGGCGGCAGCTGCAGATGGTAACCAACCTCGCGCAATTTCCGATCCAGTTCACCGGCATCGATTCTCGGCATCTTTCGATCGGCACCGAGGGTGAACTGAAAACTGAAGATCGCCTCGCCAAAGTGCGCAAGCAGCGCTTCCGGCACCTTTGACAGGGCCTCTTCGACAACGACCAGGAGATAGGTGTCGATTCTTTTCGAACTGCGATATACCGCCACTTCCATCAGAATTCCCCCAGCATCGTCAACAGGCTTTCTCCCACGATCTCGCGGCGCCAACCCGAATAGAGGGAATCAAGTTGCCGCGATTCGCGATAGTGTCGATACAACGCTTCCAGGTCCCGTTTCCGCGCAATGAGTTCGGCAGCCATCTTCGCCTGTTCGGCAGCGCCGACCGCTACTTCGCGCAAGCGTCGCAGCAATTTACCTTCGGCGGGTGTCAGTGGAGGATCAATGGGCATGGGTCGTGAGTGCGATTCTGCATGGGCTTGCAACAACTCCTTGCCATACCGGCGTTGGGCGGCGGGAGGCAGAATGACGTTCAGTTGGGATTCGCCCAGGTGCTGGATCTGCGCCAGTTCCAGCAGCTGTTCATCCAGCACCAGACGTCGACGTGGCATGTCGAGCCGTCGGGCAGACGTTTCCCGCCATGTACAAAGATCCTGCAGGCGACCCAGAGACTCGTCTGCAAGCAGCCAGGCCCGATTGACATGACGGTAGTACTCGGACGGTTCTTCCGGTTGATACCAGGCATGCTTCTGGATGTCTTCAGCAAACCAGGATTCGCGATCCAGTTGTGCAAGGCGCATCGACAGTGCGTCAAACAGGGGCAGCAGGTACCAGACATCCTCCGCCGCGTAATGCAATTGTGCAGGTGACAGCGGCCGACGCAGCCAATCAGAACGCGTTTCCGACTGGTTCAGCCTGATCCCCAGCACTGCCTCGACCAGCCCGACAAAACCAATCGAAAATCGCGGTGCCTGGTAGGCGTAAGCCAGTTGCGTATCAAACACGTTGACCGGGCGAACTCGCAACCGATGCCAGAACAGTTCAAGGTCTTCCAGACACGCGTGCATGACCTTGGTAATCGCCGGATTCTCCAGTACCCTGACCAACGGCTCGAAATCCGGGACCTTCAGGGGATCGATCAGATAGACCTGCTTGCGAGTGCTGAGCTGGAACAGTCCGGCTATCGGATAAAAGGTATCTGTGCGCAGGAACTCGGTATCTACCCCGACAATATCACCGCAGGCACACATCGCCTCGGCAAGTGCATCAGAATCTTCGATCCAGATTGGTGTTGGCAGTTCTGTCACAGCGGATGTCTTCGGGCTGACCGGCAGTCCTGCGCATTCAGGATTGATCGCAACAGCTACTCGCCTCCGAGACGTCGACGCCCGCGCAACGCATAAAGAATGGTCCCGCCGTCCGCATATTCGAGTTCACCGCCAACCGGCATGCCTTGTGCCAGTCGAGTGACGTTGGGTACCGTGCCGCCGATCAACTGTCTGACGTAGTGCGCAGTGGCCTCACCCTCGACGGTCGCATTGGTCGCCACGATGGCTTCGTCCACCGAGCGGTCACGCACGCGGGATTCCAGTCGATCCAGGCCCAACTCTGCGGGACCGATGCCTTCGATCGGCGACAACCTGCCATGCAACACGAAGTAATGACCGTTGTAGCCCCCTGCATGCTCGATCGCAAAGACGTCCGCCGGGGACTCGACAATACAGAGTACGCTCCCGTCACGGCGTGAATCACTGCAGATCGCACACTCCTCCGCTTCGGCATAGTTTCGGCAGGTCTGGCACTCCCGTATCCCCTGCATTGCGTCGGTCAGTGCCGCCGCCAGATGCAAGGCTCCAGGCCGCTGGCGCTGCAACAATACAAGTGCCATGCGCTGCGCCGACTTTGGCCCCACACCGGGCAAAATCTGCAGGGCTTCGATCAGCGCGCCGAGGAGTGGAGTGCCCCGCATCAGAAGGTCATCTTGCCGAGTGGCAGTCCTGCGGGGAGACCAAGTTTCTTCGCCATTTCCTGCATGCGCTCCTGCGTCGTTGTTGCCACCTGACGAACGGCAGCATTGAAGGCCGCAGCGACCAGGTCTTCAACAATCGCCTTGTCTTCCTTCATCAGCGAGGGGTCAATGAACACCGCTCGAACTTCGTGACGGCCATTCATTTCGACCCTGCACAATCCGGCTCCCGCCTCACCCGTGACCACAAGTTCGGCGGCTTCCTGTTGCATCGAAGCCATTTTTTCCTGCAGTGCCTGTGCCTGCTTCATCAGGCCCCCGATATCCTTGATATTCATGATCGACTCCGAGCTTTTTCATTGACGGGCACTACCTGCTGAATTCGCCCACCGAATTCCCTGATCAGCGCCTGGACCACCGGATCTTCTCTGACCGCCGCTTCTGCGGTGACTTGAGCCTCGGCCTGTAGCCGCACCTTGCGCGCCGCCGGGGTTTCTTCTTCAGGAGACTGGACCTGGATGTTGATTTCCGTCGCACCAAATGGCCTGAGGACGCGTGTTATGGCCAGACGCTGCGAATCAACCAGCAAAGTATCGTGCCGCGGGTCCAGATGCAGCAACCAATTGCTGCCTTGCCGCTGAACAAGTACCGAATGCTCCATCAACATCCGGGTTACGCCACTGGCTTCACTCTCTTCCACCATTTCATGCCACGGCTGCGGTGTCCGTGAGTCTGCCGTCTGTTGATCGGCAACCCTTTTTGCAACCGGTGCGGCAGCTGTTGAGAGGTCGCTGGACATGCCTGGTGACGTGCCTAGTGGCGTCCCAACGCCGGAATCGGTCGTGCCGGTCAACTGGCCACGATCGGCAGGTGTAGACAACGGCGTTCCGGCAGGCTCGGTTCGTGGTACACGACTGTCAGGCTCAGGCGCAAAGGCCAGCATTCGCAGCAGGGTCATTTCGACACCACTGCGGGGATCCGGTGCCAGCGCCAGATCCCGTTGCCCCATGATGGCGATCTGATAGAACAGATGGACGGCGTCAGCGCGCAAAGGTACCTGCATCTGATTGCGGCCGAGTGCACATTCAACGGCCATGCCATGCAGTGCGCTCGCCAGTTCGGCCAGCAACGAAGCAAAATCGACCGCTCGTTCCGCGAGTTCCGACGTAATGGCCAGTACCCGCTCTGCCGAGCCTGAAGCCAGAGCCTGGATCAGGGTTCCGGTTTCATCACGGCCAACGATACCAAGCATTTCGCCGACATCCGTAGTCGTCAGCGTACCTCCACCAAACGCAATGGCCTGGTCGGTAAGGGACAACGCGTCGCGCATGCTGCCGCGGGCGGCACGGGCAATGAGATCCAGCGCCGATTTTTCTGCGTGCACGTGCTCGTCAACCAGGATTGACTCCAGGTAACCTGCGATCCGCTCGGCACTCAGATTCTTGAGTTGAAATTGAAGACATCGCGAGAGCACTGTCACTGGCACTTTCTTGACTTCGGTCGTCGCCAGAAGGAATTTCACATGCGGTGGCGGTTCTTCAAGCGTTTTCAACAAAGCGTTGAACGCAGCGTTGGACAGCATGTGCACTTCGTCGATCAGGTAGACCTTGTATCGACCACGCACCGGCATGTACTGGGCATTTTCAAGCAGTTCACGGGTATCGTTGACACCCGTTCGCGAGGCTGCATCAACTTCAATCAGATCCAGAAAGCGACCTTCACTGACATCGATACACGTGGGACAAACCAGGCAGGGGTTTGACGATACACCGTTGGTTTCGCAATTCAGGCACTTGGCCAGGATTCGGGCAATCGTCGTCTTGCCAACGCCACGGGTTCCGGTAAACAGATAGGCGTGGTGGACTCGATCATGGTCAAGAGCATGGGCAAGCGCCCGGACGACATGTTCCTGTCCGACCAGCGCGCCAAAACCGGCGGGCCTCAACTTGCGTGCTAGCACCTGGTAACTCATCGCCCTTATTCTACAGACTTTCGCCAGAACCACTGCCCATGAGCTTTGCCAGTTCCTTCGTTGTCATCGGCCACCGGGGTGCCGCCGGTCTGGTGCCGGAAAATACCCTGCCAGGATTTCAGCGTGCCTATGAGCTCGGCGTGGATGCGATCGAACTGGATGTACATCGGGTGGAGCACCGTCTGGCCGTCATCCACGACGATACACTGGAACGGACCACCAACGGCAAAGGGCCGGTCGCTGCCCTATCCTTGACTTCACTCAAGTCGCTGGATGCTGGAGGGGCTGCATCTGTGCCACTGCTGGAAGAGGTTCTCGAGGCACTGCCTGAACCGGTTGCCATCAACATCGAACTCAAGGGTCGAGGGACCGCCGCGTTGGTGGCTGATCTTCTGCGCACTCACCATGAACTTCTGTCGCCGGACCGCTGCATGGTCTCTTCATTCGACCATCTGATGCTGCTGCGATTTCGCCAGATCGCCGAAGATCTGCCTGTTTCCATCGCACCGCTCTACCATCAATGGCGCGGAACCTGGCGCAATACCACCAGCCGATGCAAGACAAAATGGCTGAATCTCAGCGAAAAACTGGTGACTGCAGCCCGGATGCGGGAGCTTGGTGACGCTGGACTGCAGGTTCTTGCGTATACGGTAAACACTGCCGAGCGTGCTCTGGAACTGCAGGTGCTCGGAGTCCGGGGTGTGTTTACGGACCGTCCGGACCTGCTGGTGCCTCTGTTCAGGTCCCCGGTCAGGCAATAGGCCGGGCCGAAGGACAGGCAATAGTTCAGGCCGTCCGCTCCAGCCGATCCAGTTCACGCCTGAGATCAAAGCCCTCGTCGGTGACAATTTTTTCGAGGACCTCGATTCGCGCTCGCAGCGCATCCAGTTCGGCTTGTTCGAACCTCCTGACCTCGCGGTCCTCCCGGTGCCTCTTCTTGCCCCGGGCAAAGTCACTGGCGACACCTCCAGCAACCCCGATCAGGACGATCAGAACGATTGCGGTCCACATGCTCATGCCGTTGTTCCCCCGGTTGCGCCGCCATGCTCCAGGCGACTGAGTTGTTTGCGAAGTTCATATTGATCAGAAGTGACATGGGCTTCCATGCGCCGCAGTCGCAGTTCCGCCTGTGACATCAACACCTGGGTATCGCGAAAATCGCGACGTGGGGATTGAACCGACTGTCTCTCTTCTGGTGGTGATCGGTCCGGGGACATCGACGCCGCACCAGACACGGACGCCGCGATCGCGGTGTCGTCACGCGGCATTTCCGGCAACATGAACATGGCGACCAGATAGAGAGGCAATACCACCGGACCAAGGTAGATCAGGCCAGTGACTGCCAGTACCCGAACCACCCACGTGCGGATCCCCAGATAGGCCGAGAGGCCTGCGCACACACCTGCGATTTTTGCGCGCTGCCGGTCCCGATAGAGCCGGGTAGTACGAGTCGAACCAAAGTACAGTTCAGCATCGGAGCTCTGGCGTTCACGCCGGTGCCGATGTCGGCGGGCTCGACTTCGCTCACGTCGGCCGCCTGCTTCACGCTCGAGTTTTGCCGTGGTGTCCTCGATGAACGCTGCAGCGCGTGTGCTCCATTCGTCGCGCGCTGTGCTGGCCAGCGACTCCACCGCCCTCTCGAGCCTGTCGAGCGCCTCGCGCATCTCCGGTCGCGGTCGATCCGAATTGCGGGACCGGCCGCCAGAGTCCGCGCTCTCTCCTGATCTGGCGCCCGATCTGTCGTCTGTTCTGTCGTCACTCATCTTTGCTCCTCTCAATCCGTCCCATCACCAGACTGTTCAAACCGCCTTCCACTTGCAGAACTGCCTTGCAGTATCCATGGTCCACGGGCTACCTGGCCTATTCCTCACTCAGCCGCTTGCGCCAACCTGGAGTCTGCTCATCAAGAATGGCTTCCAGTGTGTCGATACGATCGATCATCCGCTCGGCCTGCAGCCGCAGATCGTCGAGGTGCGACCGTTCTTCAGCAGACAACGCACTCGACAGTTTCTGCTTGCTCCGGTAATGCATGAAGATCCAGGTCGGCGCGACGATGGTCATGAAGATCACCGTCGGCACAAACAGTGCAACCACATAACCGTCCATGGGTTACTCCCGCGAGGTGCTCTGGGTGTTGCTCTGCAGTCGCGCCTTCAGCGCCGCCAGTTCGACGTCCAGAGTGTCATCCACCTCCAGGTCGGCGATCTCATCGGCGAGGCTCTTTTTGCCCATGTCGTAGGATTCGATCTGGCCCTCAAGATCGTCCATCTTGCGCTCGTACATCTCGAAGCGATGCATGGCGTCGTTGATGTTGTGGTCTGACAACTGCCGCCGGACACCGAGTCGCGTCTGAGCTGCCTTGCCACGCACGATGATTGCGTTCTGCCGAACCTTGGCGTCCTTGATCTTGGCTTGCAGGAGACCGATGTCCTCGTTGAGCTTGGACAATGTGGACTGCAACAGGCTCAGCTCCTGCTCGACCGCAACCGCTGCATCGCTGGAGCGATTCCGTTCGGCCAGCGCACCTTTGGCAAGGTCGTCACGATCCCTGGAGATGGCGACTTCAGCCTTGCGTTCCCATTCGCGCGCTTCGGCAACAAGCGATTCGCGCCGACGTTCGAGGTCCTTGCGGTCGGCAATGGCTCGTGCGGACGTGCTGCGCACCTCGACCAGTGTTTCTTCCATCTCCTGGATAATCAGTCTGACCATCTTTTCCGGGTCCTCGGCCTTGTCGAGCAGGGCATTGAGGTTGGAATTGATGATGTCACTCATGCGGGAAAAGATGCTCATTTTTTGGAGCCTCCGGTTGAACGTGACTGAGTAACAATCAGAAACCATGCCAGGATTTGCAGACACCTAAGTTATTGTTTTGTAAGGATTTACCATCAACGCATAAAACCATGGGATCAATCAATGGCAAACACCGCCAATAGTTGGTCAAATGTCCCAACCGCCGCAGGAGCCCGACATGAGCCCCGATGCAGAACGTCTCCTTGGAGAGTCACCGTTGATACTGAAGGTGCTGGAAGAGGTCTCGCTGGTTGCACCGCTTGACAAGCCTGTGCTCATCGTCGGCGAGAGAGGTACCGGCAAAGAGCTGATCGCAGCGCGCCTGCACTACCTGTCCGAACGGTGGCAGAGCGTCTTTCTGAAGATGAACTGCGCTGCCATCAGCGATGCACTGCTGGAATCGGAACTGTTTGGCCACGAAGCAGGCGCCTTCACCGGTGCAACCAAACTGCACCCCGGCCGGTTCGAGCGGGCCGATGGCGGAACGTTGTTCCTGGATGAACTGGCAACCACTTCGACCCTGGTCCAGGAAAAGATCCTGCGCGTGATCGAGTACGGAGAATTCGAACGACTCGGCGGCCATCGAACGATGACCGCAGATGTCAGACTGGTGGCCGCTACCAACCAGGATCTGCCAGAGCTCGCCGCATCGGGACGATTCAGGTCCGACCTCCTTGACCGTCTGGCTTTTGACGTCATCACGCTACCTCCATTGCGTGAGCGCGGCGACGATATCCTGCTGCTCGCGGAGCAGTTTGCCGTGAACATGTCGAGCACCCTGGGTCGCGACTACTTTGCCGGTTTCAGCGTTGCCGCGCGCACTACCCTTGAAGGCCATGACTGGCCGGGAAACATCCGCGAACTCAAGAATGTGGTGGAACGCGCGGTCTACAAAACCGATCCGGAACACGTCGTTGATCGAATAGTCCTCGACCCTTTCCAATCACCGTTCAGGCCAGTGACCAGGCCTGTTACCAGAGTCACCCTCGTGACACCCGAGAGCGGGCAGCCCGGGCCTGATTCACCAGAGAAGAAACCATTGGCTGCCACGACACCCAGCGAGCCGCCGACACAGGCTCTACCTTCTCCACCGCGTTTCCCTGTCGACCTCAAGCAGATGGTCCAGGACCTCGAAATCGACACCATCAGGGCTGCCCTGGAAAAAGCTCGCCACAATCAGCGCCGCGCTGCCGAACTGCTGGCGCTGACCTATCACCAACTTCGTGGCTATCTCAAGAAGTATCAACTCACGACCGATGGTGAGAACGATTGACGACAATTCCGGGCCAGATCATGCAATTGCCGCTTGGCCAGCCCGCGAACAAACCATTAGACTTCGCGCCCTTACGGAGAGGTGGCCGAGTGGCCGAAGGCGCGCCCCTGCTAAGGGCGTATACGGAAACGTATCGAGGGTTCGAATCCCTCCCTCTCCGCCAAATGAAAAAGGCCCGCAAGGGCTTTTTTCATTTGGCGGACCCGACGGCGGGTTCGAACCCGAAGCAGAGGGTTCGACAAAACGGCAGGATCGCCGTTTTGGACGCATTAGCGCCCCCGCGTCAGCGGGAGTGAGCGCCATGGATGGCGCGAATCACCCCTCCCTCAATCTCGCCCATTGGAAATTGCCCATCAGTCCTTGCATTTTTCGCAGGTCTGCACTCATCCCTCCAACTCTTCCCAACGCGCATAAGCCCTGGCGAGTTCCTCGGTGACCTGCTCGAGTTCCGTCATGACCTGAGCGACCTGCTCCCTGGTCGCCTTGTAGAAGTCCGCGCTTGATACCCGGCGCTGCAATCCGGCCTGCCGGGTTTCCAACGTATCGATCGCTGCCGGCAGGTTTTCGAGTTCCCGCTGTTCCTTGTAAGAGCGCTTTTTCGAAGGTGTCGTTTTTGCAATCCGGTCAACAACCCCAGGCTCGGAACCCGTCCGGGCTGTTTGTTCCGCCAACCCTTTCGCCAATCGGTGACGATTCCAGTCGGAGTAACCGCCGGGAAATTCCCTGACCTTTCCATCATCCGAAATCGTGAGCAGACTGGTCACGGTTCGATCTATGAAGTGGCGGTCGTGGCTGACCAGCAGCAGTGTGCCTTCGTAGTCGGCAATCAGTTCCTCGAGCAGTTCGAGAGTTTCCACGTCGAGGTCATTGGTCGGTTCATCGAGGACGAGGAGATTGGCCGGCCTGGCAAACAGCTTGGCGAGCAGCAGCCGATTCCGCTCACCGCCTGACAGTGACTTGACGGGCGAGTGGATTCGCGAAGAGGGAAAGAGAAAGTCAGCCAGGTAACCGGCTACGTGTCTCTTCTTGCCATTCTGTTCAACATGATCCGAACCGTCTGCAACATTGTCACGCACGGATTGTTCGGGATCGAGTTGAAGCCTTTCCTGGTCAAAATAGGCGATCTGCAGACGGCTGCCTTGTCGAACCTCGCCGCTGGTGGGTGACAATTCGCCAAGCAGCAACCTCAACAGGGTGGTCTTGCCACTGCCATTCTCGCCGAGTATGCCAACCCGGTCACCTCTGATGATCGTGGTGGAAAAGGGTTTCAGCAGCAGCCCTTCCCCATAGGCGAACGCAACCTCCTCTGCTTCCAGTACCAGCTTCCCGGACTGCTCTCCCGTACTGGTCCGCATGCGAACCTGGCCCTGGCGCTCAAGCCTCGACGCATGTTCGCGGCGCAGTGCTTCCAGGCGACGTACACGGCCTTCATTGCGGGTTCGTCTCGCCTTGATTCCCTGACGGATCCAGACCTCTTCTCCAGCCAGGGTCTGGTCGAACTTGCGGGACGCATCGGCTTCGGCTTCGAGCTCCAGAGCCTTGCGATCCAGGTAGGCTTGATAGCTGCCCGGATAAGAACGAACCACGCCACGATCCAGCTCTATGATTCGGGTTGCCAGGCGATCCACAAACGCCCGATCGTGAGTGATGAAGAGAACAGTGCCCCGGTAGTCGGCCACCACTTCTTCCAGCGCCTGGATCGATTCAATATCAAGATGGTTGGTCGGTTCATCCAGCAACAGCAGCTCCGGTTCCGAGACCAGCGCGCGGCCCAGCATCGCCCGTCGGCGCAAGCCGCCGCTGCATTCAGCCAGCCGGGCTTCTGCAGGCAGGCGGAGCCGATCCAGGGTCGCGTCGACCCGTTGACTTGCCGTCCAGGCATCGGCGACTTCTACCTCATGCTGGAGTTGCGCGTATTCCTGAAGGACTTCCGGGGCATCACTCTGGGCCAGCCTGAGGCTTACCGCGTGCATGCGGGACAACAGGTCCTGCAATTCCCCAAGTCCGGATGCAACCACGTCGAACAGTGTGGCATCCAGCGCGGACGGCACCGCCTGCTCCAGGCGCGCCAGCCGGAGCCCATCACGCCACCAGAGACGGCCACTGTCGAGCGGCTGCGCACGGGCGATGACATTGAGCAATGTGGACTTGCCCGCTCCATTGCGACCCAGGAGGCAGATACGCTCCCGGGGCTGCACCACCAGGTCCGCATGATCCAGCAAGGGGATGTGCCCATACGCGAGGCACGCGTCCTGCAATTGAAGGATGGTCATGACAACAGGTCTGGATCATTGGCGGGGCGCGCACTATACCAGCCGCAGCCAACGGCACCGTGCCCTCATCGAATCACCACCCGGACAGATCGAGGGCAAAAGTTTGATTTGACAGGTACGAGAATTGTGGCCAATAAGGGAATGGACTCGATTTGTAACAAACTGTTAACAAATCAGTTCATCTCCTGAGGAGGGGTTGTTCGGCTGGGATAGTGCAGTTCAAAGGCCACGCCCTTGAATACGTCCAAAACAGATTGAGCAGAGGGGTAATCAATTATGTTCAGGAAATTTGTTGGCTCGGGAGTAGCGTCCGTGCTGCTTCTGCCAACCTTCGCGCTGGTGGGGTCGCAGGCCTTTGCAGCCTCCGGCGACCGGCGGCAAATCGAAGAAGTGATAGTGACTGCCGAGAGGCGGGAATCAACGGTCAGCGACACTTCCATGTCGATCACCGCGTTCACTGGCGAGTTCCTCGAGGACTTCGGCATACGCAACCAGGAAGACCTGCAGAATCTGATCCCTGCTGCCGTCATCGAACCGTATGACATGGCAGTACGCGGTGTCGGCCGAAACTTCAGGTCGCTTGGCGGTGATCCGGGCATTGCCACTTACCTGAACGGCGTGTATTCGGAAGACTTCGGCATCGCCTCCACCGAAGGTGGCCTGTTTGATGTCGAACGTATCGAAGTTCTGCGTGGCCCCTAGGGCACCCTGTATGGTCGCAATGCCATTGGTGGCGCCATCAACTTCATCAACAAATTGCCATCCGATGAGTTTGAAGGCGAAGCACGCGTGGTCGTTGGTGACTACGACCTGATCGAAACCTATGGCGTGGTGTCCGGCCCTCTTGTCAAAGGTCTCCTCTCTGGTCGAGCCGTTGGTGTCAAACGGGTTCGCGAAGGTTATTACGACGACAAGTCAGGTAATCCTGACCCCGGCAACTACGGCGACGAAAACTATGCGTTGTCGTTCCGCCTGACTCCGACCGAAAACATTGAAATGAATATTCGTGGTAACGAGCGAAGTTACGCGAGAAGGATGGCCGGTGCAGATGCCGCAGGCGTGATCAATCTGACCGAAAATGGTGGTCGCACACGAAATACGACCGACTATGTCTTTGGTTATCGGGCAGTCGACCCGAACCTTGCATGCCCGAATGCCCTCACGCGAACGACACCTGTGGCTACACCCGGCGTCCTGGGCGGCACGGGTTGTGCAGTGGCAGGAAACCCGGTCCTTTCTTTCACCCATCCGAGCAACGGATCGACAGTGTTCGCACAGCGCGTAACACCGGGCTTTGACCAGACCACAATCGGCACGATCAATTCACCGAACATTGCGTTTGGTGCCGACGCCAGCAGGCAGAACCTGGTCGGCGTTGGATCCCTGGACGGTGACGATCTGGTCACCGATACCAATGGACAACAGGATGAGTTCTTCGATCACCAGGCAGTTTCCTTTGACGCCTCGTGGACGGTCTCCGATCAATTTTCGATGAAGTACATATTCGGCTACACCGATTACTTCTACGATCGGACGTCGGACGTGGATCTGACCAGCAACCCGATATTCGACAACACCTTCTATGTGAGCCAGGAGACGGAATACGTTTCCCACGAACTCCAGTTTTTCATCGACCCCAGCGAAAATCTCTCGATTACTGCAGGACTTTTTGCGTACGACGCGAAGATCACTCAACGAGGTGACTACTTCGATGCCAACTGCCGAGGCAATACCAACTGTGCTTCCCGATACAGTCAGGACTTTCCGATTCCTTTGCCGATACCTGCGAAGACGGATCTGTTCACAGCCAGACTCTCTAAAGACCAGTTTGGCCTCAATGGCACCTCACTTCCGGGTTGCGTGAACCTCAACTCCGATCAGATCGACGTGTTCTGCTTCGGTTCATGGACTGCCGATCGAGGTGACAGGGTTCAACACGGTCCCGCTACCATTGCGACGAACCTCGAGTATCAGACCCGAAGCGAGCGCTACGCCTATGCGGCGTACGGCCAGAGTACCTACACCTTCAACGAGAAGTTTGCCCTGACCGTAGGCCTCCGGTGGGCGCGAGACCAACTGGACGGCGCGGAGGACGTTTTTTATTACGCCGAAGAGACCATCGTGCCCCTGGGCTTTTCGGGGTGTAATGACACCACGACACCAACCTGCCAATCCGACCTAGGCGGCATCAATCAAGCATTGGGTTACGTCGGCCCAAACGGCGAGATTCTAAATCCTAACCGTGTGCTCGTAGCAGGAATGCCTACCAGCATTTCCCTGACCAGAGACCTCTACAAGGCTACTGAAGGCGTTACCTGGCGCGCCAACATCGACTACACACCGAACGAGGATGACCTTATCTATCTGTCCGCCACCAAGGGCTTACGTTCCGGCGGTATGAATCTGGTCTTCTTCTCAAGCAATGCAACCTATGACGGCGAAGAACTGGTCGCCTATGAGCTAGGATACAAAGGCACCAAACTGGATGGCCGACTTCAGTTGAATGCGTCCGTGTATCTCTACGACTACGAGAACGTTCACACTTTTTCAAACGGTGCTTCCTTCGCTGGCGGTTATACGACAAACGTGATCGCTGTCCCCAAGGGAGAAATGAAGGGAGTGGAACTGGACGCAACCTGGCTCGCAGGGGACAACTTCACGCTGGGTGCAAACTTCAGCCTGACCAAGAGCAAGTACAAGTCCGACGTATTTGCCATCAATCCGATCGATGAAAACGCACCGGAGTCCTTGTTCGACCCGTTTGCGACGCAGTCCAACCTGAATGGTAACCAGATGATTCGTGTGCCGGAGATGAAAACAGGAGCGTACGCACAGTACACCTGGCCAATGGCTGAAAATGGCAAACTGGATTTCCTGGTGAACTACTCGTGGATCGATCGTGTGTACTTCACGGTGTACGAAGACAAGAACCATTCAGCGCCTTCCTATGACCGTTTTGATGTACGCAGTTCGTGGATCAGTGCCGACGACGCGTGGACGGTGGCGGTCTTCGTGAACAACGTCTTCGACAAGATCGGCATCCGCCAGATCGACCAGTACCAGGCCACCGAGTCGACCAACTGGCGCCGTACCGGTGCAGTCAGCGACCCGCGCCTGTTTGGCCTCGAAGTGCGGTACAAGTTCGGCGCTTACCAGTAGGCTCCTTTTAACCACTGCGCAGCAAATTGCGCACCCTGCAGGCGGAGCTCGCTCCGCCTGTTTTTTTTTCGGGGTTGATTTTCCTGGTTCCGGTTAACATGGGCTCCAACCAGAATCAGCCAGCATCCAATGCCAAACTTTGTCTCCGGTGTCATCCGCTTTCAGCAGGAAGTTTTCCCCAGTCGTCGCGAATTCTTCGAACGGCTCAGTGATGGTCAGCGACCGGAGTGCCTGTTCATCACCTGTTCTGACGCACGTATCGAAACTGCGATGATCACCCAGACTGAACCGGGTGAGCTCTTCATCTGCCGCAACGCAGGCAACATCGTGCCACCGCATACCCACCACACCGGCGGCATGACTGCATCGATCGAATTTGCCGTTGGGGTACTCAAGGTGCCCCATATCGTGATCTGCGGTCACACGGAATGTGGTGCCATGGACGGTGCACTCAATCCCGGCAGCATTGAAGGCCTGGATCATGTGCGCGAGTGGCTCGGTTATTCAAAGGCGGCTGTCAGCATCGTCAACGCCATCGGTGAAAGTCTGGATGCACGGACCCGAATGCGCATGCTGGTCGAACAGAATGTCATTCTCCAGCTGCAGCATCTGCGCACGCACCCTGCCGTGGCAACGGGCATGGCGCAGCGCAAGCTGACTCTGCACGGCTGGGTCTACGACATTCGTACGGGCGAGGTTCACGCCTACGACTTTGCGGCCGACACGTTTGTGCCTGTCTCGGAACACTACGCAGCAGCCATCGCACAAGCGCTGACGCACAAACATGAGTGATCCCGCCGTATCGACAAACGGGAACCTGGCATTTCCCATCTGAAACGCAGACCAAACCTCAGGACAAGATGTCACACGGTCGATTCAACAATCCACTGGTTGCAGCGCTGACTGGGTTTTTTGACCTGTTTCGACCCCAACCGCTTCGCGACCGATTTGACTCATCGATTCGATTCGATCGGCGTCGTGTGCTCATTACCGGAGCCAATTCCGGACTGGGATTTGCCACAACGGTAGAAATCACCCGGCGCGGTGGTCATGTCACCATGGCGTGTCGAAGCCAGATTCCCGACGCAGGTGAAGCCGCTCGAAAACTCGCAGGCGCGGGTTGCATCGAAATGCGCCGGTGTGATCTTGCGGATCTGAACTCGATCCACGAATTCGTGGATAGCCTTGTCAGGGAAGAGCTCAGGTTCGATGTCGTGATCCTGAATGCGGCTGTCACGCTCCCTGGTGCACACCAGACTGCGAGCGGTCAGGACGAGATGTTTCTGGTGAACTATCTGGCCAACGTCGCCCTCTCCAATCTGCTGATCGCACAAGACCGGCTTTCGCGACTTGAAGGAGAACCACGCCTGCTGTTCATTTCCTCGGATAGTCACCGCGGGTCATCCGCAGTCGACTTCGAGGAGTTTGGCCACTATTTTGACTATGGCGTCAGCAAGGCTATCGCCAACTACAGCTATTTCAAATTGCTCCTGAATACCTATGCCACGGAACTGGACCGCCGCCTCAACGGGATCGAAAGTGGTCAGACAACCCAGGTCAATCTGATCTGCCCTGGACCCGTCAATTCCAACATCATCAAGGCTGCACCGTGGCCATTGCGATTTGTTCTGCGGGGGATCTTTACCTTGATCTTCAAGTCACCCGCTTCAGCCGCAAGACCGTTGGTCTACCTGGCGGGCAGCGATGATTTCAAGGGACGTTCGAATGTGTATCTGCACATGTTTTCGATCAAGCAGATGGACCCCAAGGTTTACGACCAAGCTGCAGGAGCGCGGCTTTGGGATGCGTCCATGAAGATCTGGAGGCAAATCGACACCCGGGCCGCCTCCATTATCGATCGCTGAGATTCGACAGAGCCGACTCTGGCTCGGTTCAAGAGGTTGCGCGCATCGTCACTCTTTTTCGATAGAGGCCTGCTCATCTTCATTTTCTTTCTGGATTCGCCGATAGATCTCCTCACGATGGACCGCGACATCTTTTGGCGCACCCACACCGAGCCTTACCTGATTTCCTTTGACACCGAGCACGGTTACGATGATTTCATCGCCGATCATCAGTGTTTCTCCGATTCGCCGAGTGAGGATCAACATGGTCTGCTCCTCCTGGAGTACTTCAGCAATCCTTCGTTATTTTCCATGGACCACTCCACTGCTTTACTTGACGTGCCCAACAACCTAGGAAGGGTCATTTCAATCTAGAAACCGGCTACACCAAAGCACGAGAGGCCCATAGGGTCAAAAAAGACTGGGTAAAAGTGGTTGGTCAAACGCAAGCCTACTTCGCTGTCTTTTGCAGGTAAAGCTGCATACAAGTGCGGACACGGCCGGGATCAGGCCTTGCTGAGGCCAAATTCAGCATGCAGGGCCCTGACCGCCAACTCCATGTAGCGTTCGGCCACCACGACCGAAATCTTGATCTCCGACGTGGAAATCATCTGGATATTGATGTTTTCGGCGGCCAGCGCATCAAATACCCGGGTTGCGACTCCCGCATGAGACCGCATCCCCACGCCCACCACGGAAACCTTGGCAATCAGATCATCACCGGCAAGACTGCGGGCCTTGAGGGATTCCCTGACCGGGGTCAGCAGTTCAAGGGCTCGAGCATAGTCGCCGCGTTTCACCGTGAAGGTGAAGTCGGTGAGTCCGTCGACACCGGTGTTCTGGACAATCATGTCGACTTCGATCGCCGCTGCACTGATGGGCCCAAGAATTCTGGAGGCAACCCCCGGCACGTCGGGAACTCCGGCAATGGTGATCTTGGCTTCGTCCCGAGTGTGTGCGATTCCGGATACGAGCGGTTGCTCCATGGTTTCTCTCTCCATCGTGATAAGCGTGCCGCCTTCTTCGACAAAGGTAGATAACACGCGCAGTGGAACCTGATACTTGCCGGCAAATTCGACGGATCGTGGGTGGAGCACCTTCGACCCGAGACTGGCCAGTTCGAGCATTTCTTCAAATGTGATCGTATCCAGCCGACGGGCCTGGGGTTCGACCCTGGGATCTGCGGTGTAAACCCCATCCACGTCGGTGCATATTTCACACTCATCGGCCTTCAATGCTGCGGCGATCGCAACCGCACTGGTGTCTGAGCCGCCGCGACCCAGCGTGGTGACCGAACCGTCTTCGGCAACCCCCTGGAAACCTGCGATGACCGGTACAAGTCCTTCCGCGACAGCAGATCTCAAGAGATCCGTGTTGATCTCCTGGATGCGGGCGCGACCAAAGGCAAGGTCGGTGCGCAATGGAATCTGGAACCCCAGAAACGAACGCGCAGGCACACCCCTTGCGATCAGTGCCATGGACAACAGCGAAACGCTTACCTGCTCGCCAGCGGCAAGAAGCACGTCCATCTCGCGGGTATCGGGACGACTCACGAGTTCCTTGCCCATTGCATCCAGACGATTGGTCTCCCCGCTCATCGCCGAAACCACCACCACGACCTGATGACCCTGATCCCTGTAGCGCTGCACACGCTCGGCGACATGCCTGATTCGAGCGAGGTCACCCACGCTGGTGCCACCATATTTCTGCACAATGAGGCTCATGCGCCATCTCCACCGGAAACCCGCTTCTGCGTAAACGGAAGAACAAGATGTAGTGCTTCAGTCAGCGCCTCGGGACGATCGCCACCCCCGGCACGAGCGAGTTCAGGCCTGCCGCCGCCTTTTGCCCCAACCGCTTTGCCGACCAGGTTGACCAGATCACCGGCCTTGATTCTGGAGACCAGATCCTTGCTGACGCAGGCAACCAGGCTGACGTTGCCATCTTCCACGGCGGCCAGAACGATCACCGACTGAACAAATCGACTTTTCACGGTGTCCAGCGTCGGCATCAAGGCCGCTGCACCCCCTTCAACCCGGGCCGCCACCACCATCACTCCGCCACCGGCGTCCACGGCGGAGTCTGCGAGGTCTGCACCGCCTGACGCCGCAATTTTCTGCGCCAGTTCGGTCGTCTCCTTGTGCAGACGACGCTGATCAGCAAGCAGCGCCGCCAACTTGTCCGTCAGTTCGGCGACAGGGGCTTTCAACAATTCGGCCATGGCTTGGAGCGAACGTTCCTGAGCGAGGACGTGTTCCACCGCCGCCTCTCCGGTAATGGCTTCTATTCGGCGTACTCCTGCCGCGACCCCCGCTTCGCTCACGATCTTGAAGAACCCGATATCCCCACAACGGGACACATGCGTGCCACCACACAGTTCCACCGAGAACCCTTCGTTCATGGTCAGCACCCTGACCCGATCTCCATACTTTTCGCCAAACAGTGCCATCGCGCCCCGTTTGACGGCGTCATCGTAATCAAGGATCTCTGTCTGGACACTTTCATTGCGCCTGATCTGTGTGTTGACAATTGTTTCGATCCGGGCGAGTTCCATCGCACTCACAGGTCCTGGTTGGGAGAAGTCAAAACGCAGGCGTTCCGCATCCACCAGCGAACCTTTCTGCTGGACATGCGCGCCGAGCACCTCCCGGAGTGCAGCATGCATCAGGTGCGTTGCCGAGTGATTTCGCCGGATCTTTTGCCGTCTGTCGGTGTTGACAAGGGCGTGCACACGAGTTCCCGGCCTGACGGTTCCTTGTGTCACACGACCAATATGCAAAAACTGTTCGCCAGCCTGCTGTGTATCGGCAACTTCGAAAACAAAGGCCTCAGACTGCAGCTGGCCTGTATCACCAACCTGCCCGCCGGATTCGGCGTAGAACGGTGTACGGTCGAGGACTACAACACCTTCTTCCCCTGCACCAAGTTCACCGGTGGCCGCACCTTCGATGCCATGGATCGATTGCACCAGACCGTGATGTTCGAGATGGTCGTAGCCCTCGAAGGTTACCTTGCCCGAGGTATGAATCACCTGCCCGAGATTGGCACTGAAACGTGCAGCGGCGCGGCCTCGAATCCGCTGCTCTTCCATGGCCGCTTCAAATCCTGCCATATCGACGGACAACCCCCGCTCTCGAGCCACGTCCGCGGTCAGATCCGCCGGGAAGCCAAAGGTGTCATAGAGCCGGAAAACCACGTCTCCCGGAATTTCGCGGGATGACAGACCATCGATGGCCCGGTTCAGCAACCCCATGCCCTGGGCAAGCGTTTCGGCAAATTTCAGTTCCTCACGCAGCAGGACATCCTGAATCTCATGCTGCTTCTCCTGCAGGAGCGGATACACCGCGCCCATTTCCTCCACCAGTGCTGCGACGATGCGATGGAAAAAAATCTGCGTGATTCCGAGCTTGTGGCCATGACGCAACCCTCGACGGATGATCCGCCGCAACACATACGAACGATCTTCATTGCCTGGATAAACGCCGTCGGCAATGAGAAACGCACTGGAGCGAATATGATCTGCAATGACCCTGATCGACGGGTTACCGAGCAACTTCGCTTCATCCGGGATACCAGCGGCAACGCCAACGGCGCGCATGATCCGCTTGAAGCTGTCGATTTCGTAGTTGCTGTGTACATGCTGGAGAATTGCAGCAACCCGCTCGAGACCCATGCCGGTGTCAACCCCGCGTTGTGGGAGCGGGCTGAGCGTGCCGTCAACCGAACGATCAAACTGGGGAAAGACGAGGTTCCAGAATTCGATGTAACGATCGCCATCTTCGTCGGGTGATCCCGGTGGACCGCCCGCCACTCCAGGTCCATGATCGTAGAAAATTTCCGTGCAGGGTCCACACGGCCCTGTGTCGCCCATCGTCCAGAAGTTGCCTTCAATATCGACAATCCGCTCAACAGGCACGCCTATCTCGTCTCTCCATATCGCTCGACTTTCGTCATCGGTCGGGTGGACAGTGACCCATAACTTTTCCTTCGGAATACGGAGTACCGAGGTCACAAATTCCCACGCCCAGTGAATGGTCTCAGTCTTGAAGTAGTCGCCAAAACTGAAGTTCCCGAGCATTTCGAAAAACGTATGGTGGCGCGCGGTGTAGCCGACATTTTCCAGATCGTTGTGTTTGCCACCGGCTCGTACACAGCGCTGTGCGGAGGTCGCACGCCGATAGCCGGGATCTTCTCGTCCCAGCAGCGCATCCTTGAACTGAACCATGCCTGAATTGGTGAACAGCAGCGTCGGATCATTGTTCGGAACGAGACTGGAGGACGGCACAATGGTGTGGCCCCTGCTTGCAAAAAAATCCAGGTAGGCTTGCCTGATTTCCCCGGCTTCCATAATTGCCTCAACGAAAAAAGTGCGGAAGTATAATCACCTGTCGAGGCGCTGTCCGCGTCTATACCATCTGTTGGGTACCTAGGGACACCTCTGGAACACGCCTGCAGCGGGAAGTTCTGGGCACGCAGGCGGAGTCAGATAGTCCACGACGGCCTGATCAATCGGCGGTTTGCTGCCTTGCGCGACACGACGTGATCAGCCGTGCTGATCTCCAAGCGCTGAGTAGATCAGATCTGCCGAAAACCCCCTCCGAGCCAGAAAACGGGCCTGCCTGGCCCATTCATCACGATTGGCAGGTGGTTCCCTGAAGCGCTTTTGCAGAGCCGCTGTGGCCAGCTGGAGCCAGTGCGCCTGTGGATGGGTGGCATACTCGTCGGTCAGGCTGTCGCTCAATCCACGAGAGCGCATCTCCGCCCTGAGCAACATGGGACCATGACCGCGCGCCATTCGACTGCGAGCGAATACTTCGGCGAACCGCTCATCTGACTGAAGACCGTCTTCCTGCAACTGTTGCACCACGCGCTGGCTCAGCAGACGCGTACAGCCCTTTATCTCCAGCCGGTCAACAAGTTCACTGAAAGTGAACTCTCGCTGCGCAAGCAACTGCAAAGCCATTCGACGGCCATCGGTTGCGGCTGCCTGCTGATTCTCCGCCAGGCTCCCGGACTCTGCCCGGCTAAGCCGTCGTCCGTTCTCTAGTGATTGTTCGTCACCTGGTCTTTCCTCAGCTGGTCTTTCCTCAACCGGTCTTCCCTCAACCGATCGGGTAAAGCCGGCGCTCAGTTGACGATGTTTGAGCAAACGCAGGAAAGGTGCCATGACGGTTGCCTCCTCTTGATCTGTGACACCATGCCAGATGAGTCAGTTTTCCAGATTTTTCCCTGTCCCAACAACCACTACAGGGTGTCACCCGCAGGTTCGGGAACAACTACCTCCTCTGCAAGAGCCTGTGTTCGAGGTAACAGTGCGGTGCGTATCCTTGTTTCAATTTCCTTGCACATGTCTGGATGCTCTGCGAGGAAGTCCCCGGCGTTCTTGCGCCCCTGACCAATACGGTCCTCCCGATACGTGTACCAGGCGCCAGACTTTTCGATGATGCCTTGCTGCGCACCGATATCCAGAATCTCTCCCATACGATTGATACCTGTGCCGTAGAGGATCTGGAACTCCGTTTGACGAAAAGGTGGTGCGACCTTGTTTTTCACCACTTTCACTCGGGTTTCATTTCCAACCACTTCTTCGCCTTCCTTGACGGCACCAATGCGGCGGATATCCAGACGCACGGAGGCATAAAACTTGAGTGCGTTGCCACCGGTCGTGGTTTCTGGCGAACCAAACATCACGCCAATTTTCATTCGAATCTGATTGATGAAAATCACCAGGGTGTTCGATTGCTTGATGCTGCCCGTCATCTTGCGCAGTGCCTGGCTCATCAGACGCGCCTGCAGACCGACGTGAGAATCGCCCATCTCACCTTCGATTTCCGCCTTTGGTGTCAGCGCGGCGACTGAGTCGATCACCACCACATCCACGGCTCCGGAGCGAACAATCATGTCGCAGATTTCCAGCGCCTGCTCACCGGTGTCTGGTTGAGAGACCAGCAGATCGCCGATGTTGACACCAAGCTTTTCGGCATATTCCGGGTCAAGCGCGTGTTCAGCATCGATAAAGGCGCAGGTACCGCCAATACGTTGTGCTTCAGCGATGACCTGCAGGGTCAGGGTTGTCTTGCCCGATGACTCGGGACCATAGATTTCAACGATTCGACCACGGGGCAGGCCGCCGATGCCCAGGGCGATATCCAGTCCGAGCGATCCGGTCGAAATCGAAGGAATGGCCACATGTTCACGATCGCCCATGCGCATCATCGAGCCCTTGCCAAACTGTCGTTCGATCTGGGCCAGCGCTGCGGTCAGTGCACGCTCGCGATGGGCGTCGTCGGCACCACTTCTGGAAGTGACTGTGCGTTTGCCTTCCTTGCCGCCCCGTTCCTTCGCGAAAGCGTCTCTTCCCAAATTTTCCTTGCCTGAAGTTTCCTGACCCATCTCGTTCATTTCCTGGGAGGCTCTGTCTGCTGGAGTGCGGCTCATTGGTGTTCCTGTCTTGACGTTGCGGACTTGAGGTTGCGGACTTGAGGTTGCGGACCTGAGGTTGCGGACCGATACGTGATCGCAGCTGAAGTGTTGTGAACGTCGCCTGATCGTTGCCTGAAGGCAGTTCGATCCCTACTCTCTGACTGCGGTTACCCGGGCTACCTGGTCACTGTTGAAAGTACTGTATATTCGAACAGTACACTTTGGCAAGCCCCAACCGTGTGCCAGTGGTTGAATCGCACAGACTTCCGTGCAAATCTCGCACGCCCCTTGTTACTCCATCGCAAACCATACCGTGTCACTCATCATCTCGGCGCAAACCGGTCCAGCCGATTCGCCCGATCACACGCCCATGATCCGGCAATACCTTGGACTGAAAGCCGAGCATCCGGACAGTCTGCTGTTCTATCGAATGGGAGACTTCTATGAACTATTTTTCGACGACGCAAAGCGTGCGGCGGATCTGCTTGATATCACGCTGACTTCCCGCGGTCATTCTGCCGGTCAACCCATACCCATGTGCGGTGTGCCTTTTCATGCGGTGGACAGTTATCTTTCCCGCCTCGTCAAACTTGGGGAACGTATCGCCATCTGTGAGCAGGTTGGCGATCCGGAAACCAGCCGCGGTCCCGTTGAACGTCGTGTACAGCGCATTGTTACGCCCGGCACGCTGGTCGAGGAGTCACTGCTGGGTGAACAGAGTGACAGCGTGCTGGCCGCAGTGCACGGCAACGCCGCATCGATTGGCATTGCCCTGCTGAACCTCTCGCGCAGCTCCCTTGAACTGCTTGAACTGCCGGTCAGCGGCGACGTGGTGCAGCCGTTGCGACGTCACGACATCAGCGAAGTTGTGGTCACTGGACAGACCTTGCTCGAACGCATCGGCGAACTCCTGAACGAGACTCCCGTACGGTTGTTCAACACCTCGATGGCAGACACCGCGACGGCGGTCCAGGAGACTCCGGCGGAATTGCTCATGCGCGCCCTCGAGCTTGTGAACCTGGACACACTCAACCTCATCCCCGGTTCACCCGTGATCGAGGCAGCGGCGACGGCGATCCGCTACGCGGAACACGCCCATGCAGGCCGCAGCATTCAGATCGACAGTTGCCGCCGGATTCACGATTCCGATCACCTGCTGATCGACAGCAACTCCCGCCGCAATCTGGAAGTGGACACCCGCAGTGATGGCAGTACCACCAACACGCTTTATGCGTTGTGGGATACCACACGTACGCCGATGGGTCGTCGACTGTTGCGTCGATGGTTGACGCAGCCGCTGCGCGCACAGGATGGTGCCCGCTTGCGACAGCATGCCGTTGCCTCGCTGCTCGCCAGCAATCCCGAGGAACTGCGTCGTGTACTGAAGCGCTGTGGTGATCTGGAGAGAATCACCACACGGATCAGTCTGCATTCTGCGAGCCCACGCGACCTTGCACGATTGGCCACCAGCCTGTCGCTGCTGCCAACAGTGCTCGCCTGCATCGCGGATATCGATAGCCCTCTGCTGCAGCAGTTGCATGCACAGACCCCCGACTGCAGGGTGGAAGCAGAACTGCTGGTGAAGGCCATCATCGAAAATCCACCAGCGACCATTCGGGAAGGCGGCGCGATTGCGCCAGGATTTGACACCGAACTGGACCAGCTTCGCAGCCTCAACGAGGACGCAGGCCAGTGGCTTGCAGCACTCGAGCAACGGGAACGGGAACGAACCGGAATTGCCTCCCTGAAGGTTGGCTACAATCGCATCCACGGTTATTTCATCGAACTGGGACGTACCAGCATCCAGCCACCCGCCGACTACATCCGGCGCCAGACCCTGAAAAACGCCGAGCGGTACATCGTGCCTGAACTCAAGGCTTTTGAAGATCAGGCACTCACGGCGAAGGCGCGGGCACTGGGTCGCGAAAAAAGCCTGTACGCGACACTCATCGACGACCTGGCGCTGCAGCAGGCCAGGCTGCGGCATGTCGCACAGACCCTGGCGACCCTCGATGTGCTGGCTTGTTTTGCCGAGCGTTCCTCGGTCCTGGGTCTTGTCGAACCATCCTTTTCAGCGGTCCCTGGCCTGGAAATCCGCGACGGCTGGCATCCTGTGGTCGCGACCAAGCTGCGCGCGCCGTTCATCCGCAATGATCTGGTTCTCGGACCCGATCGCCGAATGCTGGTGATCACCGGCCCCAACATGGGCGGCAAGTCGACATTCATGCGACAGACGGCGCTGATCGCCATACTGGCGTATGCAGGAAGCCATGTACCTGCCGTCTCGGCAAGGCTGGGACCCATCGACCGCATTCACACCCGAATCGGTGCGGCCGACGATCTTTCTGAGGGGCGGTCAACCTTCATGGTCGAGATGATCGAGACGGCCGACATTCTCAATCATGCCACTGAACAGAGCCTGGTGCTGCTGGACGAAGTCGGTCGCGGCACCAGTACCTACGATGGCCTGGCCATCGCGTGGGCCTCGGCACGTCATCTGGCGGATCGCATTCGGGCCCTCACGCTGTTTGCGACGCACTACTTCGAACTGACCTCACTGGTCAGCGAGAGCGATGGCGTTGCCAATGTGCATCTCGCGGCGACGGAGCATCGTGGTGAAATCGTCCTGCTCCACAACGTCCTGCCAGGGCCGGCCAGCCAGAGTTACGGGGTGCAGGTTGCCAGGCTCGCAGGGGTTCCTGCCGCCGTGATCCGTCGTGCACGGGAGCACCTGGCCGAACTTGAGGCCAGGGCCAGATCAGTCCAGACGCCCCAGGGAGACCTGTTTTCAACACCGCCGCCTGAACAGGCAGCAGAGCAGGCCATTCGCCTGGAAACGGAAAACGCGCTGGTCATCCGCGACGAACTTGCCAGAATCAGCCCGGATGCCCTTTCCCCCAGGGAGGCGCTGGATTTGATCTATCGATGGCGACTACTGCTCTCGACAGACCTTCAGACTCCGCTAGAATGACTCCCTTTTTTGCAGCAGGATCGTGAGCCATGCCCTTTGTCGTTGGAGAGAACTGCATCAAGTGCAAGCATACGGACTGCGTGGAAGTATGCCCCGTAGACTGCTTCTACGAAGGACCGAACATGCTCGTCATCCATCCGGATGAATGTATCGACTGTGCCCTTTGCGAACCCGAATGCCCGGTGAACGCGATTTATTCAGAAGATGAACTTCCCGCTGAACAAAAAACCTTCCTGGAATTGAATGCCAGACTTGCCGAAGTCTGGCCAAACATCACCGAAAAGAAGGACGCATTTCCAGATGCCGAGGATTGGGACGGCAAGCCCGGCAAGAGAGCACTCCTCCAGGAGTGACCGTCGATCCTCTGGCGGTGTCCTGCGTTTTAGTCCAGCAACAACCTCGGACTGACAGGGTCACCGTCCTTCCTGATCTCGAAGTGGAAGCGCGCCAATCGGCCTGCATCGGGAATCTCGGCAACCTTGTCACCGCGACGGACCTGGTTCCCCTCCTGGTGCAGGATCGGACCATGGAGACTGTACGCACTGAGGAATCCGTTGACGTGGCGGATGATCGCCAACGATTCATAACCTCCCAGACCTGCGCCCGCGTACACCACTTCGCCATCCGCCGCCGCCCTGACTACGGCGCCCGCCCGCAGGTCAAAATCCAGCCCCTTGTTGCCTTTGCCAAACTCGCGAACCGGTTTGTCCAATACCGGCCAGGCCCAGACCAGAGGCCGGGAAGCCGTTGTCGGTGACCGCGCAGTCTCTCCTGCGCTGGAATCAGCACGTTGTGGTGTTGGCTGACCTGCGGACTTGAGACGCAAACGTTGTCCGGGATAGATCGTGTATGGCTGGTTCAATCCGTTGACACCGGCAAGTTCCTCAACGGTCGTACCGTTTCTCCATGCAATGCTGTACAGCGTGTCTCCACGGCCCACCACGTAGGACGATGACACACCCTTTCGCTGGGAACGATGGGCACCTGCGCCACTGACAACCGGCGCCTTCGCCTGCCTCGACACACCAGAAGTCTTGTCGATGATCAGTGGCTTGCCCTGTTGTGCACAGGCCATAACGGCCAATACTCCGAGGAGCAGTGAGCTTCGGAAGGCTTGTTTCCACCTGACTGTCAATCGGCTGGAATCAGCCTTTGGTGGACCCCGTGTTTCCCTCACTGGTCAGGACAGACCAGCCAGCGTAACACCATGTGTTGGCTGCTCACGAACGATCACCCGGCGTCATCTGTCGAACCCCTTTCACCAGAGGAACGAAGCGGACATGCTCGACGGTCGCCGTGGAAAACTGGTCTCCGTGCCGATCGATGACCCGCAGTTCCTGAATATCATCACCACCAACCGGCAGGATCAGTCGGCCGTTGTCAGCCAGTTGATCCAGCAGGATTTCCGGCACTTCCCTGGGTGCGGCAGTCACCAGGATTGCATCAAAAGGGCTCTCCGCCGGCCAGCCCTCATAACCGTCGCCCAGCCGATAACGGATGTTGTTCAATCGAAGTGACTGCAAGCGCGCCTGTGCTCGTGTCAGCAGCGCTTCGATACGTTCTATGGAAAAAATGCGATGAGCAAGTCCGGACAGTACCGCTGTCTGGTAACCGGTTCCTGTCCCTACCTCGAGAATGCGTTTGGGACTGCGTGCCAGCAGTGTCTGCGTCATCAACGCAACCACGTACGGCTGGGAGAGCGTCTGACCATGACCAACCGGCAGGGCACTGTCCTCATAAGCGCGCTGGGCAAGCGCTTCATCCACAAAGATGTGCCTGGGAATGGCGCCCATGGCGGCAAGCACGCCTTCGTGCACGATACCTCGGTCACGCAACCTGGCAACGAACCGATCCCTCGTTCGTCGACTTGTCATGCCACGACCTTCGACATCCCTGTTCATGATGTCGCACAGTCGACGAGTCTGAAGTATTCGTCCAGCGCCACTGTCGCGTAGGACCCAACCGGCAGAAAAAAGCAGACGCGGAGTTGTCCTTGCGCCACATCGACAACACGAACCGACGTGGCCGTACCAATCAGCGACCTTCGACCCTGGTCAACACCGGCGTATTCGAGCCCCTCTCTCACTTCCTGGTGGTCTGCCAGCGACAGGTCTTCAATTTCCCTTGCGAGACCGAGTGTCCGGCTGGTTCCCCTGCCCCACAGCGGGCCGGTGGGGTGACCGCTGTCATCGACCACGTCCCCATCCAGCAACAGGTTCCAGTTTCCCGACGCAACCCGTTGACCTAGCACCTCGTTGAAGAGGAGAGACCTGAGCACGGACAGATAGATACCTCGTTTGAAAGGAGTGACCCGTCGTCGTCGCCGATTGACCAGCCAGTCGCGAGCCTCCCCGATATTGTCCCGTCCGAATCGCCGCTGGCCAAAGTAGTTGGGGAAGATGAACGGATCAGACGGCAGATGGGGTTTTTCAACCTCTCGCAACAGGATTTCGAAACGGTTGCCAATGTGAACTCCCCGGCGCAATTTGCGAGCCTGCATCACCTGTTCGAGGAGTTCCACATCATCGATTGACGCGATGACGGACGCTGAAAATGCAGATGCTGGAACACTGAACCACTGCTCCGCAATGGATCGTTCATCCTTCAGGCCCGAGTAGCCGACATCTGCGGTGTTGATTCGCAGCGCATCCGCGATCCGTCGTGCCGTTGCCGGCGTGCTGAGTGACCGCTTGCGGATATGCATCCAGACGTGACCCGCATCACCTGGTGGTCCGGGTTCGAGAACTTCGACGACGTTGAAGTCTTCAATCCTCTCACGCAGGATCGCCCGGCCACGATCCCGGTTGGCAGCCACCGGCCATCGATCATCGACCAGGCTCACCGGACGTTGTCTGCAACCAGCAAAAAGACCTCGCCCTTGCGAATCATGCCAAGATCCAGTCGGGCCCGTGCTTCCATGACATCGGTTCCGGATTTGAGTGCCATGATTTCTGCGGCCAACACCTGATTGCTTGCGGCCAGGACAGTCACCTTGGCCTTTTCAGCCTCGACTTCCGTGCGCAGTTGTGCAGCTGCCCTGAAACCAACATCGCTGAACCAGGCCTTGTATTGCAAGGCCAGAATCAGGAGCACACCGAGGGCGATGATCAATCGCATGGCCAAAATCCCTGTTGAGCGCTCTTGTTGCAAGAGCGGCTATTGCGAACCGCAGTCTGTCAGTCCTGCCTCTTACCGATTGCAGCCGACACTTTCATTTGTCCCTGTTGAAACTCTCCTGCCGTGGAAATCCACGCGGACCAGTGCCCGGTTCGATATCAGCGCGCAAACTCGGCACGGCCACGATAGATTGCGTCAGCACCCAGGGCTTCTTCAATCCGGAGCAGCTGGTTGTACTTCGCGACCCGGTCGCTGCGACACAGGGAACCCGTCTTGATCTGCCCTGCGCCGGTTGCCACCGCCAGGTCTGCAATCGTCACATCTTCCGTTTCACCGCTGCGATGCGAAACAACTGCGGTGTATCCGGCGGCTTTTGCCATACGGATGGCAGCCAGTGTTTCACTCAACGTACCGATCTGATTCAGCTTGATCAATATCGAGTTTGCAATCCCCGCGTCAATCCCACGCTTGAGTATCTTCGTGTTGGTGACAAACAGATCATCCCCCACCAGCTGAATCTTCTTGCCTACCAGGCGGGTGAGTTCTGCCCAGCCCTCCCAGTCACTCTCATCCATTCCATCCTCGATGGAAACGATGGGATGTTTTTCCGCCAGGTCTGCCAGGTATCTGGCAAAGCCACTGCTGGTGAACTTCCGCCCTTCACCACTGAGATGGTATCCGCCATCTTCATGGAACTCGGAAGCGGCGCAGTCGAGGGCCAGGGTGACGTCCTTGCCTAGCTGGTAACCCGCGTTGCCAACCGCCTCCGCGATCACTTCGAGTGCTTCTGCGTTGGAACCCAGGTCAGGCGCAAAGCCGCCTTCATCACCGACGGAAGTCGCCAGACCACGATTCTTGAGCACCGTCTTGAGTGCGTGGAAAACCTCGACACCACAACGCAGTGCCTCACGGAAGCTGGTCATGGAAACGGGCTGGACCATGAATTCCTGGATATCCACATTGTTGTCGGCATGCTCACCGCCATTGATGATGTTCATCATCGGCACGGGCATCGTCATGCGTGGTGCACCAAAGAGCTGGTTGATGTGACGAAACAGCGGCTGACCACTTTCCGCCGCTGCCGCCTTGGCGGCTGCCAGCGACACCGCAAGCATCGCATTGGCGCCGAGGCTGGACTTGTTCTCGGTGCCATCCAGTTCGATCAATCGTCGATCCAGTTCTTCCTGGCCATCCGCCGCCGTCCCTCGCAACAAGTCGGTGATGGGGCCATTGATGGCAGCCACTGCCTGCATGACGCCCTTGCCGGAATATCGCGTCTTGTCACCATCGCGTTTTTCCAGCACTTCCCTGGAACCGGTGGAAGCACCACTCGGAGCGCACGCACGGCCGTGAGCGCCCTGGTCAGTCCAGATTTCGGCCTCGACGGTGGGGTTGCCTCGGGAATCAAGAACTTCACGACCAATGATTCGGGTTATCTTCATGAATTTGCCTGTCACCTGCTCAAACTTTGGTTTGCGCAACCGTCTGCTTGCGCCCGCGTTGGTCCGTTACGGACCTGCCGGACTCGCCACTGCACTAGCGCAGCGCCGAGACGGCCTGATTATCCTCCCGCCATGCCAGAACCGCCGTGGCATGTGTCATAGCATCGCGTTTTCGGCAAACGGCCGTGACTTGACCACCACATCGATCGCCTTGAGAGACTCCAGCAGGTCACGCATGTGTGCCAGCGGCCACGAATTTGGTCCATCGGAAAGCGCCACAGATGGATCAGGATGGGTCTCCATGAACAAACCGGCAATCCCGGCACCCACCGCAGCACGCGCCAGTACCGGCACCATCTCCCGCTGCCCACCGGACGCATGTCCCAGACCGCCCGGCATCTGAACCGAGTGTGTCGCATCGAACACGACCGGACACCCGGTTTGCCGCATGATGGCCAGGGAGCGCATGTCCGATACCAGGTTGTTGTATCCGAAACTCACGCCGCGTTCACAGACCATGAGCCGGGTATTGCCGGTGGATCGCGCCTTCGCAACGACATTGATCATTTCCTGGGGGGACAGGAACTGACCTTTCTTGATGTTCACCGGCAACTGCAGATTGCATACGTTGAGGATGAAATTGGTCTGCCGGCAGAGGAACGCAGGGGTCTGCAATGCCGAAACCACACTGGCCACTTCGTCGAGCGGTGAATCGTCGTGGACGTCAGTGAGTACGGGAATGCCCAGGTCGTTTTTGACCTTGTCGAGAATCCGCAGGCCTTCGCTGATGCCCAGGCCGCGGAAACTGTCCATCGACGTCCGATTGGCCTTGTCGAACGAACTCTTGAAGATGAACGGAATGCCAAGATCGTCGGTCAGCCTCTTCAGTCGTTCCGCGGTACTCAACTGCAGGGCTTCGCTCTCCACCACACAGGGGCCCGCAATCAGGAAAAAAGGCTGATCGATCCCTGCCTTGAAACCACAAAGCTCGATGCTCATCCGAGGGCCTGAACGTGTGTGTTCTGCGCATGATCGGCTGCATAGGACAGTGCAGCTTCGATGAATCCCTTGAACAGCGGATGGCCTTCACGAGGCGACGACGTGAACTCCGGATGAAACTGGCAGGCGAGAAACCAGCGGTGCTCCGGTAGCTCGACCATCTCCACCAAGCCGTCTTCCGAACGACCCGCCACCGCCATGCCGGCCTCGGTGATCTGCTGCACGTACCGGTCATTGACCTCGTATCGGTGTCGATGCCGCTCGTGCACAACACTCTTGCCATACACACGCTGGGCCAGGGAACCCTGATTGAGCAGGCAGGCCTGTTCACCCAGGCGCATGGATCCGCCGAGATCGCTGCCTGCTGCACGCTGCTCAACCTGTCCATCCTTGTCTGTCCATTCGGTAACCAGTGCGATCACCGGATGTTCGGCCTTCTCCTCGATTTCCGTCGAGTGGGCACCGTCAAGGTGGCATCGGTTGCGCGCAAAATCGATCACGGCGGCATGCAGTCCGTAACAGATACCAAGATAGGGAACGTCTTTTTCGCGTGCGTAGCCGGCGGCGGCAATCTTCCCCTCGAAGCCACGCCGGCCAAATCCGCCGGGAACGAGAATGGCTGACACACCCGTCAGACAACCAGTACCGGAACGTTCAACTTCCTCGGCGTCGATATAGTTCACTTCGACCCGTGTATCGGTCTGAATGCCGGCGTGCTTGATCGCTTCGGTCAACGATTTGTAGGCGTCCTGCAACTCGAGGTATTTGCCGACAAACGCAATCCGGACAGTCCTGGAAGGGTGCAACTCAGCCTTCACCACGGCATCCCATTCACGCAGGTCCGCCGGGCCACAGACAATGTTCAGTTTTTCGACAACGATGTCGTCCAGACCCTGCTCGTGCAGCAGAGCCGGTACCTGATAGATCGTTTGCGCGTCGTAGACAGAAATGACGGCCCGTTCTTCGACGTTGGTGAACAGGCCGATCTTGCCACGCGCACCACGTGGCAGGGGGACTTCGGAGCGGCAGGCCAGCACGTCCGGCTGCAATCCGATGCTGCGCAGTTCCTTGACGGAGTGCTGGGTTGGTTTGGTCTTGATCTCCCCTGCCGAGCGGATATAAGGCACAAGGGTGAGGTGGATCAGCAGCGAATTATGGAACCCGACTTCGAGCCGCAACTGGCGAATGGCCTCGAGAAAAGGCTGTGACTCGATATCACCGACCGTGCCACCGGTTTCGACGATGACCACATCGGAATTTTCACCGACCAGCCGGATCCGTCGCTTGATCTCATCCGTGATGTGCGGAATGACCTGTACGGTTCCGCCAAGGTAATCCCCACGGCGCTCCCGTCGTATGACTTCCGCATAGATGCTGCCAGTCGTGAAGTTGTTCCTGCGGGACATGCGGGCCCCGCTGAATCGTTCGTAGTGACCAAGGTCCAGATCCGTTTCTGCACCATCGGCGGTAACAAAGACCTCGCCATGCTGGAAGGGGCTCATCGTGCCCGGGTCCACATTGATGTAAGGGTCCATTTTAAGGACGTTGACTCGCACCTTGCGCGCTTCGAGAAGTGCGGCCAGGGACGAAGTCAGAATGCCCTTCCCAAGGGATGACACCACGCCGCCCGTGACAAAAATGAACTTGGTCATCGGATCCAACTGTTGGAAGAACAATTACGGTTGAGCGTCGCCGCCATCTTGCCGGTCAACACGCTGGCGCGTGAACTCGGGGAGGTTGAGCTGGGGGACACAAGATGGAAGAACACGTTAACAAATGCCCCGGCCAAGCTCAACCGACAGCCGACATATCGCCTTCAGGCATGAACACGGGTACACGGGGTTGCCACCGGACCAGCAGATTCTCAAAGGTGTCGGCGATCGCAATCCCGGGAATCGCCACCAGTTCATCATCGCAAAACAGCAGCGGATACCGGCTTCGTTCCCAGGGCAGGACCGAACCCTGGAGCAACGTCGAAACACGACGACGGCGGCCTGCAAACACGAGGACCTGGCGACCACATCGAAACCGGATCTGCCATCGTTTGACGATCTGATCTCCCGGCACACCATCCCCAACGACGGTTGCTGGCCTGGCTGCCTGGCCAAGGAAAAAAACACCATGCCCGAGATCAATGGGTTCACCTGCAACGACGGGCAACATTTCTGGCAGCGGTTGGGGAGCCAGCTGTACAAACAGGCAATCCCGGTAACCAAACAGGGAACCGCCGCTCAACGCGAGCACCGAGGTACCTGCGCTGCCTCCACTGTCGCTACTTCCCAAACCGGCCAGCCAGGGCGCAAGAGTCGATCGTGGCACTGAATGCAGTCCGTGGGATTCGAGCCACCAGCGGATCAACTCGACCTGCATCGGCCTGTCTTGCGGCAATCGGTTGAATGGCAATGGATGTGGCAATTGCGCGGCCAGCCAGCGACCCGCCGCCTCTGCCTGATCGGCAACGGTCGCCACTCGCACCACATGGTCTTCCACGAGCGGCCAGCGAGAGCGCAACGGTGGCAAGAGGAACTGCCGGATCCAGCTCCGGTCAAACGCACCCGTCAGGTTGCTCGGGTCTTCGACATGGTGCAGTCCAACGGCGAGCCCGCACTGTTCGATGTCTTCGTAGGAAAGGTCGAGCAATGGGCGAAGAATCCGGCCCGCTGCCAGCCGTCGACTGGCAGGCATGCCATAGATTCCTCGACCCTGGATCAACCGCAACAGGGCCGTTTCCGCCTGATCACGTCGATGCTGTGCCAGCAACAGGACATCCCCATCCGCCAGAAGAGCAGCAAAACACTTCAGACGTGCCTGCCTCGCGGCGGCTTCGAAGTTTCCGGTATCGGGCAAGACAACTGACAAGGCAACAAACGGCACACCCATCGTCGCCGTGGTTTCACGGCAATGCTGTTCCCACTCCTCCGAAGCAGTCTGGGCGTTGTGATTGATATGGACGGCTAACAAGCGATCCAACGGAACGACCCGGGCAGCAGCCCACAGAAGCACGGAAGAATCCAGCCCGCCCGAATAACCGATGACAACCCGGCCAGCACACCCGTCGAAGGCCTGGCTTACGGCATCGACAACCCTGTCCAGGGCAGCAGGATCAGTGCACTCCATGCAGGAAGGCCAGTCGCACGCTCTGGGCGCCAAAATTGCTGCGCAGATCACGCAGCAGGTCATCGGCAGGCCGCACCCGCCACTCTTCGCCAAGCCAGATGTGGGCACACGCCGCAGCCGATGAGTAGATGAGGGACACACCGCATCCCTGTTCCGGAAGCCGATAAGGTGTGAGGACTTTGCTCAACAACTGGGTCAGGCTGGTTGATACTTCTGCGGCAATCGTGATTTCAACCGCACGTGCAAAGCGACGTCGTGCATCCTCGATCGACAGGACCCGCTCAACCCGGAAGCGTGTGGTCGGATCGCCGTTATAGTCGTCCGCATGTGCGTAGCCCTCAAGTACGATCGGCACATCCTCCTTGATCCGGTCACGAAAAGAATCGTAAACATCATTGAACAAGGTTGCTTCGATGCGCGCGCTCTTGTCGTCTATGACCACGTAGGCCGTATACCCGCCACGTTTTGACTTCATCAGCCGTGTCGAGACCACCGTGCCACCGATGAACTGCGTCTTGCGATCCGGATTCAGGTCCACCAGACGGTTGCGACAGATGGCGCGCAACTCATCAAGGTGGGGATCAACCGGATGTCCCGTGAGATAGAGCCCCAGCGACTGCTTTTCTGCCTGCAGTCTTTCCGCATCACTGAACGGCCTGAAATCCCTCACATCAACCACTTCGCCAGGTACAGCCATCACTCCACCAAAAAGATCCACCATGCCGAGGTCACGGTCGCGCGCGACCTGTTCTGCACTCTGCATGGCAGCCGGCAGCAAGGCGAGAAGATAGCCACGGACTTCGTTGAGCGAATTGAATCGTTCGTGTTCCACCAGTGCGTCCATTGCCCCGGAACGTATCAGTGCTTCAAGAACCCTCTTGTTCGCCTTGCGGGAATCAACTCGCTGACAGAAATCCTTCAGGCTCGTAAACGGACCATGCTGTCGTTCGCCGACAATCAGCCCGACCGGCCCCTCACCGACACCTCGCACTGCACCAAGCCCGTAAACGATGGCGCCTGCCCGGACTGCAAACCGGAAAATGCTGCTGTTCACATCGGGTGAGCGAAGCGTTATGCCGATCCGACGGACTTCATCCACGAGCGAGACAACCTTGTCGATGTTCTGCATTTCAGCCGAGAGGTTGGCGGCCATGAAGTAAGGTGCAAAGTGCGCCTTGAGGAACGCTGTCTGATAGGAAACCAGTGCATAGGTCGCCGAGTGGGACTTGTTGAAGGCATAACCGGCGAACTTCTCCATCAGATCGAAGATCTCTCCGGCTTGCCTTTCATCCACATTGTTGGCCACACATCCCGTGAGAAACTGGGCTCTGACCTTGGCCATCTCTTCCGGTTTTTTCTTGCCCATTGCCCGTCGCAGAAGATCGGCATCACCCAGCGTGAATCCCGCCAGTACCTGCGCAATCTGCATGACCTGCTCCTGATAGAGCACAACTCCGTAAGTTCCCTGCAGCACCCAGGCGAGTGACGGATGAGGCAGTTCCACCGGCTCATGTCCGTGCTTCCGGTTGATATAGTCATCCACGGCACCACTTTGCAACGGGCCTGGTCTGAACAAGGCAACCAACGCAATGATGTCTTCCACCTTGTCAGGCAGAAGCCGGCGGATGAGGTCGCGCATGCCCCGGGATTCCAGCTGGAAAACCGCAGCGGTTTCTGCCCGGCGCAGCAGGGCGAAGGTGGCATCGTCGGTCAGCGGGATCGAATCAATGTCCAGACGCTGATCGGGACGATCTTCGTTGATCGCCTTGACACACCAGTCAATGATCGTCAGCGTCTTCAGGCCAAGGAAGTCGAATTTCACAAGACCGGCTTTTTCGACGTCGTCCTTGTCGAATTGCGCGACCAGGGCGCCACCCGGTTCTTCTGTATAGAGTGGTACAAATTCGGTCAGTTCGGTCGGTGCAATCACCACACCACCTGCATGTCGCCCAACATTGCGCACCACGCCTTCCAGCTTGTACGCCATTTCCATGATCTCGCCGACTTCATCGCTGCTGGCGATGAAGTCCCGCAGTTCACTGGTTTCGTCGACTGCTTTTTTCAACGTCATGCCAACTTCGAACGGAATCAGCTTGGAGAGTTTGTCAGCCAGGCCATACGGCTTGCCCTGGACACGGGCGACATCGCGCACCACCGCCTTCGCGGCCATGGTGCCAAACGTGATGATCTGACTGACCGCCGCATGCCCATATCGATCACTGACATGCTGGATCACGCGATCGCGGCCCTCCATGCAGAAGTCCACATCGAAGTCAGGCATGGACACCCGCTCCGGATTCAGAAAACGCTCGAACAGCAGGTCGTAGGAAATAGGATCGAGGTCAGTGATTCCCAGGCTGTACGCAACGAGGGAACCTGCGCCTGACCCACGTCCCGGACCTACCGGTATACCCTCGCTGCGTGCCCACGCGATGAACTCCATGACAATCAGGAAATAGCCCGCAAACCCCATCTTGTTGATGACACCCAGTTCGAAACGCAGGCGCTCGTGGTAAACGGCTTGTTCTTGCGCAGCCTCCTGACTGCTCTGAACAGTCAGGCGTTTCAGCCGATGGGCGAGGCCTGCGTTCGCCATGCGATCGAGGTGACTGGCGAGTGTTTCTTCTGCCGGAACGGGATAGTTGGGCAGGAAGTACTTCTTCAGTTCGAGAGGAACGCTGCAGCGGCGGGCAATTTCCAGGGTGTTGGCGATTGCCTCGGGTATGTCGGCAAAGAGCAACTGCATTTGTGCCGGGCTCTTCAGATACTGCTCTGCCGAGTAGTTGTGATCCCGTCTGGGGTCATTGAGAACCCGTCCCTGGTGAATGCAGATCCGGGTTTCGTGGGCTTCAAAATCATCCGCAACCAGGAAGCAGACATCGTTGGTGGCAACCACCGGCAAGTGCAACCGCTGCGCCAGATCCATCTGCGAGCGAACGGACAACTCATCTCCCGGTCGCGAGGTCCGCTGCAGTTCCAGATAAAAGCGGTTCGCAAAACAGGTTGACCACTCCACTGCAAGTTGCGAAGCGAGTTCAGTGTCCGCATTCATCAGGGCGTGACCGATCTCACCGTGACGACCGCCTGACAGCATGATCAGCCCTTCGTGGTGGCGGGCGATATCCGATCGCGGCACCAGCCCATGTTCTTCACTCTCCGTGAAAGCTCCGGAAACCAGTCGAAGGAGATTGCGGTAGCCAGTGAGGTTCATCGCCAGGAGCAAGGCGCGCACGACCACACCCGCATTGGATCGATAGCGAATCTCGACGCCGATCAACGGTTTCACACCAGCACCCAGACAGGCCTGATAAAACTTGATCAGTGCAAACAGATTGCCGCGATCGGTCAACGCCACTGCAGGCATGCCCTGCTTCGCAGCTGTCGTCGCCAGTTCCTTGATGCGAATCACGCTGTCCGCCAGCGAGTATTCGCTGTGTACCTGCAGGTGTACAAAGGTTTCGTCGTGGGTGATCACATGCTTTCCCTGCCCATGAAATTGCGCACTGGCGCGAAGGACCGACGGTGGATGGGGGTGGGTCCGTGGCGCTCCAAAGCGGCCAGATGCTCCCGTGTACCATACCCCTTGTGCCGATCAAATCCATACTCGGGATAACGCTGGGCCAACTCGATCATTTCGCAATCCCGGTGAACCTTGGCGAGAATCGACGCCGCTCCAATGCAGGCCAGCAGATCATCTCCACCAACCACCGCTTCGGCTGGGCAGTCGAGCCCAGGCAAACGATTGCCGTCCACATAGACCAGTCCCGGACGATGCGACAACCCTGCCACCGCACGTCGCATCGACAGGAAAGTCGCCTGCAGGATGTTGAGTTCATCAATTTCATGCACATCGGCCCGGGCAACACACCAGGCCGTTGCGTGATGCCTGATTTCCATCGCAAGATTTTCGCGCACACGCGCAGTCAGTTTTTTGGAATCGCGTATACCGGCCACAGGATGGGCCGGATCGAGAATCACTGCCGCCGCAAAAACCGCACCCGCCAGTGGCCCACGACCTGCTTCATCCACACCGGCGACCAGTACCCTCGAGAACTGCGTGGTCAAGACCTGCACACCTGGTGAAGAAACAGAAAAACTGCCTTGCCTGCTTCGGCATCTGCACCTCCGCCAATCGCCAGCGATTCGCGCAGCCTGCGAAACCGGAGCAGATATTCAGGATCCGCAGACGAGTTCTGCATTTCCTGAAGCAGCGCCTGGGCCAGGTTCTCAGGTGTCGCGTCGTCCTGCAGAAACTCGGGAACCAGGGCTCGCCCGGCGAGTATGTTCGGCAAGGCGACAAAGGGGGTTTTCAACAGTCGACGCGCCAGTTGATAGGACCATCGACCCAGCTTGTAACTCACCACCATCGGTCGACCTATGCACATTGCCTCAAGAGTTCCCGTTCCTGATTTGACAAGCGCTCCGTCACACGCCGCCAGCAGCTTTCTGGCGTTCCCGACAAACAAACGAACGGGCACGTCAGCGTTGGCAGAAAGCATGGTCTTCAACATCACTTCGTGTTCCGCGCGAACGCAGGGAATGACGAAGGCCGCCCCGGTGGCCCGATGCAGGATTCGTGCTGCATCAATAAAAACCGGCGCCATCAGGCGAATCTCCGAGCGCCGGCTGCCTGGCAACAAGGCAATCAACGTGGTTGTCAGGTCAACGCCCAGTTCGGTGCGTGACTGCGCTCGCGCCGGCGCCGAACCCGCCGACGCACCGATCGATTGAGCAAGCGGGTGGCCGACACATACCACCTGAATCGGCAGCTCCCGATAGAATTCCGGTTCGAAAGGATAGAGCGTCAGCAACAGGTCGGTGCTGCGCGAAAGAGAACGGGTTCGACCCCGCCGCCACGCATACACCGAAGGGCTGACATAATGAATGGTCGGTATGCCCCGTTTTCGCAACAGACGCTCAATGAGCAGATTGAACACGTTGAAATCGACGCCGATGAATGCATCCACCTGGCTGGTCCTGCACTGATTCACAATCCTTCTCAGTGTCCTGAGAAGAAATGGCAGTTTGCGCAGAGGTTCAACAAATCCATTGACTGACAAGCTGTCAAACGGCACCAGACTGCGCAGTCCTGCAGCTGACATTTCGTCACCGCCAATGCCGATGAACTCCACTGATCGACCTTCCGCTGCAAACAGCGTCACCAGAGCCCGCATGAGCCCGCCACCCAGTTGATCACCGGAGGTTTCACCAGCCACGATACCCAGTCGCACCGGGCGCGCTGGTTGCGCGATCACGTGGCGTCCGTTTGTTTCCTGGCTCGCGTGATACCCCAGCGCGATGACTCGACGCTGGCTGCAAACAGTTCGACTTCCTGGTGCTGGCTTCGCAAGGACACAAGTTCCGCCAACGCTTCCTGGGTTGTCAATCCGGCGCGATACACCAGTCGATGGGCCTGTTTGACCGCTTCCATCACTTCCTTGTCGTAGTTGCGTCGGCGCATGCCTTCCACATTCAGACCAATCGCTGCGGCAGGATTGCCACCCACGGTCATATACGCAGGGACATCCTTGATCACCAGACTCATGGCTGCAATGTGCGAGTACGCACCGATGCTGCGATATTGGGCAACGCCAGCGTAACCACCAAAATTGGCGTGATCACCAACAGCAACATGGCCTGCTATCGATGCATTGTTGGCCATGATGACATGATTGCCGACCACACAATCATGGCCCACGTGAACGTATGCCATCAGCAGGCAGTGATCCCCGATGATGGTACGAGACTTGTCCTGCGCCAGTCCACGATGAATGGTCACCCCTTCGCGAATCACGTTGTTGTCGCCTATTTCAAGCATCGTGGGTTCACCACCGTAGGCCAGCGCAGGGGTATCTTCACCTACCGTCGAAAACTGGAAGATCCGGTTGTTGCGCCCAATGCGCGTCGGACCCTTGATGACCACGTGCGATGCGACCCGGCTGCCGGCGCCAATCTCGACGTCCGCCCCGATGATCGTCCAGGGACCGATTTCAACATCATCAGCCACGCGCGCCGATGGATCGATAATGCATCGACCATCAATCATTTTGCACCTTGTTGCTGCACCACAGTCAATTCGCTGGTGCACGCCAGCTGCTCATCAACCCAGGCCTTGCATTCGAACTTGATGACTCGCGAACGATCCGCCTTGATTCGGCTTTCCATCATCAGGCGATCCCCGGGCACGACCGGACGTTTGAATCGGGTATGTTCGGTTGCGCCCAGCAGGTACAACGTGCCATCTCCGGGTCGGGTGCCCCGTGTCTCAAAGGCGAGCACACCGGACAGCTGAGCCATCGCTTCAACGATCAGTACGCCCGGCAGTATCGGTTCCTGGGGAAAATGCCCGGTAAAAAAAGGTTCGTTGATGGTGACGTTCTTGAATCCCCTGATGTACTCGCCGGCCACCAGCTCGATCACGCGGTCGACCAAAAGGAAAGGAAAACGATGCGGCAGATATTGCATCAGCGCATTGACATCGAGGATTCGTTCGTTCGGTGAAGTCATGTTGTCTGGTTCTGATTGAAGTGTTCAACAAGCCTGTGCATACCGACAGCCGCATCGATCTCAGGAGGATCGTTTTGCCAGTTGCCGTTCAAGCGCTCGCACGCGACCTACCAATTCGTCCAGCTTCTGCAGGTGCAGTGCGTTTCGTTTCCATCGCCGGCTGCTATTGTGCAGGATCAACCCCGAGTAGACACCGGGTTTGTCTATGGAACTGGTGACGATCGTGGCAGCTGTCAGAGTTACCTGGTCACACAGTGTCACCGGCTGATCACCGCCTACCCCTGAACCACCTGCCAGCACACAGTGCCTGCCGATCCGCGAGCTTCCCGCCAGACCCACAAATCCACACAGCACACTGTGCGCACCGATGTGGCAGTTGTGTCCGATCTGCACGAGGTTGTCGATCTTGACACCGTCTTCGATGACCGTGTCATCGATGGCGCCGCGATCAATCGCGGTGTTGCAGCCAACGGACACGTCCTCGCCAATCGAAAGCCCACCCAACTGGGCGATGGCATGCAGTCGCCCTGCGGAATCGGGGGCAAAACCGAAGCCATCACCACCCAGGATCGCACCCGCATGAACAATGCTGCGTGCGCCGATACGGACATCGCTGTACAGCACCACGCGTGCATACAGTTCGACGGCCTGTGCAACATTGCATCGTTCACCGATGGTGACACCAGGATGAATGCGAACCCCGGCACCGATTGTGCTATTGGCGCCGATGATCACTCCTGCACCAATGCACGCGGTGGGGTGAACCTCGGCCGAGGCAGCAACAATGGCCGTTGGATGTCTGCCGGAGGGTAGATCGTCGGGCAGTGCAAACAGCTGGCTGGCCCTGGCAAAGGCCAGATACGGATTGGCGACGACCAGCGCATCCACAGGACAATCCGGCAAATCGTCTTCCCTCAGCAACACCGCGCAGGCGCGGGTCGCCGTGAGGAACTTTCGATAGGACGGGCTGGAGAGATGGGAGAGTTGTGAAGCGGTCGCGGTTGCCAGGGATCCCAGCGACGTCACCACCCGTTGCCCGTCACCAACAAGACGGGCTTCCAGGTGCAGTGCGATGTCAGCGAGTCTGAACTCCGCCATCGGGCGGTGGACCCTTAGCGCGCTGCGGCTTTGGTGTTCAACTTCTCGGTCACACGACGAGTGATATCGTGTTTGTTGTTCACATAGTGAAAGCTGGATCGCTCGGCAACGAGGTCGTACCCTTCAAGATCGATCAGATCCTTCAGCGCCGCGTCGACTCTCGGGACCATCTCCCGCATCAGTTCTTCGCGGCGATCCTGGACTGCTTTCTGAAGTTTGTTGACGATGAACTGCAGATCGATCTGCTTGTCCTCGATGGCCTTGGCAGACTTGCGCTTGTCCTCTTCGCTCATCACTGCCTGGTCTTTCTGAAGTTTTTCCTGCAGTGCCTTGAGGTCTGTCTGGATTTTTTTGGCGTCGTCCTGATCCTTCTGCAACTCCGCGTTCACACGATCAAGAAATGCCTTCCCGCTGTCTGAATCGACGATGGCTCGCTGGGTATCGAGAACTGCAATCTTCAGTTCCGCGTAGGCAGCCGGGACCGACGTCATGCCAAGGGCGCATGCCGCCACCATCATTGCCAGGTACTTCTTCATGTCTCTTTGATCTCCTCAGGATTCGTTAGCCAGCGCGATGCCAGGTGCGGCCGCGGATTCTAGCAGCTTGTTGGCAAACAATCTGCGTGTCGCGGTCTCATGTGTTGGCTCAGGGTAGTCGGGGTTTGTTGGTCTGAAATATGCGGCGATTGCCTCAGAATGATCGACCAAGTTCGAACTGGAAGGACTTTTCCTCGTCGAATCTGCCGGAGTTGAAAGGCTTCGCAATGCTGAACGTCATGGGTCCCAGACCGGTCAGCCACGTGACTCCGAATCCGACGGAATAACGCAGTTCGGCTACGTCGAAAGAAAAGCAGTTCCGGCTGTAGATCTTGCAGTTGGAGCTGAACACGTTTCCTGCGTCGACAAAAAACGCTGATCGGAACTGCCGCGTATCCTTGACCAGCGGCAGCGGGAAAATGATCTCTGCAGCAAACTCCATGAGAATGTTGCCACCAAACGGATCACCCTCGTCATCAAAAAAACCATCCGGTACCGGATTGCCATCGCTGTCGAACAGCGGGTCAGTGGATCGCGGACCGAGCGAGGAGTTCTCGAATCCCCGAACCGAACCGAACCCACCTGCGAAAAAGTGCTCGTAGAATGGAAAGTCATTGTTGCCATAACTGTCCCCGTACCCAAGCTCTGTGCGCGCCCGCAGCACCCACTCACCCCACAGCGGAAAGTACTTTTCGCCGGAGACGGTCAGTTTGTAGAACTGCAGATCGCTACCCGGAACGGCCAATTCCAGATTGACGGATTCTGCATCACCAGCCGTCGCAAACATGCCCCGGTTGAGAGTGGAACGCCGCCAGCCCAGCGAACCCTTGAAGTTGACCGCTTCCGGTCCGTTGGCACGAAGAAAATCATTGATCTCGCGAGCCGGGAAGCGGCCTTCAAGAACTTTTGTGTAGTCCACCAGCAGACCAAAATCGATGCGTTGGGTTTCACCGATCGGGAATCCGAAGTTGACCCCGACACCCGCCGCATCCGTACTGAATCGGGCGATATTCCGTTCGTCGAAGTCCAGCCGCCTGATGAAGAGGTTGTAGCCGCGACTGATCCCGTCAAGCGTGAAGTAGGGATTGAAATAACTGAAGTTGGCCGCTTTCTGAAAACGCGACGAACTCAACCCAACACCCAGCTGATTGCCGGTACCAAACACATTGTTCTGCTGATAATTGGCGCCAAGGATCAAACCGACATCCTGTGCATACCCAAGGGTCGCAGAAATGCTTCCGGAGGGCTGTTCCTCCATCGTGAAATTGACGTCGACTTTGTCATCAGTCCCTGCAACCTGGGGTGTCTCGACTTCCACAGTGGAAAAATAACCCAGCCTCTCCAGTCGAATCTTGGACAGGTCGATCTGCGCCTTGGATGCCCAGGCACCTTCCATCTGCCGCATCTCGCGCCGCATGACCTCGTCCTGCGTGACACGATTTCCCGCAAAGGAAATCCGATTCACATAAGCCCGCTGGCCTGCATCAACAAAAAACTCGATGTCGACCGTGCCATCATCGTTGATCTTGGGCACGCCGCTGGCCGTACCAAAGGTGAACCCGGAGTTGCCAAGGGCATTGGTGATGAGTTCTTCGGTTGCGGTTACCTTGGCCTGCGAAAAACGCTCGCCTTCCGTGACGAGGAACAACGGGCGGATCTGTTCCGGCTTGGTGTCACCCAGTTCGCCAACCAGTCCCACCTTGCGAATGTTGTAGACACCACCCTCCACGACATTGAGCGTGATATACACGTCCTTTCGATCAGGGGTGATGCTGACCTGGGTTGATTTCACCTCAAACGCAACGTGACCTCGATCCTTGTACCAGGACTCGAGTTTCTCCAGATCGCCCGAGAACTTCTCCTTGGAGTACTTGTCATCATTGCGATAGAACGAAAAGAGGCTGGGGTGTTTCAACTCGAATTCTTCGAGCAGTGTCTCGTCACTGACGGTATCGTTGCCAACGACGTTGATATGCCGGATGCCGGAGCTCTTGCCTTCGACGATATCGATGGTGATGTTGACGCGATTGCGCGGCAGTTCCTCGACCTTGGTATCCAGCGTCGCACCATAACGACCTTGCGAAACGTACTGGCGTTCGAGTTCCAGTCCAACACGCTCCAGCGTCGCCTGTTTGAAGATCTCGCCTTCACGCAGGCCCTGGTCACCGAGCCCTTTCAGCAAGGCTTCCGTCTTGATCGCCTTGTTGCCTTCGATCTTGATGGACTCGATCGCCGGACGCTCGACCATGGTGATGATGAGCACTCCGCCATCACGCGCCATGCGAATGTCCTTGAAGTAGCCGGACTTGAACATCAACCTCACGAGTTGTCGGGTTGACTGGGTGTCCAGCGAGTCACCGACGTTGATCGGCAACAGGTTGAACACCGTGCCGGGAGACACCCGTTGCAACCCCTGCAACCTGATGTCGGAAATGGTGAAGACCTCTGCCCTCAGGGGCAGGGCAAAAAACACCAGGAGAAAGGCAACTACGCGTATCACGACCCGCGCGCGAAAATGCTGTTCAACCACCAAAAATCCTTGCGAAGTCGTTGAAAAGAGCCAGCGCCATGAGCCCGCCGACGAGAAACATTCCAAACTGGAAGCCCACGATCTGCACCCGTTCCGAAACCGGTTTGCCGGTCGCCCACTCGACACTGGCATAAACGACGTGACCGCCATCAAGTATCGGTATCGGCAGGAGATTGAGAACGCCGAGGCTTACGCTCAGCAACGCCAGTATACCGAGGAAATAGTGCCACCCAACCCGTGCAGAATCACCTGCAACTTGCGCAATCGTCAGTGGACCACTGAGATTGGCCATGGACACCTGGCCAAAAATCATCTTTTTCAGCAGGGCCAGCGTATCGCCGACGGTATCTGCCGTCTGGCTCACAGCCACAGGGATGGCACCCACCACCCCATGTTCGACCTCGTTCACCGGCGGGCTGATGCCGAGGATGCGTCGCTCTCCTGATTCTGTCTGTCGCAACTCGGGACGCGCAAGAACTTCCAGTTTCTGGCCACGCCGTTCGATGATCAATGTAACTTCACCGGACGCAAGCTTGCTGATGACGTCCTGCATCGCCGACCAATCAGCGACCACCACACCATCCAGCTGCGCGATGCGATCCCAGGGTTCCAGTCCCGCCCGTTCTGCTGCGGAACCCGGTTCAATCTGCCCGATGATCGCCGGAATGGCCGGAACGATTCCCAGAGAACCAAACAGATCCGGAGCATCCACTCCACGTTCCCAGTCCCGCACGACGACGCGCACATCTTCCACAGAGTCTGTTCCAGGTCGACGCACACCCAGAAGTATTTCTCCGGTATCGCCCAGACGGGTGGCCAGAGACATCGATACCTGTTGCCACGACGACGTTCTCTCCCCGTCGACTGCAACCACTTCGAGACCAGCTGCACCACCGGCACGTGCCAGCGGGGAATCAGGGGGAACTGCGCCCAGAATGGGCATGTAGGTCGTTGAACCGGCGACGGCAATGATCCAGAAGGCGACCACTGCGAGCAGGAAATTGGCGAACGGCCCACCCAGGGAGACGGCAATCCGCCAGGCTGGATGCAGTTGGCCAAAGGAGATGTCACCAGGCTGCGCCGAGGTGGCAAAATCACTGTCCCTCGCATCGAGCATGCGAACGTAACCACCCAGCGGGATCGCCGCGATCACCCACTCAACGCCGCGGGCATCACGCCGACGCCATAGTGGACGGCCGAACCCGACGGCAAAACGAAGGATACGAACGCCAGACCAGCGTGCAATCCAGTAGTGACCAAGTTCGTGCACGGTGACGAGCACACCCAGGGTGATCAGAAACGCAACGAGGTACTCGATGAGATGCATGCTGTGCTGGTCTGCTGCCTGTGCTTTTCGTGTCGGAACTCACGCTGGAGGAGACCATTTAGCTCGCCAGCGATGAATCAATCCTGAATCTGATCGCGGCGCATCATACCCCAGCTCCCTGAAAAGACGTGCAGGAAGATGACCACGGAATATGCGCCGTCGCTGTCGCCGTCGTATTACCCGCCACACTCGCTGCTGCCCCGGCGACGCTCCTGTCCCACCGCCTCCACCGCTGATTCAGGCGTACAGCAATGTCCAGAGCGCAAAAAAGGGTGCGACCGCGAGAATGGAGTCCACCCTGTCAAGAACACCGCCATGGCCGGGCAGCAGCTGGCCGGAGTCCTTGATGCCAGTGGCTCGTTTGAGCAGGCTCTCAAAAAGATCACCGAGGATGGAGACTCCTGACAGACCCACCAGCACCAGAATCCAGATCAGGCTGAACTCGCCAGCGGCGATCAGCAGGCCTGCACAAACGATCAGGGTCAGAAGCAGGCCACCAAGCGCCCCCTCCCACGTCTTGCCGGGGCTGACTGCGGGTGCAAGTTTGTAGTGTCCAAAAGCCCGGCCGGCAAAATACGCGCCGATATCAGCTGCCCAGCAGATCAACAGGCTGAACAGCAGCCAGTTCGCACCGTTTGGTTGCTGGTGAATGGTCAACAGGGCAATCACGCAACCTGGCAGCACAAGCGCACCTGCGACACCGATGGTGACGCCGTGCACAGCCCAGCGCCCAATGCCCGGGTAGGCGAGGACAACCAGCAGCGCGATCAACCAGAAGGCGCCGAGACCCATCAGCCAGTGGATGTGAACGGCCGGATTCAGATAGAGCAGAGCCACCAGCAGGGTGAGCGCACCGACATAGAGCCCACGTGCAGGCGCACTCGACAGGCCTGCCAATGCTGCCCACTCCCACGCTCCGGCTCCAGCCACCAGCCACAGCAGACACGCAAGCCAGGGTGAGGGCAGCATATAAATGGCAGCGATGACTGCAGGAGCAAGAATCAGTGCGGTGATGATGCGAGTGCGCAGCATCGCGTGTTCAGTTCATGCCGATGGACGCCGGCCAAAGCGGCGCTGCCGCTCGGCAAAACTCTCGAGGGCACGATTCAGGTGGACGGTGTCAAAGTCTGGAAAATAGGTTTCCGTGAAATAGAACTCGGTATACGCAAAGTCCCACAGCAGGAAGTTGCTGATGCGCTGGTCGCCACCGGTGCGAATGCACAGATCAGGAGCCGGCAGGGTACCGAGTGACAGATAGCGGGCAAAATCGGATTCATCGAAACTTGCGATGTCTGCAGCGCTCAGTCGACCCGCCGCCGCATCCTCGGCCACCTGGCGGGCTGCCTGCACGATGTCCCAGCGCCCGCCAAAGTTGGCAGCGATGTTCAGACGCATCGTGTCATTGTTTCGGGTCAGGGCCTCGGCTCGCTGCATGTGCGACTGGAGATCGGGAGAAAATCGCGATCTGTCACCAATCACACACAACCGGACACCACGCTCATTGAGTTCATCAACATCGTTTTCGAGCATGCCCCGCATGAGTTCCATCAGCAGATTGACCTCGCGACGAGGTCGTGCCCAGTTCTCCGTGCTGAAGGCAAACAGGGTCAGACAGATCACACCGGCATCTGCGCACGCCTGCGCCAGCGGAGCAACATTTTTTGCTCCCGCCCGATGCCCGGCAGTCTTTGGCAGATGCCTTGCCTGTGCCCAGCGATGGTTGCCATCCATGATGATCGCCAGATGCCGAACCCCATGTGCGGGCGGCAAGCCTTCGGCCGCCAGATAGATAGGCTTCGACTGACTCTCAGACATCGGGGTTACCGGCCATCCTGTTCCGTGTGGCTGTGACTATCGCACGTGCACCCTGCGAAATTAAGTCTCGTCTGTGTAATTGTGATGGAGTTTGAAAATGCCACGGCTCCATCCTTTGGCCGTTGGCCGTTGGCCGTTGGCCGTCAGATGGCCATCAGATCGTTTTCCTTGCCAGCCAGTACTTTTTCCACGTCGGCCACGAACTTGTCGGTAAGTGCCTGCAGCAGGTCCTCTGCCCTGTGGCCGTCATCTTCGGATGCTTCTTTCTCCTTCACGACCTCGCGTATGTCCGCCATGGCATCCCGACGGATGTTGCGAATGGCGACCCGCGCCTGTTCCGCTTCCTGGCGGGCATGTTTGACGAGGTCCTTCCGGTTCTGCTCGGTCAGCGGCGGCAATGGGAGACGAATGACCCCGTTTGCAGTATTCGGGGTGATTCCGATATCACTCTTCAGCAGCGCTTTTTCGATTTGTGGCAACAGTTTTTTTTCCCACGGCGAGATCAGCAGCGTACGAGCATCCTCGACGTTCACTGAAGCGAGCTGATTCAGCGGTGTATCCACACCGAAATACTCGACGGTCAACCCGTCGAGGAGACGAGGATTGGCACGTCCTGTCCGGATCTTGGCAAACGCATGCCCCAGGGATTCGATGGTCTTGCTCATCCTTTCTTCAGCATCGGTACGGATTTCATCGAGCATGGAGCACTCCTCGGCCTGGCTGGGATCTGACAATGGAACCGATCTTCTCGCCTCTGGCGATGCTGGCCAGAGCACCTGCCAGGTGCATATCAAACACCACGATGGGCAAGTCGTGATCGCGACACAGGCAAATGGCGGACAGGTCCATCACTTCCAGTTCTTCGCGAAGCACCTGGTGGAAGTCCAGTTCATGATATCGAACAGCATCGGGATACTTGTTCGGATCCGCTGAATAGATGCCATCAACCTTGGTTGCCTTCAGGACGCCGTCCGCACGAATCTCGATCGCTCGAAGGCAGGCGGCGGTATCGGTGGTAAACAGCGGATTACCCGTTCCGCCCGCGAGAATCGTCACGCGACCGGCAGCAAGATCCTCGACGGCCTGGTCCCGGTTGTAACCCTGGGCAACACCCGGTATGGCAACGGCAGAAAACAACGCAGCCGGTACACCCTGCCGCAACAGGACGTCCCTGAAGGCCAGACCGTTCATGATGGTCGCAAGCATGCCCATGTGGTCGGCCGTGATGCGATCCACGCCACTTTGGGCGAGCACCGCACCACGGAGCAGATTGCCACCGCCCAGCACGATCGCCAATTGACCGCCCGCGGAAACAAACGCGGCAATCTCCGTGGCAATGGTCTGCACCACCCTCGGATCGATGGCGCCACCAGCAGCGCTGGCCAGTGCCTCTCCAGATAGCTTGAGCAGCAATCGCAAGCGTCAGGATCCTTTTGAAGAGCTGACCTGGGCTGCGACTTCTGCAGCAAAATCAGTTTCTTCCTTTTCGATTCCTTCGCCCACTTCGAAGCGAACCAGGCGACGGCAATCAGCACCTGCCTCCTTGCACAACTGGCCGACACTCTTGCCGGGATCCTTCACAAAGGGTTGATCCAGCAGGCTGACCTCGGCGAGGTACTTTCGCACCCGGCCTTCCACCATCTTCGCAACGATCTCTGCCGGTTTGCCACTGTCGGCAGCCTGCGCGGTGTAAATCTCCCGCTCCTTCGCGATGACATCCGCAGAAAGGTCTTCGCCCCGCACGACCAGCGGGTTGATCGCTGTCACGTGCATCGCGATGTCACGCCCGAGTTCGGTATTTGGCTTGTTGAGTTCAACCAGCGACGCCTTTCGCTGGTCGCCGTGCAGGTAGCTGGCGATGTAACCGCCACTGGCAGCAATGAAGACAACCGCCCTGCGGATCGTGATGTTCTCACCGATTTCCTGGACGAGGGTCTCCCGCTCGGCACCATGACGGGCATTCAGCTCACTCAGTGGATCTGCTTCCGGCAAGCCGAACGCAGACTCTGCCATCTTGACGACAAACGCCTGGAACTTCTCGTTGCGGGCTGCAAAATCGGTCTCGATGTTGATCTCGACCATGGCTGCACGGCTGCCATCTGGCGCCACTTTCATTCCCAGCAATCCATCGGCAGTGGTACGACCCGCTTTTTTGGCCGCTTTCAGCGAACTCTTTTTCCGCAAGGAATCGATGGCCATTTCCATGTTGCCACCGGTTTCAGTCAGTGCATTCTTGCACTCGAGCATGCCGAGCCCGGTTCGCTCACGCAGTTCCTTGACCATGCCTGCAGTAACCATCTCTCACTCCTCCGTGGCGACTTCGCCAGCCGCTTCTTCGATCACTTCCACAAACTCGCCAGGATCAACTTCGCCTTTGGCGTTGCGTTGACCTTCAGCGATGGCATCGCACACCGCAGAGACGTACAGACGAATGGCCCGGATCGCGTCATCGTTACCCGGAATGACGTAGTCCACGCCCTCGGGATCACTGTTGGTATCAACAATGCCAAACACCGGAATACCGAGTTTGTTCGCTTCGGTGATCGCGATTCGTTCGTGATTGACATCGACGACAAACAACGCGTCCGGCAGACCCGCCATGTTCTTGATGCCGCCAAGGCTGCGATCAAGTTTTTCGGTCAGGCGGCGGCGCTGGAGTGCTTCACGCTTGGTCAGGTGCTCGAAGGTGCCATCGCCGGCCTGTTTTTCCAGTTCGTGCAGCCGCTTGATGCTCTGCCGGATGGTCTTGTAGTTGGTGAGCATTCCGCCCAGCCAGCGTTGATCGACGTAGGGAGCGCCAACCCGGTTGGCCTGTTCGGCAATCACCTTGGCTGCAGCACGCTTCGTGCCTACCAGCAGGATCTTGTTGCCACGCCTGGACAGTCGGCGAATCTCCACCAGCGCTGCATTCAATGCCGGTACAGTGTGTTCGAGGTTGATGATGTGGATCTTGTTCCGGGCACCAAAGATGTAGGGAGCCATCTTGGGATTCCAGAAGCGCGTTTGGTGGCCGAAGTGCACGCCAGCGGCCAGCATGTCAGGCATGCTAACAGTCATATCTTTCTCTCCGGGTTAACCCTCCGTCGCTCCCACGACCGAACCACCTCCCGATGTATGGTCCTGGCGCGCCGGCTGGCCGGGACAGAAACCAATCTCAGGGGTGGCACCCGCGATCGTGTGACGAGTGACGTGTGTTTTTCAGGTTTGGTTAAGTCAATATGGTTGCCCGGTTAATTCGTTGCTCCCGGGCGGCGCGCTTTATACCATACCTCGCCTGCCACCGGAAACGCGTCAGCCGCTTTCTGTCGCCAAAAGGCGAGATTCCGGTGCTGGCTTGCCTGAGGAAGCACCTGTTCCTGTGATTTCCCGGTGTGGCGCCTCCCCATGGCCGAACAGCGAAGCTTCACGCCTGAACAACCGGACTGACTTTTGAGGCCGGAGGCAAGGGGCAGGAGACAAGAGACAAGAGACAAGAGACAAGAGACAAAAAGAGAGAACCACGGACAGGGATCTCGGCAGCGTTCAAGGCGAGCAGCGCGTCGTATTCCGAAAGGCTCGATTTCCGCAGCGAATTGAGCAGGCAGTACACTATCCCCCCAACAGAACCGGAATCACCATGGTTGCCAAGGCCCAGACCGAATCAGACATCGCGGCTATGCGCGCCGCAGGCAAGGCCGCAGCCAGCGTACTCGACATGATCGAAGAGCATGTTCGACCCGGCGTGACAACCGAACAGTTGAATCAGCTCTGCCATGATTTCATCGTCAACACCCTTGGGTGCATCCCTGCCCCGCTGAATTACCGCAGCAGTCCGCACACACCCCCGTTTCCGAAGTCGATCTGCACCTCCGTCAACCACGTCATCTGCCACGGCATCCCGACTGACAAAAAAACCCTGAAAAGCGGCGATGTCGTCAACATCGATGTCACGGTCATCAAGGACGGTTTCCACGGCGATACGAGCAAGATGTTTTTTGTCGGCGAACCGTCAGTCCTCGCCAGCCGGTTGGTCAGGGTGACCCAGGAATGTCTGTACCGGGGCATCGAGAGTGTCCGCGCCGGAGCATTTCTGGGCGACATCGGCAACGCGATCGAAACCCATGCCACACGAAACAGGTTTTCAGTCGTCCAGGAATTCTGCGGACATGGCATCGGGCGGGTATTCCATGATGCTCCCCAGATCCTTCACTACGGGCGGGCTGGGACCGGCATGCGTCTCGAGGAAGGCATGACCTTCACCATCGAACCGATGATCAATGCAGGTTCCCGTCATCTGCGCATTCTGCCCGACGGCTGGACCGTGGTGACCAAGGACCACAAACTCTCGGCCCAATGGGAGCACACGATACTGGTCACCGGTCGCGGTGCCGAGGTGCTGACGGCCCGCGATGAAGAATCCTTTGGCTGAACTCGCCGTTTCTTCCACACTGACGGTCGCCGGGGCACGTCGCCTGATCGAGGCAAACACGGCTTTCCTGTCCGATCGCTACTGGCAGCGAGCCGATGTCGTCGAACTGGTTGCGAGTCGAACCAGCCTGTTCGACGAACTGCTGACCCGATTTTTCACACAGCACTTCGGCACTGCACCGGTTGCCCTCGTTGCAGTCGGTGGTTTTGGCCGGGCTGAACTGTTCCCGGGTTCGGATATCGACATCTGCCTGCTGGTGGAAGATGCCGACGCATGGCAATCCCGGATCGAATCCTTCATGCGTGACCTCTTTGACCTCAATGTCGAAATCGGCTACAGCGTGCGCTCACTCGCCGATTACGAAACGCAGGCGCGCGCGGACATCACGATTGCTACGGCGCTCTTCGAGCGGCGCCTGCTGGCTGGGGACGACGCACTCGCTGCCCGCCTTGAAATGGTGCTCAGTCAGCATCACCTTTGGCCGGCGAATGAATTTTTCCGCGCCAAACGGGATGAACAGGAGCAACGCCACGAACGTTTTGACAATGTCGATTACGGACTCGAACCGAACATCAAGTCCTCACCGGGCGGCCTTCGTGATTACCACACCGCGATGTGGGTCTGCCTCAGACAGTTTGGCACCGCATCACCGGATGCACTGGTCGACCTCGGCGTATTGACTGCGGAAGAAAAGGACTGGCTGGTGGAAGGCCGGCGATTTTTATGGTGGGTCCGCTTCGGTCTGCATCTGCTTGCCGGTCGCAAGGAAGACCGACTCCAGTTTCAGCATCAGCGCGAGCTGGCACGAAGGCTTGGGTTCGCCGATACCGGCGCACAGTTGGGCGTGGAGCGGTTCATGCACCTCTACTATCGCCACGTGCTGGCGCTGCGCGAGGTCAACGACATCCTGCTGCAGGATTTTGAAGAACGGATCTTGGACCCGGCCGTCGTACCCTCGACAGTGCCGGTTGCAGAACCGATCAACGAGCGGTTTCAGCTGCGTCACTCGTATATAGAGACCACACGGACCGACGTGTTTGTCAAACACCCGTCTGCCATGATGGAGCTCTTTGTCATCATGGCCAATCGGCGGGACATTGCCGGTGTCCGTGCCAGCACCATCCGCCTCCTGCGCGAGCACCTTCATCTCGTGAATGAGGAATTTCGCAACGATCCGGCGGTCACCGGTCTGTTCATCAGTTTGTTGAAGGCGCCACACACACTGGTCTCCCAGCTCACCCGGATGCGCCGGTACGGATTGCTGGGGCGATACATCCCTGAATTTGGCCGGGTCATCGGCCAGATGCAGCACGATCTGTTCCACATCTATACCGTAGATGCCCACACCATGATGGTGATCCGCAACATGCGGAGATTTTTCTACAGATCCTCACAGACCACCTTTCCGGTCGCCGCACATTGTGTACACCAGCTGCCAAAGATCGAGTTGCTGTACATCGCCGGGCTGTTTCATGACATTGCCAAGGGACGTGGAGGGGACCACTCGGAGCTGGGTGCCGACGACGTACGGGCGTTCTGTCATCGACATGACCTGCCGGACGCGGATACGGACCTCGTCTGCTGGCTTGTCGAGAAGCATCTCTACATGTCGAGTGTTGCGCAGCGCCAGGACATTTACGATCCGGACGTGGTTCATGCATTTGCATGCGAGGTGAAGTCGGCCCGTCGCCTCGATTACCTCTATCTGCTGACGGTGGCTGATATCAATGCCACCAATCCCACGTTGTGGAACAGCTACCGTGCAACACTGTTGCGCCACCTCTATGGCGCAACCAGGCGGGCACTGCGACGTGGGCTCGAATCGCCGATGGACAAGGCGGCGACCATCGAAGCCAGCCGCGAAAGCGCGCTGTCCAGGCTGCAGGAGAGCCACCCCGAGTTTTCGCAGCAGCAGATTCTGGACTTCTGGCGCACTCCCAACGAAGAGTTTTTCCTTCGTCACAGTGCGCGGCAGATTGCCAAGCTCACGGTTGCCTGCATCACACACAACCCCGACACGGGACCGCTGGTACTGCTCCACAACACACAGACCCAGGTAGAGGACGAGGCTGTCACAGAGCTTTATATCTACACCCGGGATCGCGCAGGCCTCTTTGGCATCACGACAGCCGCGCTCGACCAGTTGAACCTGTCCGTCTACGAGGCCACGGTCAACACGTCCGAATCTGGCCTGTGTTTCAACAACTTTGTCGTGCTGGGCGGCGAACACGCGGCGATCCCGGTCCGCGAACATGCATCGATCGCACGGCGGATCGGTCAATTGCTGGACACGGCTTCTCCGCGTGGAGTCGCGCCAAAACGCCTGCCCAGGCAACTGAAGCAGCTTTCGCGTCCGAGTGAATGCACCCTGTCGACCGTTCCTGGCAACAATTACTCGACGCTGACGGTCACCGCACTCGACCGGCCAGGACTGCTGGCCGAAATCGGCGCGTTGTTCCAGGAATTCGATATTTCCGTCTTGCGTGCACGCATTGCCACTCTGGGTGAGCGCGCCGAGGATCTGTTCGACATCCAGACACCTGCTGGCACTGCCTATGACGCAGCGGCCGCATACGACATCAGTCAGACCATCCGCCAGGCGCTCGACTGGCACATGCAAAAGGCCCTATGAACCCCAGACTCAGTGCCCTTCTGCCGTATCCGTTCGAACGCCTGAACGCGCTGAAACAGGGCATTACACCGGTACCGGGGTCTGCTCACATCGCCTTGTCGATCGGCGAACCCAAACACGAACCTCCGGATTTTGTTCTGGCCAGGCTCACCGACACGCCGTTGCTGCGCAAGGACCTTGCAACCTATCCAGCAACCCGGGGTTCTCTGGAACTGCGCCTCCGCATCGCTGCGTGGATCAAGCGCCGGTTCGGGGCGGCCATCAATCCAGAGACAGAAGTGCTGCCGGTCGCGGGTACACGCGAAGCCCTGTTTTCATTTGGCCTGGCAACCTTGAGTGGTGCACCCGGGAAACTGGCGATCCTGCCAAACCCTTTCTACCAGATTTACGAAGGGGCGGCGCTGCTCGGCGGCGCTACCCCATGGTTTGTCGCAAGCGATCCGGCAAACGGTTATCTCCCTGACTTCGAGTCCATTCCTGAAGACGTCTGGAAGCGGACGGAGCTTTTTTTCCTGTGTTCACCATCCAATCCGACCGGAGTGGTGCTGCCGGTCACACGCCTGCAGTGGCTGATCGAGCAGGCTCACCGGCACGGCTTTGTCATTGCCGCCGACGAGTGTTACTCGGAGATCTACCTGCACGAAGCCTCGCCGCCGGCCGGATTGCTCGAAGCCAGCGAACTGATGGGCAATCGGGGCCACCGGCACTGCGTGGTGTTTCACTCGTTGAGCAAACGATCAAACCTGCCAGGACTCCGTTCCGGATTTGTAGCAGGGGATGCAAGCGTCCTCGACCGTTATTTCCTCTTCCGAACCTACGAAGGCTGTGCGTTGCCGGCCCATGTTCAAGCCGCCAGCGCCCTGGCCTGGCAGGATGAAGACCATGTCAGGGCCAATCGGCGAGCCTATCGGGAAAAATTCGAACTGACCCGGGCACTGGCACCTTCCGCTGCCCCCGCCCTCGACCCTGAAGGTGGCTTCTACTGGTGGATGCCAACCCCAGGGGACGACGAATCGTTCGCGAGAGAGCTGTTCGCCGCCGAAAACGTCACCGTGTTACCCGGCTCCTATCTGGGCCGCCCAGGGCAAACTGGCACAAACCCCGGCATCAATCATGTCCGCGTTGCCTGGGTGGCATCCATAGCCGAGTGCCGGGAGGCAGCCACGCGGCTGCAGCGATTCATCACAAGTCGTTGAACACAGGGATGGTATCTGGTCGCCCGCGCCGCGTGATGGTAGCGTACGCGACTGCAGCAATATCCGGAATCCTCGAATCATGAGCCAATGCCACGCCTGGGGAATCGGCATCGCCCACTACAGCACCAGCGGTGTGATGCTCGACTGTTTTTTCCCGCAACCTGTCTTTCATCCGGACACGGAGTTGACCTCGCTGCTGCTCAGCCACTTCAAGGCGGGCACCGAGCCAACCACCGGAGCCACACTGGCGGCGTGCCTGTCCGGATTGCCAACCGGATTGCAGGCCCAGTTGTCACCTCTCGCACAACCGGATCGAAAGCTTGTCTCCGTACTGTTGCTTGCGGATGGTCCGATCACCGGCACGGCGGAAGCCTACCTCAAGCTGCACCTGCTCTCGCATCGTCTCTGCCTGCCCAACAGCCAGGATCTTGGTGGAATCTTTGCCCACTTGCCTACCGTTGCCTGGACCAGCGACGGTCCAATCCTGGCCGACGAACTGACCGCAGTCCTGCTGAGCGCCCGTCTGGCCGGCCGCCACGTGGAAGTCCACAGCGTCGACAAGTTTCCACGCATGTCCAACTACGTCGTTCCCAAAGGTATTCGTATCGCCGACGCAAGCCGCGTACGGTTGGGTGCATTCCTTGGTGACGGTACAACCGTCATGCACGAAGGACAGGTGAATTTCAATTCGGGCACGCTGGGACCCAACATGGTCGAGGGGCGGATTTCCCAGGGGGTCATCCTCGGTGCTGATTCCGACCTTGGCGGCGGTGCCAGCACCATGGGCACCCTGTCCGGGGGCGGCACCATAAAAGTTTCCCTGGGCAGAAACTGCCTGGTCGGTGCCAATGCCGGCACCGGCATTCCACTGGGCGATCGCTGCACCATCGAAGCCGGGCTATACATCACAGCCAGCACGCCGGTGACACTCATGGATGAACACGGCGCCGTCGTGAAGACCGTCAAGGCACGTGAGCTGGCTGGTGGCTCGGACATGCTGTTTGTGCGCAACGGGCTGACCGGCCAGGTCCAGTGCAGAACCAATCAGAAGGCGATCGCACTCAACGAAGCCCTTCATGCCAACAACTGAAGACACGCACTTGGACACCCGCCCTCATGCGGACACGCGCCTGCCAGAGGACCCAGCCACGGAGCGGGTGCTGGAGCTGGCGCGTCAGCTGGTCAAAAGGCCTTCGGTGACCCCTGACGATGCGGGTTGTCTTGAGCTGATCGGCCAACGGCTCGCAAGTGTTGGCTTCACGCTTGAACGAATGGACACCGGTGGTGTTTCGAACCTCTGGGCCACGCTGGGTCAGGGGGCCCCGGTGTTTGCCTTTGCCGGACACACCGACGTCGTGCCGACCGGACCACTCGATGCCTGGACCCACCACCCCTTCAAGGCCACAATCGTCGATGGCTACCTCTATGGACGCGGGACTGCCGACATGAAATCCAGTCTGGCTGCCATGGTGGTTGCGACCGAGGATTTTGTGGCCAAAAACGCCGGGCATTTCAATGGTACCCTCGCCTTTCTGCTCACCAGCGATGAGGAAGGACCGAGCATACATGGCACCCGCCACGTGATGCAGGTGCTCAAGGACCGTCCTTTGCATATCGATTGCTGCGTGGTGGGAGAGCCCTCCTCGACCGCGGTCACCGGCGATGTGCTGCGCAACGGTCGCCGTGGGTCACTCAATCTGGAAATCAGGGTGAAAGGCCTGCAGGGGCATGTAGCCTACCCCGAGCAGGTGATCAATCCGATTCACCGGTTAGCACCCGCACTTGCCGAGCTGTGCGCAGTGGTCTGGGACGAAGGGTCTGCAAACTACCCTCCTACCAGTATGCAGGTCACCAACATCCATGCAGGTACAGGTGCGGTCAATGTGGTACCTGGCGAACTCTCGATGCTGGTCAATTTCCGCTTCTCCAACGCTTTGACTGCAGCAGACATCCAGCAGTGCACCGAAGCCATCTTCGTCCGCCATCAACTGGACTTTGCTGCAACCTGGACACTCTCGGGCAATCCCTTCCTGACCGAGCCTGGCGATCTCACGGACCTCGTGCGGGACAGCATTCGAGCCGTCAACGGAGTGGATTCATCGCTGTCGACATCCGGTGGTACTTCCGATGGCCGCTTCATCGCGCCAACCGGCACGGCCCTGGTCGAACTGGGTCCGGTCAACGCGACCATCCACAAGATCGACGAGCGGATCGCCATTGCCGAACTCGCGCCGCTCGCACACATTTACGCCAACATTCTGCAACGAATCCTCCTCACCCCGTGATCTTCGCCCCGTGAAATATCTCCGATACCTGATCGTCGCCGTTGTGCTGGTCAGCGCCTTCAGCATCTGGCTGGCCCCGGCGAGCCTGTTGCGTCGGGTGACCAACGAGGTGCCAGGACTGGACATCGTCAACACCAGCGGATCGTTATGGCATGGACGGGGCACTATCGTCCTGCAAGGGGAAGGGGTTGGCACGCTCGGCTGGAAACTGGTGCCGGTTCGCCTGCTCGAGCTGGAACTGGGGTACAACTACGATTTCACCGGCCGCGATACCAACCTGCAGGGAAATTTTACCGCAGGTATCGGCCGGCTGAGTCTGGCCGGCCATGGCTCGCTCGGGAACCAGAGTCTCAACTACACACTCTCCCCTTACGGCGTGACGATGAACGGAGACGTCCTGGTCGATCACGTCAACTCGATCTGGGCCCGGGGTCGCATGGAGTCGCTGGATGGACTATTGGCCTGGAATGGTGGCCCGGTCAGCTGGAGTTCGGCGGCAGAACCTGGCACTGCGACGCTGCCTCCCCTCCAGGCCCGGTTCGAGGGTGCCGAGGGTAACCTGAACGGAATCATCGTTCCTATTGATGGGCAAACACCACTGCTACAGGGTAGCCTGCAACCCGACGGGAACCTGCAAATCGGCATGACGATGCTGCTGATCCGGATGTTGGGCATCCCGTGGCAGGGAAGCGAGCCAGATCACGTTATCGTCATGGAGATGACCGAAGATGTCTTCTAGAATCACTTGCCGTTCAAATCTGGGGTACTTGTAGTTGCCGGGGAGAACGCTAACCAGTAGCAGCCCGCAAATAGCTGCTACCGCCAAGTGGCTCATGGTCGCTGGCATCGCCTATACCATTGCCCAGTCCGTGGTTTTTTTCATCGGTCAGACGGGAGACGAGCCTGCCGCTCCTGCCAGTTCGACCAGCAATCCAGCTCTGCCGCCCGTGAACATCCAGGCGGTCATGGACCGCCACCTGTTCGGACAGGCAGATGCTCAACCTACAGCCGGTGCGGCTGCACCTTCCGTGGAAACACGTCTGCCACTCGAACTGCAGGCCGTATTCGTTGCGACAGAAGACGCCGCGGAGTCGAAGGCGATCATTGCCGAGAAGGGACAGTCGGGACGGCTGTACCGGCTGGGAATGGATCTCCCCGGCGGGGTGCAGCTGGTCGAAGTGCAGGACAGTTTTGTCGTACTCAGCCGAGCCGGCAGCGGCGAGCGGCTGACATTTCCACATCTCACGACGAACCTGGCGGCGCCACTGGACCTGAACAATGATGAAACTCTGTACATACAGGATGGTGCTGACCTGGCCGACCCGTACGAAACGGTCGACCCGGAACCGGCTGTCGATGCGATGGTCGAGCCTGAACAGGAAATACCACCTGAAGAACAGATCGAGGACTATCAGTCACGATTGCAAAACGATCCCCAGGGCACCCTTGAGGAGTTGGGTGTACAGGCAGTGGCGACAGACTCCGCGCAGGGATATAGAGTCGGCAACCTTGCCCAGACTCCTGCGCTTCGGCAGACTGGCCTCCAGCCCGGGGATGTCATCGTCTCCGTCAACGGGCAGCCCGTCGGCAATGTCGACACTGACCGGATGGAACTGGCCAGCGTCCTTGCCCAGGGTTCGGCCCGAATTGAAGTGCAGCGCGGTTCGCGTCGCTTTTTTGTCACCACCTCGTTGAATCAATAATGAAGATCCGGAATACGTGGCTTACCGCAACCGTGCTGCTCGGTCTGCTTCTGTCCGGTGTGGCGAGCGCCCAGGAATGGCGGCTGAACGTCAAGAACGCCGACATCAACGAATTTGTCGAGCAGGTCGCCGAGATCACTGGCAAGACCTTTGTCCTCGATCCTCGGCTGAAGGGCAACGTCACCATCATCTCGAGTACACCGATGCATGCCGATGCGGTGTACGAACTGTTTCTCCAGGTGTTGCGCTCACATGGTTTTACCGCGTCACCATCGGGTGATGTGATCCGTATCCAGCAGACCGCTCTTGGCAAACAGTCGCCCGGAGCGGAATCGATGAAGGGCGAGATTTCGGATGGTGAACTGATCACCAAGGTGATCCCCGCCCAGAACGTCGCTTCTTCGGAACTCGTCAAGATACTCAGGCCGCTGGTCCCGCAATACGGTCACATCGCCCCCATCGAACAGCCCAACGTCGTCATCATCACCGACCACGTCGACAACATCGAACGACTCACTCGAATGATCCAGCAGATCGATGTCTCGAATGACGACATCGTCCAGGTCCTCAACCTGAAGGAAGCATGGGTCGGAACGGTGGTGGCCACTCTGGAAAAACTGGCACCGGACCAGATTGGCCGGAATGCCAAAGGCCCGACCCGGGTGCAGATCATCGCCAACGAACGCAACAATTCCATGATCCTGCGCGGCAAGGCACGGCCCATCGCCGAAGTCCTGAAACTGGTTGACCAGCTGGATCGTCCGGCAACCACGGCAGGATCGATCCAGGTCATCCGGCTCAAGCACGCGGACTCCAAGAATGTCTCCGAAATCGTCAAGGGCATCGTCACCAGCGAAGGCTCAAAAGGTGACGAGGGATCGCAGCAGCCTTCCATACACGCCGACGAAAGTCTGAACGCGATCGTCGTCCGCGCGGAACCTGGCACGATGAACGAGATTCTGGATATCGTGGCCAAACTGGACGTACGACGTTCGCAGGTGCTGATCGAAGCCGCCATCGTTGAATTCAACGTCACCGACAATAAAAAGCTGGGCGTGGAAATCGGTGCGGTCGACGCCTCCGGGAAATCGATCCCCTTTGTCAGCACCGCGCTCGATGGCGCTCTTCGACAACTTCTCGGGGCGATCATTCCTCCCGACGCACCCAACGATATCGAATCCGGTGACCTCAATGTCCTGAACGCCATTGGAACGGCGACGTCCCCTACGTTCGCAGTTGCCAAGATCGACGGGAATGGAATTTCCTTTGGAGCCGTGGTCACTGCACTGGCAACCAATTCGGACGCCAACCTGCTGTCCACGCCTTCGCTCATGACCCTGGACAACCAGGAAGCGAAGATTGTCGTCGGCAACGAGGTCCCCTTTCGAACCGGCAGCTTTACCACCGAAGGGGACGGTGCCAGCAACCCGTTCACGACGGTGACCCGGGAAGATGTCGGGCTGCAATTGACCGTCACGCCGCACGTCTATGACAACAATTCCATTCGCCTCGAGATCGCACAGGAAATTACCAACGTGATCGACACCCCGGTGGGCGACAGTGCGTTTGCCGATGTCGTGACTTCGAAGCGGGAAATCCAGACGACGGTGATCGCCAACAGCAATCAGACCGTCGTCCTCGGTGGCCTCATTCAGGACAACAACACGGATTCGCGCAAGAAGGTCCCGCTGTTCGGTGACATACCTGGACTCGGCGTGCTGTTCCGTTCGAAGGATGTGAAGCGAACCAAAACCAATCTGCTGGTGTTTCTGCGTCCGGTCGTGATCACCTCGGCCGAAGATACCCAGGTTGCCACGGACAAAAAGTACAGCGACGTGTGGGAAGTGGAAATCAACAGCACCCCACAAGCCGAGATGGACCGCCTGTTCGAAGGCACAATGCCTGACCCGACCGAAAACTGATGTCCGGCCCACAACCTGACCCGTTGTCGACCTGTAAAAGGTGGACTGACGCGTCAGTTCACGTGCCGCGTCAAACCTGAACGCCGGATTCACCCTTGCCTTCGTTGTCTGACCTGCGCTTCCGGCTTATACGCTGGTTAGTCCGACGGCTGGTAACCCCGCAGGTTATCGGCTTGCAAACCAGTGAACACTGGACCAATCCTGTCTATGTCCTGCAAAACCGATCGATCACGGATATCGCGCTTCTCGACATGGTCTGCGCCCTTCACGGTCTGCCCGCGCCGCGCACACCCGTCGAGATCGGCTCCACCACGGAACCCCGGCGCTACCTGTTTCTGCATCGACCGGCCGGCTGGCTGCGTCGCAACACCATGGTTACCTACTCCCGCTTCATGCAACGAATGTTGTCTGAACCGGCTACGGATAGTGAAGTGGCGCTGGTCCCCGTCAACATACTCTGGAGTCGGGCACCTGCTCGCGAGCACTCCTACTGGCGCCTGATGGTGTCCGAAGCGTTTGCAGCCACTGGCCGGCTGAAGCGCGCACTCAACATGCTCATGAACGGCCAGGGCATCGTGGTTCAGTTTGGCAAGCCCCTGCCACTTGCGCAGGCTGCGGACATGTCGCTGCCTGAGAGCATCCGGATCAGGCGGATGGCGCGCCTCATGCGCGTCCGTCTGCGCAACCAGCGCGCTGCGATGCTGGGTCCTGACCTGTCCCACAGGCGGACGCTGGTTGCCCAGATCGCAACTTCCCGTACCGTTCAGTCGGCAATCGAATCAGAAGCCCAGGGCGATCCACAAAAGCGGATTTCCCTGCAGAAACGCGCAGTCCGCATGGCTCACGCCATTGCATCCGACATGTCGCATCCCACGATACGAATCCTGGAAAAACTGCTCCACTGGTTCTGGACCCGCATCTACGACGGCGTCGAGCTGACGGGATATGAGCGGATCACCGGGATCGCAGAGGATCACACGCTCGTTTATATCCCTTCGCACCGCAGCCACCTGGACTATCTGCTGCTCTCCTACCTCCTGTTTGGGAGAGGCATGATGCCTCCGCATATCGCGGCTGGAGACAATCTGAATATCCCTGTGCTCGGATCCATCCTCCGTCGAGGCGGTGCCTTTTTCATGCGACGACGATTTGGCGATGACGATGTCTATCGAACGGTGTTCGAAGAATATCTCTATCAGGTGTTTCGTCGGGGCCACAGCGTGGAGTACTTCCCCGAAGGCGGGCGAAGCCGAACCGGTCGTCTGTTACCGGCAAGAACGGGACTGCTGCGCATGACACTCAATGACCAGGCACGGGGACTGCCCCGCCCGATCGCCTTTGTGCCTGTCTACATTGCCTACGAAAAACTGGTGGAGGCCGCCACCTACCTGGACGAACTGCAAGGCGGGGCCAAACGTGGAGAGTCAATTGTCGACGTCCTGCGCAGTCTGCGTCTGATTCGGCAGAAGTTCGGCCACGTTCGTGTCTGCATCGGCGAACCCCTGCAGCTTGAAGAATGGCTCACTGGCCAGATTCCCGCGCACGGCACGGCCAGAGCCCAGGCCCTGGGCAACGAACTCCTCCAGCGTGTCAACAGGACAGCGCACGTCAATATCGTCAATCTCACCTCGCTGATCCTGCTCGCCACACCGAGGCTTGCCATCGAAGCAAGAGTGCTGCACGAGCAGGCGGCCATCTATGTTTCCCTCTTGAAATTCTCCGGTTATGACGTCGTCGAGTGGTCGGAAAAAAACAGTCTGGAACAGGTCGCACGACTTCAGCTGATCAATCTGGAACAGGATGGCGACGACACCATCGTAACTGCCGAGGCAGTCACCGGCATCCTGCTGACCTGGTACAGAAACAATGTGGCGCACACACTGGTACTGACTTCATTGATTGCCTGTTTGCTCGTGAACCGTCGACGGGCACTGCTGCAGACCACGCTGGCCGCCATGGTCGAAACCATCTACCCCTACCTTGCACTCGAACTGTCCCTGCCCCCGCGGTTGCCTCCGGTTGAACCAATGCTCGAAGAGATGCTTCGACTGGAACTTGCGGTTCGGAGCGAAAATCAGCTGTGGGAACCGCCACCACCGGACTCAGCCGCGCACCAGAGACTGCATCTCCTGGCCCAGGTTGTGATGCCCTCGCTCGAACGTCTTTACATTGTCATCGGATTGCTGACGCGCGCCGAGCAGGGCATGAGCCGAAAAAGCCTGCAGGAACGCAGTCGTCAGGTTGCACGGCGACTTTCCAGGCTCTACGGACTCAATTCGCCTGAGTTTTTTGATGCCACGCTCTTCAATCAGTTTGTTGATCAAATGCTGAAACGTGCTGCCTTGACCGAGGGCGAAGACGGCTTCCTGCAACCCTCGGATCTGGCCAGGCAGGTGGCCCGTACCGCTGGCAGCGTGATCAACGCAGACTTCCTCCGTGCGGTTCTGCGCTCCTGAAGCAGGCGACTGGAAGTCCGCTCGAGATTATCGGCAACCCGTCACTGCGAACACCTCAGGCCAAAATCCTTGGCGGACTGCAAAGATCATGGCCGGGTACTGCCGACACCACCCTGATAGACATCAAACCGGATCGTGCGCCCCTCGATCCGCCAGGCAGGACGACCAATGGTCTTTTCCGTACGCCGCCGTTTGAGGACTACGCGCGACCTGGCACGCGCCAGTGCGTGAGCGACCCATTCAGCAAGTGTCCTATCATCAGTGTGCGCGATCTGTTTGAGCGTTTGCATGGGCAGCTTCGCCAGACCCTTGCGGCCTCTCTCGGGAAACATCGGATCCAGCAGGATCACGTCCCACGTTCCTTGTTCGATGATTGACCAGCTGTCTGCACGGTACAACGCGGTGACCCCAATCCCGCTTTCATCGATGCGCTGGCGCAGCAACGACCACGCCAGAGGCGACGCTTCGACCATCGTCACACTGGCTCCAAGGCTCGCCAGTTCAAGTCCATCACCGCCCCAACCGGCCATCGCGTCAAGAACAACCAGGCCAGCGTTCGCGGCGACACCGGTGGCCCGGGCCAGCAGCGATTGACGGGACAGCTTGTGTCCGTCGAAGGCGGGCAAGGACCAGATAGCCCCATCAGGTGAGAGTTGCAGTGCAAGCCGCTGGCCCTGCAGGACCAGCCTTGGCCAGCCCATGGTTGAATCATCGCTACTGCAGACTTCGAAACCTGGCCAGTCTGAAGCCAGTGCCGTGGTCAGCGTGCCGTGCGCGTACAGGCGAGGCCGGGACAGTTCCAGCGGAGGCGCTGATTGGTCATCTGATTCGTTCACGGGAATTGCCGGATTGGACATGCTTCAACCTGACACCGGGCGCCACGGATGATCACCTTCGATGTACATCGGCAGCGCAGATTCGACGGCAGCCCAGCCAGATTCCGGCCAGCAGGACGCTGCATGGCGAAGGAGCGTCAACGCCGGCGTGGTGTCTGTTGGCAGTGCCGTAAACGGCGTCGGCAGCCACGCAGGCAAGTCCCCCACAACCTCCCCGCCTTCAATCAACCAGTCAGGCGGGGAGTCCGTCAGGACTTCCTCCTGATCCTGCTGCCAGAGCGCATGACCGGATTCCTGCCGAAACGCTGCGAGATAACAGGTTTCTCCACGTGAGCGGACCACCGTGACGATCCCGGAGCCGCCCAGCGCCTGGGCATGCAATGCGAGGAGGCGGGATGTGGTGCAACCGAAAACCCGGGCTCCCGTGGCCAGCGCGATGGCCTGGGCAACAGAAACACATAGCCGTACACCGGTAAACGAGCCAGGTCCACGCACATATGCCACCCCTTCGATCACAGCGGGTAGAATGCCTGCGTCGTTGCACAGGGTATCCAGCATTTCCAGAACCACCAGGTTGTGCTTGCGCACCACATGGCAGGTCCGCTGGTGGAACACGCCATCATGCAGCAATGCCACCGAACAGAGCACGCCTGAGGTATCAAGCGCAATCAACGTGGTCATCTGGTCCACCAGTTCATCAAAGGAGCGGGGATATTAACGAAGCACTGGACCTGAACGTAGCCCTCGAGCGGATCGCCGCGCAGATCCAGCCCCACAGGGCGGTTGAAACCACAGCGATTCGCGATGCCATTGGTCGAGTGCTTGCTCGTGACGAATCTGCCCGTCATCCGTCGCCGCCATTTCCCAGTTCGGCGATGGATGGGTACGCCCTGCCAGTGCCAGCCACGATGGAGGTTGGCGGCTCACACTGGAAGATTGTTGGCGAAAGCGCCGCAGGCAGGCCATGGTCGGGCTTTTTGCGGGAAGGTGAATGTGTCCGCATCCTGACCGGCGCGGTGGTGCCCGCAGGCAGCGGCCGGATCGTGCTGCAGGAGGACTGCACGGTGGACGCTGGCCAACTGCTCATCAGCGGTGATCCCGAAGCACGCGATCATATTCGACCCGTTGGCCATGACGTTGCCAGCGGTGAGCGGCTGGTTGCCGCGGGAACCCGACTCGACGCGATCGACCTGGGACGCCTGGCCGGCGACGGTCGCAACTCGGTCGAGGTATTGTCGCGTCTGTCCGTCGGCGTGTTTTCGACGGGTGATGAACTGGTTGAAGCCGACAACGCAGAATTTCCGCTGCCAGCAGGCCGGATCTACGAATCCAATCGCACAACGCTTCTGGCGATGCTGCAGGGACTGCCGGTCACCGCCCATGATCTTGGCAATCTGCCGGATACCGCGGCTGCGACGCAGGCCGCGCTCCGGGAGGCTTCGGCACAGCATGACTTCCTGCTCACCAGCGGCGGTGTATCGGTTGGCGATCACGATCATGTCCGCAATGCCATCGAGACGCTCGGGACACTTGCCTTCTGGAAGCTGAATCTGAAACCTGGCAAACCGCTGGCCTTTGGCCAAATCGGCCGAGCCTGGTTCTGTGGTCTGCCTGGTAATCCCGTGAGTGCGATTGTCACCTGGCTCCTGATAGCCAAACCCGCGCTGCTGCTGGCCTGTGGCGCGCGTCCCGAGCCACCGCTTCGTCTGCCTGCAATCCTTCAATCACCGGTCAGTCACCGGCCGGGGAGAACTGAATATCAGCGTGGCCTGCTGAGTTGGCATGGAACAGGCAGCCTGCCGTCCGTGTGCATCAGCGGTGATCAAAGTTCGAATCGGCTGACTACCTTTCAGGATGCCAACTGTCTGGTGGAAATACCCGGGAAGAACGGAGATCTGCAAGCAGACAGTGAGGTCACGGTCCTTTTGCTCTCAAGCCTTTGAGAAGCTTGTATCAAACCTGCTGTGGGTCATCTGAAAAACAGGTGAGCGTGGCAAGGACTTGCAGCGTGACAAGCGTCAACCAATTTGTGGTTGTTCCGCGATGTGTACAGTTCTGGTAGGGAAGGCAAACTCTATCCCGAGGCGCTCGGCGCACCCCATGATGCGGAGCAGGATATCCTCCCGCTGGCGCAGTTCCGACGCCCAGTCGGGCAGCTCGAGAAAAAAATACAGCAGGATCTCGAGACTGGAATCGGCAAAGTCCTGCAGAACGACGTGATAGCTCTCCTTGCGCGTATGCGGGTGTGTTGCAATGATCTCGCGGACGGCCTCAACAAATTCCTGCACCCGCTGCGGCGAGGTTGCGCAGGATATTCCGAAGGTTGTTTTCACACGCCTGTATTTCCGCTCACCCATGTTGTCGATGGTGGAGTGCATCAGTTCGCTCGACGGCACACTGAGCAGGGAGTCGTAGAAGGTCCGTATTCGCGTGCTGCGGAAGCCCACGGCCTCCACGGTACCCTCGGTGTCCCCGACCTTGATCCAATGACCGACGGTGAACGGCTTCTCGATCATGATCGTGAACGAGCCCATCAGATTGGCGAGGCTTTCGCGTGCTGCGAGCGCCACAGCGACACCACCCACACCGAGGCCGGTCACGATGGAGTAGGCAGGCAAACCGATTCGATTCGCCCCCTCGACCAGCACACCGACGCTGAGTATCAGTGCAAAAAAACGCAATGTCAGTCGAATGAGCTGTCCGTCGATACTCCGGGCTTTCAGACGTCGGGAAACGATCGCGGTTTCCGCGATCGCGCGCCCCGAGGACCAGATGATCCAGACCAAAGTGAGGTAGAGCATGCCCGCCAGGGTGAGCACCAACGGCGCATACACAGGCTCCGTAAAGCGCAGATTCTAGGCCGCGACATCCCTTATGAAGATGATGAGAAGCGCAAGGACTCCGGGCACGGCTACGTCGGCCCACAGTGCTGCACTCACCCCAACACGAGAACTTTTTTGAATCCGTCTGATGCCACGCCGTAACAGGGTGAAAACCAACGTGCTCCCCCCCAGCAGAAGAAGGAGTCCAATCCAGCGCCACACCGGTTGATCGGCCAACAGGACCTTCGCCCACGCAGGCAGCGCGAGCATCCAGCGCAGCGGAACGGTCTCATGCAGCCCAAGTGGGCCGTACTTGTAGATCGTCAGGAAGTTTTCGGCTTCACGGTTTTCCACAGGCAGATGCACGGCCCATCTTTCCCACTCGGGCAATCGCTGTATGGTTTCTTCGGAGAACAGCCACTCGCCCTTGCGTGACCCATCGGCCACTCGCCGGATCACGATCTCCGTGCCCGGCATTCTCCATGATGTTTCTTTTCTCGCCGCCATTTCCGCGCCATCCGGAACCGCTGTCAGCGAAGGTGGGCCGACCCGTTCGATCAAGTCGTAGAGCATCAGCACCACCCGCCCCCGGTACTCGAAGGATTCGATCGCTGACGGCACGCCTTCGAATTCCAGGGCGCGCGTCGCAATCGCAGCCATCACCTTCGCCTGAAGCATCGCCTTGGATTCATCGCTGGAGGGGTACAGGCGGTCGGATTGAAGATAGCCGGAAACCGTATTCATGCTTATCGCACGTATCTCGCGAATCCGCTGCAAAAAATCCGCGAGCGTCCCACGCGGTCCAGTCGTGATAACCGGCGCGAGGGGATTGAAGCTCTCGACCAGAGGCGGTGGCGGTTCGACGGCTGCCGACTCGAGCAACGTGTCCGCGGTGACGGCGATGATCTCCGAGTCCGCGTTCGACGACGTTGCCACGGGGTCTGGTGTCGAGTCCTGCGCCCAGGTAACAATACTACCCGCAGTCAGAACCAGGAGTGCTAGAACGCAAGCGTGGCGACGCGCTGGCCGGTGCCACAGGCAAAGCCGCTGGATTTTGATTCTCACCGCGAGGCACGCGCTAGCCAGGAGACGGCTGAGTTTAACTGAACCGGGTAGCATCCGCGCAACCCGGACCCTGGCACCTGACTGTTTGCATCGCTGCGAGGGCGGCCGCAGCCAGAGAATTTGAATGACGTCGGAGCCTGCCATCGCTCAAGATCGCCATTGATGATCCATCAATCGGTCCACCAGAGTCGCGGCAGGAGCGCTTCAATCCAGCGCTTTTTGCACCGCCGCCTTGATGTCATCCACAGATCCCACCCCAGCGATACGGTGATAGGTGAGCATCTGGCGTGCTGCCCTGGTCTGATAAAACTCGACCAGCGGCCTGGTCTGGGCGTTGTACACCGTGATCCTCTCACGCACGGTTGTTTCCTTGTCATCGTCACGCTGAACCAGCGACTCGCCGGTTGGATCGTCCTTGCCCGCGACCTTCGGGGGAGAGAATTCGACGTGGTACACACGACCTGATGCCGGATGGACACGCCTCCCGCTGATTCGCCGCACCAGCTCTTCATCGGGTACAACAATTTCCACTACGGCGTCGATCATCACTCCTGCCTGCTCCATCGCCTCGGCCTGGGGGATGGTGCGAGGGAATCCATCGAACAGGAAACCAGCCGCACAATCTGCCGCCGTGATCCGTTCTTTCACCAGCGCAATGATGATGTCGTCAGATACCAGAGCCCCGGAGTCCATGACGGCCTTGACCTTCCGCCCAAGTTCGCTCTGCGCCTTGATGGCGGCGCGCAGCATGTCGCCCGTCGAAATCTGGGGAATATTCCAGTGTTCCTTGATGAACTGGGCCTGTGTACCTTTGCCCGCCCCCGGGGGCCCCAACAGAATCACTCGCATTGTCTTCTCCGTAAAACGGACTTCTCCGTAAATGAATTCATACCGAACGCCCTGCGCGCCAGACGCGCGTCATGCTGCCCCAGGATCACGACGCACTTCGGTCACGCCTACCAGTGGTCTCAGATTTTCCACCAGCTGATAAACCTCGATCAGATCCTCCGCGAGGAATTCGAGGGTGATTTCTGCGGCATCCGGCGGTACGACTCGCGCGGTTGAACCCTGCAGAGATATGCCAAGTTCATCCACCACCCGGGTCACATCGAGCAACAGGCCGTGCCGGTTTCGCGCAACGAGCAAAACGCGCTGCACGGCGGGGTCGAGCGGATGTTCTGCGCCGATGGCCAGTTCATTGAGCCAGCCTGCGATCAGTGGTCGCACAGGACATTCCCCAATGCCCAGCGCCACGAACAATCGCTCAGGATCGTGTTCTCCCAACGCACTTGCAAGTTCGATCAACGCCGCAGGTGTCGGGACAGGAACATGCAACCGCACACAGGCGCGATCAATTGCAGCCAGTCCTTCCACTCGATTGACCTCGTTGCCCCGTGCCCTCATCCAGCCCTGTATCTTGCTGCGAGCGCGATGCGTGCGCACGTAACCCGCCTCAGGTTCAAGCCAGAGACGCCTGGGTGCCTGCGTGGGTGCCGTGAGAATCTCGACACGTTCACCGTTGCGCAGACGGTAGTTGAGCGGCACCTCCCGGCCATCAACCCGGGCCCCGGCGCAGCGGTGACCGATATCGGTATGCACACGGTAGGCAAAGTCGATGGGTGTGGCCCCGGCAACAAGATCGATGACATGTCCTTTGGGGGTGTGCAGGTAAATTCGCTCCTGCTGCATCGAACGGCTGATTTCCTCGCCGAGGCTTCGCCGGCCACCGAGTTCTTCGTGCCATTCCACCACATGGCGCAGCCATTCCATCTTCGCGCCGATGGTCCGGTCTTCTTCACCATCGCCCTTGTACGTCCAGTGCGCACAGACTCCCAGTTCGGCTTCGTCGTGCATTTCCTGGGTACGGATCTGAACTTCAAGGTGCTTGCCATCGGCACCGATGACCGCCGTATGGATGGATCGATACCCATTTTCCTTGGGCGATGCAATGTAGTCGTCAAACGCACTCGGGATGTGGCGGAACGTCGTGTGCACAACCCCCAGCGCCGCGTAACAGCTGGCCAGATCCTCGACCAGCACACGCACTCCCCGCATGTCGTATACCTGGTCGAGGCCCAGCTGTTTGGACTGCATCTTCCGCCAGATGCTGTAGATGTGCTTGGCCCGGCCGAAAACCTGGGCTTCGATGCCATGCTGCTGCAGCAGCGCACGCAACTGTTCCGCAATGGTGGCGATCTGTGCCTCGCGTTCTATCCGCTTGCCATCCAGCTGACCGGCGACGGTCGTGTAGATCTCGGGTTCCAGATAACGCATGGCGAGATCTTCAAGTTCCCATTTGAGTTGCCGGATGCCCAGCCGGCCGGCGAGAGGCGCAAACACGTGTCGTGCCTCCAGCGCAATGCGACTGCGACGCGAACGAGCATCCTGTTTCGCTTCACGCAGGGCGACTACCCGTTCGGCGATCTTGATCACCGCGACACGGGCATCATCAACCAGCGCAACCAGCATCCGTCGAACATTTTCGACCTGGTCCTGACGTTCACTGGTCAGCAGTGGTGTGTTGGACAGATCCAGAAAGTTGGCCGTCGCCATGCGGGACACGCCTTCCACGAGAGCTGCAACTTCGTCGGACTGCCGTGTTTCGATATCCTTGATGGAGAGCAACCCATCCCGATGCGGCCGGTACAACAGAGCGGCAATCAGCGCCTCGTTGTCAATCTTGAGACTCGCCACCAGTTCAGCCAGCGAAAAGCCCCGCTCCAGATATTTCTGGCCTTCCGGCAGGCTCTCGAGGTAGCGGCAGACGTCGAACAGCCTGCCAATCTGCAACCAGACATGCTGGCGACACATGGTCTCGCACCAATTTGCGCTGTCGATGCGGCCATCGGCGTCACGCGGCAGTGCCTGGGCAACCAGAACCACCTCAGTGATTTCCGCCGGAAAACATGCAAGCCGATTGGAACTTCATGGGCTGCATCTTGAAGGATGGATGGAAAGCAGGCAAACCCGTCAGAACCGGGGCTTCGGTGCACGGTGCAATGGGTCTTCGACTCTGGACACACGACATGGCTGGGCGCATTGATCAGCTGCGGCGAAAGACACCCAGGGTCTCCACATGGGTGGTTTGTGGAAACATGTCGTAGATGCCGACTTCTTCAAGCGTCATTCCAGCGTCCGCCAGCACGACCGCGTCTTTGGCAAAGGACTCCGGGTTGCACGACACGTACACTGCGGTCCGTATCCCGGCATGCAACCAGGATCGCAGTTGCGGTCCTGCGCCAAGACGTGGCGGGTCCAGCAGGACGGCATCACAGTCCTGGCTGTGTCCAGACGCCTGCAGAGGATCAACATAGAGGTCGACACTCTCGAAATCGACCCGGTTCAGCAGGCCATTGCGAGCCGCATTCGAACGTGCCCGCAGGACTGCGGTCAAACTGCCCTCCAGGCCGACCACGGATTTGCCAGACCCCGCCAGTGCCAGCGAAAAATTCCCGAGTCCGCAGAACAGATCGAGAATCCGGTTTGCCGCACGCAATTCAAGCACTGCCTTGCGAACGAGCTGCCGATTGATATACGGATTGACCTGCACGAAGTCCAGGGGCTCGAACCCGAACTGGAGCCCGAAGTCAGGATTTGCATACCCAAGCAGTTCACCCCTTCCGCTGTGCCACACAACACTGTCCGGACCTGCAGGCTGCAGATAGACCTCGATGCGATGATCCTGTGCAAAGGTTCGCAATACGTCGTTGTCGCGTTCCAACAACATATCCAGATTACGCACGACCATTGCCAGTGAATCGTCTCCCGCCGCCAGTTCGACCTGGGGAATCCGTCCCGCAATGGACAATTCTCCCAATCGCTTGCGCAGCGGCAGGATCAGACCGGCCAGTCTGGGTGCCAGAATGGTACAGCCACGCATGTCCACGATCCGGCCACCGAACGCTTCCCGAAAGCCGACGTACATCACCTCACCAACCTGGCGAACACCCAGTCGCGCCTTGTGTCGATAACCATGTTGTGGTCCTGCAACCGGCAGTTTCCAGTCCCTGGCCGCCAACCCGTTGCGCTCAAGAGCCCTGCGCAGCTGCTCTTCTTTCCAACCCAGCTCGAACTGCGCTGAAGCATGTTGAAAGGTGCAGCCGCCACATCGATGGGCAACGTCACAGACAGGGTGTACACGAGCCGGTGAGGACTCCGAGACCGTCAACGCATCGCCATGGTCAATCCGGCGTTTGCGTTTACGCACCAGTCCTTGCACCACTTCACCGGGAAGTGTGTTGCGCAGCCTGATTTCACGGGCATTGACGAACCCGCGACCGAGTCCCTCGCTGGATAGCCCGGTCACTTCCATTTCCACTTCCCGGCGCACAACCTGCTTTCGGCTCATGTTCCTGGTGACTTCAACAAGCTGCGACTGGCGAGAGGCTTGACGCCCAGATGCATGTCGAGCAACTCACGAAACAGCAGACGAGCGGTGTGTCGCACGGGACCGAGCCGATAATCATCGACCCCGATTGCAAGAAGTTCCGCGCCGGAATAACCACCACCGGAAACCATCACAAAACTCTCTCCATCTGCCAGTGCGTAGCGCCGTTCGGGGACGAGGGGTTCACCTTGAAGATCACAACTGAAATCCACTCCGAAGCCCAGTTCGTTCAACAATTCATGTTCGAATCTTCTCAACAAGGGGGCCAACGGAAGTCCGTCAGCCAGCGCACCGAGCACTGCCTGGCTCAGGCGATACAGCGATGGGTGTGCATCGTGTTCCTGCAACAGACGGACCAGCAGCTCGAGTACGTAGAATCCTGCAGCCAGCCGTTGTCCGTGCAACGTGCGGCGCTGGTCCAGTTCAATGTCGGTGAGGGTCAGCAGACTGCCTGTGCCAAGCCAGGACACACGAACCTCATTGAACGGCTGCAAGGCAGCGATTTTTGTCGAGCGGCGTCCCCGCACACCTTTGGCAACTCCGGCCACGAGCCCGTACGCCGGGGTGAACAGCCGGACAATCATGCTCGTTTCCCTATAAGCGCGAACATGAACGACCAGTGCAGGTTGCGCCAGAATACGCATGATCGGCGCCTAGCGCGGGAACTTCATGCGTGGTCCGGACCAGCATCGTCGATGCCAAAGCGTCGCAACAGACGATCATCGTTGGTCCAGCCCTGCCGGACCTTCACCCAGAGGTGCAACATGACTCTTGCGTTCAGCAAGGCCTCGATGTCCATCCGTGAGTCCTGGCCGATGGACTTGAGCATCTGCCCCTTCTCGCCGATCACGATGGATTTCTGACCATCCTTTTCGACGAAGATCTCGGCACGGATGGTCACCAGATGCGGCTCCGCCTGCAAGGTTTCGACAACCACCGCGACACGATGTGGCAACTCGTCTCCCAGTCGTCGCATCAGCTTTTCCCGGATGATCTCCGAAACCAGATAACGCTCACTCGCATCGGTCACCTGATCATCCGGAAACTGGTGCGGTCGCCTTGGCAGATAGTGGGCAACACGCTCGCGCAGAAGATCGACACCGTCTTTTTGCAGAGCTGACAGCGGAATGATCTCCGCAAACAGATTCCGTTCTCCAAGTCGCTGCATGGCCGGCAACAATCGTGATTTGTCAGAGAGCAGATCCACCTTGTTCAGAATCGCTAGCGCGGGAACACCTGCCTGCGCGATATGACCGAGCACAATCTCGTCCTCATCCGTCAACCGGTGATGCTCCAGCAGCACCAGTACCAGATCGACGTCGGTCAGGATCGAAGTGGCGTGTTTGACCATCAGGCGGTTCAACTGTCGACTGCCTGCACGGTGGATGCCTGGTGTGTCCACATAGATGGCCTGTACCTCACCACGGGTATCAACGCCCAGCAGATTGCGGCGAGTGGTCTGTGGTTTGCGCGACGTGATGCTCAGCTTCATGCCCAGCAGATGATTGAGCAAGGTGGACTTGCCGACATTGGGGCGTCCAACCAGGGCGACATATCCGCATCGTGTTGCCAGCTCCGGATTGTCTTCAACCATGATGTGTGGTGTCTGCCTGCATGAGTATCAGGAGTCTCGCCGCGGCATCCTGTTCTGCTGCCCGGCGGGATGCACCTTGTCCCGAGGTTGCCAGTCCTTCCGTTGTCTCGCACCGCACTTCATAAACACGCACATGTTCAGCGCCTTGTGTCCCGATCACCTCGTAACGTGGCAGGCCGAGACCGCGAGCCTGCAGGTTTTCCTGCAGTTTGGTCTTGGCGTCCTTCAGCGTACGTGGATCGAGCCCGGCAAGTTCACTTTCAAGCAGGCGCATCACGACGGCTCGCGCAGCTTCCGAACCACCATCGAGATAGATCGCGCCAATGACCGCCTCAAGTCCATCGGCCAGCACCGAGCTGCGCCGCTGTACTCCGGTACCGGAGACCGCTGCACTGAATCGAAGTGCAGCTCCCAGATCAACCTTCAGGGCGACGCGCGCCAGTGTTTCACGTTTGACCAACTGGGAACGCATCAGGGTGAGCTGGGCCTCGGTCAGCCTGTCGTACGCCTCATACAGATAGGTGGTCACGACAAAGGCCAGGACGCTGTCGCCAAGGAACTCCAGTCTTTCATTGTGCCGATTGCCAACACTCCGATGGGTGAGCGCATGATCGAGCAGGGTGAGATCTGCAAACGCATAACCGAGAACCTGCTGCAGTTGTTCCCGGGCTCGCTCGCTCATGGTCACGCGGACAGCTCCGTGCACGATCCTGCCAACAGATCATCATTCACCCGAATGACCATACTGATGATCATCGAGATCGTGGCCGGTGCGATGAAATCAGAACGTTCGTGACTCGTCGAAGTCGAGCAGCACATAGACGTTGCCAAACAGGTGTTCCCTGACCTCGTAGTCGATTGCAAGCGAAATTGCACCTCGCTCTCGCTTGTACGTGAAAACCTTTTGCGGTTCCTGGTCATACAGCGAGTTGATCTTGAAGCGCTTCTGGAGCAGTTCCATGACTTGTGTCCGACTGTTGGTCCTGACCTCTTCTTCGGTCAGTCCGGCAAGCAGGGACTGTATGGTACGGAAATTCATGTAGTGCGGACCGATCTTGAGCCCGAAGCTGATAGCCATCGCGATGGCAACGAGCACCAGCAGCATGCCCATCGTGCCCATACCTAACGAACCCATACCCACCGAACCCATGCCCACCCTGCCCGTGGCATTCTGCCGCAGACGGGAGATGGGTGTTATTCCAACCAGTGATTTCGCTCGAACGTTGGCCATGATAGTCCAGGCTCCTTGTGCAACCAGATTGCCACCGCCTTGCCCACGATCTTCTGTTCTGACGCAGGCCCCCAGCGGCGGCTGTCATCGCTGAAGTCCCGATTGTCACCCATCATAAAATAGTGTCCCTCGGGAATCGTCCATTCGCGCGGCGGCTCGGAGTTGCCCAATCGATGTGTCGAATGGGTTATCCCGGCGATGTGTTCAGTGTATTCCCTGGCCGTATAGGCGCGATTGCTGGCGGCGTGAAAACGCGTGACCTCGCCCACAAAATCGTATTCCAGTCGCTCGCCGTTGATGTAGAGAGATTTGTTGACGTAGCGAATCCGGTCCCCAGGCAATCCGATGACCCGTTTGATGAAGTAACGCGGGTCATGAGGTGGGACAAACACCATGATGTCTCCACGCGCAGGCTCGCCAATGTCGACGATGCGTGTCCCGAGGACCGGCAGTCGCAAACCGTAGGCATACTTGTTGACAAGGATGAAGTCGCCTATTTCAAGGGTTGGCACCATCGATTCCGAGGGAATCTGGTACGGTTCACCGAGGAAGCTGCGCAACACCAGAACAAACAGGAGCACAGGGAAAAAGGATCGGGCGTACTCGACCAGGATAGGTTCACGGTCAACCGTTTCGCTGCCCGTCTCGCCTTCGGCCGCAATTCGCGCAAGTCGACGTCGTTTCAACGCCACGGTGTCGAACAGCCAGATCGCCCCACATGCCAGCACTGCCCAGGTGAGAACAAACGGAAGATCAATGTCCATGCCCTACCGCTCCACCTTCAACGCAGCAAGGAAAGCATCCTGGGGTATTTCAACACGACCGACCTGTTTCATCCGCTTCTTGCCCTCCTTCTGCTTGTCCAGAAGTTTGCGTTTGCGCGAGATATCGCCGCCATAACACTTGGCGGTCACGTTCTTGCGAAGCGCTTTCACGGTGGTACGGGCGATGATCTGGCCGCCAATGGCCGCCTGGATCGCGACATCGAACATCTGCCTCGGAATCAATTCCTTCATCTTCTCGGTCAGTGCCCGTCCGCGACTGGCGGCATCGTCCTTGTGGATGATCATGGCCAGCGCGTCAACCCGTTCCCCGTTGATGAGGATATCAAGCCTCACGAGTCTTGCCGGTTCAAACCGGGTAAACGAATAATCGAGCGACGCAAACCCGCGACTGACCGATTTCAACCGGTCAAAAAAGTCCATGACCACTTCACTCATGGGAATTTCATAGTGCAGGGACACCTGTCCAGAACTGTACTGGAGGTTTTTCTGGACTCCCCTTCGTTCGATGCACAACGTGATGACTGCGCCAACGTGCTCCTGGGGCACCAGGATATTGGCCTGTGCAATGGGCTCCCGGATTTCGGCGTACTGCGCGGGCAGTTTCGACGGATTGTCGACCAGCATCACGGACAGATCGGTCTTGACCACCTCGTAGACCACCGTCGGTGCTGTGGTTATGAGATTGAGATCGTATTCGCGTTCCAGGCGCTCCTGGATGATCTCCATGTGCAACATGCCGAGAAAGCCGATGCGAAAGCCGAAACCGAGTGCTTCCGAACTCTCCGGTTCGTAGAACAGGGATGCATCGTTCAGGCGAAGCTTCTCGAGGGCTTCACGGAATGACTCGAAGTCATCCGAGGAAACCGGAAACAATCCGGCGTAAACCTGTGGTTTGGCCTTTGCAAAACCAGGCAGTGCGGGGGTCTCCAGACGCCCATGCGGTATCAGCGTATCGCCGACCGGTGCACCACGAATTTCCTTGATGCCTGCAACGATGTAGCCCACCTCACCTGCCGACAGGGATTTTGCGGGCCTTCGTTTCGGATGAAAACGACCGACCTCGTCAACATCATGGGAACGTCCGGTGGATTTGACGACAATCCGGTCGCCTTTGCGGAGCGTACCCTGCATGACCCGGACCAGCGAGACGATCCCCAGATAGTTGTCGAACCAGGAATCGATGATCAACGCCTGCAGAGGGGCGGTGACATCACCCTGCGGTGGCGGAATATCCTTGATCAACCGCTCCAGCAATTCACGCACGCCTTCGCCAGTTTTTGCACTGACCATCGAGATGTCTGTCACATCCAGACCGATGATGTCGACAATTTCCTGGGTGACTTTTTCGGGCTCCGCCTGCGGCAGATCAATCTTGTTCAGCACCGGGAGGACCTCAAGCCCCTGCTCCACCGCGGTGTAACAATTGGCGACAGACTGGGCTTCCACGCCCTGCGCTGCGTCTACCACAAGCAGCGCGCCTTCACAGGCAGCCAGGCTGCGCGAGACTTCATAGCTGAAGTCGACATGACCCGGGGTGTCGATAAAGTTCAGCTGGTACGTCCTGCCATCTTCGGACGGGAAGTCGAGCGTGACGCTCTGCGCCTTGATGGTTATGCCCCGCTCTCGCTCGAGATCCATCGAGTCGAGCACCTGCTCGCTCATTTCCCGGTCCGAAAGTCCACCACACATCTGTATGAACCGATCGGCAAGGGTGGATTTGCCGTGATCGATGTGGGCAATGATGGAAAAATTGCGTATGTGCTCGAGTGCGGGCACTGAAAATCCGTGAGTTGAAAAAAGGGACAGGTTGCAGGCCCCCTGACAAAGGGGGCTCTGATTCCGGCGCGCGAGTGTAGCGGAACCCTACCAGCAAGGCGATGCCAGGAACCCTGGCAACCCGGGACCCGCAACAAACCGATCTTGAACCGGCCGGGTCCCCGATTCCCCCAGTTGCCTCGCGCAGTCGCCTGCTGCTGCCAGGATGACTAGTCCGGCACTCGCAGTGCGAGAAACACCGAACTGCCCTTCCGCGATACCAGTACGGGAACTGACTTGCCGGCAGGCAGAGCAGCTACCGCAGCATCAAAATCGCTGGTCGAGGCAATCACCGCATTGTTCAGCCGCAGAATGACATCTCCTGGCTGAATTCCGGCGGTCTCTGCCGCACCACCCGCACTGGTGACCTGGACACCGTGCTCGATACCCAGCTGTTCCCGTGTGGCCTCATCGACGCCCTGAACCGCCAGCCCGATGGCATTGCGAGCCGGAGAGCCGCTTGCGGCCGCCACCTCGCCGCCTTCGTTGGTCAGCTCGCCAACCTTGACGTTGAGCACCTTGCGCTCACCGGCTCGAACAATATCCAGCCTGGCCATGGAGCCGGCTGCAACCCTCCCTACAAAGTGCGGCAACTCCGCGGACCGTTCGATGGAGTGGCCTTTGAATGCCGTGATGATATCGCCTTCGAGCACACCACCCTTGCCAGCAGGGCCATTTTCGAGAACTTTCGCGACCAGAGCGCCGTGTGGTCTGTCGAGTCCAAAGGACTCGGCGAGATCCCGATTCACTTCCTGAATCACAACACCCAGCCAGCCTCGACTGACCTTGCCGTTTTCCCGGAGCTGCTGAACGACCTCCATGACTACGTCAATGGGAATCGCAAAGGACACGCCCATGAATCCGCCCGAGTTCGAGTAGATCTGGGAGTTGATGCCGACGACCTCACCCGCCAGGTTAAAAAGCGGTCCACCACTGTTACCAGGGTTGATCGCCACGTCCGTCTGGATGAAGGGAACATAATTTTCATTGTTCGCCGTGGGCAGGCTGCGGCCCTTGGCGCTGACGATGCCCGCGGTGACCGAATAATCAAAGCCAAACGGCGAACCGATGGCGAGCACCCATTCGCCGACTTTCAGACTCTCGGACTTGCCAAGCCGGACCACTGGCAGATCCTTGCCATCCACTTTCAGCAATGCAAGATCGGAGCGCTGATCACTGCCGACGATGGTGGCATCGAGTTCCCTTCGGTCGCTCAGACGGACCTTCACCGAGTCAGCCTGCTCGACCACGTGATAATTGGTCAGTACGTAGCCGTCCTTTGAAATGATGAACCCGGAACCCAGCGAACGTGCCTCACGGTCGGGCCGCGGAAATTGATCCGGCGGAAAAAAACGACGGAAGAACTCCTCCATTTCGCGTTCCCGCCCAGCACTGTTGTTTGCAGCCGGCTTGCGTTCGCTGGATATGTTGACCACCGCCGGTGAATTTTCCTCCACCATTCTTGTGAAGTCCGGCAGACCTTCCGCCGATACCAACGGTGAAGCGCCGAACAGGGTCATCAAAACCGCTGCCACCCATACTATTCTGGACATTGTCTTTGTTTTTCCTGGTTCACTCATCATTGTTGAAAGGTTGGTCCAAACGTTGCAACGACAGGTCTGGCGCGCCAAATGGTTGCCAGAATACCTCGAGCAACCTGGCGATCAGCATGCCCGTGGCCGCGCCGGCAAACACCGCAAGGGCGGCTATGCTATCAGGGAATTGCTGGAGCATACTCACCCCGATTGCCAGGCAGATACCGGTAACCGGTGGTCCATAAACACGCAAAGAGGCCTTCGACAACTCACGATGGCTCCACCCCAGAATGACCGGCTGACCGGTACATTCAACCTGCTCCGGTGAAGTGACAACAAGCTCTCGAACACCATGTCGCTGACAGGCTGCACTGCATGTCGCGCACTGTGCGGGCCGCAACCTGAACACCAGCTGACCACTGTTGTCAGTGGTCAGCTCACCCAGCCTGCGCAGCGTCTTTGGTGTCACTGTGCCAGGGAGATGCTGCCAAGCAGCCGACGTGCGGCAGGTGGCGACAGCTCACCGACCACTGCGGCCAGATGCAGGCCGTCGCCACTGGCTGCATCGCCGACCAGTCGTTCCACTACCCAGTGTTTGCCATCACCGGACTCCGCCGGGATCGTATCCGTGGTAGGCAGTGCCTCGACCAGCAACAAAAACGTCTGGTCTCCATCAGCGTAACGCCGGATCGCAACACGCCCGGATTCCGTGTCTGCAGACTCGGCGGGCAGAGCCGTGAACCCTGCAGGAAGCCAGGCGACCTCCCATCCGGGTGGGGATGGCCGATCTGTACTGTCGAGCGGAAGCGGGCCTGAACGCCTCGCTGCGCCTACGTGCATCAGGAGCCATTTTTCATGCCGTTGTCGCGCATCCCCTTCCAGTTCGGACAATTCAGGTGTCGCCTCCGCAGCAACCCTCGATTCCATCTCCGTTGCGCTGGTTACTGGTGTCGTCAACGACGGCAAGGCACCGGAGGCGACATCGTTGACCGCCGCCGTATCATCCACGCCAGGAAACAGTGATCCAGCACCCAGGTAAACCGCAAGCACCGCGCCGAAGGCGGCCACAAACGCAGTTGCTCGCGGCATCCAACCTCGACGAACGGCCGGCGAGACCCCGACCTCCGGCTGGTGGTCGTCTTCAACGGCCACACTCTCCACGTCAACGTCCATGGCGACCCGAACGCGTCTTTGCAGTTGTGCGCGCTGGCCGATGGTTCGCGCACTGGCCTCTCCGCGCATGACCGCCTGGATGAGCTGGTAACGCTCGAAGGTCTCCCGCAACGACTCGTTGCGTCCGGCTTCATCCAGTACGCGTCGCAGCTCGAACTCGTCTGCTTCATCATCCAGCGCCGCCGAAAGCGCTTCTTTCAACTGTTCCGACATGGAAATCTTCCGAATTGGCTGGATCGACCCGGGCCCTGGCGCGAATCAGGCGCAGATGTGTGGTCACGCAGGCCGGTACGTGAAAAGGACGGTTGCCCTTTTGTCTCTTTGAACCCCGTGCCCGCGACAAGTTCCCGATCCGCAGGAATGTGCTCCCTCGATGTGAAATGCTTCGCACCATCAATTCGATGCCCATTCATCTCGAACACCGGCATTTCAACCTCGGGTACCCCTGCGACCCAGAAAAGGTCGAATGCGATCGTCAATGAATTCCCTCGCCCGGAAGATCCTCGACCGCACCGTGCCGACCGGGCACTCCATCACGCTGGCGATTTCTTCATAGGACAGCCCATCGAACTCGCAAAGACTGACTGCTGACCTGAGATCCTCCGGAAGTTCGTGCACAGCAGCAAAGATCGCCGCCTGCAACTCATCGCGAGCCAGCAGGGATTCAGGGTCATCCAGCTCCATCAGCTGGTCAGGGATTGCCGCTGGACCCTCGTCACCGATATCGAAGTCCAGATTGGGGGGCCTTCGATCCCGTGCAACGAGATGATTCTTGGCACAGTTGACGGCGATTCGGTACATCCAGGTGTAGAACTGGCTGTCGCCGCGGAACTGCGGCAATGCCCGCCAGGCCTTGATGAATGCTTCCTGGGTAACATCGAGGGCTTCATCGGGATCACGCACGTAACGGCTGACCAGGCCGTGAATCCTGTGCTGGTAACGCGTGAACAGCAGGTCAAAGGCGACTCGATCACCTTTTTTCACCCGACGCACCAGTTCCTTGTCCGTTTCCTGCGCCACGCTTACATCGCCTTTCGGTTCGCTTTCTGGTCGCTGTCCGGTAGAGAGTGACCTGCGTGATCACCAGCATCATCCAGATGACCGGCTTCATGACAGAGCTTCCCACGCACTCTTCGATATTCTGCCGTCCGGGGGATCGATATACTAGCCATCCTATCGACAGAACCCGGCAATCTTCATGAACCAGCGTTTTTCCACCGATATCCTCATCATCGGCGGTGGCGCAGCAGGTCTGTCCGCGGCGTTGCACCTGGCACCTCACGCCCGGGTCACCGTGCTCTGCAAAGGGGACATCGAGTCCGGCTCATCACACTGGGCGCAAGGGGGCGTCGCAGCGGTGATCTCGGCTGAGGACAGCGCTGAATCACATATCGAGGATACGCTGCGTGCCGGAGCCGGTCTGTGTGATCGCAACGCAGTCGAATTCACCGTACGCAACGCCTCGGCCGCAATCCAGTCGTTGATTGAGTGGGGAGTCGAATTTGATACGGAAGACAACGGCTGGCACCTGACCCGCGAGGGAGGACATTCGTTCCGGCGCATATTGCATGTCGCAGACGCCACCGGGAAAGCCATCACCAGGACACTGACACAAAGGGTGCTGGATCACGAGAACATCCAGTTTTTCAATGACCGCATCGCTATCGACATCATCAACCGATCCCGGCTCGGTCGTTACGCCAGTCGATGTGCCGGTGCGTATGTCCTGAATCGAACTACCGGCCATGTCGAGGTCTTTCAGGCCCGATTTGTGATACTGGCCACTGGCGGGGCCAGCAAGGTCTATCTCTACACCAGCAACCCCGACAGTTCGACCGGTGACGGCATCGCCATGGCCTGGAGGGCTGGATGCCGTGTCGCCAACATGGAATTCAACCAGTTCCATCCAACCTGCCTGTTCCATCCTCATGCCAAGTCCTTCCTGATTTCGGAAGCGGTGCGTGGCGAAGGGGGTGTGCTGCGACTCAAGGATGGACGTCGCTTCATGGACCGCTACCATGAACTTGGCGAACTGGCACCTCGCGATATCGTGGCCAGGGCCATTGACCACGAAATGAAGCGTACTGGCGCCGATTGTGTCTACCTCGACATCAGCCACCGAACGCCTGAATTCATCCGTACCCATTTTCCGACGATTGCCTCGCGCTGCCTCGAGTTTGGCATCGATATCACCCGCGATCCCATTCCTGTGGTTCCCGCCGCGCATTACACCTGTGGTGGGGTGGTGGTTGACGAGTCCGGCGCAACCGACGTCCCGGCATTGTTCGCCATCGGTGAGGTCAGCTGCACCGGCCTGCATGGTGCCAATCGCCTGGCCAGCAATTCCCTCCTTGAGTGCCTGGTCTACGCACGCTCCTGTGCCGACCGGATCGTCAAGCAACTCGGCGAACCGGAAGAACGGGTCCGGATTCCGCACTGGGACGAAAGCCAGGTTGTGGATTCTGACGAAGACGTCGTGATCGCCCACAACTGGGAGGAACTGCGAAGATTCATGTGGGACTACGTTGGTATCGTGCGGACCAGCAAGCGCCTGGAACGAGCCCAGCGAAGACTTGACCTGCTGAAGCAGGAGATCAATGAGTATTACCGGCATTACCGCGTTTCCAACGACCTGATCGAGTTGCGCAATCTGGTGACCGTCGCCGAACTCATCGTGCGTTGTGCGGCCAGCCGTCGCGAAAGTCGGGGGCTGCATTACAACCTCGACTATCCGGACCTGCTGCCTGGCAGCCAGGATACGATCCTGTTTCCCGGATCCATGGAGCACATGAATGTCCTGCGACCGGCGGGGTGATACGGTCGACAAATAGCTGATTTCCCGTCATCTGGAATCCGGAGCTCGGCAAAACCGTCCGGTCACAACAAACCTTCCACCTGCTGCTTGAGTACACGGCGTATGCGTGAGTATTCCTCGGCGGACAGTTCATCGCGGCAGACAAGATGAAGGCTGCCGTTCCACTCACGAACCACCAGCGCGACCGTGTAGAGCCAGATCTCCCGAACTTCAGCCAACGACAGTCTGATCGTCCGATCCCGCCAGCGAGGCCAGGTTGCACTGCCCCAAAGCAGCATGAGACCCGTTCCTGCGTTGCCGAACCAGACTGTGCCAGCTGCGATCAGCAGCGCCGAGAGCAGCAGGTGGCCGCATCGCCGATATCGTCCGCAGCACAGATGGCAGATCAGCACGGAAGTCCATCACGCCGACCCGGGCATCGCTCCGTAGTCGATGATGCGCTGCACCAGCGCCGCCATTGCAGGTTTGTCCGGCACTTCCCGACCTTGCATCCAGTCGAAGATCTCCCAATCCTCATGCTCAAGCAGTTCCACATACAGCGTCTTTTCATCAGCACTCAGGGACGGGAAACATTCGCTGACAAAAGGCAACAGACGGAACTCAAGCTCGAGCATTCCGCGGCGACTTCGCCAATAGACACGATGATGGTGCTCATCCGCTCGATCCCGGTGGTTATGCATCAATTCACCTTAACGCTAGACTGCGGTTTGCATCATAGTCAAAGTCCCGGAACACGGTGAGCCATGACTGACTTTCGTTACGCAACAAACCTCGCGATCCTTGGTTTCGAAGGCTCTGATGCCGCTCGATTCCTGCAAGGCTATCTGACGTGCAATACCGAACTCCTTGGACAGCAGACCTGGCACCCGACAGCCCTGTGCAATCTCCAGGGCCGAGTGGTCAGCAGTGGCTGGGTACGGGGGGGCGCGACCAGAATCGATCTCCTGGTCCATGACAGTCTCGCCACTGCGACCCTTGAATTTCTGGCGCCTTACCAGCGATTTTCACGCACGAAGTCCAAAGCTCTCGAAGGATTCTCGGTAATCGCAGTGGGTTCCGGCGCTGGACCGGTCCCGATCGACTACCTGATCGAAACATCGGATGAGCCCCCAACGACGGCCGATGACGCCTACCTGACAATGCTGAACATGCGCAGACATGTTGTTGTCACGTCACAGACCAGTGCTGAATTCCTGCCGCAGCCTCTCGGCCTTGTGGACGCAGGCGCGGTGGCCTTTGACAAAGGATGTTATCTTGGGCAGGAGATCGTCGCCCGTGCGGAACATCGTGGCAACGTCAAGAAAAACCTGGTCCTTGGCAGGACAGACAAGCCGTTGCACGCTCGATTGATGGACGATCTGCTGGATGCCGACAACAACCGGGTGGGCAAGGTGGTTCAGGTCGCGATGCACTCCGTCCTGATCGTCGCCAATCGCGAACTCGACCCGGCTCATCCTTTTCATCTCGACGAGAACCCTGTCACATTGACTCAAGGTTGAGCGGGTGTCCTGAGCCGCCGCTTCCGAAAGCCTGTTTATACTGCAGCAGGAAATCACGGAGTCGGGCATGTCGAATCTTGCGCAAACCATTGAACGGGATCTGGCTGCCGCAGCGGAGCGGGATCAACTCGATCTGCCGACCCTGCCGGAGGTAGCGCTGCGCATTCGCGACACGGCGTCCAATCGCAACGTCTCGGGTGCAGCCCTTGCCGGTGTCATCTCCGAAGACCCTGCGCTGTCTGCCCAATTGTTGCGGATGGCCAATTCCGCCCTCTTCCGGGCCACCCGGCCAATTGATGACCTGCAGACTGCGATCACCCGCATGGGTGTCGAATACACGGCCAATCTTGCAACGGGGCTTGCCATGCAAGGCATGTTCCAATCCACTTCGGAGCTGATTGACCGGAAGCTGCGGGAAACGTGGAGACAGGCCACGGATGTTGCCGCGATCTGCGGTGTACTGGCCCGAAGCTTTACGGATCTGCCAGCCGACCAGGCTACCCTCGCAGGTCTTACCCACAGTATCGGTGTACTGCCAATTCTCGCCTGGGCCGAAGAAAACGAAGACCTGATCGCTGACGAACAGATTCTCGACCGCGTGGTCGAAAGCAGTCGCGGTTCGATCGGCACGATGATCCTGACACGCTGGAACTTTCCTGCGGAAATGGCGTGCATCCCCTCGTTATTGCGCCACTATGACCGAACGGCTCCCGACACCGACTTCGTCGATATCGTTCAGATCGCCGAACTCCAGTCTGTCATCGGCACCGAGAACCCGCTCAACGAGATGGATTGGTCGACGGTAACAGCGTTCGACCGGATCGGGCTGGATGCCGCAAACGCACGGGAAACGCTGGATTCATTCCGCGACACATTCCAGATGGCCCGGGAAATCTATCGCTGAGAACCAGGGGAGTGACGGGTTGCAGTCACCCGTCCGCAGTTTTTCGAACTTCGTCCCACCAGGCCAGCAGATGCTCTGCTGGCTGCGAGGTTCTGCTGGTCGGGACCTCTGACGACACGCGCAGACCTTGCTGAACAGGCCACGACTCCGGCTCGATTGATCGGGAACTACCTGAGTTCAGGTGAAAACAACCACTGGATGCTGGAAAAATCGAGCTTTCCGGCGTCATTGAGTTGGGCATGGGTCTGGAAGAGATTGCGCGCCAGCGATCCCATTGGAATGCTCGAACCGGACGCAAGCGCTGTCTCCACCGCCAGCCCCAGGTCCTTGGTCATCAGGTCGGTCAGAAAGCCACCGCTGTAGCCGCGACTCGACGCCACGCCTTCCTGGACACCGGGATAGGGGTTGTACACATTGAGACACCAGTTCCCACCGGAGGACTTCTGCATGATTTCGGACAGGGTCTTCGGATTCAGTCCGTTGCGAACTCCAAGCGACAGTGCTTCCGCGGTCCCCGCCATCAGCACGGCCAGCAACATGTTGTTGCACACCTTGGCGATCTGTCCACTGCCCTGGTCACCTGCATGATAGATATTGGCGCCCATGGCTTCGAAAAGTGGCCGACCCCGTGCAAGCCCCGCTTCACTGCCACCCACGATGAACGTCAGTGTTCCGTTCTGGGCACCCGCGGTACCTCCGGAAACCGGAGCATCCAGCATGGTGATGCCACGTTCCCCAAGGGCTGTTGCAACTCGTCTCGCCGTGGCCGGATCAATCGTGCTGCAATCAATCACCAGTGTGCTCTTGTCCAGAACATCGGCAACCCCGTCCTTGCCCAGATACAGACCTTCAACATGTCTTCCGGCTGGCAACATGCTGACAAACACATCAACATCCCGGGCAGCATCCTGCGCAGTCGAAGCTCCGGTCGCACCTGTGACACCGTTGATCAATGCTGGCATGAGGTCAAAGACCCTGACCTGGAAACCCGCTTTTGCAAGGTTACCGGCCATCGGACCACCCATGTTGCCCAATCCAACAAAACCTACCTTTGTCATCTCTTTCCCCTTGTCTGTCTGATGCGTCTCGATTCAGCCGAGATCCGCCAGTGGATTGACTGACCAGGGCGCTTCAAAGTGGCTCTGGACGTGGCTTGCGGGCATTTCCTGCACGGACGGGTAACGCCACCTTGGTGAATTGTCCTTGTCGATGAGGAGCGCCCTGACCCCTTCAGCAAAATCCGTGAAGGTGGCGCAGTGAGTGGCAATGATCATCTCCATGCGGAACGCCGATGCAAGATCAAGTGAACGGCTGCGGCGGATCTGCTCGTGCACGATGCCTATGGAGGCGGGACAGCCCGATCGAAGTGCTGCGAGGCATCGATCGATCCAGGTCGAGCGACCAGCCAGCGCCAGCAGTTGTTCCACGGTGTCAGTCAGCGAACCGCGAGCCGACAACGACTCCGGTATCGCGGCCAGTTCGCTGCCGGGCAGCGTCTTGGCAGCAAACGATTCGATATGCTTCGTGATCGTCACATCATCCTTTGATCGATCCCCGGTCAACGCCAGCGCCTTCATTCCATCGCGCAATGCGCCAAGGGTCGTGCTGTCCACCACGGCAGTACCCACACCACAGGCCATTGCGTCGGTTGCATTGCAGTGACTGCCCGTCATGCCGGTAAACACCGCCAGATGCTCCGGCATTTTTTTCAGCAACCAGGTGGTCCCTGCATCCGGGAACAGGCCAATGGTGATTTCCGGAATGGCAACCCTCGATTTTTCCGTCAGCACACGATGCGACGCCGCGCTGAGGATGCCCAGACCTCCTCCCATGACAACACCGTGGCCCAGAACGACTACCGGTTTGGGGAAGGTATGCAGTGTGTAATCGAGTCGATACTCTCGTTCAAAGAATTCGAAAGGATATCGATCGACCACACTGCCGGCATCATGATTCCGGCGCATGGCATGGTACAGCGCCTGAATGTCACCTCCGGCGCAGAACGCGCGGTCACCCGCACCGGTGATCAGCACAGCCGCAATCCCGGTCTGTTGTGCCCAACCATCCAGGGCAGGTTGCAGCAGGTCGATCATTTCCAGGCTCAGGGCGTTGAGCGTGGCCGGAACATTCAGTTCGGCATGGGCCAGACGTCGACCTCCCGGCAGCGCATATTCTTGAATGACAACACTGGTTTGCAGCATGGCGCGATCCTCGGTGTTATCCATTGATCCAGTTCGGGTTGCGCTTTTCGAGGAAGGCATTGACACCTTCCCGTTGATCGCTGGTATCGAACAACCCCACAAAAGCATCACGTTCGTGGGTATAGGAAGACTGGATATCGCCCCGCCGAGCGCGCTGAATCAGGTTCTTGCACGCAGATACCGCAGGCGGCGCCTGTTTGCTCACGGCTTCGGCGAGGGCCAGTGCCCTGCCCAGCGCCTGTCCCTTGTCGACGACTTCCTCGATCAAGCCGATTCGTTCTGCGGTGGATGCATCCACACGCTCACCACACAGGATCATTCGTTTGGCCCAGCCCTCACCCACCATCCAGGAGAGGTTCTGGGTACCACCACCACACGGCAACAGACCGACCGTTGCTTCTGGCAGAGCCATCTGCGCCTGCAATTCGGCGATCCGGATATCACAGGCCAGCGCACATTCCAGTCCGCCTCCCATCGCATAGCCGTTGATTGCAGCAATGGAAACGCCCCGGAATGCGGCCAGCGCTTCAAATGCCGCACCAAAGTGTTCCGCCATGCTGCGTGCAATGTCCTTGTCCCCTCCGGCAAACAGCTTGAGATCCGCCCCGGCCGAAAAGAACTTCTCGCCCTGACCGGTAATCACGATGGCGTATACTTCCTTGTCAGCATCAGCCTGTCGGACGAGATCCTTCAACGCACCAAGACTTTCAGGATCCCAGGTGTTTGCGGGAGGATTGTTGATGGTTACCAGCAGCGTGTGGCCTCGGACCTCCACACACAATTTGTCACTGGTTTGTTGAATCATCATCGGGCTCCTTGTCTTGGGTCATACGTTGGTTGCAGTCTTGCGTGCCAGTATCGAGTATTCAGGTTACAGCAAACCAGTCAATTGCCGATTGACCATGCGCCTGCAACCAGTCATTGGCACGCGAAAAGTGACGGCAACCGAAAAATCCGCGATACGCAGACAACGGCGAAGGATGCGGTGCTTCCAGTACACAGTGGCGCTGGCGATCGATCATTGCCCCTTTTTTCTGCGCATAACTACCCCACAGCATGAACACCAGACTCTCGCGTCTGGTCGCCAGTGCAGACACGATTCGATCGGTAAACAGCTCCCAGCCCTGACCCTGGTGTGACCCTGCGCGGCCGTGTTCTACCGTCAGCACGGCATTGAGCAGCAGCACCCCCTGCTTCGCCCAGCCTTCGAGACAACCCCGGTCCCTGGGCATGGAGCGCCCGGCATCGCCAAAATCGCTCTCGATCTCCTGAAAGATATTCTGCGCGGAGGGCGGTGGGGGAACACCCACCGGAACGGAAAAACTCAGGCCATGTGCCCGGCCGGCACCGTGATACGGATCCTGGCCGATGATGATCACGCGGGTCTGGTCAAAGGGGCACAGATCCAGCGCAGAAAAAATGTCCTTTCCCTTTGGGTAAATCGTTTTGCGGGCCTGCTTCTGCGCCAGGAGAAATGACCTCAGGTTCTGCATGTAAGGCGCCTCGAATTCAGCACCGAGCACGGCCAGCCAGGAAGGATCGAGCTGCACACTGCCTGCGACCATGTGTCAGAGCGGGCGCATCAATGGGAACAGGATGACATCACGGATGCTGGCCGAACCTGTCAGCAGCATCGCCAGCCGATCGATCCCGAGGCCTTCCCCCGCCGTGGGCGGCAGTCCGAACTCCAGCGCATCGATATAGTCCTGATCGAAGTGCATCGCTTCAGGATCGCCCGCATCCTTGGCAGCGGACTGCTGTGCAAACCGTGCTGCCTGGTCAATGGGATCGTTGAGTTCCGAAAAGCCGTTGGCGTATTCACGTCCCAGGATGAAAAGCTCGAAACGATCGGTGACCGCAGCATTATGATCATTGCGGCGCGCCAGCGGCGAGATCTCCGCCGGGTACTCGGTGATGAAGGTCGGCTGCCGGAGCTTGTCTTCGACCCGGGCTTCAAAGATCTCGGATTGGAGGCGTCCAAGGCCCCAGGCGGGGTCCACTTCGATCCCCATTCGATTCATCAATGCAGCCAGCAGCGCCGCATCCTGCACAACTTCAGGGGCTACGTTGGCATGCTCGACTATGGCCTGCGCCATGCTCAGGCGAATGAACGGCTTGCCGAAGTCGAGCTGCGTTCCCTGGAATTCGATGACCGTGGACTGGCAGAGTTCGGTAACAAGCCAGCGCAACAACTCTTCGGTCAGTGCAATCAGGTCATTGTAATCGGCATAGGCCTGATAGAACTCGAGCATCGTGAACTCGGGGTTGTGTCGTGTGGACAATCCTTCGTTCCGGAAGTTGCGGTTCATTTCGAACACCCGCTCGAAACCTCCCACCACCAGGCGCTTGAGATACAACTCGGGCGCGATCCGCATGTACAGGGGCATGTCGAGTGCGTTGTGGTGCGTCGCAAATGGTCTTGCGGTGGCGCCCCCCGGTATCGGATGCATCATCGGTGTCTCGACTTCCATGAATCCGCGGGAAGTGAAAAACTCCCGCAGCATGCGCACCAGTTCGGAACGCACGGCAAACACCCGTCGTGCATCCTCATTCATGATGAGATCAAGATAACGACGGCGATAGCGTGTTTCCGTGTCCGTCAGACCGTGAAACTTCTCCGGCAGCGGCCTGAGCGTCTTGTTCAGCAACCGGATATCGGTGGCTTCGACAGTCAGTTCGCCCTTGTTGGTCCGCATCAGTGTGCCACTGACACCAACGATGTCACCAATATCCCACCATTCCCGAAACGCCTCGTAGGCTGCGCCAAGACCATCCTGCGTGATGTAACACTGGATGCGGCCCGTCACGTCTTCCAGAGTGATGAAGCTTGCCTTGCCCATGACCCGACGCAGCATGATGCGACCGCAGACCCGCGTCGTCAGTGCCAGTTCAACCAGCGCGGCCTTGTCCTTTCCTTCTGCAAGCTGATGCAAAGCCGAGGCGGTGGCCTCGCGGCGGAAGTCATTGGGGTAAACCTTGGCCGAGTTCAGCCAGGCATCGCGCTTGGTGCGGCGAACTTCCTGGATGTCGTGGTGTTCCTGCTGATTATCCGTGCTCACTTGAGACCCTGCCTTGATGACCTTGCACCTATAACCCTGCCTTGAGACTGGCTTCAATCAGATCGTCGATATCGCCATCGAGGACATTGCCAGGATCACTGCGCTCGATGTTGGTGCGCAGATCCTTGACCCGTGACTGATCAAGAACGTAGGACCGGATCTGGCTGCCCCAGCCGATATCCGCCTTCGAATCTTCCAGCGCCTGCTGTCCGGCTTTTTTCTCCTGGAGAGCCAGTTCGTAGAGCTTGGCCCGCAACTGCTTGATTGCCTTGTCCCTGTTCTGGTGCTGCGACCGCTCGGTCTGGCACTGTACCACGGTATTTGTCGGCAGATGGGTCAGCCGGATCGCCGAATCGGTCTTGTTGACGTGTTGTCCACCGGCCCCGCTGGCGCGGTAGGTATCCACCCGCACATCTCCCATGTTCAGGTCGATCTGAATATCGTCATCGATCTCCGGCGAGACAAACACCGATGCAAATGACGTATGACGCCGGTTGCCGGAATCGAACGGCGACTTCCGAACAAGTCGGTGCACACCGGTTTCGGTACGCAGCCAGCCGTAGGCATATTCTCCGGTGAGGTGCACGCTTGCCCCCTTGATGCCGGCCACGTCACCCGGCGAAACCTCGGTGACTTCGGCGCCAAATCCGCGCTTTTCCGCCCATTTGAGATACATGCGCAGGAGCATTTCGGCCCAGTCCTGGGCTTCCGTGCCTCCACTGCCGGCCTGAATCTCCAGATAGGCGGAATGGTCGTCCATCTCGCCGGAAAACATGCGTCGAAACTCGAGATCGGCCAACGACTTTTCGACCGCATCCAGTTCCGCATCCACTTCGTCTATCGATGCGGAGTCACCTTCTTCGGCTGCGAGTTCAGAGAGTTCAGACAGGTCGGTCAGTGTCTGATGCAGGGTCTTCAGAACATTGACGATACGTTCGAGGCTGGAACGTTCGCGGCCAAGCGCCTGGGCTCGTTCCTGGTCGTCCCAGACCTGTGGATCCGCCAGTTCGCGTTCGACTTCTTCAAAACGTTCTTCCTTGCCGACGTAGTCAAAGATACCCCCGAAGCGTGATGTCGCGCTGCGATAGGTCCTTGAGGCGTTCACGAACAGAGGTAATTTCGGTCATGGGAGTATCAGGTGCCGGAAAGGCGCGAGAGTTTATGTGAGTACGCGCAGATGCTCCACTACGAGCTGAATCGTCGGTACATCACCAAAGTCGTTGCGTACCAGCCGGAAGGTGGTGTGGATCCTCGTCGACACCTCCGTCGGGAGCGATTCACGACCAAACGCAATCGCATCAATCAGGCGCCGCCGACTGCCAGTTGTAGCCGCCAGACCCAGCGTCATCTTCAGATGTCGGCCACCCACGACCCGCTGACTGACCAACTCGAACTCGCCCTCGAAAAGTGGCTCGGGGAAACCCTGACCCCAGGGACCACCGTTCGCAATTGCCAGCGCTGTTTCCATCGAAAACTCTTCAGGCGCCAGATAACCATCCGTCTGGACAATCGAATCCCGGGCTTCATCGGGTAGACGCTCACGTACCTTGCGATCGAATATGGTCGCAAAGCGCTTGAAGTGAATGCGCTTGAGCGACAGTCCTGCCGCCATCGCGTGGCCGCCAAATCGTGGCAACAATCCCGGATAGGCGGTAGCTATTTCATCCAGCAGATCCCGCACATGCAATCCGGGAACCGAACGCGCCGATCCTTTCAGCTCATCCGGAGCGGTGGCGCCGGCTTCGGCAAAGGCGATGACGGGACGATGCAATCGCTCCTTGAGACGACCCGCAACGATCCCGACGACACCCTGGTGCCAGGTCGGGTCGTACAGGCAGATGCCATCGCGTTGATCGCCATTGATCTGCTGATTCGAGACAATCAGCTCCGCATCGGCAACCATCACCTGCTCGAGTTCGCGACGCGCGCGATTCAGCTGGTCCAGGGCGGTGGCAAGACTGCGCGCCTGAGCCAGATCGTCAGCCAGCAGACAACGGATGCCGATCGTCATGTCATCCAGCCGTCCGGCAGCATTCAGGCGCGGACCCAGCGCAAAACCAAGATCGGCTGCCGACAGGTGCGCTGGATCACGACTGGCAACCTGCAGCAAGGCGCTGATGCCCGGACGGGTGCGCCCGGCACGCATCCGCGCCAGCCCCTGTTGCACCAGAATCCGGTTGTTGTGGTCGAGGGATACCACATCGGCCACGGTGCCCAGTGCGACCAGATCAAGATAGTCAGCCATGTTGGGGACTGGAATCCCCTGTTCCCGGAACCATCCTGACTCGACGAGTGTACTGCGCAGTCGCAGCAGGACGTAGAAGATGACCCCCACGCCTGCAAGTGAACGGCTCGCAAACCTGGCATGCGGTAGTACAGGATTGACTATGGCGAGGGCTCTGGGTAACACCGAACCTGGCAGATGATGGTCGGTGATGATGACATCGATGGCATGTTCACGCGCCCTCTCCACACCCGCGACACTGGCGACCCCATTGTCGACGGTGACTATGAGGTCCGGTTTTGTGGTGGCCGCGAGATCGACAATCTCGGGCGACAGGCCGTAACCGTAGGCAAATCGGTTGGGAACCACGAAGTCCACCCGTTGTGCGCCAAAGGCCTTGAGAGCGGATACGCCAAGAGCCACGGCGGTGGCGCCGTCGGCATCAAAGTCGCCAACCAGGAGAATTCGCTCCTGTCTGCGGATCGCGATTTGCAACCGCTCCACTGCAGGCTGCAGATCCGGGAGACCATCCGGTGGCAACAGCTGTTTCAGATCAAGATCAAGTTCGTGCCTGGATTCAATATGTCGCGCCCCGTACACCCGTGCCAGCACGGGGAGCAGTCCGGGCAGTTCGCCCGTGACAAGCCGACGAACAAACCGGGGGCTCAGGGGGCTGGATTGTTCCCCAGCCCTCACGTGTCGAAATGCTCGACCCTGATGCGCCGGATATCGCCGACCACTGCCGGCAATGCCTGCAGCGCTGCCAGTGCCCGATTCATCGATTCTTCGGGTACGGGCTGGGTTACGACCACGATCGGCACCTTGCGATCCGCAATTGCCCGCTCACGCTGTATCGCACCTTCAATGGAAATGCCGTGCTCACTGAGAATGGTCGCGATGCGGGCAAACACACCAGGTTGATCGACGACCGGTATCCGCAGGTAGGCAGCCGTACTGACTCGTTCCATGGGTACCCGTTCGAAAGCTACCGGCCCTGCCGCAAAACGACTCGGGGATTCGCCACGTGCAATGGCGATGATATCGGCAAGCACTGCACTGGCGGTTGCCCTGCCTCCGGCCCCTGGCCCACAGAACAGCAGACTGCTCACGGCATTGCCTCGTACTTCCACCGCGTTCATGACACCGGCAACACTGGCCAGCATGACATCCTGCGGAACCAGCGTCGGGTGCACACGGGCCTCGATGCCCGCTGCCGAGCGACGGGCGATGCCAAGCAGCTTGATCCGATAACCGAGTTCCCGAGCATAGGTGATGTCATCAACCGTGATGTCCGTAATGCCTTCGGTAAAGACGGCCGCCTTGTCAAACGGTACCCCAAACGCCAGCGACGCAAGGATCGTCAGTTTATGCGCCGCGTCGATGCCACCGACATCGAAGTCCGGGTCCGCCTCCGCATAACCCAGCGCCTGCGCCTTGGCCAGGGCTGATTCGAATGACTCTCCCTGTTCACTCATCGCCGTGAGAATGTAGTTGCAGGTGCCGTTGATGATGCCGGCCACACAGTGCAGTTCACTCGCGGACGTCGCGCGTGTGAGCGCCGCTATGATCGGAATACCACCGGCGACGGACGCCTCGATTCCAAACGGCACCCGCGATTGTGCGGCCAGATCAAACAGCCGGTTGCCCTGTGTGGCAAGAATCGCCTTGTTCGCCGTGACGGTTGCCCGACCGGCCAGGAGTGATTCTGCGACAAGGTCCAGCGCCAGTCCTTCACCGCCCATCAACTCGACAACCACATCCACGTCCTGGCGTCGGGTGAGGGAAAGAACGTCAGTGGTGAACTCCGCACCGAGCAGATCGACATCGCGACGGTGCCGACTGGCGATGACTGCGACTTCGATGGCACGGCCAGCCCGGCTTGAGATGACCGCTCCGTTTTCGCGCAGCAGTTCAAGTACTCCCTGGGCAACGTGGCCAAGTCCGGCTATGGCAATTCGAAGAGGTTGCGGAGCGATATCCATGTTTTTTACTTCAGGCCGAGTGCCAGTGCGAGTTCCTTGGCCGGCATGTAACCCGGCAGGAGTTCCCCGGTCTGGGTGATGATCGCCGGAGTCCCTGTGATCCCCAGGTCGCGACCTAGCCTGTACTGGTCAGCCACCGGGTTGGCGCAGGTACGGGCGGGTACCGACTGGCCCGCTTTCAGACGTGTCATGGCTGTCTGCCGATCGTCTGCACACCATGCTGAAACCAGTTTGGTGTAAGCCTCCGACCCGATACCGTCCCGCGGATAGGCGAGATAGCGGACCTCGATGCCAAGGCCATTGATGGCCTGCATTTCCTGATGGAGTTTTCGGCAGTACCCACAATCGACGTCCGTGAAAACGAAGACGGACTGGCGTATTCCCTCTTTGGGTGAGAACACTACTGCTTCTTCTTTCGGAATCCTGGTCAGCTGAGTCATGCGTTTGCTGTTGCGAAAGGTGTCGGTGAGGTTTGTCAGGGTCGAGTCCATCGCCCACAGATCACCAGCGAACAGATGTCGTCCATCATCCGTCACATACAGGAAGGTGCCTCCTTCCAGTTCGATACCCTGAATGCCCGCGACAGGTGTCGGATGCACCATCACCACGGGCAGGTCGGGCCGCAGCGCCTTGAGGCGTGCGACCAGCGCATTCGGACTGGTCGCTGCCGCCTGTACGGCACCACCAGCCAACATCGACAGCGTGATCACGAGCGCTGCCACACGGCGTAGTTTTTTGAACTGCTTCATTGACCAGATTCCTCGAGTTGGCATGGTGGACGCGACGCTGGACCTCGCCATTGGTTCAGCCGCGAGGATGATGCTTGCTGTGCAATGCCTTGAGGCGCGATTGCGCGACATGGGTATAGATCTGGGTTGTCGACAGATCACTGTGGCCCAGCATCATCTGGACGGCCCGCAAGTCAGCACCATTATCCAGCAAGTGCGTGGCAAAGGCGTGGCGAAGTGTGTGCGGTGAGATGGATTTCTTGATACCGGCCTTGAGAGCATAACGCTTGATCGCGTACCAGAAGTTCTGTCTGGTCATGGCCTCTCCACGATTGCTGGGGAACAGCGCCGCCGTTGCGTGCTGTCGGCTGAGGTAGGGACGAGCTTCTCGCAGGTACCGACCCAGCCAGTCGAGCGCGATTGCACCAACAGGCACCAGGCGTTCCTTGTCACCTTTGCCAGTGACCCGCACCACCCCCTGCCGCTGATTGACCGCGACCAGATCAAGATTGACAAGTTCGCTGATGCGCAAACCGGTGGCATACAACAATTCCAGCATGGCCCGATCACGCAGACCGACAGGTTCGCCCAACTCTGGTGCTGCCAGCAGCAGTTCAACGTCCCTGCCGCTCAATACACCCGGCAACGAGCGCCCAAGCTTCGGCGCGTCCAGTCCCAGACTCGGATCCGTCGACAGGCGATTCTTGCGTATGGCCTGCCGATAGAATCCGCGCAGGCAGGACAGCCAGCGCGCTGTCGAGCGGGCTTTCAACCCATCCGCGTAACGAGCCGCCATGCATTCAGCCAGATCTGCGGTGGAGGCAGACAGCAGGGTTATCCCATTGAGTCTGCGCTGCGCATCCTGAAGATCGCGGCGATACGCAGCGAGCGAGTTGTCACTCAAGCCGCGCTCCAGCCACATCTCCTGCAGGTACTGTTCGATTACCGGTGACAGACTGACGTTCTCCGTCGGAAAACCGCCCTGAATTGGAACGCGAGGCGAACTTGCGTGGTTGGGCGAAACCCGACCATAAACGATATCTCATTGAATTTACTGAAAAATTCCAAACAAGCAAAGATTGGCACGGAACCTGCTTAAGGAATATTGACCTTGGTATGCAGTGGCTCCCCCCAATCCACTGCAACCGCCAAGTGCAAACCGACGACCGGTCTCTCCCCCGGTGCGGTCGGTGGTAGCCAGCTGGCCGGGACTCTCTCCCCCCAGAACCCCTCCCCGGCGGCTGGCTCCTCTTTCTCGATTCCTATTCAGCCCTCAAATCTGATTCCTTGCAATCACCGCCGGAAGATTTTTGTGCGGGCTGGACATTAATTTCTGTCCCAAAAAAAACGGCCTCTGCTGGAGGCCGTTCATATTGTCGCAGCGCCATTTACAGCGCCATCGCGACCTATTCTTCGGCCGCGGACGCTGTGCTGTCTTCACCGGAGACTGGCACCACAGACTGAGCCTTGTTGCTCTTCTTGGCACCCACTTTTTCCTTGATTCGCGCTGCCCGTCCGGAAAGTTCGCGAAGATGGTAAAGCTTGGCTTTGCGAACATCGCCGCGCCTGACCACGGTAATCGATTCAATCGCGGCACTGTGTGCCTGAAAAACGCGCTCGACACCAACACCATGCGAAATCTTGCGAACCGTGAAAGCGGAATTCAATCCCCGGTTACGACGCGCAATGACAATGCCCTCGAACCCCTGCAATCGCTCGCGTGTCCCTTCACGAACGCGAACCTGCACCAATACCGTATCACCGGTCCCGAAATCCAGATTGTGATCAGTGAGCTGTTCGTTCTCGATTTGTTCAATGATCTTGTTGTTGCGCACTTCCGCCCACTCCTCAATTCAATCTACGGTCCGCCTGATGTCACCGATCACTTCGATCGCATCGATCCCGACGAATCCAGCAGCAATGTAAGTTCAGCTGTTTTAAGACCCGATCGGCTTGTTGTCCTGCCGACCCTGCAACGCTCGTTCCTCAAGAGTTCGTTGCTCAAGGACACTTTCCTCCAACGCCTGCGCATCCAATGCCCGTGCATTCAGTGCACTTTCCAGCAGCGCCCTGTCCTGCGTGGACACCAGACCACCTGCACCCGCCAGCAGGTCGGGCCGGCGATCAAAAGTGGTCACCAATGCGGCTTGCCGACGCCACTGCGCAACCGCTTGATGATCACCGGAGAGCAGGACGGCCGGCACTCGCAGGCTGGCGACGTTTTCGGGGCGCGTATATTGCGGATATTCCAGCAATCCATCAAGGTGAGACTCGAAATTCAGCGAATCCGGATTGCCAATCGTCCCTTCGGCGAGCCGCGCAATGGCATCCATGACGAGCAGCGCAGGCAATTCACCGCCAGAAACCACAAAGTCACCTACGGATAACTCGCCGTCGATGGCCAGGTCGATCACACGCTGATCAACCCCTTCGTAGCGACCGCAGACCAGCACCAGCGCCTTGTGCTCAGCCAGATTCCTCGCGGTCTGCTGATCGAACACCTTGCCTGCCGGCGACAGCAGCAGGACCTGAGCCTCCGTCTGACAGGCCTTGCTGGCCGCAGCCCTGGCTTCATTGATCGCAGCGAGCAGCGGCTCCGCCATCATGACCATGCCTGGCCCACCGCCATACGGTTTGTCGTCGACCGTACCGTGGCGATTGGTTGCATGATCACGCGGGTTGAACGACTCGACGACAATATGGCCAGATCGCCGGGCTCGACCGAACACCCCATGGTCTCCCATCGCAGCGATCAGTTCGGGGAACAGTGTGACAACACCAAACCACATGTCAGAGCGTGTCCATCAATCCCAACCTTCGTTCCAGTCGACAACGATCGTCCGCGTGGACCGTTCGACCGTCTGCAGGTATGGCGCCAGGAAAGGAATCAACCGTTCACGATCCTGATGCCGAACCACGAGTACATCATGCGCGCCGTTGTCCATCACGTCAGAAACTTCGCCCAGGGAGTGTCCGTCGATCGTGCTGACCGACATGCCGATCAGCTCGCGCCAGTAAAATTCGCTGTCGTCGAGCACCGGCAGGACATCGGCGGGAACGGACACGTCGCTACCTGACAGTCGTTGTGCCTGATCCCGATCGTCGATACCCGCAAGCTTCAGGATGAACACGTCCCCCTGAGCGCGGGATTCGAGTACTTCCAGCTCGCGTTCCGCGGGTGGCGGCAAATGGACTGTACGGACAGTCCATGGTGAAAAATCGAAACAGTCGGCGGGGTTCTCGGTATAGGAGCGGAACTTGATCCAGCCACGGACGCCATGGGGTGCCAGCAACCTGCCGATCACCAGCTGGCTCGCAGGAGCATCGCCGGTCTCGCCGTCCTTACCTGTCCCGGCGTCAGACGGCATCACGCCTTCTAACTGGCTGCCGGTACCTGGGCGCGACGTGCACGCTTGACGAGGAGTTGTACCCGTTCGGACGGCTGGGCTCCTACCGAAGTCCAATAATCAAAACGCTCGAAATTCACGCGCAGACCATCGGCAGGGTTGCGGGCAACAGGGCTGTAAAACCCCAGTCGTTCAACAAACCGGCCGTCGCGCTTGGTAGCGCTCTCAGCCACGGTGATATGGAAAAAAGGATTCTTTTTTGCGCCGTGTCGCGCCAGTCGAATGGTTAACATGGATGTAGTCGCTTGACCCCTGATGCTGGTGAGTAGCCGCTGCCGCGAACCGGTTCATGAAAACTGGCGTGACGAGGGGCCGGAAAAGGCCGCGCATTATAGTGATTTCCGCCGGGCTTGCCAGCCCGGCGACCACGCACCGTGTTTTCGAGCCTTGACAGGCCACTGAAACAGCAGCCGCTGATCCACGCATGCGTGAGTGGACAGTTGACCTACGCCCTCATCCACAAGACGTTCGGTGCCCCTGTTGTCTCAGCCGAAGACAACTTCTTCCTGATACCAGCCGGCACCGACGATTTTCATCGAACCATTCGAAGGCAGGCGGCGTGCCCAGGAATCGGGATCGCGTTGGTAGGCTCCGAGCGCCTGTTCGGCGGCTACGGCATCTTCGCCTTCAAATTCGTAAATGGTCAGATATCCGGATGGCGGGTCGCCAAGAAAACCCTTGACCGCCTTGAAACATCGAACGGACTTGATGACGGGACAGTTATAGGTGTCCTCGATGTGATTTCCCAGATACCACTCCCGAAATGCCGCCACATGGTCATCGGATTGCGGCTCGACAAGGCCAACCAGTACCAGTTTCCTGCTCATGATGCCTTGCCGCTGTTGACTTCGATGGCACGAATAGCAGCCACCACGACCTCCCAGCAGGTACTCGAAGCACCCGCTGTCGCCGTCAACGCTTCGAATCCGACAGGACCTTCCTGCTTGACCTGTTCACGCAGTGCTGCATTTTCCTGCAGCAGCCGCAGAAATCGCTGGCCATTTTCGATCGACATGGAATCCCCCAAAAAGAATTAAAAGAACCAACAGTCTGGCTGTACAGCGCCTGATTTTAATCACCAGATCGGTCCAACCTGAAGCATTTCCGCCAGCTGTCGAGTCTCGGCCCACCGAAAGACTTCTGATAAGGTTGGCGCATCGCACTTGAAAGTCACACGGCAGGCCAGAGGGCAAGCCACACGACCAACTACCGGGGGAGCCATGACCAATCTCAAATCACCACTGATCCGCCATCCAATCTGGCAATACGCCTGGTTTGTGGACGACATCGACGCTGCGTGCCGCAAGTGGAACCAGATGGTTGGTGCCGGACCCTTTCACGTCGTTCGCCACCACATTGCCGAAGGATTCCTGTACCGCGGTGAACCGGTCGAAGCGGATGTCAGCTACGCCTTTGGACAGGCAGGCCCTGCCCATATCCAGTTCATCGCCCAGCATGATGACAAGCCATCGATCTACCGCGAGATGTACAAACGCGGCGAAAACGGTTTCCACCATGTTGGCCTGCTGGTTTCCGACGTGTCCGGTGAGATCAGGCGCTTCCAGGCAGCCGGTTATGAAACGGCGTGCACGCTGTGGGGTGGCGACTACGTCGCTTACATGGATTGCCGCAAGGACATGGGCTGTTATGTCGAGTTGCACGGTGATGCACCGCTCATCCGCACCATGTTTGAAGGCTGGAAGGAAGAACACGACGAATGGGACGGTGTTACCGATCTTATTCGCGAGGGTACTCGCCGGTGAGCGTACTCACCGCAGGGAGGTCCGCCGCCAATGCCGCGCAGGTCCGATTTCCCCTGCCATGCATCAATCCATCGATAAAGAGGACAGCAGATGAGCATCATTGATCAGTTCAGACTTGACGGCCAGGTGGCCGTGGTCACCGGCAGTGGCCGGGGAATCGGCGAAGGCATCGCCCTTGGCCTTGCCGAAGCCGGTGCCGACGTCGTGTTGACAGCCCGGCGCACCAAGGAAATCGAAGCAGTCGCTGACAAGGTCAGGGCACTCGGACGACGGGCACTGGCAATCACCGCGGACGTGATGAAGATAGAAGAAGTTCAGCGCATCGCGGATACGACGTTCAGGGAAATGGGCAAGCTCACCTGCTGGGTCAGCAATGCCGGTGGCGCTGATGATCGTGTGCCCCGCACGTTCATGGACATGCCTGAGCGGCAATGGGATTTCCAGCTCAATCTCAACCTGAAAGCCGTGTGGACCGGCGCTCAGGCAGCCGGCCGGATCATGAAGGACAATGGTGGTGGCACCATCATCAACATCTCTTCGGTCGCTGCCGGACGCGCGTCTCCGAACAACGGACCCTATGCAGTCGCCAAAAGCGGGGTCAACAGCCTCACACAGACGCTGGCCGCAGAAATGGCGCCATTCGGCATTCGCGTCAACGGTGTTGCGCCGGGGCCGATTCCAACCGAGGTCTTCATGGAGTTCCTGAAACTGAAACCGGAAGACATCCCCGAGCTTGGCAAACGCTTTGGCATACCACTCGGTCGCTTGGGAACACCGGAGGACATTGCACCCGCCGTCGTGTTTCTCGCCTCGAGGGCATCCTCCTGGATGACCGGCCACACCATCACGATTTCCGGCGGACCATAAACCCTGCCTGCCTGAAAACAATCTGCGGATGCTGGATGCATCCGCCGGTTGTCACAAGCCGCGCAACGCGCGTGCGTCGAAGCTTGCGACCAGCGCGTTGCCTCCATCAGACAACACACTCATGGGTTTCAATGCGCGTGGCAATCGGTGATCGCCCGAGAAAAACAACTGCCGCCGGCTATCAAACTCGTCGATCATGCGCTGCCGCTGCTCAGCGGGCAGTCGAGGATCCTGGCGCAGCACATCAAACACTGACGCATTGCGCATCAACGTCAGGTTGATCTGCGACACGACGCCCGCTTCGCTGAATTTCGACAGCACTGTCTGACCACCATCATGGTTGGCGATACGGATATCAAATCGTCGCCGCAGCGCTTCGGGAACGTTGGCGATATCCAGCACTTCAGGTTGGCCCGGCGGAGAAATCGCCACCAGAATCTCGTCGACAGACCTGCCGAGCCGATGGTTGCCTGCGCGTTGCCGCAGACGCTGTGCGCCAGCTTCACTGGTCAGGACATAGGTTTCCACCGGGGTGCCGTCCGGATGCGTCGCAGAAAACACCCGTGCCTGAAAAAGGTCGTTGGCTGGAGGTCGATGCTCTCCGGACTGCGATACCACGATCTGCGCCGGCCACTTGCGCGAAGAGAGGACACCCTGTCGTTGCCAGTCTTTTCGTACGTTTGCGATCCGGTCAGTCAGGTGTGAGTCGATCGCCGCCAGATGCGGCCAGCTGGCAGGACCATAGGGTTGCCACAGGTAACCCGGTTGTTCACCGTGATCCACCCCTTCCTTGGCCACGGTGTTGCTGCCGACAATCACCGCGTCGCTGAGACCGTACTGCAGCGCCAGACGGTAGGCATCCAGTGGGTTGCCACCGGCGATCAGCCACCCACCATCAACGCCCCGCACGTTGAAACACCAGTCCTGCGCAGAGGCAAAATCCACCGATCCATCCGCGGGAGACCAGGCGACGCGGGCTGGTCGTAAAACAAACATGCCCACGATGACGGTCCTGTTGACCTGCCTGGGATCTTCCACCAACGGGAAGGACGCGCCATTTCCAAGCGCGCCCAGATCCTCGCCCAAATCTAGAGTACAGGCAGCAAGCCCATGATTTTTATATATTTCCTTATGTTCGAGTCCGTTCATCACCGTCTCCTGCACTGTCATTATTGAAGGCCCTCCCGGCTCGGTTCGCCCAGCTGGGAAAGCATCAGCACCCTAAGCCTAGTCGGTAAACCACTGCATGAAGAGCAGCCGCAATGCACGCTCCGGATCAGCAGCCAGTGCGGCCAGCGCATGTCCGGCCTGTGAATCAGGTCTCCCCACTCGCGGCTGATGCAAATCGGTAATCAGGAGACCCGCAATGCCGTGCACGCCGGCCCAGACCGCCGCACTGAGTTCCAGCGCCGTGACTCCCAGGCGCGCAAGGGGCGCATTGGCTTCGAGCGTGAGGAGCAGGCGGGAGAAGCAGTCGTCCGCTGCTGCGGAAAGATCGGCATACTTCCCGGAGCCTGCCATCTCGCCAAACATGAGGTGATAGCTCACCGGATCCTCAACGGCATGATTGACATAGGCCATGCCCATGGCAATGAAACGCGCTTCGAATGAGGTTCCCGATGCCAAGGATCTGTCCAGTTTTTGCGTGAGGTTGCGAAACCCTCGGGACGCGATGGCTGCCAGCAGGCTTTCCCGACTGGAAAAATGGCGATAAGGCGCTGTTGATGAGACTCCAGCCTCTCTTGCCAATGCCCGCAGGCTGAGTTTCTCCATGCCCGATTCGGCTATTTTCGCAATGGCCAGGTCGATCAACGCATCCGACAAGCCGCCATGGTGATAACCAGTCCTCAGCACGGATTCCCTCCTCCCGTTCCACCCGCCAACTCGCCGATACGATCAATTGTGAACCGGGCTTGCCCCATACCCAACAGGGACGCGTGATCTGCCAGCAAGTTCATGGAGTCGATCGGCACTCGATGTTAGCATCAGTAACAATGTTATCGTCGTAAACATTCCCGTGGTATCAACTGTCCCGACAGGTCATGCACCGTGCTATCACTGAAAATGCCGAATGCTTCTCTATTGTTGGCGCCCCTATTGGTCTCATTGCTGGTCACCTCGCTGGCCATGCCGGTCCAGGCGGCGGATCTGCCGGTCTCGATCCGCATACTCGGCGCCGAGGCTGTCCGTGTGGCAAGCCGGACCTATGGCGGGGTTTCAATGGCGCGCCGTGCAGCCGATCTCGGATTCAAGCATGGTGGGGAAATCGCCGAGATCCGCAGGGACTGGGGCGATCAGATTCGGGCCGGTGAAAAACTCGCCAGCCTCAAAAGCGCAAGTTTTGACGCAAGTCTCGCCAACGCGCAGGCCGAACTGGAACTGGCGACGGCCAATCTCGCGGCGTCGCAGGCACAACTCGACATATCCGCCAGGACCGAACAACGCCTGCTCGACCTCAAGGCCCGGGGACATATCGCCGTCCAACTGCTGGATGAGGCAACCGCGGCGCAGCGGACCAGAGCCGCCCAGCACGCCGTTGCACTGGCCGGTCTGCAGCGCGCCAGGGCCCAGGTGCAGGGTGCCCGTGTTGCCCTGGCCGAGTCGTTGATCCTCGCCCCTTTTTCGGGCGTGATTCAGACCCGCTACCTGGATCCCGGTGCACAGGTCAAGCCAGGCGAACCCGTCCTTCGCCTGATCGAAACCAGCGGCATGGAGGCGCGTGTGGGTGTGCCCGAAAACGTTGCTCCGAGTCTGCGGCGCGAAGGGAAATACACACTGCTGTGGCAGGATGAAAAACTCGCCAGCGACCTCATCGCGTTGCTGCCGGAGATTGATGCCAGCACCCGAACGCAGACAGCTGTTTTTACATTGCCCGACAGCCGCGTTCCGGTCGGTGCCGTGGTGACCTTGCAGTTGCCCTACTCCCTGGACATCCCCGGTTACTGGGTGCCCCTGGCGGCACTGGGTGAAGCCGAACGTGGTCTGTGGTCCGTGTACGTTGCCAACTCCGAAGACATCGCCGAGCGAAGGCTTGTTGAGGTGATGCACACCGAGAGCAGTGAGGCACTGGTACGCGGCACGCTCAGGGATGGCGATCGTCTGATCACCTCTGCCGCCAACCGGCTGGTACCCGGCCAGCGGGTGTCCGTGGTCGGATCCGGGGCCAGCCGGTGAATGCGGCGGCACCCCAACCGCCACCTTTCGATGCTGCGGCAGGATCAGGAGGCCTGTTCTACGACCATCCCCGCCTGACGTTTCTGGCCATCGTCGTGGTGGTGATCACCGGCCTCATCGCGTACCAGACCCTGCCACGCCAGGAAGATCCGACGATGACCGAACGCTGGGCAACAGTGAAGACCTGGGTGCCTGGCGCATCCGCCGAGCGGATCGAATCACTCGTGAGCGAGCCACTGGAAGCCCGGCTTCGCGAAGTGCCCGAGGTTCGCCAGCTGTCGTCCGTGTCCCGTGCCGGATTTTCGCTGCTCTCCATCGAACTCTACGACGAAGTGACGGCGGACCAGGTCAATACGGTGTGGTCCGAGATTCGTGACAAGTTGACGGACACTGCAGGGACTCTACCCGAGGGGGCTTCCGTACCCAGCCTCGAGATGTCACGACCACTCGCCGCGACGATCGTGGCGGAAATCAGCTGGCAAGACGATACAGCTGCACAAATGTCCCTGCTCTCGCGAATGGCACGGGTACTGCAGATCAGGCTTGCCAACCTCGGAGGTACCGAAGAAACAGAACTCTACGGGGAAGTCGATGAAGAAATACTGGTCGCACTGGACAGCCAGGCTGCCTCCCGGGCTGGCCTGTCCCTGGCCGCGATCGCCACCATCATCGGCAGGGCTGACACCAAGAACACCTCCGGTCGATTGCAGGCGGAGCAAAGCGATCTGCTGGTGGAAGTCGACGCGGAACTCGACTCGGCCGAACGCATCGGACGAATTCCGGTGGGTACCGGTCGCGGCGGGCAGGCGCTGCGGGTCTCTGACATCGCGAAGGTCAGCAAGTCCGCGAAGGAACCGCCTTCGAGCTATGCGCTGCACGGAACCAAACGTGTCGTACTGGTAGGCGCGACCATGCAGCCGGGGCTGACCATCGAGGCATGGGTGGAAAAGGCCAGGCTCGCGGTCACCGAATTCAGCAGGGACCTGCCACCGCAAATCGGTGTACGGGTGGTATACGACCAGAACCAGTACACCGCAGCACGCATGACCAGCCTTGGTTTGAATCTGGTCGCGGCACTGGCAATCGTCTTCCTGGTGCTGGTCTGGTTCATGGGGATGCGGGCCGCAGTGACGGTCGGCATCGCGCTGCCGCTGTCATGCGGCATGGTGTTGACCGGCATGCAGGTCATGGGACTGCCGTTGCACCAGATGTCAGTCACCGGCCTGATCATTGCCCTGGGATTGCTCATCGACAATGCCATCGTCATCGTCGATGACTACAAGCTCAGGGTCCAGCGTGGTGTGGACATTCCGACCGCGGTACGCGCGTCGATTCGCCACCTGCTGATTCCGTTAGGTGCGTCGACCGCAACAACCGTGCTGGCATTCATGCCGATTGCGCTGGCTGCAGGTGGAGTGGGTGACTTCACGGGCTCACTCGGCATAACCGTCACCCTGGCCGTGTGCAGTTCCTTCCTGCTGGCTTTGACGGTCGTGCCTGTCATCGCCGGTTACTGGGACAGAAGATTTCCTCCATCCCTTGATCGTCGCTGGTGGCACCATGGCTGGTCGTCACCATCGCTGGCAGCACGATATCGACGCAGCCTCGGCTTTTTCATCCGTCAGCCGATTTACGGGCTGGCGGCAGGACTGGTGTTGCCGCTGGTCGGCTTTGCACTCTTTCCGACGTTGACAAACCAGTTTTTTCCTGCGGTTGATCGCAATCAGTTCCAGGTGCAGATCCAGTTGCCACCTCATGCATCCATTGGCGAAACAAGGTTGGCGACGGAAACTGCCGATGCCGTGCTGCGTGGTCACCCGGACGTGGTCGATACCTTCTGGTCCGTCGGCGAGAGTTCCCCTCGGGTGTACTACAACGCCATTTCCACTGGCGACGGAATCGCAAGCTTTGCGCAGGGTTGGGTGATTACGCGATCCAATGAAGCCACTCGAGCCATGCTGCCGGATCTGCAGCGGGAACTGATGCGGGCTTTACCCGCCATCGAGATCATCGCCCTGCCGTTTGAACAAGGGCCTCCCGTCAAGGCCCCGGTCGAACTGAGGGTCGTGGGCAGCGACTTGCAGGTGTTGCGCCGTTTGTCCGAAGAATTGCGGCGGGTTCTGGCAGGCATCGAAGGTGTTTCCTACACTCGCGCCCTGGTGACCGGGTCGGAACCGAAGCTGGTCTTCGTTCCCCATGAACAGACCACCGCACAGGCGGGCATGCAAACCGGCGACATCAATCGGTTCCTGCATGACTCCCTTCTGGGGACCCACGCCGGAACCGTGCAGGAAGGCAACACCGAACTGACCATCCGCGTCCGACTGGACAGCTCCGGCCGTAAAGACATCAGCGATCTGACTACGCTGCCGGTCGTCAGCGCCAGTGGCATTCGGGTCCCTCTGGAGCAACTGGGTCGATGGACGTTGCAACCCGCGGCGGCGAGCATCGAAAGGTTCCAGGGTGAACGCGTATCGAGCGTTGCGGGCTTGCTGCTTCCATACACGCTGGCGGCCGGGGTGCTGGAATCGTTCACCACTCAGCTCGCCGCAGAGGGATTCAAACTGCCGTCCGGCTATCGCCTGGAGATTGCCGGCGAAGCCGAAGAGAGTGCCGAGTCATCCGGCAGCCTGATCGGCAGGTTCATGGTTTTTGCCGTGGCCATGGTCGTCGTCATCACCTTGTCCATGAACTCCTTCCGATACACCGCCATCATCCTTGGCGTCGCCGTGCTGAGCTTTGGACTGGCACTGTTTGGCGTGCGGCTGTTCGGTTACCCGTTTGGCTACATGGCCCTGATTGGTGGACTCGGCATGATCGGCATTGCCGTCAACGGCGCCATCATCGTCCTGTCAGTGCTGTCCGAGAGTCCTGGAGCACGAAGGGGGGATGATGAAGTTACCGTCGATGTCGTGATGGATGCGACGCGCCACATCCTCGCAACCACGGCCACCACCATGGCCGGGTTTGTCCCGCTGATCGTCAGCGGCGGACAATTCTGGCCACCGCTGGCAACGGCCATCGCAGGAGGGGTCGCCGGTTCAGCGGTGATTGCGCTGTATACCGTGCCGGCACTCTTCAAGTGGGTGCAGCGAAAACCGGTCGAGGCGCTTACCTCCGAGCCCATCCGCACCGCTGATCACAGCCTTGTCTGAAACAGACCACAATGCGGTGGCGAAGCATCGTGACTCTTCATCGACGCCGAACTGGTACCCCGCCTTTTGGCGCCATCATGCCCTGCATCGACCCGAGTCCACGCGCAAGTTTTTGCATGCCGCCTTTTTTGGTGAATTTTTTCATCATCTTCTGCATCTGCTTGTGCTGCTTGAGAAGGCGATTGATGTCTGCGATATCCGTTCCGCTGCCTCGTGCGATTCTCTGTTTGCGTGAGCCTGAGATGATGTCCGGGAATCGACGTTCATGCGCAGTCATCGAGTCGATGATCACAGCCATCCGCTTGAACTGTCGATCATCGACCTGTTCCTGAACGTTTTTTGGTAACTGGCTCATGCCGGGCAGTTTGTCCAGCATGCTGGTGATGCCCCCCATATTGGCCATCTGCGCCAGTTGCTCACGGAAGTCCTCGAGGTCAAAGCGACCTTTCTCCATCTTGCGGGCAAGCTTCTCGGCCTTTTTATGGTCGACCTTGCGCTGGGCTTCCTCGATCAGCGAGAGGATATCGCCCATGCCGAGAATTCGGGAGGCAATCCGGTCGGGGTAAAAGGGCTCGAGCGCATCGATCTTCTCACCCATGCCGATGAACTTGATCGGTTTGCCGGTGACGGCGCGGACTGACAAGGCGGCACCACCCCGTGCGTCGCCATCAGCCTTCGCCAGGATGACGCCGGTCAACGTCATGGCATCGTTGAACGCCTTGGCAGTCCGCGCCGCGTCCTGCCCGGTCATCGCATCGACCACAAACAGGGTTTCAATGGGTTTCAGGTCATCCTGGAGCGCCTTGATCTCCCGCATCATGGCCTCGTCAATGGCCAATCGTCCCGCGGTGTCCACGATCAGCACGTCAGCAAAGAGCGTTCTTGCTTCCGCGACGGCCCGACGAGCGATCGCCAACGGTTGCTCCGTTGCCTGCGACGCGATGAAATTCACCCCTGCCTCACCGGCCAGTGTTTCCAGCTGTTTGATGGCGGCAGGTCGATACACGTCGGCACTGACCACGGCGACCTTTTTTCTTTCCCGATCTTTCAGCAGCAACGCGAGCTTGGCAACCGTCGTGGTCTTGCCCGCACCCTGGAGACCGGCCATGAGAATGATGGCCGGTGGGGTGGTCGCAAGGTTGAGCGCATCGTTCGCCGCGCCCATCACCTGCACGAGTTCCTCGTGCACGATCTTGATGAATGCGTCACCTGGATTGAGCGCCTCGGAGACGTCCTGACCGATGGCCCGGGTCCGCACACCCTCTGTAAAGTCCTTGACGACCTCCAGCGCGACGTCGGCTTCGAGCAACGCCCGGCGCACATCGCGCAGCGCGTCGGCGATGTTGTCTTCGGTGAGTCTGGATTTGCCGGTCAGGCCACGAAAGGTCTGTGTAAGACGCTCACTGAGATTCTCGAACATGACAACCCGATCTGCTGGTAAGGTCAGGGATTATAGGGCTTTCGGCCTCTGGCGGCTTGTGCCACACTGCCTCGTGTCCCAGCAAAACAGCCTCGGCTCCCTATCGACACGCAACTGCTTCACGTCGGCGCAGCTCTGGTCTACGGCATTGTCCTCGCGCTTCTCGGGCGCGGTCTTGCGAATGAACGACTGGTCCTGCAAACGTCCGGTCACGTGCTGCTCACGTTGGCCATAGTTCTGCACGCGATCGCCATCTGGTCCAATGCAGCCACACCATCAGGGTTTGATCTGGGCTTCCAACCCGCCCTCAATCTGATGTTTCTGGTCATGACCGCCTTTGTCGCGGTGTGCACCGTTTCCCTGCCAGTCACCCTGCTGCTGATCCCGCTGATTCCGCTGGATCTGCTGATGCTGCTGTGGTCAGGCATCGCAGGTCACTCATCCGGCACCCAGGTCGTCTCCGCGCAAACGTTGCCACATGTCATCATTTCGCTTCTCGCGGGCAGTGTGCTGCTGCTTGCTTTCCTGCAGGCACTGCTCCTGCGCTCCGTCGAGCGGCATCTGAAATCCCACACCTTGACCTGGGCACAACACGTCCCGCCGCTGGAGACGCTGGAGAAGCTGCTGTTCGCAGCCATCTGGACCGGTCTGATTCTGATGCTTGCCGGGATCGGTACCGGTTTTGTCTACCTGGAGGACATGTTTGCCCAGCGGGTGGTGCATCACACGGTGCTGCTCAGTGCCGCTGCGGGCGGTTACGTGGTTCTACTCCTTGGACGTTATCGACTGGGTTGGCGCGGTGAGACTGCCGTGCGCTGGGTGATCGTTTCGACCAGCCTGCTGGTGCTGGGATACTTTGGCAGCAAATTTGTCATCGAATACCTGCTGGCACCCACGTCATGAGCGTCGACGCCATACCACTTTCCGCGCTATTCACGACGCTGGTCGTTCTGATGCTGTTCTCGGCGTACTTTTCCAGCAGTGAAACCGCACTGGTGTCGCTGAACCGGTACCGGTTGAAACACCTTGTGAACGAGGGCCGGAGCGGAGCCATCAAGGCCAGTCGCATGCTCGCTCGCCCGGATCGGATGCTGGGAGTGATCCTGATTGGCAACAACCTCGTGAACTTCACCGCGGCGACGGTCGCAACGATCATCGGCCTGCGCCTGGCCGGTGATACCGGGGTTCTTGCCGCCCCATGGATTCTTACCCTGCTCTTTCTCATCTTTGGCGAGATTGCACCAAAGACTCTGGCCGCCGCGAGACCGGAGCCTATCGCCTTTACGTCGGTGTATCTGCTGGAACCCCTGCAGAAACTGCTGTATCCGCTGATCGTTGCCCTCAACTGGTTTTCCAACATGCTGGTCAATCCGTTCATCAGCGGCAGTCCAACCACCGACCAGCTATCCCAGGATGAGTTGCGTACGGTGGTCAACGAAGGCGCCGACCTTCCCGATCAGCACCAGAACATGATGCTGTCGATCCTTGACCTCGATGCAGTCACGGTCAACGACATCATGGTTCCCCGCTCGGAAATCATCGGCATCGACATCGATGCAGACATGGATGAAATCCTGACCATCATCGGCAACAGCCATCACACCCGCTTGCCAATCTATCGGGGGGACGTCAACAACGTGCTGGGTGTTCTGCATCTGCGCCGACTGACCCGCCATCTTTCCGGAGAACCGGTTTCCCGTGAGGACCTGCTTGCTCTCGCCCGCGAGCCGTACTTCGTGCCCGAAGGCACGCCGCTGCATACTCAGCTGGTCAACTTCCAGAAAAACAAGCGGCGGGTCGCGCTGGTAGTCGATGAGTACGGCGACGTCCAGGGAATCGTTGCACTGGATGACATCCTTGAAGAAATTGTTGGCGAGTTCACGACCGACTTTGCTGCAAACGTCCCGGAAATCCATCCTCAGGATGATGGCAGCTATCTGATCGATGGGATGGCGCTGCTCCGTGAGGTGAACCGTGCGCTGGGGTGGACACTGCCCACAACAGGACCACGAACGCTGAACGGACTGCTGCTGGAAACCCTGGAAATGATTCCAGACAACAACGTATGTTGTCAGCTCGGTCCCTACTACGTCGAAACCCTGCAGATCTCCGGCAACATCATCAAGACCGCGAGACTATGGGATTCCCGCAATGAACATGGCAGCGCCGCAGAATCGGTCGAAGAGGCCGGAATCTGATTCCGACCTCCGGCTCGAACACCTAGGTCCGTCGCCAACGACGATTCATCGCCGAGACAATGGCTCCCAGTGAAGCCGTGATGGTGTTGCGGCTGACACCGATTCCATAACATCGTCCCAGGTTGCCATTATTGATCGCCAGCAGGCAGATCGCCTTGGCATCCTTGCCCTCATCCAGCGAATGTTCGTGATATTCGATGATGTTGATCGGCTCATTGAGCGTATCAACAAGACCATTCACAAACGCCTCGATCGGGCCACTGCCTTCACCATCGATCGTGACCTTGCTGGCCGAGATTTCGATCTGCGCAACGACCCGCTGATCATCCTGGCGGCCAGTGAGCAGATCGTAGTTGACCAGTCGGTACGGACCATTGTCGACGACATACTCTTCCATCAGCGCCTGCAGAATCTCGTCGACCTTGATCTCCCGATCATGCTGCTCGGTCAGTTTCTGGACAACGGCGCTGAACTCCACCAGCATTTCCCGCGGCAGGGTAATGCCAAAATGTTCTTCCAGGATGAATCCGATACCACCCTTGCCACTCTGGCTGTTGACTCGCACGGTCTCCTTGTAGGAAGAACCGACATCGGCAGGATCGATGGGCAGATAGGGAACCTCCCAGTTGTCACGATCCACACGCGACATGCCTTTGCGAATGGCATCCTGGTGAGAACCGGAAAAAGCCGTGAACACCAGTTCTCCGGCATAGGGATGGCGCTGGTGCACGGGCAACTTGTTGATCGTTTCCACCGTGCTGCGAATCTCGGGCATGCGACGAAAGTCCAGTTCGGGATCCACGCCCTGGCTGAAGAGGTTCATCGCCATCGTCACCAGATCGCAGTTGCCGGTTCGCTCGCCATTGCCAAACAGCGTGCCTTCAACCCGATCGGCTCCGGCCATGAGTGCCATCTCGGTCGCCGCGATACCGGTGCCGCGATCGTTGTGTGTGTGCAGACTGATCACCGCCGAATCTCTCTTCGGGAAGCGGGTGATGAACCACTCGATCTGGTCCGCATACACGTTCGGAGTGGCCATCTCGACCGTTGACGGCAGGTTGACGATCATCTTTTTTTCAGGTGTCGCGCCCCAGGTTTCGGCAACTGCAGTACAGATCTCCACGGCAAAATCGAGTTCCGTGCCGGTGAAGCTCTCGGGTGAGTACTCGAAGGTAACGTCGGCATCAAACGATGCCAGACCTTGTTTCACCAGCCGGGTGCCCGCCAGGGCCAGATCGATGATGCCTTTTCGGTCCAGGTTGAAGACCACGCGCCTTTGCAACTCGGAAGTCGAATTGTAGAGATGGAAGATCACCTTCCTGGCGCCTTGCAGGGCCTCGACGCTGCGCGCAATCAACTCTTCCCGTGCCTGACACAGGATCTGGATGGCAACACCTTCCGGAATTCGTCCTTCGTCGATGATCCGTCGAATGAAGTCGAAATCGGGCTGTGATGCCGCGGGAAAGCCAACTTCAATTTCGGCAAACCCGACTTCCAGCAGGAGTTCGAACATGCGCAGCTTTTCTTCGACATTCATTGGATCGACCAGCGCCTGATTGCCATCACGCAGATCGACGCTGCACCAGCGCGGCGCACGCAAAATGCTGCGCGAAGGCCACTGACGGTCAGGCAGTTCGATCGGCTGGAAACGCCGATACTTCTGGAACGGCATCTTCTGGATGCCGCGGTTGGTGGAATGACCTTGGTCGTTCATGTCCGGTCCTCTCGATTGTCAGGCCAGCATCTGTTGTCGCAGGCCATGAGTACAAGTTGCCTTGTCTGTCGCTGTTCGGGTTTTTTCAGGGTTGGGCGTACGCCCATGGGGAAACAGGATATTGCCGGCTAGGCCGGCAGCAGCAGGAGGTTCAGCGTGACAGGAAACAATGACGATTGGGGCACGATGCCGGCAACTTGTGAGACTGAAAGGACTATAGCCGCAGGTCGGATGACGCACAAGGCAGGCCGATGCTGCCGAAACAGAAATATCAGCTTCGTGGTGACAGCCACCTCGGGCTGACGACGGGAGCACGTTTTTCGGCATCTTCGTTTGGTAAACGCAGGCCGGTGCTGTTAGAGTGCGCCGGTCGATCATCCTTCGGTGGTTGTTCGACGATCGGGGCCGGCAATCATGCCACCCGGTAATCTGCTCAATTTGCATACCCACAACAGGATGGGGTCATCCGTAGTCGCTGCTTTCAGAACCTGCCCAAGCAATCCTTGTGGCGCAAGAGTGGCGCAAGACCACAGCGAACCGGAACCACCCAGACTGCCTGCCCCTCACCGACAAGCGATAAAACATCTGCTTGCGGGGCACTCCAGGAGAAGTTTTTTAATGTCTTTCAACGAACTCGGTCTCGAGTCCGATTTGCTGCGTGCGCTGGCTGAATCCGGCTACACCACAGCCACCCCAATCCAGCTGCAGGCCATTCCTGTCGTACTCGCAGGCCGCGACCTGCTCGCCGGCGCCCAGACAGGTACCGGCAAAACCGCCGGTTTTGCACTGCCTCTGCTCCAGCGATTGCGTGCCGGTCGGCCGCTCAAACGCACGCCCAGAGCGCTGATTCTGGTTCCGACCAGAGAACTGGCTGCACAGGTCAGCGAGAGTTTCCGAACCTATGGCCGATACCTGTCACTGCGTACCGCTGTGATCTTTGGTGGGGTCAGCATCCGTCCGCAGATCGAAGCGCTCAACCGTGGCACCGACATAGTGGTCGCGACACCGGGACGACTGCTCGATCATGTCACGCAGCGGACGATCGACCTGCGTGCAGTGGAAACCCTGGTACTGGATGAAGCCGATCGCATGCTCGACATGGGTTTCATCCGCGATATCAGAAAGGTGCTCAAGCTGCTGCCCACCCAGCGACAGAACCTGCTGTTTTCCGCCACGTTTTCCGACTCGATTCGCGAGCTTGCCCATGAACTCATGAACGATCCTGTGGAAATACAGGTCGCTGCCCGAAACCAGACGGCCGAGCGAGTGACGCAGACAGTCCAGCTCGTGGACAAGGCCCGCAAGCGTGAAGTGCTGTCTCACCGGATCGGCAGTGAAAACTGGCGTCAGGTGCTGGTTTTCACCCGGACCAAACACGGTGCCAGCCGACTTGCCGAACAGCTGGAGAAGGACGGCCTGACCGCCGCCGCCATCCATGGCAACAAGTCCCAGGGGGCTCGTACCAAGGCGCTGGCTGATTTCAAGGCCGGCAAGGTCCGTGTCCTGGTGGCAACGGATATCGCCGCCCGCGGCCTGGATATTGACAAACTGCCCCACGTGGTCAACTTTGAACTGCCAAACATTCCCGAAGACTACGTTCACCGGATCGGCAGAACCGCACGGGCAGGTGAAGAGGGAGAAGCCCTTTCACTGGTCTGTTCCGAGGAACTCGGCTTGCTGAAGGACATCGAGAAGCTGCTGAAGACCCGGCTCGAACGGGTGGTGATTCCCGGATATGAGCCAAGTGCAAATCCGCCGCGAGAGCCGTCAGAACCGGTGCGTCACTCCAGACCCGGTACTTCAGGGCAACAACGACGCAGTCACGGCAACTCGGCATCCCGTCCTGCAGGCAGGGGCCAACCACGTCGCGCCAACGCCTACTGATCTGACCCCTACGGGTCCAACACCTACTGGTCTGGTGCCTGCTGATCTTTCGCGGGTGTTCCAAACTCGGCGCGAATGGCTTTGCCATTGGCGTCGAGATCTGGAATGGGTGCACTTCGTCGGGTTGACTCACCTTCAATCCGGACAGGTGGGACTACCAGTTGCACCTCGCCAGTCCCAACCGGCTGCTGATGGCGTCGCAGGGCCGGATGCAGCGCCAGATCGGCAAGAGAATTCAGTGAGCCGAAGGCAATGTCCCCTGCGCGCAGGCGTTCACACAGCGCAGAGCCTGACAAGGAACCGGACACTCCGGAGATGATCGAGTCCAGCTGCTTCCGATGCCGCAACCTGGCGGTGTTGTCCACAAAACGAGGATCCGCGCTCAAACCGGGGCGCTGCAGGACGGCAGCACAGAAACGTTGCCATTCCCGCTGGTTCTGAACGGAAAACACGACCTGCCTGCCATCACGGGTCTGGTAAGCACCGTACGGTGCGATGGTGGGGTGATTCAGTCCCACCCGCTTCGGCTCAAGTCCACCTTCAAACTGCAGGAGTGGCACGGCCATCCAGTCAGCAATCGCATCAAACAGTGAAACTTCGATGCCACGACCCCGACCTGTCTGCTGTCTTGTCAGCAGTGCCTGCAGAACTGCGGCAAACGCGTTCATGCCACAAGCAATATCACAAACCGACACACCGACGCGACCGGGTGCATCAGGGCTGCCGGTGATGGATGCAAGTCCACTCTCGCTCTGCACCAGCAGATCGTACGCCTTGAGATGCGCAACTTCCGGCGTATCGCCATAACCGGTGATGTCAACGGTGATCAACCCCGGATGGCGCACGCGCAACGCAGGGCTTGCAAAACCCAATCGGGCCAGCGCACCCGGAGCAAGGTTCTGCACAAATACATCTGCCTTTGCGATCAGGCCTGCGAGCAGTCGGGCATCAGCGGGTTGTTTCAGGTCGAGGCAGACCGATTCCTTGCCACGATTCAGCCAGACAAAATAGGCGCTGACACCGGCCGCCGACTTGTCATAATCACGCGCAAAGTCACCTTCGGGCCTTTCGATCTTGATGACCCGCGCGCCTGCTTCAGCCAGACGCGATGTGCAGAGGGGCGCGGCAACGGCCTGCTCGACGGAAACTACCAGCACACCTTCGAGGGTACGGGTGTACTCCTGGGCTGCCGTCAGCGTGATGGCCGGGGCGGCAGTTTCATCGGGTTGCATCATTGCAGATCAAATTTCACTTTGGCCGCGGCGTCGTTTGCACGCCGACGAGCCTCTTCGACGGAATTCCCCAGTGCCAGGACGACCCCCATGCGTCGTTCACCTTCGACCGCCGGCTTGCCAAACAGGCGAACCTGGGTGTCGGGTTCTTCCAGCACAGCGGACAGATCATGGAAGACAACATCCTGGGAGTGCCCTTCAACCAGCAGCACGGAGGAAGCAGCAGGCCCCCGAGTTCTGATGTTGGGAACAGGCAGGCCAAGCACGGCTCTGGCATGCAGCGCAAACTCCGAAAGATCCTGACTGATCATGGTCACCATGCCGGTGTCATGCGGGCGCGGACTGACTTCGCTGAAGTACACTGTTTCACCCTTGACAAAAAATTCGACGCCAAAGAGGCCCCTGCCACCGAGTTCATCGGTCACGAGACGGGCGATCCGCTCGGCTTCCGCCAGCGCCACCCTACTCATGGCCTGTGGTTGCCAGGATTCCCGATAGTCACCACGCTCCTGCCTGTGACCAATGGGTGCGCAGAAACTCGTACCGCCCACATGGCGAACAGTGAGCAGCGTGATTTCGTAGTCAAAATCCACAAATCCCTCGACGATCACCTTGCGCGTGCCAACACCGCCTCTTGCCCCGGCTTGAGCAAATGTCCAGGCGGCGCCAGCAGATGCCGGTGTCTTCACGGTCGATTGGCCTTTGCCGGAACTGGACATCACCGGCTTGACTACACAGGGCGTTCCTATGCGCGACACAGCCTGATGGAACGCAATCTCGCTATCGGCAAACTCGTATCGCGAGGTCCTCACTCCCAACTGCTCCGCGGCCAGCCGGCGAATGCCTTCCCGGTCCATTGTCAGCCGGGCAGCACGCGCCGTCGGAATGACGTGAAAACCTTCATCTTCCAGTTCGACCAGTGTGCCCGTTGCAATGGCTTCGATTTCAGGAATGATGAGATCGGGTTGCTCGGCTTCGATGACACGGCGCAGCGCCTCGCCATCCTGCATGCTGATGACATGAGATCGGTGCGCCACCTGCATCGCAGGCGCGCCCGGGTATCGATCCACGGCGATTGTCTCCACTCCAAGACGCTGCAGCTCGATCACGACTTCCTTGCCGAGCTCACCAGAGCCCAGCATCAGCACTCGGGTGTTTCGTCTTGCACCCGGTGTCCCGATGGCAGGCAGAGACTCAGCCTTGCCACGCATCAGCCTGCTCCTGTATCTCGAGTTCCGTACTGAAACGTTGACCATTGCGCACATAGTGACGGGCGTTGCGCAGGAGCGCTGCTGCCTGTTCATCGGTAAAGGTGCGAACGATCCTGGCCGGTGCACCCACCACCATGGAATTGTCAGGAATTTCCTTGCCTTCGGTGACCAGTGCCTTGGCCCCGATCAGACAGTTGCGTCCGATTTTTGCCCCATTCAGCACCACTGCGCCTATGCCGATCAGGGAGCCTTCGCCCACCTGACACCCATGCAGCATCGCCATATGCCCGATGGTCACGTTGCTGCCCAACGTCAACGGAAAACCAGGATCGGTGTGCAGCACGGCACCATCCTGCACATTGGTGTTTTCACCAATGGTGATCAGTTCGTTGTCACCACGAATGACGGCACCAAACCAGACACTCGCGTTTTCCTCAAGCAGTACATTGCCAATCACCCTGGCGCTGTCGGCAACATAAAACGCACCCCTGGCACGGACCCGTTGACTCCCCAGACTCATCAACATCCAGACCTCCCCTTCCATCCATCCCATCAACCCCGCCAACCCATTGTCCAATGGTGCAGCCGGACCAAAAAGCCGCTGCACACATCCGCGCGGAACTCACAAAAGCTTTACAGATCACTCGTATCATTCACCTGATCCGCATCCGCATAGTACCTGATCACGGAAGTACAACGAGTTCGAAAGACCATGAGAGAACTGCCAGAGTTTGATGTCCTGGTGGATTTGGCACGTCACGATCCGAAGGCTCTGGAAAGCCTGCGCAAGCGGCTGACCGAAGCTGTGATCGACGGACAGATCGATCCGCTGAAGCGCCAGCGGCTCAAGGGTCTCGCGTTCCAGATCGACATGGAGCGTCAGCGTGCACGTTCGCCAATGGCAGCCACCATCCGGCTGTCGGAAATGATGTGCTGGAAACTCGCCGAACTGAACCGCTGCTTCCTGAAGCCTGAAGATGCGATCGGGGACGGTGCAATACCCGAGGCCAAACCGCGCAAGGCGGATGTCATTCCCATGAAGCGACCACCGCATTGATCTGACGGTCCGCCGGCGGGCGCCGTTGTCCAGCTCATCCATTCCGCTCGAGTTCGGGCGAAAAACGTCCGCGCCGCCCGTGGACCGATGGCATTAGAATGAGGACATGAACTTCTGCAGCCAGTGTGGCAACCCCGTGGCATCGCGAATCCCGGCGGGTGACAGCCGACCGCGTTATGTCTGCGATCGTTGCGGCACGATCCATTATCAGAACCCCCGTGTGGTGACAGGCTGTCTCGTCACCTTTGAAGACAAGGTACTGCTTGCCCAGCGGGCCATCGCGCCTCGACATGGCTTCTGGACCCTGCCTGCAGGCTTTCTCGAGAATGGAGAAACAGCCGCTGCCGGTGCTGTGCGGGAAACCTTCGAAGAAGCTTGTGCGGCCGTCGACATCATCGAGCTGTACACGATGTTCAGCCTGCCGCATATCAACCAGATCTACTGCTTCTTCAGGGCTGAGATGATCAACCCCGGTTTTTCGGCGGGTAGCGAGTCGCTGGACGTCAAACTGCTTGGAGAGGATGAGATCCCCTGGGACCAGCTGGCTTTTCCCGTAGTCACCGATACGCTGAAGTTCTACTTCGCCGATCGACAAAAGGGGGTGTTCAAGCCACGCGCACTGGACATTGTTCGCCCGCTGGCCAAGCCTCCGCGGTAGTTCCTTCGACGCTGCGTCAGCGCTGCTGGTCGGGCGCTACCTGTCCAGAGCCACTCTGGCATTGCGAAAAAGTCTCAGCCATGGCCCTTCTTCACCCCAGCTCGGATCACGCCACGAGTTCTGTACGGATCTGAATACACGCTCGGGATGTGGCATGAGAATCAGCACACGGCCGTCAGCGGCAGTCAGGCCGGCGAGCCCCTCGATGGCACCGTTAGGATTGAAGGGGTACTGCATCGTCACTTCAAGATCCGTATCCACGTACTGCATGGCCAGTTGCCCGTCCTGTTTCAGGGCTTCGACGTCGGCTGGGGAAAAAAACTCAGCCCTGCCCTCTCCGTGTGCCACGGCAACCGGCAGCACGCTGCCCTGCATGCCATCGAGCCATGGCGAGCGCACATCGTTGATGCGCAGCTGCACCGTCCGTGCCTCGAAGCGTTCGGATCGATTGGTAACAAAACGTGGCCAGTGTTCCGCACCAGGGATCAGCGATTTGAGCTGCGCCATCATCTGGCAACCATTGCAGACACCCAGCACCAGTCGGTCACGACGAACGAATTCGGCAAATTGATCACCGAGCGTTGCATGAAAGAGCAGTGACTTTGCCCAGCCACCACCGCCACCCAGCACGTCACCGTAAGAAAATCCGCCACAGGCCGCCAATGCCGGGAAGGTGTCGAGACTGACCCTTCCCGTGAGCAGATCCGACATGTGGACGTCCACCGGTGCAAAACCGGCACGATCGAACGCTGCAGCCATCTCCATATGCCCGTTCACACCCTGCTCACGGAGAATCGCGATCGCAGGTCTCCCGCTCAGCACCACCGGTGCTTTAGCCGGATCAAACGTCGGCTTTGCCGAGAGACCAATGGAAGGACGGACAATCGAAGCAAATTCTTCGTCGGCGCAATCTTCATCATCACGCTGGCGCTGGATGCGATAGCTGGTTTCGGCCCAGATCTGTTCAAGAGCACCCCGCGTGCTCCGATGGACTGCCGTTCCCTCATGATGAACGATCACCAACTCATCATCCCGAACCGTGCCGACAAGGCTCGCGTGCAGACCTGCCGCCCGCGCTGCTGCCATGAGTGGTCCGGACCGTTCGTCAGAAACCTGGATGACGATGCCGATTTCTTCGTTGAACAGTCCCGGCAGCAGGTCGCCGGAAACATGCAGGTCCACGCCAACCCGACCGGCAAACGACATTTCCAGCAAGGTAGCCAGCAGTCCGCCATCACTGCGATCGTGATACGCAAGCAAGTCACGCTGGTGTCTGGCGGCATCGATGAACGACAGCAGTGACACAAGATCGGCCGCCTCGACATCGGGGGATTCACTGCCCACCTGGGACACCACCTGGGCCAGTACACTGCCCCCCAGTCGCTGTTCTGCCGAGCACGCGATGAGGAGGAGACAACTTCCCGGCAGGCGCTGCAACTGCGGCGTCAACGTGACGGACGCATCATCGACGGGGGCAAAGGCCGAGACAATCAGCGTCATGGGTGCAATGACTTCCTTGTCGGCCCAGCGGGTTCGCATCGACAGACTGTCCTTGCCAACCGGAATGGCGATGCCCAGCGCGGGGCAGAACTCCTGACCAATCGTGTGCACCGCTTCATGCAGGGCCTGGTCTTCCTGCCCGCTGCCGGCGGCGGCCATCCAGTTGGCCGACAGAACAACACGTTCGTGCGCGATGACATCGGCACTCCACAGATTGGTCAGCGCTTCCGCAACGGCCATTCGTGCAGAAGCCGCTGCATTGATCAGTGCCAGGGGTGAGCGTTCGCCCATGGCAAACGCCTCTCCATGCAAGGTGTGGTAGCCGGCCAGGGTGACCGCTGCATCAGCAACCGGAACCTGCCATGGACCCACCATCTGCTCGCGTGCCACGAGACCCGTGATACTGCGATCGCCAATGGTGATCAGGAACTTCTTGCTGGCCACCGCCGGGAAACGCAGAACCCTGCCGATCAGCTCGGCGAGGGGAAGTTCAGGCAACACCAGTGGCTTGACCGGTGTTGCAGCAGTCACATAACGGCGGGTCATTTTGGGTGCATTGCCAAACAGCACATTCATCGGCAGGTCTACCGGTGTGTCGCCCAGTTCCGGATCCGTAACGTGCAGGTGCCTGTCACGGGTAGCTTCTCCGACTACGGCATGCGGGCAGCGCTCGCGCTCGCAGATCGCCTGGAACAACGCGAGTGCATCGCGGCGTACACCCAGGACATACCGCTCCTGTGCTTCATTGCACCAGATTTCGAGGGGTGCCATGCCACGATCCGCATTGGGTATTGCCCGCAGGTCAAATCGACCGCCTGCTGCGGCATCCTTGACCAGTTCCGGCAACGCGTTGGATAACCCGCCAGCACCTACGTCGTGAATGAGCAGTACCGGATTGTCGGGGCCCAGCGCGATACAGGCATCGATGACTTCCTGACAGCGACGCTCCATCTCGGCGTTGTCACGCTGAACAGAGGCAAAATCCAGCGCGCTGTGACTGCTGCCGGCATCAACACTGGACGCGGCTCCCCCACCCAGGCCGATGAGCATTGCCGGGCCGCCTAGTACGACCAGCGCAGTCCCTGATGGAAATGGAAGAGATTCCACATGTTCGGCTCGCACCATGCCAACACCACCGGCGATCATCACCGGCTTGTGATAACCGCGCAGGGACTGATTTGCATCGAGGATTTCCAGGGTCCGAAAGTAACCCGTCAGCGCGGGACGGCCATATTCGTTGTTGAACGCCGCTGCACCCAGTGGGCCATCGGTCATGATATCAAGCGCTGAAACCATGTGGTCGGGTTTGCCGGTATTCATTTCCCACGGCTGACCAAAACCGGGAATGTTCAGATGCGAAGTGGTAAAGCCGGTCAGACCAGCCTTGGGTTTGGAGCCACGACCGACGGCACCTTCGTCGCGAATTTCACCACCAGAGCCGGTGGCCGCACCGGGATAAGGTGATATCGCGGTGGGGTGGTTGTGTGTCTCGACCTTCATGAGGACGTGCACAGGTTCTTGATGAAATCGATATCGACCACTGCCCCCTTCAATGAAAAGCCGGTCCTCCGTGAACCCTTCGATGACCGCCGCGTTGTCGCGGTACGCCGACAGCACGCCCCTGCCGTTGATCGCCTTGTGTGTGTTGCGAATCATGTCAAAAAGGGAACGATCCTGTGGTTCGCCATCAACGACCCAATCGGCATTGAAGATCTTGTGCCGGCAATGTTCCGAGTTTGCCTGCGCAAACATCATCAGCTCGACATCCGTCGGATCACGCTGCAGCTGCCGATAGGCCGTATGCAGGTAGTCGATCTCGTCTTCGGACAGCGCCAGACCCAACACCTTGTTTGCCTGGCGCAATGCTCCCAGGCCATCCTCTCCCAGCGACACGAATGACAATGGTTTTGGTGTTGCTTCCAGCAGCAGATCACCAAATTCCCCATCACCCGCCCAGCGTTCAGTCATGCGATCATAGAGCGGACTGAAATCGGATATTGCAGCATCGTCCCTGACAAACCAGCGCACACCTCGTTCGACACGGTGCACCATTGCCAGTCCGGTAATCCTGAAAATGTCGGTCGCCTTGCTCGACCAGGGTGAAATGGTTCCCAGGCGGGGCAGAACCACGCCAACACAGACTCCTTTGCGCTTTGGCATGTCCACGAGTGGTCCATATTCCAGCAACCGGGCTGCCAGTTGTGCCGACGCAGGCGAAAGATCCTCTTCAACCGCGAGGAGATGGATGTACTCGGCGTACAACAGATCAGGCGCAATGCCCAATCGCGCGGCAAACTTGCCCAGCCGAAAGGCAGAAAACGCGGGCCGCCCTTCAAACTGCATCAATACATTCACTCCGAATCGCTCCTCGCCTGTTTGCCACTGCCTGCCTGACGCCTCGCGGCGAAAAAGCGCTGCAGCAGATGAGTCGACTGCTCCGCAAGCACACCGGATTCAACGCGGACCTGGTGGTTCAATCGCGATGCACCAAGTACCTGGAATGCCGATACCACCGCGCCTGCTTTTGGCTCGGGTGCCGCATAGACAAGCCGCTGGACACGAGCATGAATCAACGCACCAGCGCACATGAGGCATGGCTCGAGTGTCACGAAAATGGTCGAACCTGGCAGACGATAGTTCGCAGTGCAGACCGCCGCCGCGCGCAGTGCAACCATTTCAGCATGCGCCGTCGGGTCCGAACTGGTGATCGGCTGGTTGAAACCTTCTCCCAGCAACTCGCCTGCAGCACTGACCACCACCGCGCCAACCGGCACTTCGTTGCGCTCCGCTGCCTGGCGAGCCAGATCGAGCGCCCGGAGCATCCACTGCTCATCGGTCATTCCCACTCGATGGTAGCTGGCGGCTTGCTGGACACGTCGTACACCACCCGTGACACACCAGCGATTTCATTGACGATGCGGTTGGCCACTTTTTCGATGAGTTCGAACGGCAGGCGCGCGACATGCGCGGTCATGAAGTCCGTGGTCTCCACGGCGCGCAGTGCGATCACCGGTGCATGACGACGCGCATCACCGACCACACCAACCGACTTGACCGGCAGGAACACTGCAAAGGCCTGGCTCACCTTGTCGTACCAACCCGCTGCACGCAGTTCGGCGATGAAAATCGCATCGGCTTCGCGGAGCACCGCAGCAGCCTCGCGCGTGACATCACCAAGGATGCGCACACCAAGTCCCGGACCTGGAAAAGGATGCCGATAGACCAGTGCATCCGGCAGGCCGAGATGAACACCGATACGGCGCACTTCGTCCTTGAACAGTTCCCGTAAAGGCTCGACCAGCTTGAGTTGCATGCGCGCCGGTAGCCCACCAACGTTGTGATGCGACTTGATCACATGCGCCTTGCCGTACTTGCTGGCGGCACTTTCAATGACATCTGGGTAGATCGTTCCCTGCGCCAGCCACTTCACATCCGCCAGCTTGCCGGCTTCACGTTCAAAGACGTCGATGAACGTTCCACCAATGATTTTCCGCTTGGCTTCCGGATCACTCTCACCCGCCAGACCGTCCATGAATTCATCTGCGGCATCCACCACGACCAGATCGAGCGCCAGGGTATTGGTGGGCGAAAACGCGGCTTCCACTTCCTGCCGCTCGTTTTTGCGCAGCAGCCCGTTATCGACAAACACACACGTCAGCTGGTTGCCAATCGCGCGTGAAAGCAGCGCCGCCACCACACTCGAGTCCACACCGCCCGAGAGTCCAAGGAGCACCCGGTCCGAGCCCACCTGTCGCTGGATCTGGGCGATGGCGTCCTCGACGATGTTGCTGGCAGTCCACAGACCGTCACACCCCGCAATGTTCCGGGCGAAATTGGCCAGCAGGCGATGTCCATCCCGTGTGTGTGTGACTTCCGGGTGAAACTGCACGCCGAACCATTGGCGGACAGGATCAGCCATTGCCGCAATGGGCGCACTGGGTGTGCTGGAAATGCAGGTGAAACCCGGAGGCAGACTGACCACCTTGTCACCATGGCTCATCCAGACCGGCAAGGTGTTGGTGGCCGAAAATTCCATGCCGATGAAGAGTGCGCTGTCCGCTTCCTTGTGAATCTGTGCATGCCCAAATTCCCTGACCGCGCTGCTTTCGACTTTTCCGCCCAGTTGGGCAGCCATCGTCTGCATGCCGTAACAGATGCCAAGGATGGGCACACCCAGTTCGAAAACCGCCTGCGGCGCGCGTGGCGTGTACTGCTCTGTGACAGACTCCGGACCGCCAGAGAGGATGATGGCCCTGGGCGCAAAGGCACGAACTGCTTCGTCCGGCATGTCAAACGGGTGGATCTCGCAATACACCCCGGCCTCGCGGATTCTGCGCGCGATCAACTGGGTGTACTGCGCGCCGAAATCGACGATCAGAAGCCGCTGGGCATGAAGGTCCTGCTTGGTCACGTGCCGTTCAACTCAAGGGATAATTGGGAGCTTCTTTGGTAATCGAAACGTCATGCACATGACTTTCGGCAATACCTGCACCACTGATCCGAACAAACTGCGGACGCGTCCGCATTTCATCGAGGTTGGCACACCCGGTATAACCCATCGCTGCGCGAAGCCCACCCATCAGCTGGTGAACGATCGGACCAATCGGTCCCCGATACGGAACACGACCTTCGATCCCTTCAGGAACGAACTTTCGTGCATCTCCTTCAGGCTCCTGAAAGTAACGGTCGCTCGAACCGTTCACACCGGACATGGCTCCCAGCGAGCCCATGCCACGATAGGCTTTGTAAGTGCGGCCCTGGAACAGTTCAACTTCTCCAGGTGCTTCGTCCGTACCCGCCAGCAGTCCACCGATCATCACCGCGCTGGCACCGGCTGCGATGACCTTGGCGATATCACCGGAATACCGGATGCCACCGTCGGCGATCACCGGTATGTCTTCTTCAAGGGCAACCGCAACAGCTTCCGCCACTGCAGTGATCTGCGGTACGCCGATGCCTGTCACAATGCGCGTCGTGCAGATTGATCCCGGACCGATACCCACCTTGACCGCATCCACCCCGGCGTCGATCAGTGCCTTCGCACCGTCTGCCGTGGCGACGTTGCCACCGATGACACTCATGTTCGGATAACACTGCTTGATCCACCGCACACGGTCCAGCACCTTGCGGGAGTGGCCATGCGCCGTGTCAACCACCAGCACGTCGACCCCGGCTTCGACAAGCGCGTGCACACGCGCTTCGGTATCCTGACTTGTGCCCACACTGGCGCCCACCCGCAGTCTTCCCTCGTCATCCTTGCAGGCGTTCGGGAAGCGGCGGGCCTTGTTGATGTCCTTGACTGTCACCATCCCGGTGAGCTCGAAATCATCGTTCACCAACAACACTTTTTCGATCCGGTGCTTGTGCAGCAGCGCGGTGATTTCATCGAAGCTGGTGCCTTCTTTTGCTGTCACCAGTCGATCCCGTGGGGTCATGACATCACGAACCCTTGCTTCAAAGTTCTTTTCGAAGCGGACATCGCGGCTGGTGATGATGCCAACCAGTTGTGACCCTTCAACAACGGGCACACCGGAGATGGAGCGCTCCATCGTCAACTCGAGCAACTGGCGTACGGATTGATCCGGGTGAATCGTGACCGGATCCCGGATGATGCCCGATTCGAACTTCTTGACCGCCTGCACCTCACGGGCCTGCTGTTCGATCGGCATGTTCTTGTGGACGATGCCGATTCCACCTTCCTGGGCGATGGCAATCGCGAGTCTGGACTCGGTGACGGTATCCATTGCCGAAGAGACAAGAGGAATGTTCAGACTGATCTGTCGCGTCAGGCGGGTTTCTAGCAGGGTTTCGGACGGGAGCGTGTCTGAGTAGGCTGGAAGGAGAAGAACATCATCGAATGTGAGCGCTTCGCTCGCGATTCTCAACATTTTTTGGACCCCACAAAAATGGCAGTCTACCGATGCCGTCCGGACCTGTAAATTCCACCGACCGAAGAACCTCCGTGTGCAGGCGTGAGAAGGCCGTCACCGCGGACCCTGGGCTGGTGTTGCGCGGGCGTTTCGCGGGCGTTGACCGGGTATTGCACGACTGCTGGCAACGATCCCGGATCGGGACTAACATCGGGCTTTTCTCAGGGGTTGATCATGCGGCGAACAGCTTGGGCGTTGTTGACTGCGTACCCGCTATCCGGATTCGCGCACGAAGGTCATGGCAGCTTGTCGAATTCGGTTCTGCACCAGATCGGCGAGCCGCAACATCTTCTGCCATTGCTTCTGGTCCTGGCCGGGCTGCTGGCATTGGCCGTGAAACGCAAGCTCCACAAGAACCGGTAACCGGCCTGCTTGTGTTGACTGCGCAGTTTCAGTAGCTGCGCGGCAAACCCAATACGTTCTGCGCCACGAAATTGAGCACCATGTTGTTCGAGATCGGTGCCGTTCGCCACAATCGCACTTCACGCCACTTCCGCTCGATGTGGTACTCGCTCGCAAACGCAAAACCACCAAAGGTCTGGAACGTCTGATCCGCAGCGTACCAGGCTGCTTCCGACGCCAGGAACTTGGCTATGTTCGCCGCTTCACCACAATCCTGACCGCTGTCGTACAGCGCGGCGGCCTTGCGCACCATCATTTCTGCCGCTTCCAGTTGTGCGTAGGCAGTCGCCAGCGGAAAGGCGACACCCTGGTTCTTGCCAATGGGATTGCCAAACACGGATCGCTCCTTGGCGTAGTCGACTCCACGGTTCAGGAAATAACGACCATCGCCGAGCGCTTCGGAGGCGATCAGTACACGCTCGGCGTTCATGCCAGCCAGGATGTTGTGAAACCCCCGGCCCTCCTCACCCACCAGTGAGTCCGCCGGAATCACCATGTTGTCGAAAAAGACTTCGGTGGTGTTGTGGTTGATCATGGTCTTGATGGGCCGAATCTCGCAGCCCTTGCCACGCACCTCGCGCAGGTCCACGAGAAAGGTGGACAGACCCTCGGTGCGTTTCCTGACCTGGTCAACCGGCGTCGTGCGTGCCAGCAGCAGCATGAGATCCGATTGCAGTGCCCGGCTGGTCCAGATTTTCTGGCCATTGACGACATAGGTATCACCACGCTTGTCGGCGCGTGTCTTCAGCTGGGTCGTATCGGAACCGGTGGTGGGCTCGGTGACCCCGAATGCCTGCAGTCGCAGGGTGCCGGACGCAATGTCGGGCAGATATTTCGCTTTCTGTTCATTCGAGCCATAACGCAACACCGTACCCATCGTGTACATCTGGGCATGACAGGCTGCTGCCGAACAGCCGCTCGCATGGATGGTCTCGAGAATCACCGACGCAGCCCGCAAGGGCAGCCCTGCCCCGCCATAAGTCTCGGGGATGAGCGCCGCGAGATAACCCGATTGGGTCAGCGCATCGACAAACGCGTGCGGGTACTCGGCCTTTTCATCCAGCTCCTGCCAGTAGTTGCCAGGAAACCCGCCACAGATACGACGCACCTGGTCGCGAATGTCGGAATAATCGAGACCATAATCAAGACTGGACATGATGGCGGGCTATCTCCCGATGGCCTGATTGACTGCTTCTTCCATAGGGTTCAGCACCGATTCCGTGGACAGCGCAGGCGCCGCGGGTTCATGTTCAAGCAGCGAATTGTAGAACAGCCCGAATCCTGTATTGGTCACTGTACCGCTGATCAACCCGTCATCATCACATCGGCCCGCCAGCGCCAGCAGACGTTCGAACGTATGGCGAAAGTTCATCGAGTGTTTTCTGCGGATGTCCGTGCCATAAAAAACATACGCACGTCGATCCCGCAACGGCATGGTGTTGGAAATGAATTCACGGACAAACACCTCGCTGTCACCGAGGGACATCGCGTGCAACAGCTCGCGGATTCGTTCATCGGAAACGATGTTCCCTTCCGAGCCGCCGTACGCAGAAATGTACTGCATCGCATTGATCATCCCCAACTGCCGCTTGACGTTGTCGGCAATCTTGAAAAAGGCTTCCTGGCGCGCGTTGATTTCCATCGCTGCCATGGCCTCGGCCTGCTGTTGCGCCTGCAGCATCGACTGACGCATCACTTCCGTGTTGTCAGCAAGCTCTTTCTGCTGGATGAACATGCCGATGACCAGCCACATGAAGGCCAGCGGGGCAAACGCTCCTTCCAGAAAGCCACCGAGTTCATCGATCTGCATCTCACGCAGGTTGCCGGGCTGGAGATGGAAGTAGAACACTCCGCCGGTAATCCAGCCAAGGGTGACAACAGCTCCCAGCATCACCCGCCAGTCAATCAGCTTGAGCCGTTCCAAGAGTGTCAGTCTGTGCATCATCCCAGTTTAACCTGCGCCACCCTTCCGGCGTAAACTGCGAGCAATGGACGCTGCAAACACCCGAAGGTTGTTCCTCGAGGGACCGATCCTGCCCACCCTTCTTGCGCTGGCGGCGCCCAATGCACTCGCCTTCCTCGTCCAGGCAGGTGTGAACATGACCGAGGTCTGGTACGTCGGACAGCTTGGCACTACATCCCTGGCAGCAATGGCCTTCATTTTTCCCGGATTCATGCTTGTGCAGATGCTGGCCGGAGGATCGTTTGGAGGTGCGACCACGAGCAGTATTGCCAGGGCGCTCGGCGGTGGGGACATCGCCAGGGCGAACGCGCTCATCTGGCATGCGCTGGCACTGGTCGTTTGTGCGGGTGCGTTGTTTGCGACACTCTTCTGGCTGTTTGGACACTCCACCCTGCAGATGCTGGGTGCAGAAGGGCCGGTGCTTGAAGAAGCGTGGCAGTATGGCGCCATCGTGTTCAGTGGTGCGGTCGTCATTTGGGGCTCCGCGCTCACGACAAGCTGCATACGAGGTACCGGGAACATGCGCTTCCCGGCCATCCTGATGATCGTCAGCGCTTTCCTCCAGGTACCGTTGTCCGGGGGCCTCATCCTCGGCTGGTTTGGTCTGCCAAAGCTGGGATTGGTGGGCGCCGCAATATCGAGTCTCATCGTGGGCAGCCTCACGACACTGGTCGCCCTGGGGACGCTGCTGTACTCAACCAACCCTGTGCGGCTGACACGTTTGCATCTGCAGCTGCGCTGGACCCTGTTCAAGGACATTCTCCGGGTCGGCGCACTGGCAGCGTTTTCCCCTGTTTTCACGATCCTGACCATATCGACCATCAATGCACTGATCGTATCGTTTGGCACGGCGACGGTCGCCGGTTATGGAATCGGTGCCCGTCTCGAATTCCTGCTGGTACCGATGGTATTTGGCTTCGGCATGGCGATGAATGCCATAGTCGGGATGAATATCGGCAACCGGAGCCTTGCACGTGCCGAAAGAATTGCCTTTGTCGGCGGACTCAGCGCCGCTGCGATCACCGGTGTTGTCGGAATCACTCTCGCGATTTTCCCGCAAGCGTGGATGAGCGTATTTACCAGTGATCCGGCAGTCGCCACGGAAGGTGCAAAATACCTGCATCTGTCAGGTCCTGTGTTTGCATTCCAGGGCCTGGGTCTCGCACTTTACTTCGCCTCGCAGGGGGCAGGCACCGTCATCTGGCCCGTGATCGCCAACTTCATCCGTTACATGGTGGCTGCTGGTGGAGCAACCCTTTGTGTGCACTTTTTTGTCACTTCAGTCGAGTGGGTGTTTGCCATGGTTGCACTGGGCATGGTTCTCAACGGGTTGGTGACGGCTGCGGCGATCCACTTCGGTGCCTGGAAGCGGCACCATCGAACCTCAGCACCGGCAGCATGAACACAAAACCGATCGCGATGCAGGCACAGGCGAAGTATCCGTTCAGCAGAAAGCTGTCACCGAGATCACGCACATAACCTCCGGCAAACGGCGCCACCGCTCCGCCCAGCAGGACAAAGGCGGCATGGGCACCCGCCAGTGTTCCGGTTGAATCAAAACGCGACAGGACACCGAGCAGGATGGGCAGCAAGGCGGTAGGCAACGCTCCGAACAGTGGCGCCGCGATGTAGAAAGGCCAGGCCGTCGTGGTACTTGCCACGGTGAAACAGGCAATCAGCAGTGCACTGACAATCACGATCATGGGCACCATCGGTCTCATTCGTGCACCGATGAAACCGGCTGTCAGCGGGGCAGCGATGCCCACCAGCGCGCCAACCATGAACACGTAACCGATCGTGGTTCCGGAGAGACCAAGCTCCCGCCCGACACGAACCAGAAAAATACCCAGCGACCCATGCCCAAAAAACATGAACCCCAGTGCCAGCAGGGCAATCCAGCCGATGCGCCCGGGTGACTGCCTGGTGACTGCAGACTTCTGGCTGGTGTCATGCACGGAAGGCACGCCACGAACAAAGACAAACGCAAGCAAGCCACAGACAACGTAAACGAGGTACAGCCCGTCCAGTTCATCCCAGGTCCAGCCATTGCTGCCTGACTGTGCATTGAGTTCCACATGCCAGTTCAGTGCACGAGGCAATACATAGGCCATGAACATGCCCATGGCTCCCACAGCGGAGTTGATCACTCCAAACGTCGCTTCCGGCGCCGACGATCTGGCCGCAGTGGCCATGCTGGTCGCCGAGACGGCGCCCAGCGCGAGGCCCGTGGGGATTCGCATCAACAACAGCGAAAACACGTCCGATGCAAGCATCGACAGCAGATTGCCGGCCAGGATCAGTGCGATGCCAAACGTGTAGATCCGCTGGGTGGGCCAACGGCCGGCAAAACGGGCAAACGTCAGCACGCCTGTGGCTATGGCGCCAAGTTCGGCTGATGCAACCAGGCCCGCTGCAGAATTTGTCGTGCCATATGCCAGCGCGATGGCATCAACATTGAAAGCCATGCCCAGTGACGCTGCAAACGCGAGCAGCAACACCGCCGTCAACGCGGTCAACTGCCACGCAGAGAACTGAATACCCATACCAAGATCGCTCCAGATGAAATAGTGTCAGCGTCAAAACGTCAGCTCGCGAACCGACATTTCCGTGGCAGCCTTACCTCGCACCCGCAGTCCCAGAACCCGTGTGTCCTGATCAAGCTGCCGGTGGATTACCGCAAGCCTGTCATCCCAGAAGATGGGTCGACGGAATTGCACCTGTGCAACAAGAGTGCGAACGGGACGCTGCGACCACAGGCAGGCAGTCAGGTAGTGCACGCCCATGCCGCCACCGATGATCGGCGCCCGGAATCCCGCGCGATGTGCAGATTCTTCTTCGTAGTGGATGCTGTTGCCCGTGGACGAATAAGCCTTGACCTGCGCAGGGTTGAGTTCGTAGTCGGCCACCGCGGTCAAGGAGTCAATATCTTCGAGCAACGAGATCGGTCGGTCGCCGATGCCACGCTGCTTGCCGGGTCCAGGGTGAGGTTTGAGCGACTGACGGGAAGCCTCGATCACGGTTTCACCAGCTGCCGTTTCAAATCGAACCACCGTGTGGATCACACGCCCTCTGGGCACCGGTTGCACCGCCGTGATGCCACCCAGGGCGGTCAAGGACTCGCCAAGGGCAAGCGGTCGATGCTGCACCAGGTGCTGGGCCAGATTGACATTGCCTTCGGCGCTGATTCCGCTGTTTATACCGGCATGAATGGCCAGGCCAATGAAAAACGCCGGATCTGCATCGTTTCCAAACACACCGGAGTCAATGCCGCACGCACCAAGCTTGTCGTGCTGGTAGGCAGCCTCGATCGAGACCGACATCGGTCGGTAATCGAAACCCGGATATGGATCGATCCACTTCACCCTGTGCTCCCCCTCTGCCCCGTCCACCTTGAACTCCCCCACCGGAACATCGCCCTGCAAAAAAAAGTGCATCGCTCCGTACAAACAGCGCATTGTTCCATGACGAACTGTGGGGCTGCCGACTTCGAGACGCAATTGCCTGATCAGGGGACTTTCGCACGGCAGACGTTTGGCACGCAGCGGCACACTCTGGATGCCACCAGCTGGATGCCGCCAGCTTTTGATACATTCCATACTAGAATGTATTGGTGTCCGCTCATTCCAACGAAGTTGGGTTAGAGTGCGCGCCTCCTTTCTTCCGGCCACCTGAGGATTCACCCATGACCTATTCACAACACGTTGAAGATGTACGCCGGCTGCTCACGCAAAAAGGCCACGAATGGCGGGCCATCAAACCGGATTTTGTTGCCCGCATGCGCTTGCAGAACCGGTTCCGTACCGGTCTCGATATCGCCCGGTATACCGCCGACATCATGCGCAAGGACATGGCGGACTATGACAAGGATCCTGGCAAGTACACTCAATCCCTCGGTGCATGGCACGGTTTTGTCGCCCAGCAGACGATGATGTCCGTCAAGAAGAACTTTGGCTCGCTCGACAAGCGTTACATCTATCTGTCGGGCTGGATGGTCGCTGCCCTGCGATCGGAATTTGGCCCACTGCCAGACCAGAGCATGCACGAAAAAACGGCGGTGCCAGCCTTGATCGAAGAGATCTACACGTTCCTCAAACAGGCCGATGCACGTGAACTGCGACATCTGTTTGCAGAGCTCGACGAAGCACGGGCCAAAGGCGCCAACGTCACGCAGATCATGGCGAAGATCGACAATTTCCAGACCCACGTCGTGCCGATCATCGCCGACATCGATGCCGGTTTTGGTAACGAAGAAGCGACTTACCTGCTCGCCAAGAAGATGATCGAAGCCGGGGCCTGTGCCATCCAGATCGAAAACCAGGTATCGGACGCGAAGCAGTGCGGCCACCAGGCAGGCAAGGTCACCGTTCCGCACGAGGACTTTGTTTCCAAGCTGCATGCCATCCGTTACGCATTCCTTGAACTGGGTGTCGACAACGGCATCATCGTGGCTCGCACCGATTCCCTGGGTGCGGACCTCACGCAGAAGATTCCGGTCGCCCAGCGGCCAGGTGACCTCGGACACAAGTACTGCGACTTCCTCAAGGCAACACCCGTAAAAAACCTGTCGGAACTGAGGGAAGGTGATATCACCATTCACCAGAACGGTGTGCTGTGCAAACCGGAGCGGCTTGACAATGGTCTGTATGCGTTCCGGGAAAACACGGGCGTCGACCGTGTCGTACTCGACTGCATCACCAGTCTTGAGCACGGTGCAGACCTGCTGTGGATCGAGACCGAAAGCCCGAACCTCAATCAGATCGGTGCCATGGTCGACGAAATCCGCAAGGTCCGGCCAGAAGCCAAGCTGGTCTACAACAACTCCCCCTCCTTCAACTGGACACTCAAGTTCCGCCAGCAGGTCTATGGCGAATGGAAGGCTGCCGGCAAGGACGTCAGTGCCTATCCCGATCCGAAACAGTTCGAAAAAGGACTCATGGATATCAAGCTGGACGACAGCGAACTGGCGCTGGAGGCGGATCGTCTCATCCAGAATTTCCAGGCGGATGCTGCGCGCCACGCTGGAATCTTCCATCACCTGATCACCCTGCCGACCTATCATGAAACCGCACTGGGTGTTGACCTGCTCTCCGAAGGTTACTTTGGGGCAATGGGCATGCTGGCTTATGTGAAAGGTGTGCAGCGCCGTGAAATCCGCAGGGATCTTGCGTCCGTGAAACACCAGGATCTGGCAGGTTCCAACATCGGCGACGACCACAAGGAGTACTTCCTTGGCGAAAAGGCGCTGCTCGCGGGCGGAGCTGCCAATACGATGAACCAGTTCTAGGTCACCTCCGGACAAGTCGCCTCTGCGGCTTGTCAGGTTTGAAACACTCCGCGTTTCTCGCACAACAGAAAGAGGCCCGGCTCACCGGGTCTCTTTTTTTTGGTCCTGTCTGGTTCTGGCTTGTTCGATCTGGCCACATCGGGTCCGGGCCACTCACCTTGATCGCAGCCAGTCCGCTCGCAAAAGCCACCCCTCGATCGCATCGCTGGCCATTGCGTGACCCTCCGGGCCCGGATGGACCGGGTCGCCGCTGTCGTTGCGCAGATCAACCAGCCCACGACGCTGGAACGGGCCCAGCAGGTCGAGCACCGGCAAGTGGAGCCGCATCGCTTCGTGCGCAATGACTGCGTGGGCGACCTGGTGGGGATATCGCCCCTCCTGATCCGTTTCCAGCCATGGAAACACCACGATCAGCACCCGAAAGCCATGGACGTCCCGCAGTCGGGCAAGCTCGGCAAAGGCGTGTCGCAAACGACCCACACGGTCTGTATCCCGATACCAGGCCGACGGCAATCGTTCTTCCGCGTTCGCAAGCAGTGCACGCAGTTCATGTTCATCCGCCCCGATCGCATCGATCTGTGCGTGGAAGCGTGCGCGAAAAACGGCCGGATCGTTGGCAGCCGCCTCGAATCGCCGACCCTGCAGACGATCAAGCAGTACCAGCATCAGCTGCCCAAGTCGACTTGACAGCAGCCACGGCCGTTCCGCGTAACTGCGCATCCGTTCCAGATATTCGAGATTGGCAGACACGACGCCTGTATCGTTGAGGCAGAAGCCCACGATCACCAACTGCGGATCAAGCGGGACACCATGTCTCTTCAGTACAGCCACTTCCTGCAACGTGTCATAGCCGCTGAGCGAAAGGTTCTGCACGTCAAACCGGCCGTCGCGGTGTTGCAGGGACCGCCGCAGCAGATCAGGGAAGGCCGTATGGGCAGGCAATTCACTGCCAAAGCTGATGGAGTCGCCAAGCACGACCACCCGTCGTACGTCGGGTGCAAGACTTGGTTCCGGACTGCGAAAACCAAGCGAGCTCGCCATGACATCGGTCTTGAAGGCACGACCTTCACTGCCGGGGATGAGTTCGTACACGATGTCTTCATCACTCGAGCGCCGGAGCACGAGGTCCTTGCCGGCAGCCATCGCCTTCAAGGGCTCGTAGCCCAGCCATCGAAGCGCACCTTCGAGAAGCAGTGCCGAAACCACCAGGCTTGCCAGGACCAGCAGCAGGTTGGCAATCCGGTGGTTCATGAATGACCAGGATCCGCCGCTGGCTTCAGCCTTTGGCGCGCGCGCGGGCCAGGGCAGGTCGTGAATAACAGGCCGTTGCCCAGCGCCTGATATTGGTGTGGTGCGAATAGTCCAGTTGCACCATGTCCAGCAGCAGCATCACCGCTGCAACGTTCAGATCCGCAACGCTGAATCGTTCTCCCAGCAAAAAGGGTTTTCCGGCCAATTCCTGATCAAGCACCTTGAAGGGGCGCTCGAGACTTCTGGTCGCACCATCGATCACGGATTGATCCCGCTTCTCGGCAGGCACAAACAACCGCTGGATGACGATCTGCATTTGCAGGGGTTCTATTTCGCTGATCCCCCAGACACTCCATTGCCATGCCCTGGCTTCTCCCTCTGCATCCCGGGGATACAGATCGCCGCCATAGGTTTTTGCAAGATACAGGTTGATCGCCATGCTTTCGAACAGCACCAGATCACCATCGACCAGCGCCGGAATCCGGCCGTTGGGGTTGATGCTTAAAAAATCTGCAGAGGTCTTGGCGTCCCGGAAGTGTTGTGGGACATGTTCGTAATCGATACCGGTTTCTTCGATACCCCAGATCGAGCGCAGCGCGCGCGATCCGGAGATGCCATAAAGCCTTCTCGCCATGACCGATTACCCTCTTTCCCTGTATCCGGGCGGACGCTTGCCATGTTCATCAAGAACGTTGAATTCCTCGCCAAGATCTTCAACCCACTGGATGGTGCTCGTACGATCCATCAGTTTGTCCCTGGCCAACAGCATGGCGACGACACACCGACCGACAAACAGGGGGGTCTGTGACTGCGAGAGGTCCATGCCACGCTCCTTGGCGGCATCCTGGATGAACTCGGTGCTGACCGACCCGGGATAGAGGGCCACTGCTGCAATGCCCTTGGGTTTGAGTTCGATACCCATGTCGGCAGTCAAACGATCCAGACCAGCCTTGCCTGCACCATAGGAGCAGGAGAAGTGATAGCTCTGACCACCCGGTGATGAGACGTTCACAATGGCGCCACCTGGCCCGGCCTTGAACAGCAACTGTGCGGCGTGCCAGCTCGCCACGTAGTGCGCACGCATGCCTATGCCTACCTGATCATCATAAATCTGGATCGGATGATCCCAGAAACCACCGCCCCATGCCGGTGGGCTCGGAATCTTGTAGACGTTGTTGATGAGGTAATCGATGCGGCCTGCCTCTTTCCCAACCTGTTCAAAAACCCTGGCAATCTGTGCGTCCACTGCATGATCACACTGGATCGCGATTCCCTTGCCACCTTTCTCCGTGACCTGTCTGGCAGTGGTATCGATCGTTCTTTCGCCACTCCCGGTGGTGCGACCGGTGACATACACCGTTGCCCCCTGCTCGCCGAGTGCCAGGGCAATGCCCTTGCCGATACCCCGGCTGGCGCCGGTGACCACTGCCACCTTGCCTGTCAACGCTCCCATTAACTTCTCCTTCAGGACGCCATGCGGTCCAGTCGTTGATGAATGATGTTCTCTGCTTGCGTCATGATACGTGACACAAGCTCCTTGCAGCTTGGAATGTCGTGGATGAGCCCCTGGCTCTGTCCAACCGTCCAGATACCACCATCGGTATCCCCGGCACCGAGCACATTGGCGCGACCACGTACACCTGCCACCAGTTCCCGCACATCGTCGATGGTCTTGGTGGTGTCCTGCTGAATTCGTACCACTTCCTCGGAGATTGCATTTTTGGCCACTCTCGAGGTATTGCGCAGCGTGCGGTTGATCAGCAGCGTATCCCGCTCCGAATTGCTGACAATCTGCCGTTTGACGTTTTCATGGATCCTGGCCTCGACCGTCGCCATGAAACGGGTACCCATGTTCACACCGTCCGCTCCGAGGGCCAGGGCTGCGATCAGGCTGCGTCCGTCAGCCATGCCGCCTGAGGCAATCACCGGAATACTGACCTGGTCACAGGTGGAAGGCAGCAGCACCATGATCGTGACATCGTCTTCACCGGGGTGACCCGCACACTCGAAGCCGTCGATGCTGATCACATCCACACCAATTCGTTCAGCGGTGACGGCATGTCGTGCCGAGGTGCATTTGTGGATCACCCTGACACCATTGTTCTTGAAATCGGGCAGGTGCGGCTCCGGGTTGCGGCCAGCAGTCTCCACGATCTTTACCCCTCCTTCAATGATCGCACGACGGTATTCATCGTAGGGAATCGGGTTCAATGACGGCAGGATCGTCATGTTCACGCCAAAGGGCTTGTCGGTAAGTTCACGAGTACGCGCGATCTCCTTCATCAGATCTTCAGCCGAGCTGAACATGTGTGCGGTAATGAATCCCAGGGCACCGGCATTGGCCACCGCGGCGACAAGATCAGCGTATCCAACACCGGTCATTCCTCCCATGACGATGGGATACTGCACACCGAACATTTCCGTGAGCCGGGTCTTGATCATTGGCAAACCTCCAGATGGCGAAATACAAGCGGGACAAAGGTCGCGAATTCTAGTCTCGTTCGAGCAGTTTCAGCCACCACGCCACCCAGCCAGCCAGCCGTACAGGGTTTCAGACAGGTTAAAATACAGGATCTTCAATCCGTTCGGGCAGGAGGATCACGTGGAGTATTTTGTTAACTTCCCGGCAGGAGGCCTGGTCAAGCCTGGTGTGTGGGCTGCAGCCCGGGAAGCCGAGGGTTGGCATGGTGTCTGCGCCAGCGATCACTTGTGGGTAGGCACCACGCGCTATCCCCACGTGTTTGTGGCAGCAACCCAGATGGCCTGCGCGACCAGGATAATCCGGATCACCACCTCGTTCTGCAACAACCTGTTTCGTTCGCCGGTCGAATTTGCACAGGCTGCCCTCGCCATTGCGGACGCATCCGAAGGGCGTTTCGAAGCCGGCCTCGGAGCGGGTTGGTCGCGTGACGAGATCGACGCCATGGGCGGTGTGTACCCAGATGGCCCCGGCCGTGTCGGTCGCTACATCGAAGCCCTCACCATCGTCAGGGCGCTGCTGAGAACAGGCCAGTGCACATTTCATGGCAGGTACTACAACGTCAACATTCAAGGTGACCGGCAACTGGCTCCACTCGCAGCCTTGCCACCACCATTGATCGCGGCCGCTGGTGGCCCGATCGCGTTGAAAGGGGTAACCCCGCTCGTTGATCGCGTCGAAATCAAGGCCAACTCAAGAAGCACGCGGGTGGGCCATCTGGACTTCCCGATCATGGCGTCCGTGACCGAGGACGAGATCCGCGAGCAGGTGGCGAGAGTGCACGTTGTCAACCCGACCATGCCCTTGAGCATCTTCATTCTGGTGGCGGTTGGCCAGAACCCGACAGTGAATGCCATGAAATCTGCATTGGGAGACGGTTACCTCGCCCGGTTCATGGGCAATCCTGGGCAGGTTGCAGGGCATCTGCGAGCGCTGGGTGATCTTGGCATCGACCGTGTGCAACTCACTGAACTCGTACCAGAATCCCACAGACTGCTGGCGCCACACCTGCTTTGAGCCAGGACAATGAGCGACAGCCGAGCACATCGACCATGCAAGTGGTTGATCTCCCGTGGGTGAGCAACAGCAGACCGAGCTGTTTGTTGCAACCATTCCGACCTGGAATGGCGACCAGCGTTTTGCCTGGCCCCGAAGTTATAGTAAATTCGCTTTACTGGCAGCTGAGACTCCCGGCAGTGTGATCGCGTCTTGTGTGCACATGCGGATGCGGCGAGACGCCGGGTTACCGCACAGACTGCCGGTCAACGGAGGAGGCATGATGACGGTTGCACCGGTTGATGCTTCGGTTGTCGGTGCTTAACTTGTCCCTGGCATGATCGATTCAGGCAACCCGATGCTCAATGAACCATCAGATTTTGGAATCTACATCCTGAGTTACCCGGGTGACTTCCATCTTGCCCTGTCACTGATCGGCAGCATCAGGCATTTCCATCCCCAGATGCCGATCATCATCATTCCCGGCGAAGGTTATGTGGAAGGACAACACCCGTTTGATGTCCCGGTGATGTCGAAACCCTCAGGCTACTGGGGCGAACTCGGCTTCATTGACCGGAAGTTCTGGGCCTTCCAGGGACCGTTTGAAAAGTTCCTGTACATCGATGCCGATATCATCTGCACGCACTCTATCGACAGACTGCTGCAACGGATCGCCAGTCAGGAAGGCAAATTCCTCTTCGCCAACATCTACTACGCGGGAGACGACTGGACGATACCCGTCGGCGACCCTTCACACCCCATGCACCAGCATCATCTTGCCTGGGCTGCGCGGGCACTGGGGTCGCTCGAGCACATGCGTGCCCTGGATCCTGCGTACGATCCCCTGTCGCGATGCCCGTTCAATGCCGGCATTTTTGCCAGCAGTCGCTCGACTTTTGCTGAAGAGGATTTCCGTGATGTCGTGGAACGGGAAGCTGCCTACTATCGCTCGAGTCTTGGCAAGGATTTTTCGTGGCGAACCGAAGATGTGTTCTATCGCGATCAGGGTCGGCTGAATTACCTCGTCGATCACCTGCAGATTCCGCTTCTGAATCTGCAACCCGATGGCCACGATGTATGGGGCGGCGATGCACGGCTGGTCCGGGTTGAAGATGTACTGGCCAACAAAACCGGGTTTTCGTTCATACACTGGGCAGGCGTGCCGCGTCCGAGCCCTTCATTCTTCTGTTCCAGACCACTGTACTGGATGCTGAAGCGCACCTTGGGCCAGACCTTTGTGGAAGAAGGGTACAAGGATCTCCCCGAGATACCCGGCTATTCCGTCTGGCGTCACTTCCATCCGCGGCAGAGTGAATCCCTGTCGCTGCGCAGCCGACTCCAGCATTCGTACAAGGACCTGAAACGAATCGTCAGGACTGAACTGGTGAATGCCGGATTGCGCTCTGCCTGATCATTCGCTGACGGCAGGATCATGGGCTTTCCTCACCACCTGCCCGGCGATGAAACACAGGAGATTCGGTCGGCTGGGGCCACTCAGGGTGTTCCTGGCCCAGGTGCTTGCTCGCGGGCTGACAGAGAACGAAACCGCTGGATGGCCCGCTCCCTGGCAAACCTGTGCTCGACTATCGGTGCCGGGTAATCGAGCTGCAGACCCGACTTCCACGGCTCGAACAGGTGTCGGTCGGGAACGTCCGCAAGCTCGGGAATCATGGAACGCGTGAAATCACCTCGCGGATCGTACTTCTTCCCCTGTTCTGCCGGGTTGAAGATCCGGAAGTACGGTGCTGCGTCCGTGCCTGTTGACGCACTCCACTGCCAGCCTCCGTTGTTGGGTGCAAAGTCGCCATCCACCAGTTGCTGCATGAAATAACGCTCTCCGTGGTGCCAGTCGATCAGCAGGTGCTTGGTCAGGAACATGGCGGTCACCATGCGCAACCGATTGTGCATCCAGCCCGTGTCGTTGAGCTGACGCATGGCCGCATCAACCAGTGGATAACCGGTTTTTCCAGCCTGCCACGCAGCCAGGCCCACCGTATCAGGTTCCCACTGCAGGTCATCGTACTGGCGTTGAAACGAACGCCCCTTCGACACGTGCGGAAACGCCGCGATGACGTGCGCATAAAAATCCCGCCAGATCAGTTCATTGGCCCAGGAGGACTCCTCGACCGCCTGCAGCCTGCGCATTGCCGCCAGACACTGACGTGGCGAGATTGCTCCCACCGAGAGGTAAGCCGACAGGCGGCTGGTGCCGGCTATGGCAGGGTAATCACGAGCCTGTGCATAGGTGGTGAGATGATTGGTGCAGAAACGCTGCAGCCTGTGCCAGGCTTCACCTTCTCCACCCGGCCAGTCCTTCGCACCCAGCAAATCGTCGTCCGGATTCCAGGGTAGTGCCAGTGGCTGAATCGGACTGTTTCGAAGTTGAGGCACATCCAGCGGTATGCAGGAGTCCGCGGTCAGCAGGCTGAGCCATTTCCGCTTGAACGGTGTGAAAACCGTATAGGGCTCGCTTTTGGCAGTCAGCACCGAACCCGGTGGCAATATCACCGAGCCATCCACCCGGGTACAGCCGAGTCCCGCCTTCCTCACGGCTCGCCAGACCATCCGGTCACGACGCAGTTCATTGAGTGGATACTCGGCGTTGAAGTGCAGGTGCGAAGCGCCGAGGCTGCGCATGAGTCCAACCAGCGCATCGGGTGCATCGCAAAACCAGGGTACTTCAATCACATGAAGTGGAATGCCCAACTTTGCGAGCGATTGTGACAGCGCCACGACGCTGCGACGGATGAAGGCGAGCTTGCGCTCGCCATGATCATGGTCTTGCCACTGTGCTTCGCTGAGCAGGAAGCAACCCACTGCCTGCCCTGCATCGCAAGCCGCATGCAGCGCAGGGTTGTCAGCGATCCGCAGGTCGCTGCGGAACCATACCAGCTGTTTCAGCGGTGCCTGATCCGGTTACGGGACTGGTTACTGGTCTGTCTGGATACGGGTGCCCCTGGATGCCAGCTCATGCCGTTTGATCTTCCAGCCATCCTTGGTCCTCACCATGTTGCACTTGTAGGTGGCCCAGAGGGTCAGCGTGGTCTTCGGATCATCTTTCATGTAGTGGTGTGCCTGCACATCCGTGCGGCACTGTGCGGTATCACCGCTGATCGTTGCCAATTGTGGCCCGAGCATGTGCTGCGTCGGCCCGAATCGCTCCAGGGCCTTGACCACATAGTCCCGCCAGTTATCGCCTCCATGCACGGTGGTGGGACCAAATCCGACCACTTCCACGTCATCCGCAAAACAGCTGCGATACATCACCATGTCACGTTCATCCACACCGGCGGCATAACGCAACATGACGTCCATCAGCGCAATTCTGTCGGTTGCCCAATCGCTCATCTTCTTCCCCCTTGATACTGATTGCTTGACGCTGGTATTAAGCCTGCTGCACCAACATCACGCAACAAAAGGCCAATCATGTATCCAGGACACTGGGCCCGCGTCAAACCTGAAGAGGCGGCGATCATTCATGCGTTTACCGGTGAGGTGATCTCGTGGGCCGCGCTGGACCAGACGTCCAGCCGCGTTGCGCGGCTGCTGCGCAGACTTGGACTGAAGACCGGCGACCATGTCAGCCTGATCATGGAAAACCACCTTGACTACCTGCCCTTTGCCTGGGGTGCGATGCGTGCCGGGTTGTATCTCACCTGCATCAATCGTTACCTCACCGCTGAAGAAATGGCTTACATCGTCACCGATTCACGCGCCGGCGCAGTGCTCGCTTCCGCCCTCGTCTGTGATCTTCCGGAGCTGAAGCGGCTCACCGGGGCGACTGCGCACCACCTTGCGGTCCGTGGCCAGTCCAGCGGCTGGCAGGACTATCTGACCCTCCTGGAGGCTGAACTGCCAACGCCTCTGGAACACGAACCCATGGGCGACAGCATGCTCTACAGCTCCGGCAGCACGGGCAGGCCGAAGGGCATCAAGCGTCCGTTGACCGGCAAGACAATCCAGGAGGGCATTCCTGGCGTTGAAAGGAACAATCTCTACGGAATTGATGACCAGACCATCTACCTGTCCCCGGCTCCCCTGTATCACGCCGCGCCATTCGGTTTCTGCATGCGAACGTTATCGCTGGGTGGCCGTGTGGTCATGATGGAGAAGTTCGACGCCGAACAGTCACTGGCTGCCATCGAGCGGTTTGGCATCACGCACAGCCAATGGGTACCCACCATGTTTGTGCGCCTGTTGAAGATCGACCCGGAGATTCGCACGCGCTATGACCTCTCTTCCCACCGCTGCGCCATCCACGCAGCAGCACCCTGCCCCGTGTCCGTGAAACAGCAGATGATGGACTGGTGGGGACCAATCATCTGGGAGTACTACGCCGGTACCGAGCGCAACGGCTCGACCATCATAGGTCCGGAAGACTGGCTGGCCCATCCCGGCTCGGTCGGGCGCGCCGCCAGCGGCATCATCCACATCTGCGATGAAGACGGTTCTGAAATGCCTGTTGGCGAGCCTGGTCTGGTGTATTTCGAACAGGCGGTACGTCCCTTTGAATATCACAACGATGCCGCAAAAACCGCCAGTTCAGCACATCCGCAACACTCCAACTGGACGTCCCTCGGTGATGTCGGCTATCTCGATGCTGACGGTTATCTGTTCCTGACCGATCGCAAGGCGTTCATGATCATCTCTGGTGGTGTGAACATCTATCCTCGCGAAATCGAGGATGCCCTGATCCTGCACGACAAGGTAGCCGACGTCGCCGTGTTTGGCATTCCCGACGAGGAATTTGGCGAGGCGGTCAAGGCGGTGATCCAGCCTGCCGAGGGCATCCAGGGCGACGCGAAACTTGCGGCTGAACTGCAGGCGTTTGCCAGGCAGCACCTGGCTGGCTACAAGATTCCCAGAACCATTGATTTCATGGCCGAACTGCCGAGATTGCCCACCGGCAAGCTGTACAAAAAAGTCCTGCGCGATCCTTACTGGCCGGCCTCACCAAAAGCTTCTCGCCGGTAACGCAGCATCCTGCCTGACCCGGCGTTGTGGTGGTGACCCTGCTGCAATGCCAGGGAACCATTGACCCACACCGCCTCGATGCCAAGGGGATACTGTTTTGGATCATCGTAGGTTGCCGTGTCCATGATCACGTCCGGATCGAAGAGCACGAGGTCCGCCCAGTATCCCGTCTGAATACGTCCACGCAGCTGCATGCCAAACGTGTCGGCGGCCAGGGACGTCATGCGTCTTACAGCCTCCGGCAGCTTCAGGATACCCCGTTCCCTGACATATCGGGCGAGCACACGGGGAAACGTGCCAAACAGACGTGGATGCGGCCGGCCACGCAGATCGGGGATACCGTCGGAACCGACCATCATGTCATGCCAGGCAAGATTGGATTCGATGTCTGCTTCATCGATGATGAAATGGATGCAGATCGTCCGGTCACCGCCCGGTGCGGTGAGAATCAGCTTGACTGCATCGACGATGTCGATCCCCCGCTCTTCGGCAATCTGGGTCAGCATGCGCCCTTCGAAATCGCGAAATGGTGGACAACTGGCGATGCGAATCACCTCGGCCAGTTCCCGGTTGACCCGATCGAGGTTGAAGTATTCGATCATTCGGCCGCTGCCAGCGGTGTAGGGATATACATCGAGAGTGACCCGCTGGCCAGCAGCGAGCGCTGCATCAACCCTGTCGAGCGAGGCTCTTACCTTGCCCCAGTTGGGCGAGCCGGCTGCCTTGTGATGGGAGATGTGCACATGCACATCGCTGGCGAGGCCGATGGTGAGTGTTTCTTCGACTGCTTCGAGCAGACGATCGCCTTCGTTACGCATGTGAGTGGTATACAGCGCATCAAAGGGTTGTGCACACCGGGCAAGCTCAATGACTTCTTCGGTCATGCTCCAGCGACCGGGACGATAGATGAGACCGGTCGAAAACCCGCACGCTCCCTGCTCCAGTGCCCGACTGACGTGTGCACGCATGTCTGCAAGTTCCGATCCCGAAGGCGCGCGCCGGGACTCGCCCATGACGAGCGAGCGCACGGTGTTGTGCCCGACCAGCATCATGTTGTTGATGGCCGGTTTACTGGCCGCAACCGCCGCGAAATAACCTTCGAGATCTCGGAAGTCACCCTTGAGACCCGCCAGAATGCCGCCACTTGCTGCCGTTGCGTCCACTGAAGGGTCGGCGGGAATGGCGCTGAATCCACAATTGCCACTGACCACGGAGGTCACACCCTGTGCCAGTTTGAAGGTCATGTCCGGAAAACGCAGGAATGCGCCGTCGTCATGGGAATGGGTGTCGATGAAGCCAGGCGCCAGGGTCAGACCGCGACCATCCAGCTCGGTTCGGGCATTGCCTGCAACACCCACCGAGTCGATACGGCCATCCTTGATGCCGACATCACCCTGCACGGGCCTGGTACCTGTACCGTCCAGGATCGCCACGTTGCGAATCACATAATCAAGCATCAGCACTTGCTCCGGAATTTTCCGGAGGCCCGGCCAGCAGCCAGGCCTCCGCTACAACGAGTACATCGATGGTGTCTTGCGCATCTGCTCGCCGATCTTCTCGCCGATCATGATGCACGTCAGATTGGTATTGGCGCGTGGTACCGACGGCATGATGGACGCATCGGCCACCACCAATCCGTCCATCGCGTGGCAACGTCCATGCTGGTCAACCACTGCCATGGGGTCGCTGCCTGGCCCCATTTTCAGCGTTCCGCTGGGATGATAGCCACTGGCGGAGAGCTTCTGTGCCAGCCCGGCCAATGCCTCGTCACTGGTCCCTCGAGCCGGATCCGGGAAGGTAATCGCCTCGATCATGCTTTTCAGTGGTTCGACCGTGGCAAATCGCAGCGTATCCCGCAAACAGCCCACCAGACGACTGCGATCCCGCGAGTCTTCACAGAAATGATTGTGAACCAGCGGTGCAGCAAGCGGGTCGGCGGAACCCAACAGCAATTCTCCGCGGCCATATTGATATTCCAGTACCGAGGCGATCGCGAACATCGGTGGACCGCCGGGTCGGCCGGCAAAACTGATCTGCTCGATCTGCAGGTCATTGCGCTTGTCCGACCCTTCCGCGGTATACCGCAGGATGGTCTGAATCAGTGGAGAGTCATGGTCGATGACCACTCCATCACGAGCCCTGCAGACAATGGAGAGTGCAGGATGATCGGAGAGGTTCTGGCCCACACCGGCCAGATCACTGACCACATCGATCCCGTGCGCGGCAAGCTGGGCAGCAGGTCCGATCCCTGATCGCATCAGCAGTGCAGGTGACTGGAGTGCTCCCGCTGCCACCACGACCAGTCGGGCATGCAGTTGTTCGAGCTTTCCATCTGGCTGCAGGATTTCAACGCCAACACATCGACCAGCCTTGATCACAAGCCGGCTCACATGGCTGTCAGCCCGGATGAGCAGATTGGGTCTCACTCTCGCCGGTGCCAGATACCCGACCGCGCAGGATACCCGCAGGCGTCCCAGCTTGTTCATCGGATGCGGCCCGGCACCATAACTCCAGGGGTCATTGGCATCGGCACACTGCGGATACCCCAGAACATCGGCAGCAGCCAGGAATGCCGCTTGCGGCTGTGTCAGTTCATGCTGTCGATATCTGCGGATGCTGATCGGCCCGGCGTCACCGTGAAAAGCCGCATCACCAAAATCCAGATCCCGCTCCAGTCGACAGAACGCCGGCAGCACCTCTGCCCATGACCATTCGGGATTGCCTGCCGCCGCCCACTCGTCGTAGTCCTCGGGCATGCCACGCAAGGCAATGGTTGTGTTCACCGCTGACGAACCACCGGTCACACGCCCTCGGGGAAACACCACGGAGCGCCCCTGGGTCGGTTCATAGACAAACCCCCAATCGTGATCACGATAGGAATTGTTGTGGCTGTTCACCAGATCGTAAGGCGTTGCGGCAAGATCCGGATAGTCCGGCCCCGCCTCGACCAGGCAGACCGACAGATCCGGATTTTCGGACGCACGTGCAGCGATGACACTGCCGCTGCTGCCAGCACCAACAACCAGCACGTCGAAAACGGTCACGCGGCACCTCCCGCGACCTGCACACGCAGAATGCGTCGAGGTGCATCCGCATGATCGTGTACGGCAAAGTGCTGCAGGATCCGGTTATCCCACATGACAAGATCACCGACACGCCAGTGATGCCTGGCCTGGTATTCTGGCCGGATCGCATGATCAAACAGGTATTCCAGCAGCGGCCTGCTTTCGGTGCGAGTCCAGCCGACAAATCGTTCCGTGAACGCACGGCACACATACAGCGCCTTGCGGCCAGATTCTTCGTGGACGCGGACTACCGGGTGCGTGGCACGCGGGGCTGCACTGGCATCCGCACCATACAGTCCGGCAAGACCGGCGGCGGCGTGTTCGGCGTGGAGGCCATCCAGCGCATCCTGCAGGCCTGCAGACAGGTCTTCGTAGGCAAGAGCCTGGTTGGCAAACGCGGTATCGCCACCCAGCGCAGGTGTTTCCAGTGCATAGAGCATGGTCAGCTTGGGAGGCGTGGTCTCGTAGCTCATGTCGGTATGCCAATGCTGATTCAGATCACGGCGTTTGCCCTGATTGCGCAGTTCGATGACTTCTGGCCAGGATTTCATCCCGGCATATGGGTGCCTGACAAGGTGGCCAAACCGACTGGCGAACCGCATCTGCTCGTCAGGTTCGAGTGTCTGGCCAGGGAACACCAGTACGTGATGCTCAAGGAAAGCAGCATTCAGGGCAGCAACCGTCGACTCTTCGACAAACCGGACATCGAGATTGTCCACACGGGCTCCGAGCGGCGCTGCAAAACGGGTGATCAGCACAGATGTTACTCCCTCGTCGACTACACCCACTCTCCTGCGCCTCATCATGTCGGCGACGCTGCGCAAGTGCAATCCTGCCGTATCCAGAGGTGGGCGGCAGGTTCCGGATGAGCATCGTTTCCGTTAATCTCGAGGGCCAACGAATGGAATCATCGAGCATGCGCCGTTTTATCGCCGTTCTGTTTGTGCTGGTCGGGCTTGCCGGTGGCGCCGGTTGGCTGCTGCTCGATACCAGAACTGGCCAGGACTGGCTTTTGCCACGTCTGGTGGATGCTGCGATGCGACAGACACCGATCCAGGCGTTTGACGGCTTGCGGGTTTTCATGTGCGGCACATCGTCACCACTGCCGTCGGGAGATCGGGCACAGGCATGTGTCGCTGTCCTCGCCGGAGGCGATCTCTTTCTGGTGGATGCAGGCATGGGTTCTGCAAACACGATGAACCTGCACGGCGAAGCCATGCAGAATCTGCGTGCAATCCTGATCACGCATTTTCATTCAGACCACATCTCGGGCATCTATGACTTCAACCTGGGCTCGTGGGTCGCCGGTCGCGGCGAACCGCTGGTTCTTGTCGGACCACCGGGTGTCGAACGGATCGCTGAGGGGCTCAACGAAGCGTTTGCACTCGACCGGTCCTATCGTGTCGCGCACCACGGCGAAGACCTGATGCTGCCGGCCCTGGGTGAGTTGGGTGCCAGAGAGATTGCACCGGGCGAGATCTGGAACAACGAGGGGCTGGTCATCACCGCCTTCCCGGTTGACCACGCGCCGATCAATCCGGCGTACGGTTACCGGTTCGACTACAAAGGACGATCTGTCGTGATCAGTGGCGACAGCAACGTCGTTGAGTCACTTGTCAGCGCGGCCAAAGGTGCAGATCTGCTGCTGCACGATGCCCTCTCCATGCCCATCCTGAAGGCGATGGAGGACGGCGCCTTGAAAGCAGGCCGACCTCGGCAGGCGAAGATCTTTGGTGACATCCAGAACTATCACGCCGGGGCAGATACCCTGGGTGCGCTGATCACCCAAACCGACGTTGGAATGCTTGCCGTCTATCACCTCGTCCCGCCACCCAGAAACCTCCTGATGGAGCGCATCTTCAAACGCGACCTGCCGGCGGGAACCGTGATCACCCGCGACGGCATGGTGTTCAGCCTGCCTGCCGGAAGTCAGGATATCCGGATCATCAAATCCTGATCACCCGGCCTGACCTCCAGCACAAGTTCAACAAATCTGCTTTCGCCCGATTATCCTGACCCTCTCGCTGGCGGGGGTGCGGGTCTTGGGCCACACTTTCAATACAGCGGCTCTGGTTGTCGAGCGCTGTCCACTACGGCTATCCGTCGATCCACGGGAGTGAAGGATGACTCGCAAACCCCGCCTGCATATCCCAGTACCACCTGCCCGCCCGGGGGCGGACCCGGATTTCAGCTACGTTGACCGGGTAGCCGCCGGCGCGGTGGGTCGACCGGACCCGCAGGCACGGCTGCGTGATCTGCCTGACGAGCTGATCTACTCCATGGTGCGGGTACTCGATGACGAGGGAGTCGCCACTGGCGCGTGGGATCCACAGCTGGATCCGGAACAGCTTCAGTTCGGATTGCGGCACATGCTGGAAACACGTTTGTACGATGATCACATGACCCGCATGCAGCGGCAGGGAAAGATCTCCTTCTACATGAAGTCACGCGGAGAAGAAGCCGTGGCGGTGGCTGCAGCGATGGCGCTCAAACCAAGCGACATGCTGTTCCCTTCCTATCGTGTCCAGGGCCTCCAGATCGCGCGCGGCCGCAGTCTCGTCGACCTGATGAACCAGTGCCTGTCCAACAGTCGTGACATGTGCAAGGGACGGCAGATGCCGGTGATGTATCACTGGAAACGCGGCAACATCTTTTCCATCTCGGGCAATCTCACCACCCAGTATCCGCAGGCCGTTGGCTGGGCCATGGCCGCTGCCATCAAGGGCGAAGATGACATCGCCGCGGCCTGGATCGGTGAAGGTTCCAGCGCCGAGGCGGACTTTCATCATGCGATGACCTTTGCCTCGGTCTATCGGGCGCCGGTGATCCTCAACATCGTCAACAACCAGTATGCGATCTCAACTTTCCAGGGCACCGCAGGAGGTGAACTGCGACCGTTTGCCGCTCGCGGACCCGGTTATGGCGTACCCGGCATTCGTGTCGATGGCAACGATTTCCTCGCGGTTTACGCAGTCACCCAGTGGGCGGCCGAGCGGGCTCGTACTGGCAGGGGTGCCACGCTGATCGAACTGGTCACCTACCGGGTGGATGCCCACTCAACCAGTGATGATCCTTCACGCTATCGGCCAAAAAATGAACCGGAAAGCTGGCCGTACGGGGACCCTGTGGAGCGACTCAAGCGCCATCTCACAAGGTTCGGCCAGTGGTCGGAAACACAGCACGCCGCGATGATCGAAGAAGTGCAGAAGCAGGTGGACTCGGAATGGCAACAAGCCATCTCCAACGGCACCATGACCGAGGGTCCGTTTCTCGACAAGAACGAGCTCTTTGAGGATGTGTATGCTGACATGCCTCCGCACCTGATCCAGCAACGCGAACAGATGCTTGCCTTCGACGAACGGGAGAAGCACTGACATGCCGCGCATGAACATGGTACAGGCCATCAACTCTGCAATGGACATCATGCTGGCACGCGATCCAAACGTCGTGCTGATCGGCCAGGACATCGGCTACTTTGGCGGTGTGTTCCGCTGCACCGATGGACTGCAACGCAAGTACGGTGAACACCGTGTCATCGACGCGCCAATCGCGGAAGGTGGTATCGTCGGTTCCTCCATTGGCATGGGCGTCAATGGATTACGCCCGGTTGCGGAAATCCAGTTTGCCGACTACATCTATCCAGGTTGTGACCAGATCATCAGCGAACTGGCGCGGCTGCGCTACCGCACTGCTGGTGACTTCTTTGCACCGGTGACCATCCGCACACCGTGTGGTGGTGGTATACGCGGTGGGCAAACCCACTCACAGAGCCCGGAAGGCATCTTCACGCATCTGTGTGGTGTGAAGGTGGTGATGCCTTCCAATCCATACGACGCGAAGGGACTCCTGATCTCATCCATCGAAGACGACGACCCGATCATCTTCTTCGAGCCCAAGCGCATCTATAACGGCCCCTTTGACGGTGACCCTGACAAACCGGCGGTGCCGTGGAGTACCCACCCAAAAGGTGAAGTACCCGGTGACTACTACACCATTCCAATCGGCCGGGCAGAAATCGTGCGCCCCGGCGAAGACGTGACAGTACTGTGTTACGGCACGATGGTGCATGTCTGTCTTGCCGCAGCGGCGCATACGCAGATTGACGCGGAGATCATCGATCTGCGAACACTCTCGCCACTGGATGTACCGGCCATCGTGCAAAGCGTGGAAAAAACCGGCCGCTGCGTGGTTGTCCATGAAGCGACCCGCTTCAGCGGTTACGGTGCGGAGCTTGCGGCTACCGTACAGGAGGAATGTTTCTACAGTCTCGAAGCACCGATCCTGCGAGTCACCGGTTGGGACACCCCATATCCACATGCGTTCGAGTGGGACTACTTTCCCGGCAAGCGGCGGGTTGCTGCAGCACTTGAACAGATCCTGGAGATGTCATGAGCGAGTACATCTTCAAGCTGCCGGATCTTGGCGAAGGTACCGTCGAGGCCGAAATCATCGAGTGGCATGTCAAACCGGGTGATGTGGTCAAGGAAGGCCAGATCATTGTCGACGTGATGACAGACAAGGCGAACATCGAAGTGCCCGCGCCGGCCGGTGGTCGTGTGCTGCGCACCAGTGGCCAGCCAGGCGACATGGTCATCGTCGGTACCGAACTGATCGCAATTGAAACCGATGCCTCAGTGCCCATGACACCGCTGGTGAATAATCCCGCCGCCGATGCACCAATGCCTGCCCCTGCGCCAGTCAGCGTCCAGGTTCGGGATTCCCGCGCCATTCAATCGCCACCGTCCGACACGATGGAAGCTTCCACAGGACCCGGTGTGCGTGAACCTGTCAACGAACAACACGGTGAAGCCCCCCATCTGGTCGGCGGGCGGGTGCTGGCCTCCCCTGCCCTTCGCCGGCATGCCAGTGAACTGGGGATCGATCTGACCATGGTGAAGGGTTCCGGCCCAAGAGGCCGGATTCTACGCAAGGATCTGGAGACACAGGCAGCCACGCAACCAGCGCTCGCGGCAAACCAGGTTCCTGCACAACCGGTGGTGGTCGGACCAGCCGGTGCAACGCCCAGCGGCGATTACACCGAGGTGCGAATCATAGGTGTCCGTCGTGTCATCGCCGAACGGATGCAGGCCGCCAAACGCGAGATACCCCACTTTGCCTACGTTGAAGAAGTTGATGTCACCGCGCTGGAACGGCTGCGTACAAAACTCAACGAACGACCAGATCATGATCGGTTGACGCTGTTGCCCTTCATCGGCCTTGCGCTGCTGCAGGCGCTCAGGAAATTTCCCCAGTGCAATGCACTGCATGATGCGCAGAACGGTGTGCTTCGACGTTACCACAGCGTCCATCTCGGCATCGCCACGCAGACGCCGGATGGTCTCAAGGTGCCCGTGATCCACAATGCCGAACGATTCGGGATCGATGCGCTGGCTGCAGCAATCAACCTCGCCGCCGGCAAGGCGCGCGATGGCAGTGCCACACGCGAAGACCTCACGGGGTCAACGATTACCCTGACCAGCCTCGGCAAGCTGGGTGGCATCGCCAGCACCCCGGTCATCAACGCACCGGAGATGGGCATCATCGGTGTCAACAAGGCGGTGCTTCGGCCCATGGTGATCGACAACCGGATCGAGGTCCGGTTGATGATGAATCTCTCGTCATCCTTTGATCACCGGTTCATCGACGGGTTTGATGCCGCGTCGATGATTCAGCTGATGAAGACCCTGCTGGAAGAACCTGCGTTGCTGTTCACTGGCACGTAGCCTGCCCAGGCAAGCTCTTCATGCATCGTCGAGTCACTTCCCGACGAGCTTCAGGCGACCGAGACCACCCCCGGTAGCCCGGTCCGCGCACGTCGGGCACTCCTCCTTTCCAGCATCCGGATCAACCGCTTGTGTCGCTCTTCCGAAATGGGGTAGTTCCACATCATGGCGAAGGCGGCCACATAAAATACGATTGGCAAAAAGACGAACACAACTTTCAGGGCCATGATCTGTTCCGGTCCATTGGCACCAAACTTCGCCTGGAAATCGAAAAACGCCAGGAGATTCAGGACAAATCCCGCTGCAAACGCAATGACCAGCTTGTTGGCGAGGGACCAGACCGAGAAGAAGAGACCGGTTCTGTCTTCGCCGCTGCGCAGTCGATCAAGGTCCACGACGTCCGCTTTCATCGCCGCCGGCAAGGCTGAAAAGCTGCCGATACCAAGGCCCAGAATGAAAAAGACCACCATCATCCAGTACAGATCACCGGGTCCGAGGAACCAGTAGCCGGGTTGAGCAATCGTCGCTGTCGCCATCCCCATGAGCCACGCCTTGCGTTTGCCGACGTGTTGCGCGACGCGGTTCCACAACACCACACCCAGCAGGTTCGCCGTATAAAACACGAGCAGTACCACATTGCTGTTCACGTTCGCTTCCAGGACATGGACCACAAACATGATGTACAGCGGCCCGCCCACTGCAGGGCCAAGGGCGCCGAGCGTGAATCCGAACATCAGCCGTTTGAACGGACCGTTGCCCCACATCACCCGCAGACCTTCCATCAGCGAAATGCGTTTGGATTCGATCGGTGTGCCTTCGGGTACCTGCCACAACAACGGCAAGGCAATGACCAGTGCGACCGTTGCACAGATCGCAATCACGTGCAGCGATTCCGAAACCGCGTGTCCGTAGTCAAACCCCCAGTCGGTGATCAGCGGCACGAGGATCGCGATGAGCGTGCCGATCAAACCGGCAGACGTGCGAAAGCTCGCGATGCGCGTACGCTCGTGGTAGAGCGGCGACATCTCCGCGCCCCAGGAATAATAGGGGATTGCAATGAAGGTCCAGCCCAGCCACAGGAGCACCAGCCACAGCGCAAAGTAGGCATTCGAAACTTCACCGGCTGGCACAAACAGCATCCACACCGACAGCAGCATCAGTGGAATACCAGCAAAGATCCATGGCTTGCGCCGGCCGATACGGGTACGTGTCCGATCACTGAGCTGTCCGATCAGTGGATCAGTTGCTACATCACTCAGCCGCGCCAGCATCAGGATCGTGCCAACAGCCGCCACCGACAACCCCATGTCGCCCATGTAGAACGGCGCTATGAACAGCGCCATCGGTGTCGCCGCCATCGCCAGTGGGCCTTCCATCAGCGCATAGCTGAGGAGTTGCCGGTTGGTCAGCCGACCAGAGTTCGATTGAGCCAATCAGTATCCCCTGTCCCCTTCCAGCCCAAGGCTACAGGAGATTGATGTTTCGTCGAAGTCTACTTCAGTTACCACTTGCGGACACCAGCACACTGCCAGCCAGTGCGATCCTCGCCCGCATGTCTGCCAGCATTTGCAGATGCGGAATCTTCGCCCACATGCCTTGATCCTGCAATTCTTCGCCACGCCGACTGACAAGATCCAGCACGGTATCAGCCACTCTGGTCAGATCCTTCATCTGTCTGGCAGCGGGCTTGCGTTCATCAATGAACGCTCGCAAGGCACCACGCGGGGTGAGCCTGCCATCCGTTCCAAACAGAACGTCGAGCATCCGGGCCGTTTCGGGGTAGGCACCAAGCGTGATGCCGGTCAGCGCGTAGTACTGCAGGAACTGCATGGACGCCGCTTCAAATTCGTCGCTGCGCAGTGCATCGGCTTCCAGGCGTGCCCTGCGCTCACCCTGCCGCTTCCAGTAGTCTTCTTCCAGCTGCACTACCCACTGGTCAGACTCCGTACCACCGGTTCGCAGTGACGAAGCAAGACGTGAACGCAGGGGATCTTCTTCGCAGGCTACATGCCTTGCCGTCAGACGCTTGTCGGTGCCCCAGAGTGTTGGCGCGATGGCCTTCAGGCACGATGCACGGCTGCAGCCCTCATCATCGTTGTTATAGCCAAAGGTGCACGCTCGTCCGCCGCTGTATCGTGCCAGGAGCACCGCCTTGCCAGCCTCGAACTCCGCGTGCTTGCCTTGCCCTTGCGCTGGCAGATAACGAACCTCGACGTCGGCCCCGACGATGACCGAGCCACGCAGCGAGTCACGCTGCGGGCCTGCTTCGCGGGTGAAGGCGGCGGTCTCCGGGCGAAAGCGCGACAGACAGATCTGCAGCGAACCAAGTCCTTCCAGACTGGCCCACAGATAGGGCAAGGGAACCATCGATGCCAGGTCATCAAGCTGGAGTTGCAACTCATCAACCATGCCGCGATTCCAGGCCGCCGCCAGTTCCTCCGCCGTGATGGGTGAGCCAAAAAAGCGCCGTGCCTCCGCGACCACCCGCTCCTGCTGCGGCAGAAAGGCGTTTGCGTGCGCATCCGGACAGACCTGCAACCCGCCCCCCTTGAGCGTCATGCGCGCCAACTCCGCGTCAATCGCAGTCCTCCTGGCACCGGTTGGCAATGGCTGGTCAAGGCCTGATGTCAATCGTTTGCCAAACGGGTGCGTCGCGGGATCGTCGAGTTTGTTCACCCGATCCGCCAGTTGTTGCAACGATTGCAGGTAGTTCTCCAGTGTCTGTTGGTGCAACACCGTCCTGAAGGTGACGCGCCCTGACTTGTCAACCTGCACGATCAGCGACTCCAGTGCCTCGCGCAAACGTTCGCCGGCCTGTTGCAGGGCGGCGAGCGTCTCCTTGCGCTTCAACTCTTCCCCAGGTAACGCCGGATGTTGCTGATACAACCTGAGCAGGGCTGCGGCGTTCTGTTGCCACTCGACCGGATCCGGCAGAGCCAGGGCCCGACGTGTATCCAACCCACCCTGCGTCAGCAGGAGCGGATAGTGATGATGGAAGGGGAAGACTGCGTCCGCTGCCGTGATGAAGCGTGCATCCTGGGCATACTCGGAGGAACGATTCGAGTAGCGTGCCTTGATGGTTGCACCTTGCAGAAACCGGTCTTCACAGCGCCGGAACTCGCTGGCTGAAAGGCGATTGGTGGTTACGTTACGATGACGCAGGCTGAAACAGCGGTCATTGGCTTCATCAAATTCGGACCATCGACCCGCCGCATCCGTTTCAAACGCAGCAGCAACCCGACGCCGTGACGCCGATTCAAGCCGGACGATGTCTGTTTTCACAACGTCCAGTGACAAACCCAGCGCAGCCACTCGCGTGTCAACGGCATTGATGGCCAGGAGCTGCTCCGCACGGGAGTCGGCAATGGCCGAGTAAGTGCGTGCCTCGAGGGTTGTGATGAAAGACTGAAGTTCAGCCGCTGCGGCGCGTGTCTCCTGGTCACTGCCATCGAGCAACGATAGTGCCTGTACGCCGACCACCAGCAAGGCAACGCCGGCGATGGAAGTGGCAAATGACCCGGCGAGAGCTCCCTGGGATGCCAGCGAAGCAAATTCCAGCGCCGGTGAACGGGTCATCGAAAATGCCTGCGCCAGCTGTTTGTTGCCGGTCAACTCCGCACCGGCCAGACCCAGTGTAAACAAGGCGTCCAACCGGCCGCCATCTGGTGCCGTTGCCCCCTCCTGCGACTTCGGCTTGTTCATGCCGGCAACCACGGGCAGATCCGTCAGGACCGCCCGCCACTGCTCCTGTGACGAGCGGCGCAACACGGCATTGCGCCCTTCAAGCGTCGGCGTCTTGCCGGTCTGCGTATCCATCGACCGGGCGATGGGCTGCATGTTCTGCCAAAGCGGCGAGTCAGCCAGGGCCACGTCTCCATCCAGGCGCTGCTTCACATCGGCAATCAGCGACAATCCCTGCATGGCTGGCGCAAACAGCTCATCGTGTGCCTGCACACAGGCACGGATCGCCTTGCAGAGGTTCCAGACCTCCGCACTGGAGCCGATCGCGGTGGCAGTACGCAGCGCGCCACTGAACTCGTAGCGTCCTTCAGTATTCAACCGGGGATTGGTCAAGGTATCCAGATTGGCCAGCAGTCTTTGCGCAGCAGGTGCCGGCGTCTTCTTGTCTGCATGATCCGGCGCTGTTGGATCAGGCTGACTGGCCAGCGTGGTCAACGTGCGCTGCAGGACATCGGTGACAAGTGATTCAACACTGTCCCCACGCTCTTGCTGCTTGACCGCCGTGGAAACCTGCCGAGCAAGGGTCAACAGCGATGCGTAGGGATCGTTGTCGACGGATGACCCCGCCGCAGTGCCCTCACCAGCCTTGAGTTCAGACCAGAACACAAGATAGGCGGCCGCCATCCCTGGATCTGACTCGATATGTGTTCGCACGGCGGCGAGATAGGCAGCCATGTCCTCCATGCGGTCGGGAGGTGGCAGATCTGGCAGCTCTGCCGGTGCAGAATCCTCTGTCCGGGTTGTCCTCTTGGCAGTCTTCCCGGCAGTCTTCCCGGCGATCGTCTCGGTTGTCGGCGCAGGCGTGGCTTCGGTTTTGGTGACCTCGATTTCATGCACGTCATCCCCGGTGTTTTCGGCCAGTACCTGCGCAGGTAGCAAGCACTGCACAACACACTGCAAAACCAGTAGTGCAGTCAGCAACCGTCTGCTTGAGCGCTTTGTGCTCGAAGCGGGCACCAGGAAATCGTTCATAAAATCCATGTCTGACCGTATACCACCGGATGGATGGTTCGTTCATGAATCGCACCACCTCCTGGCCCCAATCTTTCAAAGATGGCAGCGGATGGTAACGGGTGGCGGGAGATAAAGACGCAAGGATACTAGAATGCCATCGCCGGTTGGCAGCCTGCTTGCGGTCCGGGCACTCCTCTGTCGCTTTCCTGCAGGGTCCGGTTACCATGCAGTTCAACTGGAACCAAAGGCAAGGGGAGGCGCATCGATGAGTCAGCCAGCCGGTCAACCGCGATCCCGCAAGGGAGCGGACAGTCTGGGGACGGCCGTCATCGGCATCCTGGCAGCGCTCGGTGCAGCCTCGCTGGTCGTCTGGGCAACCAGTCCGTACAGCGCTGTATGGAATGGTTGGCCGGTGTTCACGCTCTGCGCTGTGCTCGCCTTCGGCGTGCAGTGGATTGTCTTCATCCATGCGTTTGCCAGACAGACCGAACATTTTTACGACCTCACCGGTTCGGCAACCTATCTGGTCATGGTGTGGTTTGCCGTCTGGGCCAGTGGGGCGACCGATTTGCATGCCCTCCTGCTGGCGGGCCTCATCACGGTATGGGCCCTGCGCCTTGGACCGTTCCTCTTCCGCCGGGTCCGTCAGGCTGGTGAAGACAGACGCTTCCGCACGATCAAGACATCCCTGCCCACCTTCCTGATGACCTGGACGTTGCAGGGACTATGGGTTTTCCTGACTGCGTCCTGCGCTCTTGCCGCAATTACAGGCGCTGGCGCTGCCAGCTTCGGCCCCCTCGTTGGTCTGGGGCTTGTGCTCTGGTTGATCGGATTTGCCATCGAAGTCATCGCGGATGCCCAGAAAACCCGCTTTCGCGCCGACCCTGCCAACGCCAACCGGTTCATACGCGAGGGTCTGTGGGCCTGGTCGCGGCATCCGAACTACTTCGGTGAAATCCTGCTCTGGACGGGGATCGCTGTCATCGCCCTGCCTGAACTGGCCGGTGGTCAGTACATCACCCTGATCTCGCCCGTGTTCGTGGCTTTGTTGCTGATCAAGGTAAGCGGAGTTCGCATGCTGGAGGCTCGTGCCGACAAGCAGTGGGGGAATGATCCGGACTACCAGTCCTGGAAGGCCAACACTCCCTCCGTGATGCTGCGCCCACCACGCAGCGGTTCGAACTGACCCGGAGCCGACATGGCAGACTGGAGCAACTGGTCAGGGAGGCATCGCGCCCGGGTGCAGCAGCTGCATCATCTGCGCAGCGAAGCCGATGCCGTCGCGGTCGCGGCCGACGCATCACAACGAGGCTTGCGAATACGTGCAGCGGGCACCGGGCACAGTCACGCACCGCTGATACCCAATGACGACATAATCGTCGACACATCAGGGCTCGCGGGCGTTCAATCCATCGACCACACAAGCCATCGTGCCTGGATCGGTGCGGGTAGCAAGATCTTTGCATTGGGCGCACCACTGCATGTTGCCGGCCTGGCACTTGCCAATCAGGGGGATATCGACCAGCAGGCGATTGCCGGCGCGACAGGCACGGGGACACACGGGACCGGCATCAGCTTGCGCAATCTTTCGTCTGCCGTCACGGGTCTTCGCATTGCCACCAGAGCCGGTGAACTGGTGACCGCCAGTGCTGCCGAAAACCCGGAACTCTGGCAGGCCGCACGATTGCATCTCGGGGCCTTTGGCATCGTGACGGCAGTGGAAATGCAGTTGCGCCCCGCCTATCGGCTGCGCGAGCGTGGCTGGCAGGTAAAGTACGAAGAGATTGCCGCCGAGATCGATCACCACGCGCAGACCCATCGGCACTTCGAATTTTTCTGGTATCCAAAAACAGACACCACATTTGCCAAGACACTCGATGAAACGCACGAGCCCGCACAATACCCGCTGGCGGAAGAAGGTAGTCGTCTGGCCTGGAGCCATGAAGTGCTACCCAATCATCGGCCGCACAAACACACCGAAATGGAGTATTCGGTGCCGGCCGAACACGGGATCGCCTGTTTTGATGCCCTCCGCAATCTGCTGCTCACCCGTTTTACCGACGTTCTCTGGCCGGTTGAGTACCGCACGCTGGCGGCAGATGACGTCTGGCTCTCGACCGCCTACAACCGCCCTACGGTCACTCTCTCGGTGCACCAGACCATCGACTCGGACGAGACGGACTACTATCGTGCCTGTGAAGAGATCTTCCGGTGGTTCGAAGGTCGTCCACACTGGGGCAAGATGCACTACCTCGATGGATCAACCATGGCGGACATTCATCCACGGTGGCAGGACTGGTGGCGTGTGCGAAATCTTGTTGACCCCACACGCACCTTTCTGAATCCGTTTCTGGAGTCACTGGGTACCGGCAGTCGAATGCTGGGTTGACGTTGGGTTCGCGGTCGCAGACCGCTCCCACACATCAGCTGCTGGCCAGAGTTGCAGGAGCGATCTCCCGATCGCGATCTTGAATGGATTCGCGGTCTGGAGAGCGCTCCCTCAAAGGGGACTCCGCGACTACATCTGCGGATTCACCAGATACTTCTCACCGGTCGCCATCCGGCCATACCCGGCAGCATTGGCAACTTCCAGCATGCCCGCCAGACCAATTTCATTGGAGTAGTGACTGGCAAACGTGGAGCCGATTTCGTCCGCGACCCGCTCTCGCAACTCCTGCGCGCGCTTGGGCCCGACTTTCTGCAGGAAGGGCGTGAGCAGCCAGCCCCCAAGGCCCCATGCCATGCCGAAATTTCGCATCAGCGTCGTGGTCGAGCGCTCCAGGCCACCGTAAATGTAGACCTGCTTGTGAGTGGATGAGCCATAACGATTGAAGTCACCACCCTTGCGGGCCTGCGCCACTTCCATCGCTGAGAGGAGATTGCTGGCGAGCGAACCGCCGCCGGTGGCATCAAACGCAATGGTCGCATCAGTTTTGGCCAGTGCTTCTGTCAGTTCATCCATGAACTTCGGTGAACTGGTGTCCACCACGTATTGTGCACCGAGGTCCTTGAGGATCTTCACCTGTTCCGGCTTGCGCACGACATTGACGAGATCAACACCATCCTTCAGACAGATCTTCTGCAGCATCTGGCCCAGATTCGACGCAGCCGCCGTATGGACGAGTGCCTTGTGTCCTTCCATTCGCATGGTATCGACCATACCAAGCGCGGTCAGCGGGTTCACGAAGCAGGACGCACCCTGTTTGGAGGTCGTACCGGGGTGCAGTACCAGGCACTGGTTGACCTTCAGCCTGCGGTACTCGGCGTACATGCCACCACCCAGCACACCAACGGTACGCCCCAACAGCGCTTTGGCTGACGGTGAATCACCGGTTGCGACCACCACACCGCCACCTTCGTTACCTGCAGGCAGCGATTGACCGATACGTGCCTGCATGCCACGGAGGATGTTCGGCGCGACGTTCAGCGTCAGCGCGCCGTTGCTCGCCGCCAGTGTCGACACGTCAGCCCCACTGAACAGCAGACCAAGGTCAGACGGATTGATCGGCGACGCTTCGACCCGAACGATCACCTCATCCGCGGCCGGCTCACCGGTGTCATGTTGCCGGATGGCGAGGACGCATCGGCCATCGGCATTGAGTGTCGAGGTCAGTTGTCTGCAGTTGTTGTGAACGTTTGCCATCATCTCAACCCATCTTGAAGAAACAGACTTTGTTGCCATCCAGGTCGCGCATGTATGCGCCATAAAAACCTGGCCCACGTTGCCCCGGTGCACCCTCGTCGGCAGCACCCAGTTCCCGTGCCTTCTTGTACGCGGCATCAACCTTGGCGGGGCTGTCGCAGGCGATGGCGACCATGGTGCCGTTGCCGACGGATGACGGTTTTTCATCGAACGGCAGGCAAACACCGAACATTGCCGATCCAGGGCCGGTACCAAACAGCTTGATGCGGTCCATGCCCATGACGAGTTTTGCGCCGAGCTCCGCAAACACCGCGGTATAAAACTGTTCTGCCTTGGCGAGATCTTTCACGCCGAGCAATGTGTAGCCGATCATGCTGACTCCTTGAAGTGGACTATGGAGAATGGTTTCGAACCGCGATGCTAGCACGCCATCCGGACGGCTGGATCAGGTTTATCCCGCGGCAAGCCCAGCGAAACCTCGAGACCCGCCAACTCCCGGTTGTCCATCCCGTCCAGTCGGAACAGTGCTGCCAGCGATGCCTGGACAATATAGGTGGCACTGACTTCGAAGTGATCCCGAAGATCTGCCCGGTCTTCCGAGAGGCCATATCCATCCGTGCCAAGCACTTCGACCGGTCCTGGCAGGAAGGGTACGATCGTTGCCGCCATGACCTTCAGATAATCTGTCACCGCAACAAAGGCACCCTGCTCTGCCGCAAACAGATCCTGTACGTAGGGTCGAGATGGCGGTGAGGCAGGATGCAACCGATTCAGGCGCTGGACCGACTGCACGTCACGCGCCAGTTCGACATAACTCGTCACACTCCACAGGCAGGTCCCCACATTGGCATCGCGCAATCGTTTCATCGCCTCCATCGCTTCCTGGACCAGCGCACCACTGACCAGCAGGTGCACGGTCGGACGATCCGGCAATTCATGGCGGCTGAAACAATAGGCACCACGCAGAATGTCGCCTTCGGCAATATTGGAAGGCATCGCCGGCATCGTGTAGTTCGCGTTGTACAGCGTCAGGTAGAACATCACATCCTCCTGCGTCTCGTACATCCGGCGTATTCCATCACGAACGATGACGGCCACTTCAAAGGCAAAGGCCGGGTCATAACAGACCATGTTCGGCACGGTGCTGGCGAGCACATGCGAGTGCCCGTCCTGATGCTGTATGCCTTCACCGTTCAGTGTCGTGCGTCCGGCAGTTCCTCCCAGCAGAAAACCCCGACACAGGGCATCCCCACAACTCCAGATCATGTCACCCACACGCTGAAAGCCGAACATCGAATAAAAAATGTAAAAAGGGATCATGGGCAGGCCATGCATTGCATATGCGGTCCCGGCCGCCATGAACGACGCCATGGCGCCGGTTTCGCAAATGCCTTCCTGCAGAATCTGCCCATCCCTGCTTTCCCGATAGGGCAGCAGTGTGTCGGCGTCAACCGGCGTGTAGTTCTGGCCTTCAGGAGAATAGATGCCACTGACCTTGAACAGGCCGTCCATGCCAAACGTCCGTGCTTCATCGGGAACAATGGGAACGATGTAAGAACCCAGCACAGGGTGCCGAAGCAGCAACGACAGGATGCGTACCATGGCCATGGTGGTGGAAAGCGCACGATCCGTGGTGGGATGCACCAGTGTGTCGAACACGGTGAGATCAGGCGCCATGATCCTGGCGCAGTTCACCTCGCGACGAGGGAGATAACCACCTAACGTCTCACGTCGACTACGCAGGTATCGACGCTCGGCGCTGTCGGGTGCGGGCAGATAAAACGCTGCGTGTCGTGACGCCTCATCATCCAGAGGAATGCCCAGCGTCCGGGCCAGGAGTACACGTTCGTCGGCGCTGAAGTTCTTCTTCTGGTGCGCCGTGTTGGTGCCCTGGGCCGTGGCAATGCCATCACCTTTGACCGTCTTGATGAGAATCACCGTGGGTTTGCCTGTTACGGCCATGGCCCGTGCATAAGCCGCAAAGATCTTCTTCGGGTCCTGGCCACCACGTCTGATCTCGCGAATCTCTTCATCGGTGAGGGTGTTCATCATGCGCTCGAGCGCCGGGTTGCCCTCCACCCAGTGTTCACGCTGTACCTTGCCCGGCAGCACCGAGTAGCGTTGATAGTCGCCATCCAGACACTCATCCATGCGCTTCTTGAGCACACCGTCTTGGTCCTGCGCCAGCAGCCCATCCCAGCCACTGCCCCAGATGACCTTGATCACTTCCCAGTCCGCGCCGCGGAAGGCCCGTTCCAGTTCCTGGATGATCTTGCCGTTGCCACGCACCGGACCATCGAGCCGTTGCAGATTGCAATTCACCACGACGATGAGATTGTCGAGCTTTTCGCGGCTGGCCATGTTGATGGTGCCAAGCACTTCAGGTTCATCCGACTCGCCATCGCCGATGAAACACCACACCTTGGCATCGGAGCGTGGCTTGAGTCCGCGATTTTCGAGATATTTGGCGAACCGGGCCTGATAGATTGCCGCCGGTGTTGACAAACCCATGGACGCATTGGGCAGTTGCCAGAAGGACGGCATGGAGCGGGGATGGGGATAGGCAGACAGCCCGCCGCCGTCTCCCAGTTCCTGTCGGTAATTCGACAGCATCCGTTCGCTGAGCCTGCCTTCAAGGAGCGCACGAGCGTAGATCCCGGGCGCCGCATGAGGTTGTGGCAGGACAAGATCACCCGGTTGCCCTGCTTCACCCCCCCGGAAAAAGTGGTTGAAGCCAACTTCCAGCATGGTTGCGCACGACGCGTAGGTTGCGATGTGGCCGCCAACACCCAGATCACGGTCTGCCGCCTGCAGGACCATGGCCATGGCATTCCAGCGGTTGATGTTCTCGATGCGCTTTTCGATGTCGACGTCGCCTGGATAAACCGGCTGCTCCCGGGGAGAAATGGTGTTGATGTAGGCGGTGTTGAGCGGTGCGCTCTGCAGGGGAATGCCAAGCCGGCCGGCTTCGGCGTGCAGACTGGCCAGCAGTTCCTGAACACCTTCGACTCCCCACTCCCGGGCGATGTCGCCCAATGCCATTCGCCACTCGCGAATGTCCTGCTCGATCGGCTGCATGTTCTGACTTCCCTTGAATTCGCGCCGGATTATCCGCGAAGCTTCAAGGTCATAGATTGCCATCAACCCCACAATTCACCCAATAATTGGCATAATCTGCTGATAGTCATCAAGACAGCTTGTTCTTTATGCCAATCCAGCCACTGGACCGAATCGACCGCGAGATACTTCACCACCTCCAGAGCAATGCCCGGTTGACCAACCTCGAATTGGCGGAGCGGGTAAACCTGTCCGCGTCACCCTGTCTGCGTCGCGTCAAACTGCTGGAGGAACGCGGGATCATCCGCCGTTATGCGACCCTCCTGGATCCACGGCAGGTCGGGCTACCGATCAGCGTTTTCGTGAGCGTGTCGCTACGCAGTCAGGATCGGCAGGCACTGATCGGGTTCGAACACAGCGTGCAGGATTGTCCGGAGGTCATGGAGTGTTACCTGATGACCGGTACGTCCGATTACCTGCTGCGTGTGGTCGTGCCTGACCTCGATGCCTACGAAACCTTCCTGTCCGCGAAACTGACCAACATCGGCAGCGTGGCCAACATCCAATCCAGCTTTTCCCTGAAACAGGTCGTCTACCGGACCGAACTGCCGATTCCAGCGTAAGGCGGCGCAGCCAGCGGCATCCCGAGGCTTCATGCGCGCGACACAAGCACGTACCATCACCCGATGACTACCTACGACACCATCATCATCGGCGCCGGTTTTTCCGGTATGTACCAACTGCATCGCCTGCGCGAACTGGGATTCTCGGTCCACGGGTTCGAAGCGGGCGCGGACGTTGGTGGCACCTGGTACTGGAATCGCTATCCGGGGGCACGGTTCGATTCGGAAAGTTACAGTTATGGTTATTCCTGGTCGAAGGAGTTGTTGCAGGAATGGGAATGGAGCGAGCACTTTGCCGCACAACCCGAAACACTACGCTACTGCCAGCATGTGGCTGACAGGTTCGATCTGCGGCGCGACTTCACGTTCAACTGCCGGATCACTGCGGCGCGGTGGCAGGAGACCACCCGTACCTGGCAGGTCACTGCAGACGATGGCACCACCGCGACCGCCCGATTCCTCATCACTGCAGTCGGTCCGCTGTCCGCACCGACCCTGCCCAACCTGCCGGGTCTGGACAGCTTTGCGGGTGAGTCATTTCACACGGCAAACTGGCCACATCACCCGGTCAGTTTTGTGGGCAAACGCGTAGCCGTCATCGGTACCGGCGCAACCGGTGTACAGACCATCACAGAGGTCGCCAGGACCGTCGGCCACCTCACCGTCTTTCAGCGTCGCCCGAACTACTGCGCACCACTGGGCAACCGAGCCATCACGGCCGCGGAACAGGAGGAGATCAAGCGCAGTTACGATGAGATTTTTGCCACTTGCGCGATGTCGACCGGCGCTTTCATGCATGCGGCTGATCCACGGTCCGCGCTGGCCGTGTCCGACGAAGAACGTGAGTCATTTTTCGAGCGCCAGTACGCTGCACCCGGCTTTGCCATCTGGATGGGCAATTTTTCCGATGTCGGGACCAACCCGGCCGCCAATGCACTGGCCAGTGATTTCATGCGACGCAAGATTCGCGCCCGCATCAACGATCCGGTGACTGCCAGCAAACTGGTGCCGCAGGATCACGGGTTTGGCACACGCCGAGTTCCACTGGAGAGCGGATATTACGAAGTCTACAACCAGACCAATGTAGAACTGGTTGACCTCAACGAAGAGGCCATCGTTTCCATCTGCCGGACCGGAATCGAAACCACGACCGGCCTGCGCGAATTCGACATGATCATCTACGCCACCGGCTTTGATGCGATCCGCGGCTCGTTTGACCGGATCCGCATCGAAGGTGCGGAAGGAAGACTGCTTCGTGACGCCTGGGCCGACGGACCCAGCACGCTGCTTGGACTGCAAACCCCGGGATTTCCCAACATGCTGACGCTGGTCGGTCCGCACAACGCCGCCGGCTTCTGCAATATCCCGCGCTGCATCGAACAGAATGTGGACTGGGTCACGGATCTGCTGATCCACGCACGCAAACAGGGCGCCACACGAATCGAAGCCACGGAGTCCGCCGCGCAGGACTGGACCGAACACGTGTATGCCATGGCCGATCTCACGCTGTTTTCCACCACGGACTCCTGGTTCATGGGCGTGAACCAGAATCTGCCAGGGAAAAAGCGGACTTTTCTCGCCTACGCTGGTGGTGCCCCGCGTTATCGGAAGCGGTGTGATGAAGTCGCTGCCAACAACTATCGGGGTTTTGATCTGAGGTAGGCCCGGGAAATCCGGGCTTCCCTGCTGTAGAACTCGAAGGGAGAACGCACATGCGTACTGGGGAAGAATACCTGCGGTCACTTCGGGATCAGCGCGAAGTCTGGCACCGGGGTCGCCAGATCCACGACGTTACTGCCGAACCCGGAATGTCACGTGGCGCCCGTACCCTGGCGGATTTTCTCGATCGTCAGCAAAGCGCGAAATGGTCTGAAAAACTGAGCTTCAGCGAGCCCGATGGATCGCGATCGGCGATGTCCTTCCTGATTCCAAAGTCGGCCGAAGACGTGCGGCGGCGTGGAATCGCCTGTTACGAATGGGCGAAGTGGTCAAACGGCATGTTCGGGCGCACGCCCGACTACAAAAACGCCTCGCTGATGGCCTTTGCGGCTGCCGCAGACTTTCTGAATTCAGGAGCAGGCCCCAAGCCCACGGACTTCTCGGCCAACATGCGTGCCTACTACGAAACGGCCAGGCGGGAAGATCTGGTACTGACCCATACACTGGTCAATCCACAGTTCAGCGCGGAACGACTGAAGCAGGGACTGTCGAGTCCCGAGGTTGCACTGCATCTGGTGGAGGAAAGGACGGACGGAATCGTCGTCTCCGGAGCACGACTGCTGGCGACACTGGGACCATTGGCCAACGACATCGAAGTTTTTCCTTCGACCTTGCTGAAGGCCGCACCGGAGAACATCCCCTACGCATTTGCGTTCACACTGCCCGTGGCCACCCGGGGCATGCGCATGTTGTGTCGCGATTCCTATGACGAAAACAAGCCGTTGTTCGACGCGCCGCTCTCGGGTCGTTTCGAGGAAATGGACGCCGTCGTGATTTTCGACAACGTGTTTGTGCCCTGGCATCGGGTGTTCATGTACAAGGACCCGCTGCTGTGCAATGGCGCGTTTGCACACACCAATGCCGTGATCCACATGATGCACCAGGTTGCCTGCGCAAAACTGGCCAAGGCGGAGTTTGTCGTTGGACTGCTGTGTGCCATGGCCCACGCCTCTGACAAGGACAAGGACGCTCAGGTGAAGGGTCGCATCGCCGAGGTGATGTGGATGACGGAGACCGTGCGCGCCTTGTTGTTCAGCGCCGAAATGCAGTCAGAAATGGATCGCTGGGGAAATTTCATCCCGCTGCGCCAGCCACTGGATACGTGCAGAAACCTGTTTCCACGTTTTTATCCGAAAATGATCGAAGCGATCCAGATGCTGGGTTCAAGTTCGCTGATGGCGACACCAGCCGAGGCAGATTTCAGCAATCCCGTCGCGGCGCAGGTCGAAAAATACTTCGAACTCACCAACAGTTCCTCGAAAGACCGCGTCGCACTGTTCAGACTGGCGCACGATCTCGCCGTTTCAGGCTTTGGTGGTCGGCAGGTCCTGTACGAGCGGTTTTTTTTCGGGCCGCAGGAGATCATGGCGTCGATCTACTACGACCTTTACGAAAAGCAGCCATTTGTCGAGCGGGTGGAGAACCTGCTGAGTTCTCCGGGCTGATTCGCCGATACAGGACCAGGAGCACTGGAAATCTTCGGGCGCCCGAACCAATCAGGGCTCTTTTGTCGACTACGCTGCGCTGCGATTATCAGGAGTGGTCGATCGCCACACATCCCAGGCCAGGATAACGTTCGAATGGCGCGCATTTCCGATCACCGAGCAGCAGGACAAGCCGGCTGACGAGACAGCGTGCAGCCATCAGGAACTCTTTGGTTTATCGCGGTGGAACGCTGGTCGTGCAAACTGCACTGGGCAAGACGGAACACTCAGGATCGGCAACCATCGCATCACCGACCTCAGTCCGGTGATGCGATCAGGATTCCATCAGCGAACGACGATGTGCTCGCTGTTCCAGGGGGCGATCTGCGCCGCAGTCTGAAAGGCTTCAGGCAACTCTTCAACCATGTGGTAGGTGGCCGCGAGTCGGCCGAAGCCCACAAAAAACGCCACGTTCATGCCAAGTTCGACAATCTGCGGTTCGGTGTAGTACTTGCGCAGTTCGTCGTAGGTGGCGTCATCAATCGCCAGATGATCGGTCGCCATCATCTCGCCATACTTGATCGCAATCTTCTCGGCCGGCGTCAGATTTTCTGCTTCTTCCGGACGTTCGAGGGAACACACCAGATCCTCGGTCACGCCATCATTCAGCGCAGAGGTATAGCGGATGGCCATGCAGCTGCGGCACTGATTGAAGAACGCAACACGGAGGCGAACAAGCTCGATCAGTTTTTCCGGCAACGTGCGATTGACCTTGAGCGCGCCGGCAAAGCCGAACATGCCCTTGGCCATTGCTGGTGTGTGGGCAAAAAACCGTGTCAGCCCCTGCTCGAGATCGGTAGCCGCTTCCGGGCGTATCGCACTGCGCAGTTCCGGGTCCCATTGTTCGGGAGCGAGTTTCTGCAATCTGCTCATGGTCATGTCTCCACTTGTTGATCGAATCCGAAGCTGTCAGAAGATTCCTTCACTGCGTACATCGTCCAGCGACGTACGGAAGACGTCAATCATACGGTCAACATCACCGTCCGTGTGCGCCGCACTCAGAAATGCCCGCTGGGTACCGGGAACCAGGACCCCCCGGTTCAGCGCGTGCAGGTAAAATGCTTTTTCGGCCTTGATATTGACCTTTGTGGCATCCCGGCTGCTGTTGACCGGTTCACGCTGGAAGAACATGTGGAACATGCCGCCAACATTTTTCATCTGGGCGGGAATCTGGTTGGCTTCACAATGCCCATTGATGGCCGCTGCAAGCCGATCACCTTGCGCATTCATGCGCACGTAGATTTCCGGGTGATCCCGCAAATGGGTGACCATCGCCTTGCCGGCTTCCATGGTGAGGGGATTGCCCGAGAAAGTACCCCCTGAAAACACACCACGTTCTGCAGCCAGCCCGGTGAAGACCTTCATCAGGTCTGCACGGCCGGTGATGCCACCGACCGGCAGCCCCCCTCCCAACACCTTGCCGTACGTCGCGATGTCCGGTTGCACACCAAACCGCTCCTGTGCACCACCATAGGCGACACGGAACCCGGTTATCACTTCGTCGATGCCAAACAGTACGTCGTTGGCCTTGCAGACCTCTGCCAGCTCGCGAAGAAATTCGCCTGCGTCGTTTTGCGGGTTGGAACTCTGCACACCTTCGACAAACACCAGAGCAAGCTCGTTTCTGTGTTTGCGAATGAGGTCAAACGCATGCCGATTGCGATACGGCAGCAGTACGGTGAGCTCGTGGAGCGCCTTGGGAATCCCATGGCCGAGTGGCAGTGCACGAGGCTCATCCACTGGACTGGCCGGATCAGCCATCCACATGCCGTAGTCGTGGGCACCGTGATAAAACCCGTCGAACAGGGCAATCTTTTCGCGGCCGGAATAGCCGCGGGCTGCACGAAACGCATACATCGTTGCTTCCGAGCCCGTATTGCAGAAGACCACGCGCTCGGCGCAGGGACTGGCTTCGTGCAGCAGCGTGGCCAGGCCCAGTTGAGCCGTCGTATGGATGCCGAACATCCAGCCATCCTCGGCTCTGGACTGGATGGCCCTTCGGATTTCCGGGTGGGCGTGTCCTAGCATGTGCAGACCAAAGCCGACGGACGTGTCGATGTACTGGTTGCCGTCGGCATCAAACACGTACGGACCTTCACCACGCTGGATGAAGATCGGGTGAGGCATTTCCAGATTGGCAGCCAGACCTGAATTCAGGATCTCGGAGCGGTCTTCTGCAATCTTCTGCGAGATCCTGGTTTTTGCCTGCAGTTCGCCTCTGGCCTGCGCAACCGTCGTCATGTCACTTGCCTGCGAGGCGTGCGACAACCGGAGCAAACGATTCGGCAGTGTCCTTGTTGACCGTGATGTAGGAAATTCCGAATACCTCCCGCCGCCGCTGCAATTCTTCACAGATCGTGTCGACGCTGCCAAACAGTCCGTGCGGGTGCTTGCGCATTTCCGACTCGGACATCTGGAAGTTCTTGGCGAACATCCCCAGTACCGGCGATGGATCGTCCATCACAAAGGTGAAATACGCGCCAATCTCGATTTCCAGCTCGTTGAACCGGGCACCCGCGCCTTCCTTGATCCAGTTCACCTTCTTGTGGGTTTCTGCTTCCGTGGACATGTTCACACCGTCCGGTCCGATCAGACCCATCCGGTTGTTGAAATTCAGGCTGACGATATCGGCTTCCCTGCCCGCCAGACGCAGGACACGCGGGCTGCCGCCACCCACCATGATGGGTGGCTTCGATACCGGCTTCGGAACCCCGGAAAAATCCTTCCACTGAACGGTTTTGTTGGCAAGGTCTGCCAACCCGTCGCTGCGAAACGCCTTGACCGCTTCGATTACATCGGCAAGACGGTCAATCCTCACTTTGGGTTCATCCTTGTGGATGCCAAGAGCTGCGTATTCCTCGGTAATCCAGCCCGCTCCCAGACCAAATTCGAGGCGACCGTTGGACAGCTTGTCGATGGTCATCGCCGATTTGATGAGGACCACCGGCAAGTGATAGTCGATGCAGAACACCCGACAGCCAATCTTGATCGTTTTGGTCACTGCTGCGGCATAGGCCATCGCCGGTATGGCAGCCAGATTCTGCTCTGGATGATTGGCCTTGGTCAGTGCGGGGCCTGGGCCGAGAATGTGGTCGGCCAGATGGAACGCCGAATAACCGAGGTCTTCGGCCTTGCGCACCTGATCCGTCCAGTCAGCACCGGAGCTGGCATTGAATGATTGAACTGCGAAGCGGAAGGGTTTTGCCATGTGTGTTCTCAGTGGGCGCGATCAAGCAGGTATTTGAGGCCACGGCGCAGCAGTTCGTAATACTGCGGCTTGTCCCAGCTGCCCTTCTCGATCTTTGGGTAATAGTCGACGACCGGGTGCATGTCCCAGTGTCCACGGCAATGTCCGAGATTCAGGTACAGAACCTCACCCTTGCCGACCTTGTTGATGTAGTAGACCGGACGAGGCTGGTCGTCTTTCCAGTCCTTTTCAATGAAGCCGGTTGCCTCACCATTGAACTCCGAATGCAGGAGCATATGCAGATCACCATGAATCCGGCACAGGTACAGTTCGTCATCGGTTTCAAACTCGCCTACCCCCTTGACCAGTTCGTGATCCGGATCGCTGGTCTTGACGGTAAACGGCATGATCGGTGGATGTGCAATGAACTGTGTGCCGAGGGTCTGCATCATGATCGGCGCAGTTTCCGGCGAGTTCACGCCATTGGCTAGGAACTCCAGAATCGCATTGGTGCCATGCAGCGCAAACCAGCGTTTGCCGCTGCGCACATATTCCTGCAGGGCCTTCTGCTCAACCTCGCTGGGCACGACATTGCAGGTGTAGGTGATCAGAAAGTCCGAGGCCTTGATGGCGTCGATGTCGTGATAGTCCTTGGCAACTGTCACACGAATGGATGGGTGTTCCTGGATGAGCTTCAGCAGTTCGAGTCGTGCGTAGTCGATATCGTGGAACTGACCGGCGGCTACCAGATAAGCACGGGTCATCGGTGCTGGCATGATGTCTTCCCCCTGTTTTCCGAACACATGGTCGATACGAACCCACCGGCAGGACAAAACCTGCACCAGCGTTTGTTCGTCACGACAAGCCCCCGAACACAGTTCGCGGGCTGTCGATGTCACATTGCGTGATGGAGACGAGACCCTTCAGTCATCCAGTCGTCGCCTCCGTCGGCTTCCAGTGGTTAGTACTGGATTCGCTTGGTGAACCCGCCGTCCACCACCACATTGGTGCCCGTGGTAAACGCAGCCCGCGGGCTGGCGAGGAAAACGACGGTATCGGCGACTTCCTGCGCGGAGCCGAGGCGACCGGTCGGGATTTCCTTGACGGTTGCATCGTAAAACGGGGTCATGTGCTTCTTGATGTTATCCCACGAACCGCCTTCGATCATGATCGGACCGGGGCTCACTGCGTTGACACGGATCTTTTTCGGGGCCAGATCCTGGGACAGCGCGCCGGAATACTGGAGCAGCGCTCCTTTCAGTGCGTTGTAAGGACCCGCCTGCATGAATTTTTCCAGCGCTGCAGTCGTCGAAATCATGACGATGCTGCCGTTGGCTGATGCTTCGAGATGCGGCTTCGCGGCTTCCACCAGGCGCACCGTTCCCAGCACGTCGTGATTGAAGTGACCAATCCAGCCTGCTTCTCCCGGCCCATTGCCACCGCTTACGTTCGAAACGATGGTGTCCAGTCCACCAAGTGCTGCAGCAGCTGCGGCAACAAAGGCTTTCAGGGAGTCACCGTTGGCAACGTCGACGGCCTGACCAAACGCCTTGACACCTTTAGCCGACAACGCCTTCACGGCTTCATCCACCTCGGCCTGATTGCGTGCACAGATCGCCACATTGCAGCCTTCGTCCGCAAACGTGTTGGCAATCGCCCGACCGATCCCTTTGGTGCCGCCGGTAATCAGTGCCTTTCCGCCTTTAAGTCTTAAATCCATTGGAGTCCTCTCTCTGGTTTTTTTGCCTGCTGGTTTTCTTGCCTGAATGATCAGGTGTTCGTTTTCTGCTCTCTTTTCATCTCTCGTCAAACGCAACCGTCGCGGCGTAACGCTCACATCGGCCCGAATCGGGGTGGCGGAGGTCTGTCGTCCGCCGATACCGCGACACAAACCTTACCGCCTTCGAGGGTCACCGGGAAAGTTTTTACCGGAAATGTCGCAGGTGGTGACTTGCAGGCCCCGCTACGGACGTCAAAACGCGCACCGTGCAGCGGACAGCGGACCTCGAAGCCCGAGAGCTTGCCGTTGCTCAGCGCCTGCCTGGCGTGGCTGCACCGGTCGGCCAGCGCGTAGATCTGGCCGGCAACCTGGCAGACCATCAGGTCGACACCGTTGGCCGTCACTCGTGTCATCTCCCCATCCGACAGTGCCGCTATGGGGAGTACCGGGATCATTTCAGCCATTTGATGGGATTGCGATAGACATAGTCATCCACGGTTTTGTGGAAATGGCGAATGCGAAGTTCCTGGCTGGAGATCCACAGACCGCGGAAGCCTGCGGAGTTCATTCCCGCCTGGACCATTGCCAGATTCGACGCATCCTGGTCGAGCACTTCACCAATCGATTCTTCGCCATGCTTGAACTGCCGATGTGAAGGACGCTCGGGATGCGGTGTACCAGCCGGCAGCATCACGTAGTTCTGCAGGTCGTAGTACATCTTGTTGGGATCCGTCTCGTGCGGCCGTTGCCGGAACAACATGGCACTGTTGCAGTGAATGTTCCAGGTGAGGTTCGGGAATATCAGGTAGTGATAGTCATCGGTGAGCTGATCATCGTTCAGATCCGAATAATCGAATCCCAGCTTCTTCGAATTTTCCCGCATGTATTTCTGCAGCGCACGACGTGCCCCGAGGCCGTCACCCTGGTAGGTGTCCGGGTTCATGCCATGCGACGCCAGGAAGCTGCGCAGGCCATCATCCATGATCGTGCCGTCAGCGATATGCGTTGACACCGAGCCAAACGGAATGAGGTAGCGGTTGTGGCGTTCATAGGTATCGATCTGAACATCGTAGTCTTCGATGAATCCCATCAACTGCGGGTGTGTCCCGGCCAGGTGATAGGTTTCGTTGAACGCATCCACCGACGCCTTCCAGTTGCAGTCCCACTCTACCGTGACATCGTTGACCAGAACCATCTTGTCCATGTGATAGGGATCAAGGTGTTCAGGGATCATGCCGAGGAAGTCCCGCAGTGGCTCGGCATCCGGATTCATGCTGAACCAGACCCAGGCGCCCCACACATCACAGGGCAGCTTCACGATGGATAGCTTGTCGCACGGAGCTCCCTGGGGAAATGTCTCGGCATCCGGCACATGCACCAGCTCACCACGCAGGTTGTATTCCCACAGATGGTAAGCACAACGGAAACGGTCGGTGTTGCCCTGCGCGCCATAAGCAACCTGGTTACCACGGTGCGAACATACGTTGTAGAACGCGTTGTACTGACCATTTTCATCCTTGGCGATGACGATGCTCTCCTTGCCGATCTTCGTCACGACGTAGTCGCCAACCTCTTTCAGATCGCCAATCCACGCGCCCATCAGCCAGGTCTTGGTCCACAGGCGATCCCACTCGAGTTTCATGAATTCGCTCGAGGTGTACCGTTCCTTGGGAATGAGGTCATGACCCAGATCCGGGTCCGGTGCCTTTTCGCAGGGCGTCTTGCTGGTTTGCGGATCGGCGAAGCGATCAATCTTGCGGTAGACCGTCATGGAAATCCTCCCGGTTGAAAACAGTCACAGTTGAATGTTTTGCAGTGTACCCTCTGTTTCCTGTCTCGCCCAGACCCCATCGGAGCAGCCCGACTCCGGTCGTGAGGCGGCTGACCGGCCTCCAGGAGCGATGTGGCGACCTATCCATCATCCGGACACAATTCATAGCAACACTAAGGAGTAACCCATGGCCTCAACGACCATCAATCGCCAGTTCCTGCTCGCCGCCCGACCGAAGGGCATGGTCAGGGAATCCGACCTGAAGTATTCGGAAACCACCGTTCCCGAGCCAGGGCCGGGTGAAGTCCTGGTCCGGACGACGCACATATCCCTCGATCCTTCCATGCGCGGTCAGATGGAAAATCGGGCTGACTACGTGGCACCCCTGCAGATCGGCGAGGTGATGCGAGCCGGCAGCGCCGCCGAAGTCATCAGGTCAAACCACCCCGACTATCCGGTCGGTACATTGGTGTCCGGCAGCTTCGGCATGCAGGATTACTGCGTGGTGAATGGTCGGAACCCGCCCATGCGGGTCTTTCCTGCCGGAGTCGACCCGGTGATGGCGCTGGGTGTGCTGGGTGGCACAGGGATGACCGCGTACTTCGGATTGCTGGAACTTGGCCAGCCGAAGGCAGGCGATGTCGTGGTGATCTCCGGCGCCGCAGGTGCGACCGGCAGCATCGCTGGCCAGATTGCCCGGATCAAAGGGTGTCGCGTCATTGGCATGGCGGGTTCGCCGGAAAAGTGCCGCTGGCTGATGGACGATCTTGGTTTTGACGCCGCCATCAACTACAAGACGCAGAACGTTGGCGAAGAGCTGGATCGACTCTGCCCCAAGGGCATCAACATCTACTTCGACAATGTCGGCGGCGAGATTCTCGATGCCTGTCTGGCCCGCATAGCCATGAATGCCCGGGTGGTCATCTGCGGTGGAATTTCACGTTACAACGCAACCGGTCCCATTCCCGGCCCCCGGAACTATTTCAACCTCGTGTACCGCCGCGCTCGCATGGAAGGCTTCATAGTCATCGACTATGCAAACCGGTTCGATGAAGCCAGCAAGGAAATGAAACACTGGATCGACGCCGGTCTCATCAAGCACCAGGCGACGGTGATCGAAGGATTCAGGTCATTGCCAAGAGCACTGGTCCAGCTGTTCGAGGGTGTGAACACCGGCAAGTTGATGGTTCGCACGGACTGAACGCCCCCCTCTGACAGGAAAGGTGACAGGAAAGGTGACAGGAAGTGTGACAGGCACCGTCGAGCGTTGGCCCTGGGCGTCATCGGCGGCGTCAGCGTCGCCCCTCGGCCGAGGCGGCGAGGGGCATGACAAACTCATAACGCATTTTCAGCCTGCCGCTGAACCGTTGACGTATGACGATCGTGGTGGTCGGTGTCTTGTGATGGTATCCCGCACTGAACCACCCCAGCTGCGCGTGTTCATCACCCCGATACACCTCGACCCCTGCTCCTTCCGGCAGACCAATGGTCAGCGATTGACCGGCACGGCTTGCACTGACCATGGACCCGGCCACCGTCACCTGACATTCGGGATGAAAGTGAAACCCGCCCGCGTATTCGTGTTCGGCCGCTGAAGCGAGATCATCCTCGATGTGCAGCGAACGTCGTGACTTGTCCAGACAGTAACTGCGTTCGACCAGGACGGGATCTGGCAACGCCTGATAACCATCATGTGTCCCGCGGAAGAAGGTCAGCGTCGGGTCATCTTCCCAGGCCATGCAAGTGGCCGTCGTCTGACGTCCCCAGAGGAAAGCACCCAGCAGTTCGCTCTGATTCAGATCATCGATACAAACCGTGTTGTGGGCGCGGGTATGTCGGAATGCATCGCGCCACTTCGGCTGGGTGAAATAGTCGAAGGTGCCCGGATCAACCAGCATCTGCAGACCGCCCAGGCGCAGTGTGAATGCCAACGCATCCGCGTGTCCGTGCGCCGCAATGCTGCCATAACCCAGAGGCGCACAATCGATGTGCACACTGATGCGATCGTTGGCGCGCCCGCACTGCATCAGATAGTGTCCGGTCTCGACAAATGCCCTGGAAACAAGCTCGCCGGAGGGTTGGCTGTCAGATTCATCTGACGTCGACTCCAGCAACCCGGCGTCGCAGAGCCAGAATGCGGCTTCCGAAGTCGATGCGCGGCTACCTTCGAACAGTACGGCTGCCAGTGCCGGTATGGCCTGCACGTCATGGGCGCCATCGCCCAGATCGAGTACATAGCCATCATCCTTGTCCCCGTAAAAAGGCAGTTCGGCGCCACCTTCGCCAAACGCCTCCAGATACGCATACGCAGCCTTGAGTCGGTCCATGTAGGCAGCCGGCATGGCCACGCCGGCCCGTTCAGCGAGCAACGCACCGAGGGTAAAAAACTGGATGCTGAAAAACTGATACCCAAGGGCCTGCTCGCGAGTCCCGCCATCGGCATGGAACTGCCGGTCCATTTCCTCGATCAGGATCTGTCTGGCAAAATCACGCAGCTCCGCGGCTTTTGGCAGTTGTGGCAACCAGATCGTTGCAACAAATACGCCGGAAGCTTCGCCAACCAGATGATTGTTCGCCGAACTGCCGCGCGAAAATTTGCGCGCAAGATCCCAGACGTGCTGATGGATGGCTGCATGGACACGCTGCCACAATCCTTCATCACAAGGATGTCCACGCACCAGGTCAAGGGCCCAGACCCAGTTGATGAGGCGTACTCCGAGTTCCAGCGGGCTCTTCCAGTTCATGCCATGACCAAAGGGGTTGGCATCGAGCCAGCTATCCAGAACCGCCCAGACCCCGTCAGCGTAACGGGGGTCACGAGTCACGTGCCAGGCTCTCGCCAGAACCACCAGTTGATGGTGCCTGTTTGGCTCCCAGACTTCCTTGCAATCACCGGACACCTGCGCATTCCGGTAATCCACCAGCGGACACATGGCGCGCGGCGAGGCCAGCCCCTGATTCCAGTCGCGGTGCCAATCCATCGTTCCGCCCAGGTGCAGATCATCGTGCTGAAAGTAGCTCAGCCGGTTGCCGAGAATCCGCTCGGCCCTCGCCACAAGCATCGTGCGCCGCGTCAAGGGCAGATTGACCTGCGAAGGGCGCAGACCGACGCCCGGGACAAACTGATCCCAGCCCACCGCAGCCGGCAACTTCGGGAACACACCCAGAGGTAACCGGATCAGGTCAGACGCCTCACGGGCTGCACCACGCACGCGCCAGAGTATTTCTGCCGCGCCCATGCGTCGCAAACGGTGATAATACCAATCCAGGCTCTGCACTCTTGTCCCTTCAGGCCCGTTTTCCTGGGCGTTTCGCCGACAGACGGGGTTCCCGCACAGATTCTAATGTGCTGGCGGAAACCTGTTTGCGAACTGCTCTGCGTCCCGATGTGCCAACGCCGTGATGCGCTACCGGTTCTGCACAACCCGGGTGTCAGACCGTCCGGTCTGCCACCCAGTGAATCGCATTCTTCAGCAGTTGCCGGAAGTGTTCATTGGCATATGCCAGCGGATCGTCTCCACATTGCAGGTAGACGATCCGGCTTTTACCCAGGGTCCGGGTCCAGCCAATCAGGTTGGTGCCGGGGTCATGCCGCCAACCGTCGTTGTTGAACATCTTCTGCTCGGCCACCGCCTTTGTTGCCGAGTAGAAGTTGTCCTGCGTGAAAACGTAGTCACTTCGGAGCAATGGCTGTATGTCGTCCTCAAATACTTCGAACAGATACAACTCGTCGGTAATCGAAAATGATCGGGGAACACCTGCGGTGACCGGGTGATCGGATACCACCTGGACATTGTGCGTGACACGATGCCGATATCCCGAATCCTGCCGGGGCAATCCGCGCAGCGACGCTGGCATGTACAGGAAACGACCGCCGAGAATGTCCGCATAACCTTCCCAGGCAGGCCAACCGGCAATGGCGTGGTGCAGGAACACAAAACCGTGCCCGGCTTCGATCAGGGCTTCGAAGTTCTGGCGATAACGTGCTGGTGGATCGAGGAAATCAGGAGCCCGGTCGGGTCGAAAACGGATCCCCGGCATGTCGTACATCACGTAGGCGTCATAGACCCCGCCTTCTTCGATGGAAAACAGCGCCTGGGCGGCCGGTTGCTCCACCAGCGTATAGTCCACATCCGGCATGTCGTCGAACATCTGGTAGAAGGGTTGCCGCTCATAGGGATGTCCCTTGGTGACTAACAGGATGTTCCGCATCTAAACTGCCCTCCCCACGTTTATTCACCTGTGATCAAAATGTCGAAATCGGAAGCTGTAATACCCGTCAGCCTGACGTGGCAACAAACCAAGAGTCAGCTGACCCGAACCACCATCCTCGATGCAGCGGTCAGCGTGATCTACGACATGGGCTATGCCAATACGACCACCGAAGCGGTGGCCCGGCGGGCCGGAGTCAGCCGTGGCGCGATGCTGCATCACTTTCCGAACCGGCAGCAGCTGATCGAAGCCACGATCCTCCACATCAACGAACAGCGCCTGGCGATGTTCGCTCGTGAAGAAGGCGAAGTACAGCGTGGTGCCGAATACACCCGCGTCGAGGAGGGAATCGACGCCATGTGGCGTCAGCTCAACACACCGGTCTTCATCGTCTTTCAGGAACTGAAGGTTGCAGCGCGTACGGATTCGCAGCTGGCGACGGTACTGGTCCCGGCGCTGAAGGCCTTTGACGCACAGTGGCTGGAAGCAAACCGCAGTGTCTTTCCAGACCTCGCCTTGTCGGAATCATTCAGCCGCGCGAATTTCCTGGCGAAGTACATTCTCGAAGGCATGGCCGATGAACGAACCATCGACGGTCCGCAACCACCGGTCGACATGATGCTCGACTGGCTGAAGCGTGAATTGCGCAGGAGTTTTGGTGACGTGCTGGGAACGGTGCCCAGGGCTGCCGCAGAAGCAAAGATCGAAGACACCAAATAGAAACAGGCGCCCGCAGGCACCTGCTCTTTTCTCGACAGGACAGGATCCGGTCTGACACCGGACCCCGCCCAGACCCTCAGTGGGCGACGGTCAGCTCGAGCGCATAGGTGCGTGGTGCACCCCAGCCCTGGAAGCCCGTGTTCGGTCCACCGGAAGACAGCGTTCTCGAACCATTGCCCAGGAACAGCGCCTGTTCGCGATATTCCTCGTCCGTCAGGTTCTTGCCAAACAATGCCAGCGAAACGAGCGTACCTTCGCCGAGGTCCCAATCGTACTGGACCCGGGCATCGAGCAACTGGTAGTTGCCGTCCGATGTACGGAAGCTGGCACCTGCACCGGTGTTGACCAGCAGGAACTCACCGACCGCGCGGTAACCGACGTTTGCGCTGAACAGGTTGGCACCCAACTGCTTCTCGTAGTTGGCACTGAAGGCAATGTTCCACTCCGGCTGACGCGAGTCGGAATTGCCGCCAAACTGGCGCAAGGTTCCCGGCGGGCTGCCACCTGCACAACCGTCAATGATTTCACACGGTTTGGTGAAACGTGCATTGTTGACGTCGATGATGCCACCGTTGATGCCCACCGAAAAACCATCGGTCACGAACAGCTGGGTCTCCAGTTCCCAGCCCTTGACCTTGCTCTCGCCACCATTGTTGATGATGGTCGTGGTGCCAGGAATCGAGCCAGGGGGCAGGGGGATGATCGAGCTGAACTGGCCATCGTCACGCTTCAGGATGAAGTAGGACAGGTTGGCGCGCAGACGGCGTTCGAACCACTCGCTCTTGATGCCCACTTCGATCTGGTCGGCACTTTCAGGATTGAAGGCAGCTTCTTCAGGTGTCCTCGCGGAACGGATGGAAAATCCGCCGCTGCGGAATCCTTCCGAATAGCTTGCATAGATCATCGCGGTTTCGCTGATGTCGTAGCTGCCGGACGCCATCATGATGGTGTCGTCCCAGCTATCGCTGGCCTCGTAGGCGACGCCGGTCGTTTGTGGGAACCCTTCGAAGTTGAATTCCTCTTCGATGCCACGGGTATCAAACGTGCCATTTGAAAAATCGAAGTACGAGTTGAACGCCTTTTTCTTGTCCTTGATATAGCGTGCACCGACGCTCAGCTCAAGACCTTCGATCGGACGCACGTTGATCGCGCCAAACACGGCTTTCGAGGTCTCTTCTTCGCCTGCTTCCTGAATGCTTCGTGCATTCGGGAACTGACAGAGAGCATTGTCGATCGCCGGATTCGGATTGTTGCGAAGCGTCGGAATGACCGCTGCGCAGGGCACACCCGGTGGCAGGCCAAACGGCACCTGGATCACGTTGTTGGTGCGCTGGTTGAACTCAAGGTCCGAGTCGAGGTAGTACACACCGGTCATGAAGTCGATGCTCTCGGTGATGTCTCCTTCCAGACGTACTTCCTGGGTGAAGACTTCGAAGTCCTGGTCACGCAGCGTGTGCAGCTGGGCAAAGGGGGATGCGCCACCGTCGATACCGGCGCCGTCAAAGTCCTGGTTCACCAGATCACGGCCATCGTGGTAACCCGTGATCGAATGGACCGAGAACCGGTCAGTCAGGTCCCAGTCCACCCGCAGGCTGAGCTGGTCCACGTCATAAATCGTGGGTTCACGCTTGTCGGCGAGGTTGACAAAGGGCGTGTCACCGTCAAAACGGGGATCCTGTGGCAGGGTCTGGCTGTCATCCCTGATGTTGTCGTAGGTCAGAATGGCGTCGATGCTGTCGATGGGCGCCCAGCGCAGAGCCAGATTGTAGGCCTTGTACTCGACGTCACCGGCAGTGACCCCGATGTTTTCGTTGTCATAATAGCCGTCCCGGTCGCGCATGATGCCGCCGACCTTGAGCGCCAGCTGGTCATCAACCAGCGGAATGTTGACACGGCCCTTGAAAATCGCCGAGTCGTAGTTGCCCACTTCGATATTGGTCTTGTAACCCCATTCGTTGAGCTCTGGACGGGTCCGATTGACGATGATGTTGCCACCAATCGTGTTGCGCCCGTACAGCACACCCTGGGGACCGCGGTTGATTTCAATGCTCTCGACGTCGAACGCGTCGACCAGCTGACCGGTCGAGGAACCCATCTGGACACCATCGACCACCACACCGACCTGGGGGCTCTGCGTCTTTTCGATATCCGCATAACCCACGCCGCGGATGAAAATCGCACTGGCGCCTGGGCCAGCGGTGTTCATCCCGACATAGAGGTTTGGCGCCATGCCGTCAAAATCGCGCAGCGTCTTGGGCTTCAGCGATTCAATGGCGTCTTCGCCAAACACCGTCACGGACAGCGGAACGTCCTGCTGTGATTCTTCCCGACGACGGGAGGTAACGACGATTTCTTCGATCGTCCCGGATTCATCACGAGCCGTCGCTTCTTCGGCTTGAGCTACCGGCACCTGGACCAACACGGACAGGGCCATCGCCCCACCGGTCAGGAAACTCGGAATTCGCATATTTTCTCTCCAATGCGGCCATCGACCGCAACCCTTTAGACACGATGCGTCGGCCGTCTGGCCAAACGCGGGCGTACTTGTAATGGATGCACCAACCCGAGTCAACCTGTTACAGCCACGAAACAATCATTTCGCCCGGTTTTTCTGGAACCGCCTTCTTGTCGCCGACCGGTATTGCGGATTGAATGGCGGCAAACGGCATTCTGGAGTCCTTTCATGACCTCAACACTGGACGGCGAACTGGCCCGCCTGGAAATCCAGGAAGACCCGGTCCCGTTTTATCGCACATTGCGCGAAGAACCCATTCGCTTCGATGCCAGGCTCGGCTTCTACATCTGTTCAACCTACCGCGAGATGCGCGAGATCCTGCGCAATACGGACGTCTTTTCCAGCATCGACAGCCAGTCCATGGACAGCCTGCGCACACCGCCGCCGGAAGCGGTTGCCATCCGCCGGCAGATGTTGCAACCGGTGAATACGCTGGTCACCAACGACCCGCCTGCGCACACGCGAATCCGGAAGATGGTGGACGAACCATTCCGGCCACGCAGCATCGAAGGTCTGCGCCAGCAGATTGAAAACACCGTCAGCGAATGCATCGATGCCTTCATCGGCAATGGACGCTGCGAAGTGGTCAGGGACTTCGCGATTCCAATTCCCATTCTCGTGATCGCTGACATGCTTGGCCTTGATCGTGCGCTTGCGCCGAAGATCAAGGAATGGTCGGACGCTTCTGTCGAACCCCTGGGGATGATGGTCAGCGACGAACGCCTCGTTGTCTGCGCACGAACCATCAAGGAATTCCAGGACCATCTGATCGCCGAGCTGGAAGCCAGGCAACACAGTCCACGCGACGATCTGCTGACACACCTGGTCAAGGCGCGCGACGAGTCGGGTCAGGGGTTTTCCATGGCCGAGATGATCTCGCTGACCCAGCAGTTTCTGGTGGCCGGCAATGAAACCACCACCAACGGGATCGCTGCCGGTATCGCTCTGCTGATCGACCATCCGGCGCAGCAGGCACTGCTGCGCGCAGACCCAGCCCGCTGCATGGTATTTGCCAACGAGGTACTGCGTCTGGAATCCCCCGTGCAAGGACTGTTTCGGGTGGTCAGGGCCGATACCGAGATCAGTGGCGTGAAAATGCCAAAAGGATCACGGGTGATGATGCGATTTGCCGCTGCCAACAGGGACCCGGCCAAATATGACGATGCCGATAAGCTGGATGTCCTGCGCCACAACGCCGGTACCCATGTGGGTTTTGGTGCCGGCATTCACCACTGCATCGGCGCCAACCTGGCCCGCGAGGAAATGACCCAGGCGTTTCGATTGCTGCTCGAACGTTGCCAGGATCTTGCCTACGTACCCGGCGCCAATGACTTCAGTCACCACCCATCGATGATCCTGCGGGGTCTGAAAAAGCTGCACGTGTCGTTTGTGGCAGCGCACTGAAACGCTGCACTTCCCGCGGTGGTGCAACGATGCCACCGTCCGAAGTGCACCATGATTTCCTGGCGACGCCTCGTGCGCGGGGGGAGAAACCCCTCAGCCTGACAGTTGGTTTCCGTGGGCAGTGACTTCACGAACGAAAGTTCATCCCGAAGGTGCGACCCGCACTTTTCCGCCCAGATGAGCTTGCGCTCGCTCACGACCAATCAACCCCTTTTGTGGTCGATGGCGGTCTGGCCTTCCCTGGCCAGGTAAACGGATTGCTTTTTCAGCAGCCTGTCAGCCTTTGTGGCCTTCCCAGAACGGTGCACGCAGTTTCCGCTTGTTGATCTTGCCCATCGTGTTGCGACCCAGATCACTCACCCAGTCCAGGGTCTTGGGGCATTTGTAATGCGAAAGCCTGGCCCGGCACCAGGCGATGACTTCGTCAGCATCGGGGGTATGGGCCGGGTCGCGGGGGATCGCCATGGCCTTGAGTTCTTCACCCATTTCCGGATGTGGAATACCGATGCATGCAACATCCAGGATCGCCGGGTGTTCGATCAGGACCTGTTCGGCTTCGGCAGGGTAGATGTTGGCACCGCCGGATACCACCATGTCGCTGAAACGGTCGGTGATGTAGACGTACCCTTCTTCGTCCATGAAGGCAATTTCGCCGAGGGTGAACACACCTGGAGCGATGTGCGCCGCCGCGGATTTTGCCGCGTCGTTGTGGTACACGACACCACGACCGGTGGCGTCCTTGAAGTAGAGCCTGCCTTCGGTTCTGGGCGGCACCGGCTGGCCATCATCGTCAAGAACGATCGCTTCGAAGGGTGGCACCGCCCGCCCCACGGAACCCTGGTGGTTCATCCACTCCTCGGAGGTGATCATGCACGTGGTGCCAACTTCACTGGCGCCGTATGCATCAATGAAAACCGGACCCCACCATTCGATCATGGCGCGCTTCACGTCGACCGGGCATTTGGCACCCGTATGGCTGATACGCTTCAGCGACCGGGTGCTGTATCTGGCCTTTACATCGTCAGGCAGTGCCAGCAGGCGCACAAAGTGCGTAGGCACCATCACGCTGTTGCCGATCTCGTATTCATCAATCGCCTTGAGGGTTTTTTCCGCATCAAAGCGGCTGAGAATGACACTCGAAACACCTGCCGCCAGCAATCGTGCACCGGACAGCGGACCGGTGTGGTACATCGGACCGACCACCAGATGACGTCCCAGCTGGCCCATCGGACTTGCGCCGAGGTTGTCCAGATGTTCGGCGACCGTCGCGCCACCGGCAAACATGGTCGGGGGCAGTTCGGTGCCTTTTGGTCGTCCGGTAGTCCCCGAGGTGTAAAGCAGATTCGGTCTGGGTGGCACGTCGAGAGGTGGTGTGGTGGCCTTCTGCTCGCTGATCCAGCCGCGGAACGACCTCACACCAGCGGGTTGATCACCCCAGCCAATGACATTCGGCACCCCACTCTGCTCCGCGGCCTGCACACCACGCTCCGCCGTCCGGTTGTCCACAAACAGCACCTGCGCGCCGGAATCACTCAGGATGTAGGCCACCTCGTCGGCGGTCAGATGGAAATTCACCGGTACAACGGAGCAGCCGCCGATCAGTCCACCAAGATTCGCGAACGCGGTTTCGCAGGAATTTTCTGCAAATACGGCAATGCGCCGGTGGGGTCCGAGATCAAGGGAATGCAGGCCATTGGCGACGCGATTGAGGATGTCTTCGATTTCCGCCCAGCGGTAGGCGTGGTTCTCGTCGCGCAGCGCGATCTCGTCCGGTCGTTCAACGGCAAGACGGGCAGCAAAGGTGGTCATGATGGGTCCTGTTGGTGGAATTACTTTTCTCAGTTATAAAGGACGGCTACTTATCTGCCAAGAACAAACGACTCACCCAACCACAGACATAGCCAAAGGGAGGCAACGTGGCGGTAAAACTTACCGATAACATCCTGAAAGACATCCATCGCCGTATGGTCCGCATTCGCCGGTTTGAAGAAACCGCCGGCAAGATGATGGAAAACGGCAAGATTCCGGGCGCCCTGCACCTCTATGTGGGCGAAGAGGCCGTCGCCTCCGGTGTCATGGTCCATCTGTCCGACCAGGACCAGATCACCAGCACACACCGCGGTCACGGTCACCTGATTGCCAAGGGTGGTGCCTTTGACCGGATGTTCGCCGAGCTGTATGGAAAATCCACCGGCTATTGCAAGGGCAAAGGTGGTTCCATGCACATCTCGAACATGGAAATTGGCATGCTGGGTGCCAATGGTATCGTCGGTGGTGGCCCACCAATCGCCATGGGTGCTGCATTTTCCAACAAGTTCCGCAAGACCAAAAACGTGGTTTGCTGCTTCTTTGGTGACGGCGCCAGCAACGAAGGCTCCTTCCACGAAGCGGCGAACATGGCCGGTCTGTACAAACTGCCTGTGGTGTTCGTCTGTGAAAACAACGGTTACGGCGAGTACACGCCACAGCGCAACCACCAGGCCATCGTCGATGTCGCCGATCGAGCGGCCGGTTACGGCATGCCTGGCGTGGTTGTCGACGGCATGGACGCGGTTGCTGTTTATGAGGCAGCCGGCGAGGCCATAGCGCGTGCACGTGCTGGCGAAGGTCCAACCCTTCTAGAATGCAAGACCTACCGCTACTACGACCACGTCGGTGTGCGCGGCATGGGACTGGTCTATCGCACTGACGATGAAGTGATCGAGTGGAAAAAGCGCGATCCGATCGACCTGTTCGAGTCCAGGCTCCAGGAGCAGGGAATCCTGTCCGCTGATCAGGTCAAGGCAGTACACGACGAAGTCCTGGCAGAGATTGGCAAGGCCATCGAGTTTGCCGAGTCAAGCCCCTTCCCTGATCCATCATCCATACTTGAAGACGTTTACGCCTGAGCCGGAGCAAACAAACATGGCAGAAGCAGTTGCAACAAAAGCCCGCACGCTGACCTACGTCGCTGCGATCAATGAAGCGGTACGACAGGTCCTGCTGGATCAGCCCAACGCATTTGTCGCCGGCGAAGACGTGGGTGTCGCTGGGGGTGTGTACGGTTATTACCACGGCCTGCAGAAGGAATTTGGCGCTGATCGTGTGTTCGATACGCCGATTTCCGAAAAAGGGATCATCGGTCTGGGTGTGGGGGCCGGCTCCACGGGCTGCCGACCCGTGATCGACCTGATGTTCATGGACTTCATGGGCGAGTGCATGGACGAAATCGCCAACCAGCTGGCAAAGATGCGCTACATGTTCGGCGGTCGCGCCACGTTGCCGGTGACCATCCTGACGATGGCAGGCGCCGGCGCGAGCCTGGCCGCACAGCACAGCCAGAGCCTCGAGGCCTGGATCTGCCACCTGCCGGGTGTCAAGGTCTGCATGGCGAGTGATCCCTACGACGCCAAAGGTCTGATCCTGGCGGCAGCGCAGGACGACAACCCGGTTTTTGTCGTGCTCAACAAGATGTCGCTGGCGATGAAAGGTGAAGTGCCAGAAGGGTCGTACACCGTTCCACTGGGCAAAGCCAAGATCGTGCGCCCCGGCACCAACTACACCATCGTCAGCTGGGGCCGCATGATCCATGAAGCCAAGGCTGCTGCGGAAAAGCTGAAGGCATTTGGCGTCGACGCCGAAGTGATCGATCCACGCACGTTGCAACCGTTTGACTTCCAGACGGTCCTGCAGTCCGTGAAAAAGACACATCGTGTGATGATTGTTCACGAAGCCGTCAGGTTCGGTGGCTTCGGTGGCGAGATCGCATCGCAGATCCAGGAACTGGCCTTCGACTACCTCGATGCACCAGTCGCCCGGATCGGCGCACCGTTTTCACCCGTGCCATTCAGCCCCGCGCTTGAAAAACACTACGTGCCAAACGCCGACAGCATCGTCGCAGGAGTAAAGGCGCAACTCGGTCTGTAGCGCGCTTGCAGGTGCACAGGCAATACCTGTGCACCCGCCAGCTACTGATCGACGTGTCAATGGAGGACGAGGCATGTTTCGCTCTCGTCGCCGGTTGAACGTCGGGCTACGGATCCTGTGAGCCAGAAACCATGGGAACTCTCGGAATAGTCGCCAATCCCGCATCCGGCAAGGACGTGCGACGTCTTGTTGCGCGGGCATCGGTGTTCGACAACCAGGAAAAACAGGCAATCGTCAGGCGCCTGCTGGTCGGGGCAAGCCAGTTTGGCGAGATCCGCATTCTGTATGCAGATGATGTTCACGGAATCGTCCGCACCGCGATCGCCGACCAGCATCTGACCAACGCGGAGGGCATACCGTCCCCGGACACCAATTCGGCATTCGACACCCTCTCTGCCGCTCGTGCCTTCAAGGAAGCCGGATGCGATATCGTCATTACCCTCGGTGGTGATGGCACCAACCGCGCGTTTGCCCTGGGCTGGAAAGATCCATTCCTGATTCCGATATCGACCGGCACCAACAACGTCTTCCCAATACTCTCGGAAGCAACCGTTGCGGGCGCCGCAGCCGGTTTGATCGCGTCAGGTCGCATCGATCCGTTGACGGTTTCCAGCCAGCAGAAAACCGTGCACGTGAAAATCGAAGACGAGCGGGATGATCTTGCACTGATTGACGTGGTGCTCTGTCTGGAAAGGTTTGTCGGCGCCCGCGCGATGCTCGATCCGGATATCCTTTCCATGGCCCTGCTGACCCGCGCGGATCCCGCCGCAGTTGGCATGACCACACTGGGGGGCTTGTTGCGGCCGCTGTCGAATCGCGAAGACCTCGCCATGCTGATGAAACTCGACCCGAATGCATCAACGCGACTCAACGCGCCGATTGCACCGGGTTACTACCGGGAAGTTGGTATCCAGTCCCACCGACTGATCAACTTTGCCGAAGAAGTGGTTGTGGAAGGTCCGGGGGTGCTGGCATTCGACGGCGAACGCGAGCGACGTCTCCTGCCGGGACAGAAAGCCTGGTTGACCGTCAACCGGACCGGACCAAAAGTGATCGACGTGCCCCTGACACTGAGGCGCGCGGCAGAAATGGGACTCTTTACCAGAAATCAATGACGCAACCACCCCGGCAGCGCGCGCTCAAAGGCAGCGCACGGACGGTGGTAGCATGAGTTAACTTACGGAGGTCGGGGAGCAAAAATGCCCGCAGAAATCTATCTCGTCAAAGTCGGCATGAACATGACCGAAGGCATCGTCGAAGAGTGGTACATCGCCGATGGTGCAAAGGTTGAAAAAGGCCAGCTTCTGTATCGACTGGAAACGGAGAAGGTGAACCTGGATGTCGACGCCGAGTCCTCGGGCACCGTCAGACACGTCGTCGAAGAAGGTGTGACGATGAAGCCCGGCGACGTGGTCGGCTACATCTATGCCGATGGCGAGGCCATGCCTGCCAGCGTCGGGGCAGCGGCGGCTGCGGTGGCAGTGAGCGCTCAACCGACTGCTGCAACCGCTGCAGCGAGCGCGCC
>JBGSHJ010000050.1:0-129670 GCA_041752315.1 Pseudomonadales bacterium
GGACTGCGCGAGCCGCACCGCCTCCAGTTTGAATTCCAGGGTGTATTGTCGATTCGGAACTTCTTCCTTCTTGCCCATCATGTCCTCCGTTCACCAAAAAGTTACCAACATTCTGGTGTACGTCAAACTGAGGCAGGGTCACACAATTGAATGAGGTGATAGGGTTTAACGTGACGGGACAGCTTGGTATCCCATATGGCATAGCACCCGTTCAGATCATCGCGTACCAGAAAATCCGCGAAGCCTTCAAATCCTCCGTGTGCAAGGTGAGCCTGAAACAAGACACCGCGTCGACGATCAAGTTCTCTTTGGGTGGTATCGGTTCCATCTCCACGGCTCAGTTCTACCAAGTCTCGACCTTCATCGCGAATCCGTTTCAGGAAGCGCGCTTCGTGTTCAATACCGCGTCTGGCAAGAACCGCCATAAGGGCATCGTCAGCATCAGGTACTACACCGGCTGGGTCTTCCAGGTAGCGTCGGTCCATCCACGAGGCAAAGGGAGACTTGATAAAGCAGATCAGATCGGAGGGCGAATAGATGATGTTGTCACCAAACTTTTTCACCTGTTCTCCTTTGACCTACTTCAAATAGACATGATTTCTAATAAACGCAATTCCAGCTACCAAAACATCTATTCGATAGCTCCGAGCGACAGTTCGGCGACAAATTCACTTTCGGGGCAAATATCTAATTCCTGTGAATGCTTCTGAATCGATGTTCAGACGGCTAGAAGTTTGATACAAACTACCCAGTAGTCCAAGGTAGTTGAGAGGTTTTCGATGCCTAATCGTTTATCAAGAAAACGCCTTGGATCGATGGTTAAAATCGAGGCGTCTACGTTGGCACTAAGGCCGCTGAACAGGGGAATTTGTGTCGCTTGCCGAAGCCATTGATAACCTGAATGTCTGGAAACGCGATGGCGAGAGAGCACCAAACAAGCCGCTGCTCCTACTATTGGCGTTAGGCCGATACGCGGGTCACTTGCCACGTTCCGTGACTTTTAAAGAACTTGAACCAAAGCTCAGGGACTTACTAATTGAATTCGGCCCGACTCGACAGTCTCAGCATCCTGAGTATCCGTTTTGGAGGCTACAAAACGACGGAATAGGGGAGGCATCAGCTGCAGCACCACTTCGTGTTCGTGCGTCAAATTCAGACCCAACTGTTACATCACTAAGAGAGACGAACGCTACCGGGAAGCTAACAAACTCTGTCGAGGCAGAGCTAGATGCCAACCCGAATCTTCTCGTCGAAGTTTCTAGACGAATCTTGAATGACCATTTTCCTACATCGCTTCACGAAGAAATCGCTCTATCAGTTGGTCTTGATCTGTCGGGAGGATCCAGTGCGAATAGCGCCCGCGATGCGAAATTTCGAGACGCCGTACTTATGGCTTACGGGTACCGATGTGCGATTTGTGAATACGACGTACGGATCGGAAATCATCTAATTGGCCTGGAAGCTGCTCATATACAGTGGCATCAGGCTACGGGCCCGGACGAAGTAAGCAATGGTCTCGCACTGTGTGCGAACCACCACAAATTGCTGGACTACGGTGCAATCACCTTGGATGACGATCGAATTATCATCGCCTCGCAACGAATGACAGGGAGTGCACATTTTGACAATTTCGTAATGTCATTACACGGCAAAGGCCTTCGCGATCCACAAGAGCAATCGCATAAAGCGAACCCAAAGTACTTATCTTGGCACAGGCTAAACGTATTCAAGGCTCCGGCAAAACCTATGGGTTGGTAATCGATTGATGTCACACAGTTGCAAGAGAGGATTCGGTTACTCGATTGGAGTTACAAGCATGAAGCAGTTCGATTCGACCTACGGAAAGTACCAGCAATGAACACTCTCGTTACTCGTCGAGCAGTTCTTGCCGAACTCGGCTTTCAAAAGAACGTCAGTCGTGCTTCATGGTCACATGACGACGGTAAACGGATCATCTTCGACGCGTGGCAACATCGTTTCACACAATCGCGTTACCCAATGCAAACCAAAAGACACTATCGCGTCGCCGAGTATGGAACTAGAAGAGGACTAACACGATGGATTGATCACCTAAATCTCGTAAGGGAAGGGCAACGCATTACAATCCTGATCAATCCAGTCCCCAAAGACCCAAGAGCACAACCGAATAGAGGAGCCAAAGGTTGGTTGCCCCAGTATTGCGAAGGACATCTCGTGGATGAAGACGGCGAGACCTGGTTCCAGGTCACTCACATACACGCATTGTCGATAAAGGAATAGAACCCTCTATTGCGGATGAGGGGCTTAACCACTTAAATCGCATCTAAGCCAAAAAGGAATACAGTTAAATGAAGATATATGAGGCTGCGACACAGGTAATGCGTCAGTCAGGTCGTCCAATGACAGCCAAAGAGATCTACGACGCAATCATCAAGGAGCAGCTCTTCAAGTTTGAAGCCAAAGACCCCATAAGCGTTGTGAATCAAACGTTGCGGAAAAAGAGCGACGTACCTGCAAACAAAGGTAAGATCCTTTTCAAACGTGTCGGACCGAGTACTTTCACCATCACTGGCTAACGACCGTGCTCAGAGACGAGATGGTACTGCCTTCTATCAACGAAGCATGCGGTAGGTACTTTAAGTACAGTGATCTCCTGCACTGCTCAGACACTTGGCAGTCAACGAACGTTCTTAACCTCCCAGTGCAACACAAGACCTACCAGGCGATGGAATCACTTTGTCAGGTCATCCTAGAACCCGTGGTCGACGAGTTTGGACCTATCAAGCTCACCCACGGGTTCTGCTCCAAAGCTTTAGAACGAAAAATTCAAGGACGAATCACACCAAGGCTCGACCAGCATGCGGGTTACGAGCTGTCCAAGACTGGATGTTTAATCTGTCCACGAGGTGGCTTTGCAGCCGATTTCGTTGTGCAAGGTGTTGGATCGCTATCAGTAGCAAAGTGGATTGCAAAGAACACAGCGTTTGATCGACTTTACTTCTACGGCGATTCCCGGCCAATTCACGTCAGCGCTGGCCCTGACAATCTGCGCTTAGTTTGCGTCATGCGCACTATATCAGGGACGAAGAATCGAATTCCGAGAGTAGTGAAAGTCACAGACTTCTTGGCCCTGCGCGATGAATGAGGTCGATTTCTATCGGATAGTCGGCGAACTAGACACCGGGAAAAAGCTTCCAGGTGCCGTATACATGCACCATTCACTGCTCATTGAAACGCCCCCTGCCCTCAGAGAATTAATAAATGGCATAGGGCTAGCCCTCAAATTCAATGAAGCTGATTGGAACGTTCTGAAATTACACAGCGACCAATTCAAGATCTCCTTTCTTTTCTATCCGGAGTTCGACGCCGAAACGTACCCCACCTTGAGAAGTTCGAAAGTCGTTGATCTCTCACGCAAGACAGTTCGCGATATGGATTTTTCCGCAGATCCCAATCCACCGATCTTGCATCGCAAGGAATTATTGGTCCCAATCGACTATCCAGGTCGCGACGACTTCGCACAAGCAACACGGGAAGGAGAAGACGCGGGCCTGTACAGGAGTACGCGAAGTATAGGATTCCGGCGTAATTGGTTGGCGCTAATCGATGCGACGGGTTACGAACTCGCGGACGGCAGGCTGTTCCGCAAAAGTGCATTGGCCACTCTAGATCCCGAGGACATTGTTGTATCTCGCGAGCGTACTGCAATCAGTCGAACGCGTTTATCCGCGCCTATGCAGGCTCTCTCTAAGCATGGTTTTCTCGATGGAGACCATACCATCTGCGACTACGGATGCGGTCGTGGGGATGATATCGAGATCCTTCATGGTCTCGGGATGGACGTCGTGGGATGGGACCCTAACTTTCGCCCTGAGGGAGAACGCCTACCCAGCGATGTCGTCAATCTCGGTTACGTTATCAATGTCATTGATGATCGCAGCGAACGCGACGAGGCGCTTCAAAGTGCGTTTGCACTAGCACAAAGGGTACTTGTTGTTGCTGCAATGATCGCCAGCGATGCCCACATCGCAAAGTTTAGGTCCTTCAAGGACGGCGTCATAACATCGCGAAACACATTTCAGAAATACTACGCTCAAGAAGAACTTAAGGTATACATCGAAACAACGCTCGGAAAGAAAGCACTGCCTGTCGCGTCAGGTGTCTATTTCATATTTAAAGATGAAGAAACCGAGGCGCGGTTTACGTTTCGTCGATACCGAAGTGCACCACAAAGCGCGCGAACTAGGGTTCACAAAAAATCACAAGCCGCGATATTGCAGGAACAAATCGCCTTACATCAGGAATTGTTTGACGCTTATTGGGCAAGCGCCCTAAAAATCGGTAGATGGCCAGTAAGTGAAGAGTTCAGCGAAACGAGTGCTGTACTGACTGTGTTTCCAACGCTCAAACAAGCTCAGCGCGCGATGTTGGAAGTCTATGATGTCACAGAGCTTGAGTTTGCAGAACGCGCGGCACGCGATGATCTCTTGTTCGCTCAGGCTATGTCATTCTTCACTGGAAGAGCGGCATTCAGCCATATTCCTCCCAGCGTCCAGCTTGATGTTCGATGCTTCTTCCGAACTTATCGCGAATTGCAGAATAGGGCTCGCGAGCTGCTGCAATCCCTAACAGATACAACACAACTAGAACGTGCATGTGCAGAAGTCATCGCAACGTCGATGCCCCACTTTCTTGAGTCCAACAAGTCCCTATCTGTCCGCGCTGACTCGATCGCACGACTGCCATTGATACTTCGAGCCTACATAGGCTGCGCAGAACAATTGATTGGCGCCGTTGATCAATACAACCTAATCAAGGTCCACATACATACAGGCAAGATTTCGGTCATGCGCTATGATGACTTTGCATCCAAGTCACTACCCCTGCTGATAGAACGAGTCAAAATTAGCCTCTGGAATCAGCGCGTTGACTACTTCGACTACGTCGATGAATACAAGCCGCGCCCTCTGTACTGGAAGTCGAAGTTTATGTCCACTGACGAGACTTCCTATCAGAAGCAGATTGGCTTCGATAAACGTCTAGATGAACTCGGGCTCGCTCCTGAGAAACCTTACTTCGGATTCTCAGAAGCGGAGCTCACCGACATTTTGAATCACAAGGGGCTCGAGATAAGAGGCTATCGTTTTTACAAACGCGCGGCCTCCTAATACCAGTGCGCATGAGAGGGAGACAAGCAGGATATCAAGAGAGCGAGACAACATCCCGGAGCGATCGTATATGCCCCATCTTATGAAGTCCGTTTTCAATATGACTAGCAATGACAAGACTAATGTCGCGATCGTCGCCAGTCTGCTGGATATACTTCGCCAGCAGCAGTTCGTAGAGTCGTTGATGCTCACCAAATAGAGTCGGCGCGTTAAACTCTTGACCGTCCAGGTCCAACGCACTCTGACTAATCCGTCGCAAATCGCGAACGGAAAGTACGAATGCAAAGCGACTCAATATGTTTGGCGTGAGTCCAGTCCTCGACTTGAGATAACTGAGCCGCGCCTTTGATCGATCAGAGACGCGAATCCGATGTGGAATCATACTGCCTCCCTTAACGGGTGCCGCCAGAAGTAGCCTTCTTTGAGGCTTGATGCTTTTTCGCGCTCATCAAACTCAATCTCAAATGCATGACTTACGTGCGGTGAGAGCGATTGGTAGAACGGCTCATCAACTTCAGTATCGGTCGACAAGAGCACGACTTGGTGACTTGCGCACGGGAAGTAGTGCTCGACTAAATTAGCCCGATGTTTGGAATCGAGACGTCCCAGCGGCGTGTCAATAATGACTGGAAGACGCCGTCCCGAAGTTCGCGCAAGCGCTTCAAGCATCGCAATTGCATAAATCTGCTTTTCTCCGGCCGAAAGCTGATCCTTGCTAATCACGCGACCTTCCCTATCAATTAAAGCGACCGTGAATTTCTCGGGATCAATCTTGGCTTGAACGACAATGTCGTCCTTTCTGGATAAAGCCCGAAACGCTTTCGCAAATTCAACCTCAAGTCGTGCGACCTTTCTTTGAGTATTGATGTAGCCAAACTCTCTCAGCAAGAGGCGCGCTTTAGTGGCGTAGTCGAGTGGTTGTTCCAACTGCTTGTTTTCTGATTCCCTCTCGTGCGCGTTTCGAAGCAACCTCGCAGTTTCGATCGCCTTCAGATACAGGTTCTTCAGATCACGCGCTCGTACACTAATCTCGGATCGCAACATAGACAGTTGCTGATTAATCTCAGCGACACTTGCCAGTTCATTCCGAAGTGTCTCCGCATCAGGTGCACGGTCTATCTGAAGCGTAATCTGATCAAGCACATCAGAGTACTCAGCCATCTCCTTACCAAGGCCATGTACGCGGACAACCGCGCCTGGAATAGATTGCTCAACGATCTGTTCTAGACTTCCCAACTCACGGGCGCTGACGTCAACTAATCCCTGAGGGACTACATCAAATGATGAGTAAAATTCAGCAAGTGTACTTTCGAGAATTTCCTTCGGCTTTCCCTTGAGTTGTGGACCGGCGCGGTTTTTAAACATAGTGACAAACGCCGAGACGGTATCAAGCGCACGACGATCCAAGGATGCCAATACCGCCGCAGATGTTTCCTTTAAGCAGTTATTCAGAGTTCCCAGCGCAAGCGACAACGTATAACTTCCGTTTAGCTCATGGCGAAGCTCGCTTTCCCGCTTACGTAGAGTTGCAGTTAGTTCCACAGCACGCGCTTTCTGCTCCTCTCTTGACTTACCCCAATCACCACCACGGGCAGTCAATTGAGTCTCGCGTCGATCCCGCTCGACCTCCAATCGCAGCAAGTCATCTCGATCGAGCTTGAGCAAACCTTCCTCAGTTTCGATGTCCTTCTTCAGCGCTGCAAACGACTGATCTAAAATATTGAAGTCTTCCTGCCGCGTATTTTTCCCAGATTTATTTTCGTATTTCAGCGCGTAGACTCTTAGATCGTTACGCAAGCGCTCAACAAGATCGAGCCCCAACAGCCTCCGTATGGCGTCTCCGAGTGCACCACCGGTCTCGTCTTCAGCAAGTTCGGCGATCTTTTCCCCATCAAAAAAGAACAACTCAGAAACGCCTATTGGAACAAGCTCATTCAAAAAGCCTTGGCACTCATCCGGAGTCAACGAGGTGAGTTCCCGATCATCTTCCCAAAGACGAAGTGATTCGCGAAATGACTTACCATCAACAACCCACTCTCGACGCACCTGATAGGTGCTCTTCCTGCCCAGTTTTCCGTACGTAAACCTAAGAGCCACATAGGCGCTGTTTGGATTAATCAACGCAAACGGCGAAGTATGGATACAGCTCCTAATGAACCGCTCATAGGCACTCTTATTCGTACCGAGACCCAGCGCATGACGCCCATATAGGGAAAACTTAATCGCAAGCAACAGCGTAGTTTTACCCGACCCATTCAAACCACCGAATAGAATAATCGGGCGTTTTGCGCCATATCGAACCCGCGGTGCCAGTGAAATCTCGTGAATTCCACCAAAGGACCGAAAATCACAAACGGTAACGGAATCAATAATCATTGCGGCACCAAGACGTTGATTTCGTCGAGCGCCTTCTGGAGCTGGCTTATTTCTTCTTCATATCCACCATCGTTTTCTAAATCCTCACGGCGCACGATGATTTCCAGATGCTCCCAATCCTGAGTCAACAATGAGTGAATCTTGTCGATTGTTCCCCGCCGTTTAGATAGTCCATCCATCGAGACTTCCAACTCGATCAGTTTTCGGACGAGCGTGCCTGAGACCCCGTATTGCGCGCCAAGTTGATCAAGCAGATCGGCATCAGGCTTGGTAAAGGCACCTGCATCGTTTTGGATCCAGTCTAAGTCGTGTTCGTAAACTGATCGATAGATTGCGGGCAAGCGGTCCTCCCAATCTGGCTCATTGGGATCGTTCAGCCACTCATGGCGAATATGGTGTAACTCTTCACGGGTGATCAACTCGATGTCGTGGCCTTGCGAACGCAAGTCTCTCTCGATTTTCAATAGCCCTCTCAACCACATTCGCCGGTATTTCATCCAGTACGGTCCAGGAATGTGCTTGCGCACCCTCGTTCCATCTGCGTCGTCCTGAAGTTCACCACGCGCGTAAGTGACTTTTCCAGTTCGCCTCCGGTGATTCCGGTAACGCGTCTTTCGCGCAGGGTCAGTAGTCCGCGCGAGCATATTTCTAAAGTCGAGCAGCTTAGACATCCAGCTTTCACCGTGCTCTACAAGGCTCTCCATTGCTTTGTCTGTCGTTACGACCGTGCATGTCCAACATCCAAAGCGAGAGTTGCCGCAGGACGGTGTACTCGTATCGATCACAATCGGGCACTCACCTGCATTTGAACCCTTGTACAAGTCGAGCAGTCGCCGATTGTCTCCTCCCCAAGGGCGTGGAGCGGACATGAGGTACTCCCATACTTCGTCCGCGCTCCAGTCCTCAATCGGCATATAGACATAGGCGTTTGGGAGCGAGCTATGACGACCCAGCAAGGAGCCGTCGATTCGGTACTTGGCGATCACCTGCGCTCTGGATGCGCTTTCTTGTCGTCTGGAGCCAAGGACGACTACAACTTCACCGTACTCCGCGACCTTTTCAAGAATGAACTCGCTGACGGGGTCAATCTTCATGCGTTCCGTACACCAACGAAACTGTTGGGTGGGCGCCGGATACCCTTTGCCAAGCAGGTTGACCCAGAACGTGTTATAGGATTTTGGCACGACTTGATGTGCGGCAATCGGAAGGTTCGCAAGCGCTCCCGCTTCGTTAATCTCTGCAATCGTTCGTTTGATGAGCGTTACGACAACGGGGGTTTCAACCAGAGTGTCAGAAGAAACAACAAATACATCCTTCTTGCGCTGTTCATCATTCAGAGCAAGGAGAGCCGTGTAGACGAGTTGCAAGACGGCTGTGGAATCTTTCCCACCACTAAACCCAATCACCCAGGGACGGGAGTCCTCGAGGTACAGGCTTTGAATCTCAGAAATCAGATCTCGCGTTGGTCGTCCAGCGAGGTTCAGCGCTGAAATCTGAGCTTCCGTCGTGCGATATAGAAATGATTCGCTCATAGCGCTAGGTATTCCGTTTCGAGTTCATTTTCGTGCGCTTTCAAATCAAGCCCAAGGTGCTGCCTAATGAGATTGGCGGTCAGGATCACATTACTGCGTGCTTTGCTGATCTTGCCCATCACCATCGCTCGCCCCTCCCACAGTTCCTGGTTCGATCTAGACCAGTCCAATGTTTGTAGTTTGGCTAGTCTCTTCTTCCAATTCTTTGGATGTCTCGAAATCAGGTCTGCCCCTACCATCCCAAGGGCATGAAGTGCGACGCCGTGTGCATGGACGAAATTTTGACGGAGATCAGACGACGCGACCTTGCGTGCCTTCGCTTGCCCCCAATCTGGCACATTGTCGAATACCTCGGACCAGTACTCTGCCGCGAGTTGCTTCTCCTCCTGTGAGATTTCCTCGTTTCTCTTCTTTCGAAGCAGCGCACGACTCGCATGCTTGATACCGCTGAGCGTGAACAACTTGGTACTGCGATTAGAGATGCTGGACTTCTCCATCTCAGTCATTCCCTTAAATCCTTCAACACTCATTGCGACAAAACGTGCCAACTCAGAGCTGGCATCGCGATGATCGTAAAGCGTACTTAAGGAGTCACTGGGTCTGACAGCATGCTTGTTCAGATCAGCAAACATTTGCTGACTTCTCTTCAGGCCTTGATCAACAAAAAAGAGAACAGGGACATTGTCATGTCCGAGGCGCGGTTCTTGCTTGATTGCTTCCTCAATGGCGGCTCGGCGATGCTGTCCATCGTTAATGAGAATGTTCGCGTCCATTGGGATCTTCAATGTACCGAGCATGTTCTCGTGGCTCGACTTCCCATAAGGAGTGAACTCAACGTCACAGTCGACTGACGCCGTAAGTGCGGACAGGACGTAGCTATCAGTATTGGCCACTAGGTAAGCAGCAATCTCAGGGATCCTTTGCCGGTTCAAGGTGCGCTGGGCGCGGATTTCGGGAGGCACCTCTTCTTCATTAAACACAAAGATGCGCGGGATGATTCGAAGCGGACAGGTGGCAATGTAGAACTCACGCCCGGCTTGAAAGCCGCGAACTGCCGGGAACGCATGGGTAAATCCCGAGTCCTCAACTTTCGGCGACTGCCCGGCGCGCACTGTGCTCATAATCGGCGGGGCCTTAAAACTAGAATATGGAAGTCACTTTATAACGTCCAATTGAGGCAAGCAACATTCGCTTACTTAGTTTTCCAAATCCTATCGAAAGATTGCGAGAAGGAATCCGACCTAGGAAGTGACAAAGGTATTGTGTTCCAAGTGCATGGGGCACCGTAGATCGCGAATTCGCATCAGGACAGTCAGTACACAAGCGAAGAGCCAATGGCTGCGATGCAGCGCTGCGGCGCAAGGGTCAGCATAGATGGCGAGGGTGCCGAGCCTGGCGGAACAATGCGTTCATTGAGCAGTTTTGGAAAACACTCAAGTACGCAGCAGTTTATCTGAGGATATCCAAGAACATAGGGGATGCCCAACACTATTTTAAGGAATACCTGGCCCTGCACAACACCAAAGAGCCTCACAGTTCGCTTGAAGATCGGACTCCGGATTCGGTCTACTTCCAGACTGCAAACAAAAAGAAGATCAAGGAAGGAGCTAAGATACCGCTTTACCCACTGCGTATGCGCTTGGTCCTTGAGGGGACGAGCCCGAGCCGGCGGCAACGCTCAACCGCAGTTCATCGACCTATACTGAAGAAGGAGCTGACGAGGAAAGCGGAGCCACTTCAGTCCGACAAGCGAATTAGACTTCGTGATTCTAATCCGAGGTAAAGTATTGAGCGCTGGAAGTATAGGTTGAGGAAACCATTTCTCACCCAACGTTTACGGAGCCGCCGTTGCGACAGCGGCGATGTATGAAACACAAAATCAGGGTGCCGCAGAGCATTGATGTCCCCAACGAATCCCCAGATCAAATTGCCAGATGAGCTAGCACTTATTCCTGCGAACAGTGGAGGCATATACGCAATATTCTGCGAATTTCCAGATGACCGTGAATTGGGGATTCGACCGGATCAGGATGATTGGGACTTGGTAACCAGGAACATGCTAAAGGCATTGGAGAGGCGCCGCCGGTTGTTCGAAGACCGATCCCTAACCGGAACTCTCGTACATCGCGCAGACGACGCGAAGCACCTCAGACGAGAATTCAAACTTGATGCTCGCACAGCCCACCCTGTCATCGCGCCCGCCGTCGTTTCAAGATTAGCGGCCTCGACCACCGAGAAGTACGCCGCATTCTGCTACCTAACCCGCCTGTGCAGGAACACGTACACGTTGTGCCGACCGATTTATGTCGGTGTTGCGAGTGAGCAGTCCCTGAGAACCCGATTGGAGCAACACCTTCAAGCAGATTCACCGCTGTCAACCCGCCTTCAGGAATACCAAATCCCATGGAGCCAAACGGCTTGCAACTATCTGGAACTGCCAGCAGCCAACAAGCACATGGCTCGGGATCTTGAGCGGATCATTCAATACATTTGTACCCCACCACTCTCCTTGAGGTGATCGCATGTCTGATTCAGCACTACCATTCAACGTATCTGACGATCCATTTCCGAACAAAATCCGCGGAACATTTGGCAGGTTCGTAACCAATGAGAGCCATGAGCTTCATTTCATTCAATCGCAAATCCCAATAGGAAAAATACACTGGCTAATGACTTCGTCGCAGGCGTTCGATATCTCCACCGTAGACTTCGAGCAACTCATTCAACGCGACATCGATTGGGAAAGAGTCCAAACGATAGTCGACAGCTATCTCAAGGCTGGAAAAAATCGCGTAATCTTTTTTCCGCCCCTACTCGTATCGGTCTTGCCGGTTGATGAAAACAATGCCCCTCTAAACACGTTTACGAAAGTAGACGAAGACGTCAAGAACAAGCAAATCGTCCGCACGTTCGATTCAACGAGATTTCAGGTCTCACTACCAATCTCCGACGGCTGGACAGGATCTGAAAGTTTGTGCAAAGGCGAAACCTATAAGATCTTCGATTTCGGTACTTTGTTCGAGTACAACCCAAGTTCAGTGCGCCTGGTCGTAATAGATGGCCAGCATCGCCTGTCAGCTCTAAAAAAATTGAGTGAGTCGAAAGAAGAAGAAAGCAAGCGAACCGTGAAGAACATTAACGTCCCAATCTGCATAGTTTTCTCTCCGGATGCGATTGAAGGCGCGAAAAACGAAGAATCGATCGTCAAAGATCTCCGCGAACTGTTCGTTCGTATCAATACAACCTCGAAGCTTGTAAGCGGCCACTTCATAACACTACTCAAGGACAACAGCCTATCCTCGCTAGCAGTACGCAGTATGGCCGACATTTGGAAATCAAGAGGATTGCGCGGCTATGACCATTTACACTTGATGGAGTGGAACCAGCGCGAGACAAGACGAGCCTCCCAAGTCCAGCGCCCCTACTCGATTACAACAGTGAGCATTGTCGGCGACGCCTTGGAGAGCTACCTCTTCGATACAAAGCCCAACCGAACTAGACACTTTTTAGCACTCGAAGAAATCGAGGAAAAGTTGATGGTAAATGGTGAGTCGTACTCAATAGGTACCATCTCAGAGGAAAATTTCCATCCAAATCAGGCAGAGATTCTTCAGGCACGTATCAAAGAAATCATTGCGCCATCTATGGATGTATTATTTTCGGAACCCGAACCATACAAGCGATGTGCCGATGAATTTCTCAAAGCCACCGAGTGGTTGGACTCTGAGATTGGCAAAGGGACTAAAGGCGCAGAGAGCTTTAAGGCCGATGTCCTGGGCCAACACCGCAGTTGCAATAAACTGGACCCGACCTTTATCAAACCGGTCGAGGAGGAGTTTGAGTCGAGAATTAGCCAAGGATTAGCTGATATTCCTCGCACATACTTTTTCAATATGTTTCAGAACGGGTACATCCAAGGTTGGTGCAGGTTCGCGACGCTTGGCATGCGATATGGATTGAATCTCCGGGATTGCGCAATTGCACTAGTCGGAGGCCTCAATGGGCGATTCTTCTCGCCGGAAGCAGGAATAGCCAGCCCCGCGAGGAGCTATACGCAGCGCGTCCTCTTCAATGGAGATAGGATTATTCTCCGCCAAGGCGCGAAGGATCAGTGGACAAACTTGGTTCTTCTATCTCTACTCAGCCCAAGATCAATCGAACACTTTGAGAAAGCGCTTGGAACGTTGGACCACCTTTCAGACGAATCAAGATCTGCTTTGTTAACAGCCGTACTAGTCTTGGCCAAGACCGCATCAGATGATTTCTTTTCCGAGTTTCGAGACCGCACCGAAGCCGACTACGAGAAAAGCTGGAGGGACAAGGACCTCGACGAGACTTTGCTTTCGAAGTTGGAGGAGCTTTCTGAAAAAGACGATGAAGAGTCCAAGGAGGAATTTCATTCCCAAATATCAAAGTTGACTACAAGGAGAGTCGAGGACGCGAAAGCCGCACTATCAAATGTTCTTCTGATCAGGAAAGAGATTCTGGAGTAGGGTGTTGCGCGTGTTGGTATGGGACGATCATGAAGAGGAACTACCGGAAATCGTTATCGTCTCACTCGAAAAGCTCGAAGATCTGCTCTTGTACATTGAGGAAGGACTATTCGAACAACCCTCTCAGCTTTTCGTGTTCCCACCTAACGCAGCAGATCATCTCCCTCTACTCATCATCTACTTGAGCAATCGCCTTGGCCTAGAGGATCTCGATTGCAACATAGATATCGCTCACGCTATGGGTTTTTGGCGGCTGTGGTGTGACTTGTTGAGAACACCAATGTCTTCTGGAGAGTGCCGGAAAGCCTATTCGAAAATCATCTCCGATAGGCCAAGCTTGGTTTCGAACGATTCCGCCCTACTCCTAGCAAACCAGTTCGTTATTCAGATTCGATATAGGCTCCTAACTTCTTCATTGTTCACGTCATCGGACCCTAAAACTTGGCAACGTGAATGGTGGAGATACCAGAATCCAATTGGTAGCGTTAGCCTCACGACATTGGATCGGGCGAAAGAAAAACTAGCGCATGCAGGCAGATGGGAACCTGAGCTTCGGAAATATGTTGACGAAATTTCGTCTTTTCTGGTGGATTCGACGACTGGAGTCAGTGGGAAGCGATGGCTTGCAGTTTCTGCCCTTTGCTTCGCCCAAGCTCAATACCGCCATAGCATTGGGGACTTTGACGGAGCCTTGTTGAGCAACCATCGCGCCCTCGATTTCTACCTACAATCGCATTGCCTAGAGTTTGGCTGTTTGGTTCTCGCGGGCAACATCCGGTTGCAATTCACCGGCTCAGACCGAGAACTCGATGTGGGCGTATCCAATTCGTTGAATGTCCTTCAAAAGTACGGGTATTTGGTTCTCGCGGCCGAATCAAGAAACCATGTAGATCTGGTGAACACGCTACGCAACAAGTCGATACTTACGCACGCTTTCATGAGTAGCGAGGAAGCCCTAAGCAAAGTTTTGTTGGACAAGAGCTATGATTTTTGTCGGAGCAACGATTCCGAAAACCAGCAGTGGAGATACTACTTTCGACTGCTTTGGTCGGCACGCCCACTTTCAGTCGATTCAATTTTTGAGCTCCAACCCGACCTTCCCACCTATTTGCTCCGTTACTCATTCGGGTCTGGCGGACTAGAAACTATCTGCTGAGAAATTGGAACGCTGCGGACTTTCTAGCTGTGGCGGGGTGACGCTGCGGGGTATGCCGGTATGGTTCGGAGCGTGAATGTGGTCGAGGCGTGGCAGAAAGCATATACGCAGAGACATCAAAAATGCGGCAAGCAGTGCGAAAAACTCGATGACTGAGTGCTTTTTGTTTTGGACTGGTTAGCCGTTGATGAGTAAAGTTGAACCAGCACGCCAATTCCATCGAGACACTAACCCTAGTCTGGTATCTGTACCAACGCTCGCAAACGAATAGGACGCGCATGACGTTTGGGGGACTGATCTCTTCCAGATCGGACGAATCCCCAATTAAATCAGTTAGTTATCAATACAAATTGGCGGAGCGGACGGGACTCGAACCCGCGACCCCCGGCGTGACAGGCCGGTATTCTAACCAACTGAACTACCGCTCCAACGGTGGTGGGTGTTGCAGGGGTCGAACCTGCGACCTACGGCTTGTAAGGCCGTCGCTCTCCCAACTGAGCTAAACACCCGGAAAGTCAGTGCATTGGAAGGGGGCGTATAGTAAAGACCTCCCGGGTTGTGTCAATCCAAAGTCCGACCGATCCGCACACTTGATCAGGTCTTTTTCGCTCTGCGCCTCGGAATTCTGAACAGGGGCCGCAGCCAGACCGACTGCAGGAACGGGTCCGCCCATCGATACAGACGGCCGCTGGCATACACCGCCTTGCCTTTCTCCAGGGCCTTCAGGCCCTCCCGAACCACCACATCCGCGTTGTACCACATGAAACCCGGCATGGCCTTTTTCATGTCCGCCAGGTCGTTCACATCGTGAAATTCGGTGTGGGTGAAGCCTGGACACAGTGCCATCACCCGGATGCCACGATCTCTGTAGGTCGCATGCAGGCCTTCGGACAGGGCAACGAGGTAAGCCTTCACCGGGCCGTAGCTGGAATCCCCGGCGCGTGGAATGCGGGCGGCCATGGACGAAACGTTGATGATGCGGCCGAAGCCCTGCGCCAGCATACCGGGCAAAAACGCATGGCAGAGCGCGGCATACGAGATGAGCATCAATTCGAAGTAGCTGCGGTGCCGGTTCCAGTCCCGCTCTTCGATGAAATCCGGGCCGGCGATCCCGGCATTGTTGATCAGGTGGTCGATGGTCAGGCCCAGGGTGTGCACACGCTCGGCGATGTGCCGAGGTGCGTCCGGATCTGAAAGATCGGCGACCACACATTCCACGCGCACACCATGCGCTTGTCTCAGTTGCGCAGCGAGATCCAGCAGACGTGCTTCACGGCGAGCGACCAGAACAAGGTCGATCCCTCGTGCTGCCAGTTGACGGGCGAACTCCATGCCGAGCCCCGCTGAAGCGCCAGTGACCAGCGCAGTGTGTTTCATGGGTATTGGTCTCAACTCCGGGTTCGGGAAGGACTCATGGAATCGACGGATCACCAAACGACTGCATGCGGGTGCGCACATAGATGAGGGAGGGTTCAAGTGTCTGCAGACGCAGGGGATGGCCGGGGGGTACACGCAGCCACGACCATCGGTCGAGTGTCCTCACCTGGTCTGTCTGCCACTCTGCCCTGCCCTCGATCAGCAGCGCTTCCTGGGCTTCGTAACAGGCGGGCAGTGCAACGCGTACACCGGCGGCGGCGCGAACGAGCCGCACGCGTTCATGACCCGCCTCGTGCAACAGTTCCGCGGTGAAGCCGGATTCTGGCGTGTAGCGAGGCAGCTGAATCACACAATGCCGCTTGTCGTCGCTGGCCATCTGTCGCAGACGAACAAAGATCACGCTGCCTTTGGGTGATTGCGGGATGTGCCGGGAGCCATGCGGGTTGCGCACATAAGTGTAAGCCGGGAACACGCCATGCTCGTCGGCAAACTCCCCGTCGAGGACGAGAAATTCTTCACCATAGGGGTGTTCGTGCGCCTTGAAGCTGGAACCGGCAGCATAACGGACCAGACTGGTGGCGCGGGCCGTTTCGCGCCCAGCCCTGTCGAGCAGGATACGTTCCACACCCGGCGCGGGTGATCGGGTCCACGCGTGGGCCTGGGGCAGCAGCCAGGTGTATTCGTCCAGTCGATCACGCAGATGCATCGGCGCTCAGATGTCCTGATGGTGAATGTGAACTGTAACGCCCTTCGCCGAGCAATACCGCATGAGGGTGCGGGCGCAGTCATAACGGCAGGCGTCCGCGGTGCGCACGATCAGCATCGGTGCGATGCCAGATAAAAGATTGACCAGACTTTCCAGCTCGTCGGCGCTGTAATCAACCAGTCCGTGAGTCCAGTCCAGTTCGATCTGTTGCAACGGGCGCTGCAAGCCGCGCAGTTCCTGCCGCAAACTGCGCAGTGCGTGCTCCACTTCAAAAAGCGTGTAGCTGCCTTCGAGGATGATCAAGGCTTTGCCCGCCGTTGCGCTTTCCATTCGAACCGAGTCGACCCGAACCGCCATGTGTGCCTGCCTGACTGCTGTGGACAAGCACCCATTCTGTTGATGCACAACAGGCGAACCATGTGGGGTTTGCTCAATTGTGATCAAGTGCCACCCGGATGGCCTGGCAACTGCGTATCCACCACAAAGCAACACCCGGCCGACACGGCCGTACAACAAGGCAACAACTTGCCGGCGGCAATCTGCTACGCCGCAATTTGGCTGCATCGGCGCCGGAAGTCCCTCGGCGATGGCCGACTTCGTCCCGATTCTGCTACATTCCCGCGCTCCTCCTTTCCGGATTTTTCAGTGGATCAGCCTTTCTGGTATCAGCGTGCGCTCGACGTGCCTTCCGTCGAAGGATGGACAGAGGTCGATGGCATTCGCATACGTTTCATGACCTGGGGCAAGGAGGGCCTGCCCGGTGTGGTGCTCATTCATGGCAGCAACGCACACCTCGAATGGTGGCGCTTTGTCGCGCCGTTTCTCGCCGACCAGTTCCGCGTTGCAGCCATCGATCTGTCCGGCAACGGCGACAGCGATTGGCGGGAGAAGTACTCCGGCGAAGGGTTTGCCCGCGAAGTCTGGGCCGTATGTCAGGCCGCCGGGCTCGGGCCGCGGCCCATTGTGGTCGGCCACAGCTTTGGCGGTTTTGTTGCGCTGGAGACCGCGCATCATTTCAGCCGGCAGATGACGGGCCTCGTGCTGATGGATTTCACCGTTGCCCCACCGGAGCAATATCTGGAATGGGGCCTGCGCGCAGAGCGTGAAGGTGTGGTCGCCAAGCGGAAACTGCGCGTCTACGCCACGCGCGAGGAAATTCTCGGACGCTTCCGCCTCATTCCCGAACAGCCTGGTGTGCATCCCCTTGTTTTGCGACACATGGGCGAAGCCGGCATCAAGCCGGTCGAGGGTGGATACACCTGGAAGTTTGATCCCGGCCTGTTTGACCACCTGGAAATGGGCGTTGATCAGTGTGACAAGTTTGCCGCGCTGCACTGCCGCAGCGCCGTGGTCCTTGGCGAGCAGTCGACCGATGACGGTGCGTTGTTCGGTCCATACATGTCCACAATCACCGGGGGCCATCTGCCGATGTTCATCGTGCCCGGTACGTATCATCACCTCATGTTCGATGATCCGATGAGCGTCACGATGTCACTCAAGGCATTGATGCTGCAGTGGCTGGGCGAGGATCATCGCGCTGAAATGAAGGAAAAACTGCAACAACTGCTGGAGAAACGTCGTGGATGAGGCCCTGTTCAAAGCCCTGCGTGCACTCGACACACCCACCATCTGCAACGCACTCGAAGTGGTGGCGCCGGAACGTCGCGGTTACGGATATACCGTGGAGCCACTGGTCTGCACACGGCCGGGTCTCCCACCGATGGTGGGTTATGCACGCACGGCCAGCATTCGGGCCGCGCATCCTTCGGATGTGCGAGGCAAGGCTGCCCGTGATCTCTCCGACAGTTATTACGCGTACATCGATGCCGGACCAAAACCGGCCATCGTGCTGATCCAGGATCTGGATGGGCCCTTGCGCGGTTATGGCGCGTTCTGGGGTGAGGTGAATTCAAACATCCACAAAGGGCTCGGCTGTCTGGGGCTGGTGACCGACGGCAGTGTGCGGGACATCCCCGACAACGCCGAAGGTTTCCAGATGCTCGCCAACCGCATCGGCCCTTCCCATGCCTGGGTGCACGTCGTGGACTTCGGGCGCGGGATCACCGTCGCGGGCATGCGCGTGGTGGACGGCGATCTGATTCACGCCGACCAGCATGGTGCGGTGGTCATTCCCATGGCGCTGGCTGACAGGCTGCCGGACGCCGCAGCAAAGATCCAGCGCTCGGAGCGGGTGATCATCAGTGCGGCAAAGGAGGCCGGATTCAATATCGAGCGGCTGCGCAAGGCCTGGGGCGATGCGGCCGAGATTCATTGAGCGGTTGAGGCAGCTCTTCGCGACCCGGGAAAGATCTTCGATGGAGACCTCCCACGGGATCACGAAGAGCTTCCGGTTCTACAATCCCCGCTTGCCCGCTTCGCCGATCATCGGCTGGTAGTCGGAGAACGGTGGCGGATTCGGGCTGGCACCGGTCGTGGTACCCGCATCCGTGGTGAGCGTATGGCCCGTGGTGTAACCCGACTCATCACTTGCCAGCCATAACGCGGCATTGGCGACGTCTCCGGCAACACCTGCACGACCTTTCAGAGGCGAGTTTGCAGCCAGCGCCTTGATGGTGGCGTCGAGGTTCGTGTGATCACCCACCGTCACATCGGCCACCATGGCGGTTGCCATGCCCGCTGGTGCAATCGCATTCACACGGATGCCGAAGTGACACAGTTCGGCAGCCACATTTTTTGTCAGACCAACAATCGCATGCTTGGCCGCGCAGTACGCATGCGGGCCAAGGCCACCCATGATGCCTGCGGTGCTCGCCATGCTGACGATGCTGCCGGTCTTGCGCGGCTTCATCACCCGTGCGGCATGTTTCATGCCGTAGAACGTGCCATGCAGGTGAATGTCCACCGTGCGTGTCCATTCGTTGGCGGGTGTCGTATCAATCGGACCCACTGCACCGACGATACCGGCGTTGTTGTACATGATGTCGAGCTGGCCGAATTTTGAAACCGCCGTGTCAACGAGCCTGGCGATGTCGTCCTCGCTCGTGACATTGCAATGTACAAACACCGCGGAGCTGCCCAGTTCTGCAGCAATCGCCTTGCCCTTGTCGTCCTGGATATCGCCCAGTACGACCTTTGCCCCTTCCTTGACGAACAACCGCGCTGCCGCGGCACCAAAGCCTGAAGCCGCACCCGTGATCGCGGCTACCTTTCCATCCAGTCTGCCCATGGTTTCCCCCGTGTTGAGTCAGCAGTTTGTAACGTTTTCGTGTGGTCGTATCTTACCCTCGGCACGATGTCAGGTGCCGGATCAATTCTGTTCCGCCAGTTGTGCCAGGATCTCGTCATGCTGGCGGCGATCCAGCCGATGCATGAGCGCGGCGATGATCATGATCACGACAATGCCGATCGGCACCAGTGTCATCATGACGTGGATCATGGCTACCGCACTGGCCGGCTGCTCCGCATTGGCCACATAACCGGCCAGCGACAGCGTGAAGCCGATCGCCGCTCCACCTACGCCCTTGGCAACCTTCTGGAAAAAACTCGCGAACGAAAATATCGCGCCGTCCGCACGGACACCGTGGCGCAGCTGAGCGTATTCCACCGTATCGGGAATCATCGCCCAGCCCAGCACGGCAATGGGCGTCGCGCCGAGATTGATCAGCGCACCCCACAGGAAGATGGGCATGATCGCGTCATGAGGTGTCAGCCACAAACCGGTACAGCCGATGATGGTGAGCACACCACCGGCGACGATGGCCCGTGCCTTGCCAAGTGTTTCTGCCAGGCGCGGAACACCCATGAGGCCACACAGCATGACTGCCAGCGTAAACGTGAAAAACGCGCTAATCAGGTCCGGACGCTGCACGCAGTAGATGAAGTAATACGCCGTTGTCCCCTGGCGAACGGTAAACGACAGCATGCCGCAACAGAACAGGACGATGACGATGGCCAGTGGCGGGTTCTGGAACACCGCCTTGAGGCTGAGTTCGATCGACAGCGGGTTCCTGGTCTGCGGCGCAGGCGTTTCCTCCGTTTCGCGCCAGGTGATCCACAGGAACAGGCTGGCCAGCACTGCAAAACCCGTCATGACCCAGGTGAAGCCCGTGGCGCGATCTTCAAACAAGCCAACCAACGGCAAGGTGCCTACCGAGACGATGAAACCACCCGTAAAGGCGCCGGCCATGCGTACCGTGGTGAATCGTGTGCGCTCGTCGCTGTCCAGTGACAGCGACGCCGTGAGCGCGGCATACGGAATGGACACCACCGTATAGAGCAATCCGAACAGGATGTAGGTGCTGTAGGCCCACCACAGCTTGAACGTGGCATCCCCGTCAACGGCGGTGAAGGTCAGCACGCTGATCACACCCAGTGGCAGTGCGCCATACAGGATATAGGGTCGCATGCGTCCGCTTTTTGTGTGGGTGCGTTCGGCGAGCATGCCCATGATCGGGTCGGTAATCGCATCGATGACACGCGCCACCAGCATCAGCAGGCCGGCCGCTGCGGCTGACAGGCCGTATACATCGGTGTAGAAGTACATCAGGTACGTCATCGTCGAGATGAAGTAGAGATTGATGCCAAGATCACCCACGCCGTAGCCGATCAGCAGACGGCGACGCTCGATGGTGCTGCGCGAGTCGGGCATCAGATCACGCCTGCCGCGCGAAGTTCCGCGTATTCAATGTCGCTGATCCCGAACTCCGCCAGTACCGCGCAACTGTCCGCACCAGGGTCAGGGGCTGCGCAACGCAGCGATGGTGCCTGTGGAAACAGCGAAAGATTGATCGGTGACCGCACCAGCCTGACTTCACCCAGCACCGGATGGTGAACCGGTACAGCCATGCCCAGATGCCGGACCTGCTCGCTTTCAAAGGTTTCACCCACATCCCGGATCGCGCCACAGGGCACACCCGCGGGATTCAGGCGGGTGACAAGCTCTTCGACGCTGAACTGACGCAGCACCCCGTTGACGTCGGCTCGCAGTGCATCACGATTGGCCATTCGGCCCCTGGTCGTTGCGTAGTCGCCATGGCCGGCCAGTTCCGTGGCACCCAGTACCTCGCAGAATCGCGACCACATCGCAGGGCTGGCCGCCGCTATGTTGACGAGGCCATCGTTGGCTTCAAACGTGCCCATCGGCACCATCGTCGGATGATGGTTGCCCTGCGGCTGTGGCACTTCACCGTGCATCGTGTAACGCGCCGCCTGGAAATCGAGTTTCGCCAGCATCGCCTCCAGCAACGAGGTGTGTACCCACTGGCCCGCACCGGTCCGCTCCCGATGCAGCAGTGCAATGAGAATCGCCTGGCCGAGAAACATGCCGGCGGACGTATCACTGATGGCCACCCCCACGCGCATGGGTCCGGTGTCTTTGGAACCGGTCATCGCCATCAGGCCACTTTCGCCCTGGATGATCTGGTCAACGCCGGGTCGATTGCTGTCCGGGCCATCCTGGCCAAAGCCGGAAATGCTGGCGTAGATGATGGCGGGATTGATCTTCTGCACATCGTCATAACCAATGCCCAGGCGGCTTTTGACGTCGCTGCGGAAGTTCTCGACGATCACGTCGGCTTGCGCGGCCATCCGCATGAACAGTTCAAGGCCTGCCGGTGACTTCAGATCGAGTTGTATGGAACGCTTGTTGCGATGCAGGTTCTGTTCATCCGAACCACGCCGGCCGCCGGTAATGGAACGCGCAGCGGCGTCGCCGACGACGGGCGCTTCGATCTTGATGACATCGGCGCCCCAGTCCGCCAGTACACGCACCGCCACCGGGCCAGCCCGGGCAATGGTGAGGTCAAGCACCCGCAGGTGGGCCAGCGGGCCGTCCCTGCGGATCGCGGACTCTGGACCTAGAGCCACAGGCTCTGAGCTGTCACTCATTCGGAGCGAATCAGACGTCCAGGCAGGGCATCGGTGGCATGCCCGTGCTGATAGGTGACAAGCCCGTTCACCAGCGTTGCGAGGTAACCATCCGCCTTCTGCTGCAGCCTTGCGCCTCCGGCTGGCAGATCACGAATGATCTCCGGCGCAAGCACCCGCAGGTTGGCAAAGTCGATGAGATTGATATCTGCCCGCATGCCGGGAGCCAGTACTCCACGATCCGTCAGCATGACGGCCTGAGCCGTGTCCTGCGTCTGCAGCTTCACCAGCGTTGGCAGGTCGATCAGTTCGCCGCGCCGTCGATCGCGTCCCCAGTGCGCCAGCAGCGTGGTGCAGAAACTCGCATCGCAAATCGTGCCGACGTGTGCACCCCCATCACCAAGACCCGGCACGGTGTCCTTGTGCAGCAGCATTTCTTCGCAGCAATCGAGGTTGTTGTCGGCGTAGTTGGCAAACGGTGTGTAGAACAGGGCCTTGCCCTCGCCCTCCACCATCAGGTCGTACAGATACGACCAGATATCCAGGCCCAGGCTCTCGGCCCGTGCAGCGATGCTGTCCTTCGGATGGGGCTCGTAGTCCGGCGTTGCCGTGACCTGCCAGACCTTGCGACCTTCGGCCATCATGCCAAACAGACGCGCAAAACCCTTGCCCACCGGTTCGACCAGAATGCGTGCCTTGCGTACCGGGTCACGCAGTGCGAGCAGCCTTTCGGCCAGCGGCAGGCGTGCCACTTCCATGTAACCCGCTCGGGTCGTGAACGGCGACAGCGTGGTGGTCAGGCCGGTAAGGATGCCGATTGGACGTGGCGCCACCTGGCCCCGCATCACCGTGCCACTGGCGGTGGCGTTTTCGATCTTGGCGAGCACCTTGCGCCAACCGTGGGGGCTCAGGCCCTGCGCCAGCGATACGGACATGGGTCGACCGGACGCTGCCGCCATGGCTTCGATGTTGGCAAACTCATCGTCCAGGTCCGCAAAATCAGAGATCATCTCCAGCACACCACGGCCCGCAGCACGCATGCCTTCGGCAATGCCCAGCAGCTCTGCGCGCTCGGCAGTCAGCGAAGGTGTGGGCGCACCTGTTGAAGAACGATGATTGAGCGTGCGCGAACTCGAAAAGCCGATGGCACCGGCCTGCATGGCTTCGGTCACCAGCCGGCTCATCGCGGCGATGTCCTGGGCGGTTGCCAATTCACGATTGGCGCCACGCATCCCCATCACGTAAACACGCAGCGCCGCATGGGGCAGCTGCGCACCAATATCCATGTCGAACTGACGGGTGGAGAGAAAGTCGAGGTACTGGGGAAACGACTCCCATGACCACGGCAGCCCTTCGTGCAGAGCCGCGCCGGGAATGTCCTCCACCCCTTCCATGAGCTGGACGAGGATCTCGTGATCCTTCGGGTTGACCGGTGCAAAGCCTACGCCGCAATTGCCCATGATGACCGTGGTCACGCCATGGTGACTGGACGGCGACATGCGATTGGCCCAGGTGGCCTGACCGTCGTAGTGGGTGTGAATATCGACAAAACCGGGAGTGACCAGCGCCCCATCTGCGTCGAGTTCGTGTTTGGTCCGGCTCTTGATGCGGCCGATTTCCTGGATGCGTCCGTCCGTAATTCCGACATCGGCAGTGAACGCTTCGCCACCTGTCCCGTCGATGACCGTGCCGCCTCGAACCACCAGATCAAATGCCATGTCTTACCCCTTGACCACAAGTCGACCCAAAGCCGTGACGTGTTCTAACACAGGCCGCGCAGCGGCGTCACCCGGGAGTGTAAACTCCCCGGCGGGTACGGGAGCGAAATGGGGCGAGAGGGGGGAAAAAACCATGCAGAAAGCCGCTATTGGCCTGATTCTGGTCGCGATCCTGGTGATCGCCGGGGGTTACTGGTATCTCGGACGGTCAACCGTGGAGCAGAAGCCTGTACCCCAGCGGGATGACTCCACGCTACGCAGTACGTCCACTGGCAACGTGGTGGGATTCATCGATGACCACGGCGCACGCGCATGGCTGGGCATACCTTTTGCCGAAGCACCGCTCGGCGAGCGTCGCTGGCGTGCACCGGCGGCAAAATCCAGGAGCGCCGACACGCTGGAGGCACTGATTGCCGGTCCCGCATGTCCACAAAAGCCTTCACAGCTGACCACGCCGACAGAAGCCACCGTGACCGGTTCGGAGGATTGTCTGTTCCTCAACATCTGGTCACCACCCAACGCCGTGGACCTGCCTGTCATGTTCTGGATTCATGGCGGTGGCAATACCATTGGTCATGGCGGCAGCTATTCCGGTGCCAGTCTGGCGACTGGTCAGGACGTGGTGCTCGTCACGATCAACTATCGCCTCGGTCTGTTCGGCTGGTTCAGTCATCCGGCGCTGCAGCGTGGTGATCCACTCGATGATTCCGGCAACTACGGCACGCTGGATATGGTGGAAGCCCTGAAGTGGGTGCAGGCCAACATCAGCACGTTTGGTGGCAACCCGGCCAATGTCACCGTGTTCGGCGAGTCAGCCGGTGCGGCGGATACGCTGTCGATGATGGCGTCTCCACTGGCGAAAGGGCTCTTTCATCGAGCCGTCGTCCAGAGTGGCGGTTATCAACCCGCCACGGTCGCCATGGTGCAGAACTACATCGAAGACGGTGGCCACGAAAACAGTGGCCGGGAAATCGTCAACAAGCTGCTCATGCAGGAAGGCAAGGCGAGCGATCGCGCTGCCGCACGTGGCATCCAGGAAGACATGCCTGCAACCGATGTGCGCCAGTATCTGTACGCACAAAGTCCGGAAGCGCTGTACGGCCTGTTTGACAACGGTGGCTTTGGCATGATCAACACGCCAGACCTGATTGGCGATGGCACGGTGCTGCCAGCGATGACCGCCGAGGAGGTTTTTTCCTCGGCAGAAAACCACAACGCGGTTCCCGTCATCCTGGGCACCAATCGTGACGAACCCACACTGTTCATGGTCCGCGACCCGCGTTACGTGAACACCTGGTTCGGCGTATTCAGTCGGCTGAAGGATGAAGTGTCCTACCGACGCCAGGTGCACTACGGGGCCAGCGCCTGGAAGGCGCGTGGTGTCGATGAAATGGCCCAGTACATGCGCGCTGCCGGCAATGAACATGTGTACGCCTACCGGTTTGACTGGGACGAAGAGCCCTCGATTCTCGGGTACGACCTGTCCGTCGCACTCGGCGCCGGCCACGCGATGGAGATTGCCTTCGTGTTTGGCGACTTCGACAGCGGCATGGGACTCAGTTACCTCTACCCCAACGACGCCGGTCAGTGGGCCCTGTCGACCAGCATGATGTCCTACTGGACCGAGTTTGCGCGCACCGGCGACCCGGACCAGGGGCGCAACGACCAGGAGGTCGACTGGCTGCCCTGGGGGACCGATGGCAAGACCTTCATCATCCTTGATACTCCGACCACCGATGGCATTCGCATGACCGATGCCATCGTCACCGCGGCCTCCATCAAGCAGGAACTCGACGCCGACACCTCGATCACCGATCAGTCCGAGCGCTGCGCCCTGTACGTTCGCATGTTTGGACGGGATGGCCAGTTTGATGCCACCGAATACGCCGAACTCGGCGACGACGGTTGCAGTCAATATGATCCGGCGCAGTTTGCGGGGTTCTGAAGCAACGTCGACCGGAACAGCCCTGCTGAAACCGTGACGCAACACGGTTCCTGCCCCGACGACCGGTCAATCCGAGCCCGTCACTCCAGGAACCGCGCGAACACCTTCTGCAATGCAGCGAGGTCCGCAAGGTTGTTTGTGATCGCCAGATATTCGCCAAGTTGCAGGAGTCGTTTGCGAATGACTTCAGGCCGAACCACTGAGCAGGCGCTCCTTCATGGCGCGACGTTGGTAGTTGAGATAGGGCTCGAAATCGAAATACTCGCGCAGGATGCGGGACACATAAGTGCCATGCTCGAAGTCCGGACGCAGGAACAGGAGGCAGTTCTTTCGAACAGCTTCAAACCGCATGACAAGGTCTGCCTGATCAAGAAACACGAGATCCACCCGGTCGATCCCTCCGCTCACAAAGTCTGCAAGCATGGAAAGTCGATCAGGGCCAAGCAGCTCGGGTACACCCACCACTCCCAGGTCAAGATCACTCTGCTCGCTGGCGCGTCCATCAGCGTGGCTGCCAAACAGATACACCGCCTGGACGGCGGGATAACGCGCCAGAACCCGTATTACCAAGGTCCTCAATGCTTCGATGCTGGTCTTCATCCAAAGACTATAGGCGTTCGCTTTTCCAATCGCCATCGTTGAGAACGGGGAGAAAACCCTGTGAACACATTCTGCGACGGTGACAACTGGCCTCCTCGTGACGAGGCTGTTCAGATAGAACTTGCGGCTCGATGTTCGCGACTGAAAAGTTCTCGCTGGAAGTAGTGTCTGGCCCGCGCAGTTCTCGAGACAACTACGCAAAGCCCCTCAGTTCTTTTTTCAAAGCTCCTATCAACCGCTGGATCATCCCGCCCACAATCACGAACTCCGCATCCAGCAACGCCAGCGGGTGATCGTCGAGTTCCGCATCTTCATCACCGGTGACCCCTTCGATACGGAATTTGCGGATCACACCCTGCTGATCCAGTACACACGTGATGACATCATCGAACCGCACGGCGAGACGATCCAGTGTCAGGCCGTCCCTGACATGTTTCTGCACGCTCGCGGAAGCCAGCTCCATGTCGAGCCAGCTCACCGATGCCTTGCCGGCGGCGGTGTCCAGCATCTTGCACTCTCGTCCTGCCTGGAACTGTGTGGGTCCGCCACCGAGGAAAACCTGCGACAGCAGGCGCCCGATCGGTTCGTTGAATGCAAGGGGGACGGCTTCCAGACTGCCAAAGGCACTGCGCAGCGCGTCGAGGAACAGTTCGGCCTGCGTTTCCGACGAGGTGTCAATCCCGAGCAGTCCTTCCTTGACGATGAACAGCCCCCACAGGCGCTGTGACTTCAGCAATGTCCTTGGCATCAGCTCGGCATGGACTTCGTCCTTGAGGTCGCGCTTTTCCTTGCGGGTGGGATCCCGGTGCATGCGGGATTGAAACGCAAGGACACGATCCTCAAGGGCTTCATTCACCGCGGAGGCTGGCAACAGACGTGTCTGGATGCGCAGCCGCAGAAGATCGGCTCCACCCACGCGCCGCGCCAGCATCGGGTCCGCGTCACCGGCAGGAGACTCGAATCCGGCACTGGATTCCGTATACGCACCACAGGGCTTGAAGGCACGTTCCTCCAGGATGGCAGACAACGCCTGCTCGGACACAGGCCACTCGCTCTGTACCCGGTACAGACGAAGATTGCGGAACATGGGGTCACCAGTCGGGAGGGGGCGCCATTATCATGATCGACCCCATGAGTGTCACCGTAGACATGACCTGCTAGCCTTGTTAACAGGCAGCTGAAAAAAGCAGCCTGATTACCTCAATGCGGAGCGCACAGGACGCCCTCCGCTTCGAACAGATGGGCAGGGGTGGGCGGGAAGTGGTCGACAAACAGGCATTGATTCTTGCCGGCGGTGGCGCCCGTGCGGCCTATCAGGTTGGCGCACTACGCCATATTGCACGCAACATTCCCGACTGGCGGCCGCAGATTCTGACCGGCGTTTCGGCAGGAGCGATCAACGCCATTCATCTGGGCAGCTATCGTGGCTCGTGGCAGCAGTCCGTCGAACAACTGCAGCACCTGTGGCTCGGTCTCGACACCGAACGGGTTTACCGCACCGAATTTCGTGCGCTGTTCGGCAAGGTTCTTGCGGGCGCGCTGCCGCTGCTGACCGGCGGTCGGATCGGTCGCGAACGCATGCGCGGCATGGTCAACACCGAACCGCTGCGCGAATACCTGGGTTCTGCGCTGACGATGAAGGGCGACCGGGTCACCGGCATCGCCGAGAACATCGAAGAAGGCTGGCTCGAATCGCTCGCCATTGTCACTACCGACTACGACAGCGGCCGTTCCACGGCGTGGATCGAAGCCGCCAGTACGGAAATGCGTGGCCGGGGCCAGATCGACATCCGGTTCACCCACCTCACGCTGTCGCATGTGCTGGCATCATCAGCCCTCCCCCTGTTTTTCCCGGCCGTGCCTATCGACAACCACTGGCATGGCGATGGCGGCGTCCGCCTCACCGCGCCGCTGTCTCCGGCACTGCATCTGGGCGCAACGCGCATCCTGGCGGTATCACCACGCAAGCGTCCCACCGCCACGCCCAGGGCGGAAGGCGCGGAACTGTCGGCATACCCTGCACCCGCACAGATCGCCGGCATCATGTTGAATGCCATCTTTCTCGACAACCTCGACTACGATGCGCTGCAGATGACGCGCATCAACAAGCTGCTGCACGCCGGTGGCTCGCATTCACATGCCGGCATGCGACCGGTGGAAGTGATGGTGCTCAGACCGTCTGAGGACCTGGGTGTGCTGGCCAAGGAAAACGAGTTCCGCCTGCCCCGTTCCTTCCGATATTTTGAACAGGGGCTTACGGGCCACAACATGAAGAGCGCCGACGCGCTGTCTATGGTCAACTTCGAACCGGAGTACCTGTCGATCCTCATCCGCATGGGCGAAGAAGATGCGGCAGCGAGGCACGACGAAATCGAGGCTTTCCTGCGCGGTGGTTCCTGCGCGGTGCCGGTCTGGTAGCGCGACCGCGCGTCACCGCCTGAATCAGCTGCGGTGCGATGGTGGACCAACAGGTAGAATCCGCGCCTCACTGGCATTTCCCCATCACCGACTCACCCGACCCACCCTGAATGTTCAGCCAGATTTTTTCCGTTATTGCGCCTGTTTTCCTGATTGCGGGTATCGGCTTCCTGTGGGCGAAACGCCGCATGCCGTTCGACAACACCACGATCAGCAGCCTGGTGATGAACGTCGGTTCGCCTTGCCTGGTATTTGCCTCCCTGACCCGTATCCAGCTTGAAGGGTCCGCTTTCACCGACGTCCTGCTGGCTGCCGTCGGTATCCTGTCTGGCGCGCTGGTGCTCGGTGCCGGGTTGCTGCTGCTGTTGCGACAACCCATGCGGACCTTCCTGCCATCACTGGTCCACCCCAATACCGGCAACATGGGATTGCCACTGGCCCTCATGGCGTTTGGCGACACCGGTCTGGCCCTCGGCATCTCGTACTTCTTTGTCAATTCGGTCTCCCAATACACGCTGGGACTGACCATTTCCTCGGGTCGGTTTTCACCTGCCCAACTGATCAGGCAACCCATCATCTGGGCTGTCGCCTGTGCGCTGCTGGTGCGCGAAACAGGGATCCATGTACCGGATTTTCTGGCCAACACCACGCAGATCGCCGGTGGACTGGTCATTCCGGCCATGCTGTTGATGCTGGGCAACTCGCTCGCCAGCCTGAAGATCGCCGGGCTCGGCGTGGCGAGTGTGATTGCCGTCGCGCGTTTGAGCCTTGGCTTCGGACTGGGACTTGCGATGATCAGCCTGCTCGATCTGGAACACGAGATCGCCGGCGTGGTCATCATGCAGTCCACGATGCCGGCGGCCGTCTTCAATTACGTGTTTGCCGAGCGGTACGGTCAGCAGCCGGAGAAGGTGGCCGCGGTGATCCTGGTCTCGACAGTCATTTCATTTCTGACCCTGCCCGCACTGGTTGCGTTTGCGATCAGTCTGCCATGACACCCGCAGCACGAGTGACCCGCCATGAGTGATCAGATTGACGTCGAGATCGAAAGCATAGCCTTTGGTGGTGACGCAGTGGCACGCCACAACGGCATGGCGCTGTTCATACCCGGTGGTGCTCCCGGGGATCGCCTGCGCGTGCGGATCACTGAGCGCAATCGCCGCTATGCACGTGCATCGGTGGTGGAAGTTCTGGAGGCCGGCACCAGCCGTGTCGTGCCACCCTGCCCCGTGTATCCGCTGTGCGGCGGCTGCCAGTGGCAGCAAATCGCTTACGCCGACCAGTTCAAGGCCAAGGTCGACATCGTGACACGCGCGCTGCAACGTTTTGAACCGCGATCGATGCATCACTGGCCGGCACCGTCTACCTCAGGTTACCGGCGTCGCGCACGGTTGCGCTGGACCACCCGCGAAGGACTGACGATTGGCTTTCGTGAACGTCAATCGGAACGGGTGGTCGATGTCCGCACCTGCCTTCAGCTGGAGCCGGTACTTGAAGCCTGCCTGCCTCGTTTGCGTGCACTCCTCGAAAACGCGGGCCGAACATCAGGTGACGCTGAATTGCTCTGCAACCACCTTGGCGAGGTCCATCTGGGTTTGCGCGTCGATTCGGGCGATGCGGACAAACTGATCGAAGCCGTGAACGGGTTGCAGGATCCCTGGTGGATTGGCGCCAGCCTGGTGGCGGGCTCGACGTCATTGGTCGCAGGTAACCCGTCAGTGGTACTCGATGCACGTGGCCTGCGGGCCAGTGCAACCGCATTCACCCAGGCCAACGCCGCTCAGGACGCCGTGCTTCGGGATTGTGTTTCTCGTCTTGTCAGCCGCGTGGCCGCCAGACGGGTGCTGGAATTTCATGCAGGCATCGGCAACTTCACCCTGGATCTCGCACGCGCCGGTATCGACGTCGAAGCCGTCGAGACAAGTGTCGAGGCGGTCAGCCTGTTGCGGAGCAACTGCACCGGAATGAACGTCCTCGCAACCGTCGCTGACGCCGGACAGCATGAGTGGCTGCAGAAGCCGGACTGTGTGTTGCTTGATCCCCCGCGGGAGGGTGCCATGGCCTTGATGGCACGCCTGGGTACAAAGCGTGTGCCACACATCATCTACGTATCGTGCGATCCAATGACCCTCGCACGCGATCTGGCCGAACTGGCAAAAGCCCGCTACCGGCTGGAGGACGTCAGCATCATCGACATGATGCCGCACACGTATCACATCGAGACGGTCTGCTTGCTCACACGCCATTGAGGGTCGCCCACCCGTGGTCGGTTGCGAGTCCAGGCGAGCAGCACACTGACTACATCGTGCATGCGCACGGGTTTGGCGACGTAGTCGTTCATGCCCGCATCCAGGCAGCGCTCCCGATCGCCCGATAATGCATTGGCCGTCATGGCGATGATCGGCAAATCCCGAAAGGATTCCTGTTCGCGGATCGCCCGGGTGGTTGCATAACCATCGAGTACCGGCATCTGGCAGTCCATGAGCACGGCATCAAAGAGATCATGTTCCAGCAGTCCCAGTGCTTCACCGCCATGGTTGGCGACGATGCAGGTGATGCCACAGCGGGCCAGCATCGTCTTGGTCAGCAGCTGGTTGGTCGCATTGTCCTCAACCAGCAGGACCCGCAATCCTTCGAGCTGCTCTGCCAGGGTGCTGACGGCGGGCGACGCCGTGGCAATCGCCAGCGGAATACGCTTGACCGTCTCATCCACCTGAATGGGAACGGCGACGATGAACGTTGAACCTGCTTCGAGCTGGCTCTCGAGTTTCAGAGTGCCGCCCATCAGTTCTACCAGCTGGCGACAGATCGCCAGTCCCAGTCCGGTGCCCCCGAATTGCCGCGTGGTTGATGCATCGGCCTGGCTGAAGGGCTGGAACAGATGTGCGGACTGCTCGGCCGAGATGCCAATTCCGGTATCCCGCACCTGGAACAGCAGATCGCCCACCAGCCGCTCACCGTCGCGCAGTTCTGCCATGCTGTCGACCTGGATCCGGATGCTGCCTTTCGAGGTGAACTTCAGTGCATTGCCCACCAGATTGTGCAGAACCTGGGCGACTCGCAGCCCATCTCCCAGGTAACCGGGCCGCAGCGAAGCACCGATGACAATTTCGAACTCCAGGCCCTGCTGTCTGGCTCGCTCTGCATAAGTGGACTGGATATCGGCGAGCACCGAACGGATGTCCATCGGCCTGTTTTCGAGCACCAGGCGACCCGCCTCGATCTTCGAAAAATCAAGAATGTCGTTGATGATGCCAAGCAAATGCCGCGACGCAACCTGGATCCGATCCAGAAAAGTCCGCTGTTCGGCCTGCAGCGCGGTGGTGTGCAAGAGATCCGTGAAACCAACAATCGCGTTCAGCGGCGTACGGATTTCATGACTCATGTTGGCGAGGAAACTGCTCTTGGCGCTCGCTTCGTTGGTAGCGCGCTGACGACTGGCCCGCTCTTCCAGCAGGCGGCTGGCGAGTGCCAGCGAACCAAGGAATCCCAAACCTGTCGCAGCAAGCTCCAGTGCGTGGTCAGCCCACAGGTGATCAACATCCAGCCCCTTGTGTCGAGCCAGCACGATGGCCACGCCCCCAGTGAAAAAGAGCAGGCCACCCAGGTAACTCGCTGCACCGTTGACGTGTCGTCGCGTGCCTGCGCCTGCTGCCCACAGGCAGAGACCGAGGCTGCCGATGATCAGTCCAAGGCCAATGTTCGGGAAGTGCCGGAAGATGGGAAACAGATTCACCGACACAATCATGCCCGCCGCAAAGGTCAGTACGGTCCGCAGCTTTAGCGACCACTCGCCGACCCGCAGAAAGTCCCGGGAGAACAGGAGCAGACCCATCAGCATCACACCGATGGAAAAGCGCAACGTGAAGTCATGCCAGATCGGATAGTCCGGATACATGAACTGCGAGCCAAATCCGACATCCGCAAGGCGCCAGACAAACGCGCCAAACAGTGCAATGGCGAAATGGAAGAAGATGACTTCACGCAGCAGCAGCCAGACAGAGAGGTTGTAGAGTGCAAGCGTGAGGAGCAGTCCGAAGATCAGCCCGGTGAACAGGCTGTCCAGGCTGGCTCGCTCGGACCACACGGCGCTGCTGGCAAGCGTCGGTACCAGCGAGACGCTTGAGTAGCTGTCGACCCGCAGCACAATCTCGTGACGGCCAACGTTCATGGCGACCGGGAAGGCCACCTGACGGTAGTTGATCAGGCGTCCGGCAAACGGCAGTCCCGACCCGGCCTGCAGTTCGGTCAGCAGACGGCCATCGAGGTGGTGCTGGAAGCTGGCGAGACGCACATTGGCCGTGCCGAGGCCAAGCACCCAGTCCGGCATGTGCCTTGCGGACTTTTCGACCTCAAAGACAAAACGAACCCACTGTGCGTTGCGTGTAAAACCGAGATTGATCGTCCGCGCCGAGTGCCTGGTCCAACCATCTGCTGCAGGCGCGCTGGCCAGCAGCGCGGTGGTCTGCACCTCGGCAATGCCGCCAACGAGGTAGGGTCCGATGGAGGTCGGACCCAGCCGCAGCGCATCGGAGGCACCGGGGCCGGATTCGGCAAAAACCGACCCAACCGCCAGCAGAAGGCAGCAGCACACGAGACCAGCAATCGTTGATCGACCGTTCACCTCCGGAGTGTAGCCAACCCGCATTTTCCGGCTGCGACGGGGTCGGCATCCTGACGCGGACTGACCACAAAGGGTCTCTCGCGAAGGCTCCCCAGGGAGTCAGTCCGGTTGATCGAGCAACATGAAAACAAACGTGCCGTGGGCGAGCAACCGGGAATCGGCATCACCGGAGACCACTTCCGCGCGCAGACTGACCAGCCGGCGCGACCGGTTGACAACCTCCGCGCGGCCAATGACGCGCTGCCCAGCAGAGGCCGCCCGCACATAGTTCAGGTTGGCGTTGATGGTTGCGCCGCGTGTTCCCAACGAACCCACCGCATAGGCACAGGCGGTATCCGCCAGAGCAAACAGCAAACCACCATGCGCCAGCCCCGAGGCGTTGATGAGTTCCGGCTTGACCATGGCCTCCATTTCGCAGACACCCTGCTCCGCACGAACAAACTGCATGCCAAAGTGCGCCAGGAAACCGGCATCCTTCTCCAACACTTCCTGCTGACGCGGATCGATCGTCATCGATAGCCCTGTTTCCAGCCAAGGGGCAGACGTGGAATTGTGGCACGACTGACCCATGCCCACCTGTCCCCCAAGGGGCTTGGTGCCTGATTACGCAAGGAAGAGGTGTCCGATCTGGCATGTCCGCTCATGAACCTGGGATTCGTTAGAGGGATCCGATGCGTACCGCGCCCGGAAAAATGTTTGAGGCGGGGCTTCCAATCCAGATCTACTGTGCTACATTACTAATACACCAGTAACGCATGACACCAAGATGCATGAGTGGCATGACAACGAACCGATCTACCTGCAGCTGCGCACCACCGTCCTGCACCGGATTCTTGCCGGGACGCTGGCGGAAGGCGAGGCTGTGCCATCCGTCCGACAGGTCGCCACCAGCGAGCGAATCAACCCTTTGACCGTCTCCCGTGCCTATCAGCTGCTGGTCGACGAAGGTCTGCTGGAAAAGCGCCGCGGCCTCGGTCTGTTCGTGACCACCGGCGCAGGCAACAAAGCCCGGACCAGCGAACGTGAAGCCTTTCTCAACGTCGAGTGGCCACGCATTCGCCAGCGGATGGACGCCCTTGGAATCGACCCTCATTCCCTGCTGAAGAGTGAAGACGCATGAACGTTATTGATGCCCGTCAACTGGTCAAGCGATACGGCGCCAATGCGGCCCTGGATGGTTTTGATCTGCAGGTTCCACCAGGCAGGATCGTCGGCCTGATCGGGCCTAACGGCTCCGGCAAGACCACTGCGCTGAAAGCCGTGCTTGGCCTGACCACGCTCGACAGCGGCGAACTGGTCATCAACGGACTCACCCCCTGGACCCATCGTGCCCAACTCATGGCAGAGGTCGCCTACATCCCCGATACCGGCATCCTGCCACGCTGGATGCGGGTGAGTGACCTGGTGGACTATGTTGCGGGTGTGCACACCCGCTTTGATCGTGCACGCGCCGAGGCGATGCTCGCCAGAACGGACATCAACGCCAGTCGTCCGGTTCGGGTGTTGTCCAAGGGCATGCAGGTACAGCTGCATCTGGCGTTGATCCTGGCGATCAACGCGCGCCTCCTGGTGCTGGACGAACCGACACTCGGTCTTGATGTCCTGTTCCGGGAGCAGTTCTACGACACGCTGCTGAACGACTACTTCGAAGGCGAACGCAGCATCCTGATCACCACGCACGAAGTGCGCGAGATCGAACACGTGCTGACCGACGTGGTCTTCATGGCGCGTGGCAAGTCACGACTGGCTGCCTCGATCGACGAGATCCGCGAGCAATACACCAAGCTCACCCTCACCACCGGCAACACTCCTCTGGAAGGATTTATTGGCCGACGTCAAACCCTTGCCGGGGTTGAGTGCATCTACAGGAATGTACCCCGTGACGTGCTGGCCCGCGCCGGCGCGGTCAGCGTTCCCGATCTTGTTGAACTGTTTGTCGCCATCATGGAGGCCCCTCATGCATAACTTCATCACGCTTGTGAACCGCGAATGGCAGGAACACCGGAACACGTTCCTGTTTCCTCCTGCAATTATCCTTGCCCTGATCGTGATCGCCGTTCTGCTGGGTGTCACGCTCGGCGAAAAAGTGAAGTTGCAGTTCGAACTGGATAGCAAAAGGGACATCAGTCCCTCGTCATTCCAGCAGCTCGACAATCGACCTGCTGCCGGGCTCTACAGGGTTGCTGCACGAGAGGACGGTTACTCACAGCCACGGACGATGCACGTCGCGCAATACAATACTGCGTCCACGCTGAGTGAACTGGCCGATGCCGATGTTGGCAAGCTGCCACGGATACTCGACGAACTGACCTTCCCGTTTTTCCTCGTCCTGATCCTGGTGTCCCTGTCTGCGGCCATCAGCGTCACCTACGATGAACGCAAGGACCGCTCGCTCCTGTTCTGGAAGTCGATGCCGGTCGACGATACTGAAACGATCCTGTCGAAGTTTGTGTTTGTCAGCTGGGTCGCACCGCTTGCAACCGTCGCGGCCGTGGTCGTTGCAAGATTGCTGCTCGTTGGCGTGGCCAGCGTCTACTCGACCGAACTGGATCTCGGAGAGGTCTGGGGAAATGCCCAGGTATGGAGCGGTTTTTTTGGTGTCATCACCGGCTTCCTGACCCTCGGCCTCTGGATCGCACCGATCTACGCCTGGTTGATGCTGGTCGGTGCCGTGGTACCGAAGTCACCGACGCTGATCGCGCTGCTCTCGCCCCTCGTCGTGATGTGGCTGGAGTGGTTGTTCTTCGACTCCCGGCATCTGTTCAGCTTTGTCGTCTCGCACATCGCGCCAAAAACGCTGTACTCGGGAAGCGCCGGTTTCACCGGCCAGCTGGACCTGCTGCTGTCAGCGAATTTCGCGATCGGTCTGGCCGTGGCTGCGTTACTGCTGGCCATGACCGTCTACGCACGTCGACGCTTCAACGAAATCTGATCGGTTCAAACACCAGCCCGGTCTGATCATGAATCTTCCGGGCTACCGCCGCGCCGTCCATTCATCCAGCGACTTGAGTGTGGTCTGTATGAACGGGCTGCGCGTGGCGAGCCACAGAAAGCCATCGGCGATGGCCTTGCCCGGCTGGCGCAGGGGCCGCTCCACATGCAGCAGCAGGATCACACGATCTTCTTCCGTGTCGTTCCACACCTCGTGATAGTAGGTGTCATCAAAAATCAGGAATTTGCCCGCCTCCCAGTGGTAGTCCCTGCCATCGATAGCGATCCGACACTTGCTGCGATCCCCCGGGATCTGCAGGCCGAGATGACACGTGATCATTCCGTTGGTAGGGCCGTAATGTCGCGGCAGGTGGGTACCGGGGGTGTGTATGGAAAAAAACGCTGAAATCAGCCCCGGGATGGACTCGACCAACCGGCTGGTCACCGGGCAACGCGCGGCATTGTTTTCCACCCGATAGCGGTAGCCCCAAAGGAAAAACACCTTCCACTTGTCGTCCGTGGCGATGCGGCCATGGTCCGGTGAGACCACACGCAGAGCCGGTACATCCTCAGGACGTTCAAGCACCCTGAGCGCCTCGTCGCGAATGCTCTCCCAGTTGTCCTCCAGGCGCGGGACCCAATCGAACACGCCGCGTCCGAATACCGGCGGATTACCGACTTTGGAAAACAGTCCGACAAACCAGTGAATCGGCGGACGGATATAAAAGCCGAACCAGAACACCGAGCGACGGAAAACGTACGCCATGCGCGTACGCGAGCGGTGCAGGAGTCCTGTATCGGCGACTTGCATGGGCCTGATTCACAGCATCCAAGTTCAACAGCTGGCCATTACACCAAATTCGGTCGAGGACAACGATGCCAGCCTCCGAAATAAACACGCTACACTGCGCGCGCCATGAACATGCAGATCAGCGAAAGGTGAATTCACCAATGGTGGGAGGTCTGGCCATTCCTGCACAACCAGCAAGCGGACCAACCGGCAACACTGGCCCCGGGTTTGCGCTGTGCACACTGGAACTGCCGGTGGTCTCCATTGAACACGACGGCATGGCAACGCTGCGCCACCATATCGCTCGACATACTCCCATGGTGATCACGGACCTCGCCGCTGCGTCAGCCAGGCTCCGACGCTGGACACCGGAGTATCTGAGCGAGCATTACGGCCACAGGATCGTGCGTGTCTACGACGCTTCCTTCGGCGTTCCCGGCAAAAATTACATGGGCAGCATCGATTCGATGCCGTTCGCAGCCTTTCTGCGTGAAACCCTTGGTGCAGGCCGGGATTTACGCATGTTCCTGTACAACGTCGGCCGACAGATTCCCGAGTTGCTGGATGACCTGGATTTCCCGGACGTCGGTCTGCATTTTTCACGCCGATTTGTGTACACCTTTTTTGGCTGCAAGGGTTCCACCACACCTCTGCACTACGACATCGACATGGGCCACGTACTGCATACCGCCATGCACGGTCGGCGTCGGGTGCGGCTCTTTGCTCCCGACCAGTCACGGGCCTTGTACCAGCACCCGTTCACCGTACGCAGTTATGTGAATCTCGATCAGCCCGATCTTGAACTTCATCCGGCGTTGGCCCATGCACGTGGTTACGAGGTGATTCTGGAGCCGGGCCAGACGCTGTTCATGCCAAGCGGGTATTGGCACGAATTCCACTATCTCGATTCCGGGTTCGGTCTGTCGCTTCGTGCGGGCAGCCCTCGCCTGCGCGATCGTGCCCATGGTCTGGCGAATCTGCTGGCGTTGTCGCCGATTGATCGCCTTAACAATAGACTGGCGACCCGAACGTGGTTTGCCTGGAAAGAGCGGCAGGCACATCTCCGCGCGACGTCTTACATGAACAAACAGGGACTGCTGTGAAGACCTTCAAAGGCACACTGAATACCGGCCGATTCGAGGTTCCGTACCGCAAGTACGGCAACAAGGATCATCTCCTCATGTGTGTCAGCGGCGCACTGCAGACCATGGCGATCTGGCGCACCGTGGTCAACCGGTTTGCGGGTGACTTCACCGTGGTCATTTTCGACATGCCCGGCATCGGTCGCTCCGAGATCAAATCCGGCGGCGCACACGTCACGGTGCAGGAGCAACTGGAAACGTTGCACGCGCTCATTCAGGAGACCCACCCCGGTGGAGACGTCACCCTGGCCGGCAGTTCGTGGGGCACGGCAATCGCTGCGGCGTACGCTGCACTCAGACCGGATGCCGTTCAGCACCTGGTGCTGAGCAGTTTCGGGATGAAACCCAACCAAGTGATGGAAGATATCGTGCGACGCGCGCTTGCCCTCTACCACGAGGGTGACTATGCCCGCGGAGCGGATCTGATCCTGGAAATGTTCGGCAACCAGATCGGCGAGAGCTACAAACGCCAGATCATCGCGCAGTTCGAACACCTGAGCGATGCGCACGCAGAAGCGTTCTACGAACACTGCGCGAACATCCTGAAGCTTGGCAGACTCGATGAAATCATCGACCTCACCCGCATCACGGCGCGCACCCTGATCATGAATGGCGCGAAGGACACCATCATCGACCTCGAAGACATGTATATCGCCGAGCGCCTGATTCCCAACTGCGAAATTCGGCTGGTCCAGGACGTAGGGCACTTCCTGCATTTCGAGCGGCCCGAACTGCTGGACGACTACGCAGAATTCATGTTGGCAACCGAGCCGGTGACGGGCTTCCGGGCCTCGCTGTGAGCCGTGCCATCGACGTTTGTGTCGCAAGCGACAACCGTCAACCCGGGCCCTTCCTCAGCACCGGAAGCACGCTGAACGTCCTTTAAAAAAACCTCATCAAGACCCGGTCGCGCCCAGGTTCTCGCAGAATGCCCTGCGCTAACGGTGATCCACAAACACATGTTCCTTGGCGAGCCACATCGTTGAACGCTTGAAGTCGATGAACTTCGATTCATCCTCGATCGCGCGCTGATTGGCGAGCCGACGCTCCGGGGTGACCACACTGGTCACACCCCGATCAAACCAGAGTTCAGCGTGACCGGAATAAGCATCCACCTGCGTTCCTCGTGCGCTGCGCAGGTCCGATTCGATCGGATCCTCAACACGGTGCACCTGGATGTAACGGGCAATGCCCGAACCCGCAGCCTGCCGACGAATGAGCGGCCCATGGTTCGAGTGCCAGTAGCGCTGCATGGCCGCTTCACCCAGTTCTGCGCGGGCGCGCAGCGGAAAGTAGAGCTTCACAAAACCACTGCGTGGTGTCGCAACAATGTTCTCGGGGGTGGCATTGACCTGCGGAAACTCATGCGCCAGCCACAACGGGGATTGTGACAAGTCAATGAACTTCGATTCGTCCTCAACCAGCGCAGCACCGGCTGCGCGACCCGCTGCCGTACTCGTGGCTTCCACCAGCGCCTCGCGACTTTCAAACCAGACTTCGGCGACGCCGTCATAGATCGGCTCCATGCCGCCACGCGCTTCGCCCATCGCCGCGTTGGCCGGCTCGTCATGCAGCGTATGGACCTGTACATACCTCAGCATGTTGAGCTTGCGGGCATGACTGGCCACCAAGGGCCCGTGCTCTTCCCGCCAGTAGCGGTAAAACTCGTCGTACGCCAGACCCTGCTTTTTCCTGAGCAGGAACGTGATGCGAATCATGCGCCACCCGCTTCGCGTGTCAGGCTCAGGAATGAGCGGTTGATGAAACCGGCGGGATCACCATGAATGGAATCAAAGTCTGCCGTTGGCTTGGCAGCCATCACCTCTTCCAGCGTCTTGCCCTCTCCCACCATCTTCAGAATACGATCGCGCACGGTTTCGAGCATCGCCACGTAAGCCACCAGTTTTTCGTGGTTGGTGACTTCGCCGTGTCCGGGAATGACGACGGTCTTTGCATCAATCTGCGCAAGCACCGCCTTGCAGAACGTGATCACACCTGTCAGATCACCCCCGTTGTCCGCATCGATGAACGGATACCCAGAGTTGTTGAAGACATCTCCCAGATGAACGGCATTGTCGCCGCGAAAGATGACGGCGGTGTCACCCGTCGTGTGCGCGGGACCAGCATGCAGAAGATCGATCTGCTGACCATTGAAGTGGAACTGCATCCGATCGTCGTAGGTAATGTGCGGCAATGCATCAGCGGGATATTTCTGCTGCGCATACTGCATCGCCACCAGGTTGATGACGTGGTCGTCCAGCATCATCTTTCGCGAATTGCTCTGGCTGACCAGCCAGGTGCCCTGCGGCCCGAGCGCCAGGTTGCCTTCCGCATGATCGAAGTGCCAGTGTGTGTTGATCGCGAAGTTGACACCCTTGCCACCGAGTTCGCCGATAGCAGCCAGGATCTTCGGCATCATCTGCGGAAACTGATCGTCAACCACCAGCACGCCGTTGGCACCGGTGCTGACGGCAATGTTGCCACCCACTCCAAAGAGCACGTGCAGCGTGTCCGTGATTTTTTGGGTCTTGATCTGGGCGGTGTTGAAATCCCAGCCAAACGCCTTGGTCAGTTGATCCAGGTTCATCGCGTCATGGGCACGAGCGCTCATGAACGGCATGGAAAACATCAGCAGAATGAATGTGAAGCGAAATCGCCGCATGGTGGTCCCTCCCTCAAGGTGGACTGACGTTACTCAATCCACCTCACTCCACGCAAGCATCGATTCCGGAAACACTGTCCCGGAAACCCGACTCTGGATTCCCGGCTCTAGAAACTGCGCCCGGGATTGTCCCAGCTTGATGCAAACTCGATTCCCGGCGCCGCCGCCGTCGACAGCACCTTGTCACCGCGATTGATGGGGCTGCCACCGGATACACGGTCCGCGATGTTGAACTTGTCCGATACCTCGGATACACGCAGTTGACCAATCTCGGTTTCGCTGGAACCCAGGCTGACACCGGTATCCGGATCGATCAGTTCTTCACCACGACGCATGATCTTCAGCATTTCGCCGACCTTGACCACATCCGAACCCACATTCGACCAGACCCGATTGCCTTCGGTCTTGATCACACTGCCACTGGCCGGCGCTGCACCAATCTGTTTCACCAGTTCGTAGATGCCCTTGTTGATTCCGGCGATCACCGCCTGACCGATGGGAGTCTTCGAAAAATTGCCCAGGAATCCGCCCAGTGCACCGGCGCTGCTGAAACCTGCTCCGCCAAAGGTGAGCCCGCTTTCCTTGATCACCGACTCGATCTGCTTGGTATAGATGATCTCGCTCGTTTCGGCGTTGATGAGGCGGAAGTTCATGCCTACCCGCCCTTCACCCTTCTCGAAACCCACGCCGCCCAGTACCGGCACCCTCTGCGCCACCAGTGCGCCCAGTCCACCCCCCGAACCTTTTGTCTTGGCCTCATAGTCGGTAACAACCACCTGCACGAGATACTGGGCGCCCAGCACGTTGCCGGTCTTTGCGCCCGATGGCTGCGCGATACGTCCAGAGCTGACGAGATCCTGCTCCTGGAGCACGGAGCCGAGCACGTTGCGTTCAACCAGACGGAAACGACCCGAACGATTCAGCACGTCGACCACGATCGCCTCGATCCCGTTCACCGGCACCGTATCGGCGTTTTCGTAGGACCAGCTGTAACTCGAACCATCAGAACCGGTTGCGGTGTAGCTCGAGGAGGAACTGTTGTTGTCGACACTCAGCACACCAAGTCGCGACCGGGCGCCGTTGTACTCCCCCCACTCGAGGTTCAGCAGATATTTGGTCTCGATGGGGTCGATATTCGCAGGCAGCGGGACCTTGCTCTTGGCACCCACCGCGTAAGCCAGGTAGTCCGCCTGGACACTCATCGTCAAAGAGGCAAGAGTGATGCCGATTCCACAGATAACACGCTTGAGCCGCATGCGATTCTCCTGTTTCGCCAAATAGGGTCGGTAACGCAAGGCAACCGGTGCCGACCCGTTCAATCCGGTAAGCCCAGAATACGCTTGGCGATGATATTCAACTGAACTTCCGAGGTTCCACCTTCAATCGAGTTGGCCTTCGATCGCAGCCAACCTTGCGTGGTTTCGAGTTCGTCTGCCGCGACCGTGTTCGCACTCCAGCCAACACCCTGCGTACCCATCGCGCGCAGCATCAGTTCGTACCGGTTCTTGTTCTGCTCGGTGCCGTAGTACTTGAACATCGACGACACGGCGCCGGGGGCGATGCCCGCCGTGGCCTCTTCCTGGGAGCGCCGCAGTGTCAGTGCAAAACTGCGATCGTTGATGCGATGCCTGAGCAGATCCTGGCGCAGTGCCACGTCGTCAATCCTCCCACCCAGGTAACGTTTGACGAGGTCTTCCAGGCTTTCAGCGTTCTGCCCGCGATTCCCGATGCCGCCGATACTGGTGCGCTCGTACTGCAACAGCCGTTTGGCCACGGTCCAGCCTTCGTTCACCCTGGAGACCACGTTGGTCCTGGGTACCCGCACACCATCCAGGAAGGTCTCGCAAAACGGCGACAGTCCGCTGATCAGCAGGATGGGTTTGACCGTGACCCCGGGTGTGGTCATGTCAAACAGGATGAACGTGATGCCCTGGTGTTTGGGTGCATCCGGCGCAGTACGCACCAGGCAGAACATCCAGTCCGCCTTGTCAGCACCGGAGGTCCAGATCTTCTGCCCGGTGATGAGGTAGTCATCCCCGTCGACCATCGCGCTGGTCCGCAGGCTGGCGAGGTCCGATCCCGAGCCCGGTTCGCTGTAACCCTGGCACCACCAGATCTCGCCACGCGCAATCTTCGGCAGATGCGTCAGCTTCTGTTCTTCGTTGCCATATTCGAGCAGCGCAGGTCCAATCATGCTGATACCCATGCCCACGTGGGGAGGCCTTGCATTGATCCGCCGCAATTCTTCCTGCAGAACCTGGTTGTGCAACTTGTCCAGGCCCGCGCCGCCGTAGGCTTTTGGCCACGTGGGCACAACAAACCCTCGGGTTGCCATACGGTCCAGCCAGAGCTTTGACTCCGGATTGCGCCAGACCGCGCGCTTGCCTCCGCCCGGATATTCTTCAGCCGGCATGGGCGTTCGCATCGATGGTGGGCAGTTGGCCTCGAGCCAGGTCTGAACGTCTTGACGAAATTCACTGAGCGCAGCAGTACTCGACATTCGTTGGCATCTCACAGACAGGATGGCGCTAGTCTATCAGGCGAATCGGCTGGTGCGACCCACGCCGGTCCGACCGCGGGGTCAGGTCCTTGGCAGAGGACGTACTGCCGTGTATATCTGATGGCGGAGAGAAAAAGAGACCAGCGACGCCATCGGGGTCGCCGGCGTCCCGGAGAGGCAAGAGGGGTCAAGGGGTCAAGGGGTCAAGGGGAGAAGGAGCACTCGATTGGAATCGCCAAAGCCGAAGGTAGCGGACGGTGGGTTGTCGCGCTGGGTCATGGCCAGTTATGGCTCACCTGCCATGCCGTTGTCGATGATGGCACTGCCGCTGGCGGTCTATCTGCCTGCCGTATATGCCGACGCCAACGGCTTTGGCCTCTCGCTGGGCTTTGTGATGTTGATGCTGGCCCTGTCGCGTGTCTTTGACGGCGTGACAGACCCGATCGTCGGTTTCCTTTCCGATCGTGCACGCACGCGCTGGGGCAGACGCAAACCTTTCATCCTGATCGGCACACCGATTTTTGTCGCGGGCGTCTGGCTGCTGTGGATTCCGCCCATTGAATTCACCGAGGTCGAAGTGCTGGGCTTCACGATGAACACCGGCTACCCCTGGCTGCTGGGCGCGCTGGTCCTGATGTACATCGGCTCGACCATCAAGGATGTGCCCTACAGTGCCATGGGCGCGGAACTTGCCCGCGACTACCACGAACGAACCCTGGTCATGAGCTGGCGCGAAGCGTTTGCCGTGTCCGGTTCACTGCTCGGGGCATTCACACCAGCGATCCTCGTGTTTTTCGGCTATACCAAACCCACGGACAATGTATTCGTGCTGACGATCTTCACCGCGATCGTCATGCCGATCTTTGTGTTCAACCTCTTGTTCAGTGTCCCGGAAGCACCGGTCACCGAGGCGGATACACGGCGCATTCCACTGCGGGAGAGCCTCTGGGCGCTGTGGGGCAATGAACCCTTTCGCGCGCTGGTCATCATCTTCCTGTTTGCGACCATCGGTTCGGCGATGACCAACTCCCTGAGTTTCTTTTTCGTGAAACACGTCCTGCTGGCCGGCGATCTCTACGGCTTTTATCTGGCGCCGTACTTCATTTCACAGATCATCGCGATTCCATTCTGGTTCTGGCTGTCCCGGCGTTTTGGCAAACACCGGACGACGATGGCAGCCATCTTCTGGTATGCGCTGTGGTCCTGTTTCATTCCGTTGATCACCGTCGCACCGGCCATCTGGTTCACCTCGTTCGAGATCCAGCATGTGCTCGCGTTCCTGCCAGACAGCTGGATCGCCGGCATCGCCAGCTATTTTGTGGGAGTGCCAACGGGCAAGTTCATCTTTTTTGTGGTGGTCATGATGTTGAAGGGATCAGCAATCGGCGCGCTGGCAGCCCTGCCCTTTGCCATGGCTGCCGACGTGATCGATCTGGATGCCGCCCGTACGGGCAAACGCCAGGGAGGGGCATACATGAGTGTCTGGACGATGACCCGCAAGTTGTCCTATGCACTGGGACTGTTGATTGGCGGTGTCGCTGCCACCTGGGTGGGCTTTGACTCGCTGCGCAATCCGCTCGTCGATCCGAACACCGAGAGCGCGCTGCTGTGGCTCGCCGTGCTGTACTCGATCATCCCGGCCGTTTTCATGTTCATCTCCATGCCGCTGCTGTGGAACTACAGCCTCAGTGAAAAACAGCTGAAGCAGATCCAGAAGGAGATCGCCGAGAAAAACGCCATCGGACCCACTTCACCCGCAGCGGCGGTCTGACAGGACCACCGCCACGGAACATCCGCCAGAAACAAACGTTTGCAATCAATTCCGGGAACAACAGCCATGAACAGACGACTGGAGGGCAAGGTCGCCATCATTACCGGTGGTGCCAGCGGCATGGGTCGTGCCACCGTGCAGAAATTTGTGCGCGAAGGTGCCCGCGTCGTCATTGCCGACATGCAGGATGCCAGGGGACAACAGCTTCAGCAGGAGCTCGGTGACGACGCGGTTTTTGTGAGCACCGATGTCTGTGACGAAGGATCGGTCCGCAACATGATCCAGGTGGCCATGGATCGATTTGGCCGGCTGGACTGCCTGTTCAACAACGCAGGCTTTGGTGGTGTCGGAGGCGAGATCGACGCAACCCAGATGGACGAACCCTACGCACGAACCGTCGACGCGATGCTCAAGGGGGTGGTGATGGGGATGAAACACGCCGCGCCGATCATGAAAGCACAGCGCAGTGGCGTGATCATCTCCACAGCCAGCGTGGCGGGGCTGATGGGTGGCATGGGGCCGCACGTCTACAGCGCGATCAAGGCGGCGGTTGTCAACCTCAGCAAGAGTGTTGCGCTGGAACTGGGACCTTTCAACATACGGGTCAACGCAATCTGTCCAGGGGGTATCGCCACACCTATCTTTGCCGGGCAACTGGCACTCAAGGGCAATGAAGACTACGCCGCACTGGTGCGGCCGTTCCTCGCCCGGGGGCAGCCGATCCCGCGCAGCGGGGAGCCGGAAGACATCGCCAACGCGGCCTGCTTTCTCGCCAGCGACGAGGCATCCTTCATTTCCGGTCATGCCCTGGTGGTGGATGGTGGCCTGACGGCAGGGAAGTGGACCCATCCGGATCTGGTACCACGCCGTGGCAGCTTTGCAGAGGCGTTTGGCGCGGATCCGGACACCCCGGTGGACGCCGTGTATCACGCAAAACCGAAGTGAAGGTCAGTCGCGTCGCGCCTGCCCCGGATGGCCCTGCCCCTGCCCCTGCCCCTGCCCCTGCCCCTGCCCCTGCGTCCGATCGTCAGTCATCCTTCGAAACCATATGGTAGATCTGCTGACCAAGCCAGTCCGGGAAATGATCAACCTCCGCCTGGGGCAGGCCGATCACCGTAGCCAGCAGGTTTCCACCAACACCACTGCCAATGGCGGCAGCGGCAATGAGGAATACCACTCGGCGGGCATGTTCCTCACGCCTTGGCGACGGTGGCAATCGCCCGGCAATCACGGGAATCAGCGCATTGAAGTGGTGTTGCAACAACGCGCCTGGTGCTTCCTGCGGCGCCATTTCGTTGCCCGCGAGGCTGACCCACGCGAGCAGCTTGGCATGCCCACCGGCAGACAATGTGTGAAACAGGCTGTGCAGAACCTGCGAGGGTTCGAGTGACGGGTTCTGCTGCAACGAGGCAATGATGTCTTCCAGCAGCTGCGCAGTCATGTAAGTGACCAGTGCGTGACGCATGCCGCCCGTACTGCCGAAGTGATGCAGCACGGTGGCGTGGCTCATGCCACAGGCCTTGGCAACATCAACGACGTTGAGTCCGTCGATGCCGAACAGGCGCAGGCGATCCTGGGCGGCGGCAAGAATTTCCTGCCGCGCTTCCTCCGGTGACCGCCGCTTTCTGATACTCAAAATGTGAAATCCGTTATTGACATGATTGTTAGTATGACTATCATGCGTCTATCTACACCAATGTTGATAGACGCATGAACACGATGACCGCCCCCTCGCTGCCGGCTCCCACGATGCCCTCGAAAGGCGATCCATGGGCTCTCCATCCACGCGCCGCCTGGAACGCCCTCAAAAAACTGCTGGCCGACCCGGAACAGACCGAACACGTGTTCACCATTGTTCGCGCGCTGTCGGGCAAGACGGTGCTGCGTGGTTACAACCGATTTTCGGGGACGTCGACCGGCCGCGCCATTCTGTCCGAAAAGCGCAATCTGATCGACATGTTGAGCAATCGGGCCTACCTGCGCACCTTGCCAGCCGACAGTCTGGGTGCTCACTACCTCAGGTTCGTCGAGACCGAGAACCTCTCGGCCGATGGCCTGGTCGAGGCAAGCAGCACGGACGAAAGTTATGGCAACCAGAACATCCGGTTTTACGCCGAGCGCCTGCGTGACATGCATGATCTCTGGCACGTCACCACGCAGCATGGACGGGACGTCAAAGGCGAAGTCTGCCTGCTCGCATTCACGGTTGCACAGACCAATAACCCCGGTCTTGCGCTGATCACGTTGGCCGGCATGTTGAAGATCGGCCGGGAAAGCGGTGACTGGCGAATTGCCCGGGCGGTCTGGCAAGGATTCCGCAATGGACGTCGCGCCGCCTGGCTGCCCGGGGCCGAATGGGAGAAGCTGCTGGCCGAGCCCATCGCTGTGGTCCGTCAGACCCTCAACGTGGATCTGCCCGTGGTCTATGCAGAAATGCTGGCGGCCCCGGCCGCCGCCTGACCCGGCCACATTCCATCCCTGACAGTGATTCCGGGCTGCCAGATGACTTTGCGGAGCGCGCAGCGCTCCGACTTCTCCCGATCGCAGCAGGAAGGGGCTATAACTCTCTCACCAGGCGGATGCCTCGATCCTCGCTGAGGTTGGATGCTGCTGCGCGGTGGCTTGAGCTGGCAATATCTGCGCCGGAATCCCACGAGCCGCCGCGGTGACCATGTGACTCGCAGCTTTCATCGGCGATGACGTCCTCGGCAATCACCGCTCCAGACCCATAATCCGGTGTATCACATTCAAGTACCCACTCGGACACGTTGCCATAGACGTCCTGCAGTCCGAAAGGATTGGCCTGGTATCGCCCGACGGGACCGGGCTTGACCTGACCATCGGTACAATCCAGCACCGTCCACTCACGAAACACCGCCCGTACCGACTGATCGGCGACGTTGCCGTGTGCACACAGATTGCTGCCATCCGCACCGAAGTACCAGGGTGTCGTCGTGCCGGCGCGCGCGACATATTCCCACTCGCTTTCGGCAGGCAGACGATAGGTTGCGCCAGCCTCGCGGCTCAGCCAGCGTGCATACGCCAGCGCATCCTCCCAGCTGACAAAGGTGATCGGATGATCAAGCCTGGTGGTGTCGACACGTCGGTCCAGCTTGCGGCCACTGGCCTGCACAAATTTCAGGTAGTCCGCAACCTTGACCTCCTGCACCGAAACCGCAAACGGCAGCAGCATCGTCACGTCATGCACAGGTTGTTCAATGCCAGGGCCGTTCGCATTGCCCATGCGGAACTTGCCGGCCGGCACGATGACCATTTCCGGGGCCGTGCCACCGCTCTTCAGCGGGTCGTTGATCCGGCTGCCCGCCTGCACCCGCATGGTTTCCAGCCGCAAGCTGAGGGTGGTTCCCGATTCGTCGAGCGTGATCCGACGAACTGCGGTTCGATGACCCATCGCGCGAGCCCGCACCTCGATGGAACCGGTTGGCAATCTTGTTGGACCCTGGTAACGCTGGCCCCGCCCACCCGCTGCCCCAACCCACACCTGCGCGTCGGCGGGAACGACACTGACACGAAGTTCGCCAAAGCGACGGTCCAGCCCGATCCGATGGGTGTTGTCGCCACCACTGATCATCAGTCGTTCTTCCACCGGATTAAAACCGTCCCTGGACACGCGGATGACATACTCGCCGACCGGCAACCTGACACCGGGACGATACCGGACATCGGAGCCCACGATTTCGACGCTGGCACCCGCCGGTGCGCCAAGAATCGTCAGGCTGCCGTGCGGATCGACGTTCAGGTCCTGGTTGACCTCCAGCGTGGCACCGGCATTGAGTGTGACGGCCTGCAAAAACGGCTTGCGCTCCGGCTGGCCCATGACAACCTGATGCACACCGGATTCGATCTCCAGTCGTGTTGGTGTCACACCGGGCAACCGTTGGCCGTTGACCTCAACCCACGCACCACGTGGATTGGAGACAAGAATCAGCACGCCCTTTCCGGGTTGCATGACGGCGTGATGCTCAAGATGGTTGCCAACGGCAACACTGACCTGCTGCTCGTAAGGCGCAAAGTGGGAGTGCTCGACCATGACCAGGTGCTTGCCCGTCGCCACGGGTTCATTCCTGACGGGCGACCGACCTATGCGTCGACCATCGATCCACACCAGCCCGCCGGTTGGATCCGTCGTCACGGAAATCGTTGCCGTACCAAAACGCTGCCAGCCAATGACTGCAGCAACAAGCGCGGCTATGCCGAACAGCCACTTCAGAGATGAACGCATGGGTTGTACTTCCTGCAGATGGACGCCAGTATGCAGGGATGAACGAAAAACCGCCAAAACCACTGGACTACGGCTTCCATACCCGGGCTGTTCATGCCGGCGCACGACCGGATCCGACCACGGGTGCCCGCGCGCTGCCGATCTATCAGACCACCAGTTACGTCTTTGAAGACAGTGAGTCCGCTGCGGCCTACTTCAACCTCCAGGAGTATGGCAACACCTATTCACGCATCATGAATCCCACCGTTGCCGCGTTTGAAGAACGGTTGGCCAATCTGGAAGACGGGGTTGGCTCGGTGGCGTTTGCCAGTGGCCTGGCAGCGCAGGCCGCGGTGTTTGTCACCTTGTTGGAACCCGGTGATCACGTGGTTGCCTCCGGTGCGCTGTATGGTGGCACGGTCACCCAGCTCAAACATCTGCTGCGCAAGCTCTCGGTGGCGTTGACCTTTGTCAACCCGGATGAACCCGGTGAATGGCAGGCTGCGTTGCAGCCCAATACCAAGCTGCTGTTTGCCGAGACCATTGGCAACCCCGGTGGCAACGTACTCGACATCCAGGCAGTTGCCGAGATCGCCCACGGCCACGGCTGTCCACTCATCATCGACAACACCTTTGCCACCAGTTACCTGTGTCGTCCCTTCGAATGGGGTGCGGACATCGTTGTCTACTCCGCGACGAAGTTCATCGGCGGCCATGGCACCAGCCTGGGTGGGGCCGTCGTCGACAAGGGAACCTTCGACTGGTCAAACGGCCGTTTCCCGATCATCGCCGACGCCTCACCGGCCTATCACGGCCTCAGGTTTCACGAGACGTTTGGCACCTACGGCCTGCTCATGAAACTGCGCACCGAGACACTTCGCGATCTGGGTGCGGCGCTCTCACCCTTCAATGCCTTCATGCTGGCCCAGGGACTGGAAACACTGCCCCTGCGCATGCGCCAGCATGTGGCCAATGCCGATGCGGTGGCGGCGTTCCTGACGAATCACCCACGTGTATCGCGTGTGAGCCATCCAGGACTGCCCGGCTCGCGTTACGCCGCGCTGGTGGCGCGCTATCTGCCACGAGGAGCCGGTGCGGTGTTCTGTTTTGACATCGAAGGCGGCCGCGAAGCGGGGGTCCGATTCATCGCCGCGCTGAACCTCTTTTCGCATCTGGCCAACGTCGGTGATGCCAAGAGCCTGGTCATCCATCCGGCCACCACCACACATCGACAGCTGGGCGATGCGGAACTTGCAGCGGCGGGAATCGGTCCGGGCACGATTCGCCTGTCTATTGGTATCGAAGATGCCACTGACCTGATCGCTGACCTTGCTCAGGCACTGGCAGCCTCTGCAGGGAGCCTGGAATGATCGATCTTGCTCCGTATCAGGATCCGCACCTCATTCAGGCGGCGCTCGCCTGCAGGCGCGTTGCGGTGGTTGGCTTGTCACCCAATGCACTGCGTGCCAGTCATTTTGTCGGTTATTACCTGATGCGGCATGGTTACGACGTGGTGCCGGTCAACCCTCGCGAGTCTTCGATTTTTGGCCTGCAGTGTTTTCCGGATGTCACGGTCATTCCTGGCGGCGCAGAGGTGGTCGACGTTTTTCGCGAGCCCGCCGCCGTACCCGACATCGCCCGTCAGGCAGTGGCCATCGGCGCGAGATTTCTCTGGCTGCAGTACGATGTGATATCCCCGGAAGGCATCGCCATTGCCGAAGCGGGTGGTATGAAGGTGATCGTCGACCGCTGCTTCAAGATCGAACACGCACGCTACTTTGGACGGATGCATGTCCTGGGTTTCAATACCGGCGTCATCTCGGCAAAACGTAACCTGCCCGCTTGACGCGGCATGACAAAGGCCGGCACAAAACACTATCAGGCAGGTGGAAAAAACTCCTGCGAGGATCAGAGGACTGAACAGATGACTACAACGACGCCCGAGTTTGGGACCAATCGCGAGCCAACGGACAATCTGTGGGAAGCCATGTTCACCCAGCGTGCGATTCGCTACTGGGAAGACAAACCCGTCCCACGCGCGCTACTCGAAAAAGTGGTGCTCGCAGGTTCCAGAGCGCCGAGTGGTTCGAATCTGCAACCCTGGGTATTTGTGGTCGCAGACGATGACACCGTTCGTTCGGCAATTGGCGCTGCCCTGCGCCAGATCTATGAAAACGCCGAACCCCTGAATCGATTGATCAACGAAGGCGCGAACTCCGCCGACAAGACCCAGAGATTGATGCTCAAGGGCGCCAGAGCCTTTTTTTCCCAGCTCGAAAAGGCTCCCGCCCTCATCGTGCCCTGCCTGTACCGGTTGAGTTCACCCACCCAGGATCCAGCCACCCTCGCCGCCGGCAGTTCCATTTATCTCGCCGTTCAGAACATGCTGCTCGCCGCTCGTTCGCTGGGACTGGGTACCGTCATGACCACGGCGCACGCGATGATCGAACCGACCCTGCGCCAAGCCCTTCAGTTGCCGGTTGACGCGTATCCGGTAGCCCTCATTCCCATCGGCTACCCGGATGCGAACTTCGGTCCGACCAAACGCAAACCGCTGGACGAGATCCTTCGCTGGAACACCTGGTAACGGGCCACCGGCCGGTTTGTCCGGCCGGGTTGTCTCTGTGCGCTCGCAAGCTTCCGGAGTGTCCTCTGATCAATCTCCTTTCTGACCAATCTCCTTTCTGACCAGTCTCCTTTCTGACCAGTCTCCTTTCTAACCAATCTCCTTGGCCGCGTTGCAGAACGCCACCACTGCCTCGGCAAGATCTCGCCGTCGTTCTTCGCCCGTGCTTTCCGAAAAACAGAACGACAGACGCAGCTGGTTGAGCCCGGCTCGGGGATCACGTCCTCGCGCATCCCGAGGATAGAAGTCGTGCATGGGGATGGCGACGATGCCGTATTTCGACACGAGGTTCTGGGTGAACGCTTCATCGGTGCACACATGGGGACCCAGGAAAGTGAATACCGTGAAAAAGCCCGCCTCCGGAATCGTCCAGTGGAAACGGTCCTTGTGCGCACCGAGACCCCTTTCGAATCCATCCAGCAGCAGCTGGCGGTTCTCCCGATAGACTCCAAGCTTGTTCCGGGCCAGCGGCCACATGGACAAACGCGGCTGAAAGTCGTCGTCATGGAGCAACGCCTCGAATCCACGCAAAGCACCTGGATTCTGAAACAGGATCGCAGCCGCCGCTTCCGTCAGCGCCAGTTCCGTGAAGGACACTTCCTTGCCACCTTCAATGGTCAGTTGCGCCTCCGAGTAAACAAAGCCGACACGCGGTCCGGGAAAGCCGATTTTCGATCCGGTGAAAAGGTGAATGGTCTGCTCCGGCGCCAGGCCAACAAACGGCCTGGGTCGCTGCGCGGGATCAGCGAAGCTGATGTAGACATAGGGTGCGTCTTCAAGGATGAGTATGCCCTCTTCCTTCACGACCTCGAGGATTTGCAGACGCCTTCGATCGCTGAACGAAAACCCGGCCGGATTGTGGCCATCGGGAATCGTGTAATAAAACGGCACAAAAAAACCGTCCGCACGGGCCTTGTGAATCTGCTCGCGCAATCGCACGGGGTCGGCACCCTCACTGTCCATCTCGACGCTGTAGATCCTGGCGTGCTGACAAAGCTCCGCACGCGCCGTGAATCCGGCATAGGTGGGTGCATCGGTGATGTAGGCCACCGGTCTGCCTGCATGTTCAAACAGCGAGCAGGCCAGATGAATGCCCCCTGTCGCGCCAACGGTGGGAATCAGGCTGTCGGGTTTCATGGCCACACCCCAGTCGTTCCCGTAGGCCGAGGCAAAAACTTCCCGTGCGCGCCGCGGCCCAAGGGTATCGGTATAGGAAAAAGACTCGCGCAGGTACTCTGGCAGCGTGGTGGGATCATTCCGACGCTCGAGGGTATCAAGATGCTGGAAGTAGCGGGCCTCGTGCGCGAGGAATGCACGGGGATCGGTCACCTCGGGATGCGGATAACCTGCGCCCAGATGATGAATCTTCAGCCCGTTGCGCTGTGCTGTCGCCCGCAGACCCGGGAGCGAAGCCGCCATCTTTCGGGTAACGGAAACGCCTTGCAGACGGACATTGGGCGCGTGCAGATTGGTCATGAGAGATCTCGTGTCGACTGGGAGCCTGGCGGCGACCGTTTTTCGCCGTCAACGGCGTCGTACTAGTTTGAAGGCGGCGGGAGTTTACCTTTCCTGGGACGCCCACCGCGAGGCTTCGTCAGTTCACGAAGACGGGCCGCCGCCGACTCCTCCTGCAACTTGCGAAAGCTCGCCAGCCGACGGGGATCAAGCTGACCGCTCCGGATGGCGGTCTGCACGGCACACCCCGGTTCAGACTGGTGACGGCAGTCGCTGAATCGGCAGGTCGCAGCCAGTTCGAGTACATCATCAAACACGACGTCGGGCTCGGCGGCCGTCTCGATCACACCCAGTTCCCTGATTCCGGGGCTGTCGATCACAAGCGTACCGTCAGGCAGCACATGCAGGGATCGATGCGACGTGGTGTGCCGTCCACGATCATCACTGTCCCGACTGGCACCCGTGCGCTGCAGACTGTTGCCCGCCAGCGTATTGAGCAGTGTCGATTTGCCGACCCCGGACGAGCCGAGCAACGCGATCGTCCGACCCGGACCACACCAGGGCGCAAGCTGATCGACGGGTCCATGTGCGTTCACCGCCACCACGGACAGGTCAGCGCCAAGCGACTGCGCAAGGGTGATGAACGATGGCAGGTTCTCCGTCAGATCCACCTTGGTCAGTACCACGACAGGCGGCACCCCCGCCTCGCGGGCCAGGGCAAGATACCGCTCCAGCCGGGACAGGTTGAATTCGTCATTGCAGGCGGTGACGATCAGCAGCGCGTCGACGTTGGCTGCGATGGCCTGGGCTGCACCACCGTGGACTTCACGGCGTTGCAGCAGATTCCGTCGCGTGAACAGATGCAGAATCTGGGTGCGGTCCGGATCAAGCTGCACCCAGTCACCCACCGTTGGCCGTTCGGTGTTGTCGTCGCGGAACCACTTGCCGCCCAGTGGCAGGCGCAGATCAGCGTCGGGAGTTCTCAGGGTGACGCCGGTGCGCTGCACTTCAATGACCCTGGCCACATCACCATGGTTCCCAGTGGGCAGCTGGTCGTCAAACCAGTCTGACCAGCCCAGGGCTTGCAGAGTCGTCAGCAGGGGATCCGGAGAGGAGCGGGTGATAGATCAGTCCCCGAACAGAATGGCCAGATAGCCATTCAATTCGCGCCGGCGTTCTTCCCAATCCGGCATGTACTCCCGCATCAGGCTGTAGAACCGCGGACCGTGGTTGTGCACCTTCAGGTGACAGAGTTCATGCAGCACGACGTACTCGATGAGCGACTCCGGCACCTTGACCAGATGGGTGTTGAAGGACAGGTGTCCATCGACGCTGCACGAACCCCACTGGCTGGTCATGAACTGATGACGCCAGGACTGGAAACGGTGGGCGAGCCAGGGCAGGTTCTGCCAACGATCGATCTGCTTGGCAAACTGTCGTGACGCACGCGCCACGTACCACGGCTGCACCAGTTCACGGACTTGTCGCGCCGCCGGAGCATACACTTCGAGTACCTTGCCTACCCTGTGCACCACACGGTCGTCACTGTTGACCCATTGAATGGTCAGCTGTTCGCCGAGATAGGGAATGGAGCAGCCGTTGGCGATGCGGGCCGGGGGATGAATGCGCGCCTCTTCGCGTACCTTGCGCAGCCGATACCGGATCCACCGCAGGTTTTCCTGAACCATGGTCTGGAGCGTGGCGCGTTCAACCCGTGGTGGTGTATCCAGGATGAGCCGGCCATCGGGCTGGAACAGAAAGCCAACGTTCCGCTTGCGGCGCTGATTTTCCCGCCACTCGATCACCAGGTCTTCGATTCGAAACTCTCGCTTCAACAAGATCGTCTGTCCTATACCGCCCCCCGATGCGCGCCGAAATTGTACTCAAACAAATTGGTCATGCATGGTTCCTGAAAAAGAAAAAGTTCCGGAAAAAGAAAACTCAATGGGCAGGCAACACAGGACGATGCACTGGAAAGTGCCGGTTATCCCGAGCCATGCTGACAATCCCGTCGTAACCCGTTTGCACCGCCAGGCGTTCCAGCTGCATGCGGGTGACATTCATCAGGTCAAACTCCCCCGCCGCATTCCGGGCAAGCGCTTCCGCAGGCGATATCCAGACGCTGTCGACCGTCTCCCACTCATCATGGCGGCCCACCTGCTCAGGCGGTGTCTGAGCAATGAAAAAGCGGGTATCAAAGCGCCTGGGTCGTCCCACGGGAGTGATGAAGCGGTTGTAAAAGTGCACATGATCCACGGCCAGACGCAACTGCTCACGCTCGCAGATTTCCAGCATCGAGATCATCCCGTCGTTGAGCGGCTGCCGATACGCCTGCAGGCGCTCAAAACGTGCCGGGTCCTGGTAGGTCACCAGTCGGTCGTTGTCATCGTAGGCCAGCAGCAGTCCGGCCTCCTCGAAGGTTTCACGGATGGCCGCGATCCAGAACCCCCGCCACTCGTCGCCCAGTGCATGCTGCTGGGCAGCCTGTGCCTCGGAAGGACCCCGACGCCACGAGTCGTACTTGTGCAGATGGTCATCCCCATCCACCCGACCTCCGGGAAACACGAACATGCCGCCTGCAAACGCCGACTCACTGGCCCGCTTGAGCATGAAGATTTCGAAGCTCGGCTCCGCTTCGCGAACGATGATGACTGTCGCCGCCGGCCGAATCGGTTGCACGGGTTTCATGGGCACCTTCGCTTTCGGCGTGGCTTCATTCCGCGCCTGCTCGTTCTGTGTACTCGTGAGGGACTCTTTCACTTTGCTGCCGCTCTCGCATAACCTTTGGACAAGTGTGTCAGGCAACGAGGGATGGGAACAATGAAGATCAGCATAGAATTTCCAAGTGTGGCCTATCGCGAAGGCCCGGCCGGAGTGATCCGGCTGGCGCAGGCCATCGAGGACATGGGCTACGATCAGATCGACATGTTCGACCACGTGATCATGGGCTATCCGACCGACACGCGCGCGGCGCCGATGTATCCGCCACAGATGCCGATCATGGAGGCACTGATGATGCTCTCCTACATCGCCGCAGTGACCAAGCGTGTCGGACTCGGCACCGAGGTGCTGGTACTGCCACAGCGCCAGCCGACCCTGGTCGCCAAGCAGATCAGCACACTGGACACCCTTTCCGGCGGGCGTGTGCGCCTGGGGGTCGGCGTGGGCTGGCAGGCCTCCGAATACGAAGCGCTGGGTGAGAACTTCAATGATCGTGGCCGGCGGATGGACGAAGCCATCCTGTTCCTGCGGCACTGGTTCCGCGACAGCAAGGTCGACTTCGACGGTGAGTACTACTCGGCAGTCGCCATGGCGATGGAACCAAAGTCTCCACAGGGCACCAGTCTGCCGATCTGGATAGGCGGTGGATCACCTGCTGCGCTGCGGCGCACGGGTGAACTCGGAGACGGCTGGCTTGGTACTGCCGGGCTCGACGCACGACGCACTACGCGGGCTCTCGACACGATACGACAGGCTGCGGAGGCGGCAGGACGCGATCCGTCCGCCATAGGGTTGCAGATGATGCTCGATGTACCGCCTCGTGATGAGGCTGGCCGCAACTTCTACAAGAACGATGACAACGTCGCGCGTCGTGCAGTGGAACTGCGCGAGCAGGGATTCCAGTGGGGAGCCCTGAACGCCACCGCCATCTTCCAGGCAGGTTTCCGATCCATCGATGCGCTGATCGACAAGCTGGACGCCATCCACACACGGCTCAGGCTGGAACTGGGCCGATGATCGACCACTTCATGTATGGCGTACCGGACCTCGAGGACGGGTTGCGCTGGGCAGAGGCGACATTCGGGGTCACGCCGGTGCGTGGTGGCAGCCATCCATCCCTCGGGACGTGCAATGCCTTGTTGTCCTTCGGCGGCACCTATCTCGAAATCATCGCACCGGATACCGAGCAGTTGCTGGCGGGCACCTTTGGCAGCCGGCTCGCAACGCTGACCGCAGGCGGACTCATCACCTGGGCCGCTCGTGGCGAGTTGCACAGGATCCAGCAGATACTCAGTGCCCGTGGCATCGAGTCTGCCGGGCCTGTACCGACCTCACGCAGGACGCCTTCAGGTCAACTGCTGGAGTGGGAACTGCTGTTCCCCAGGCGACACTCCTTTGGCGGACTGTTGCCCTTTTTCATCGACTGGCTGCAGTGTGATCATCCTTCAACCACGAGTCCGATGGCTGGCGAACTGTCGATGTTTGTCGTCTCGTTGCCGGATGCGGGCAAACATGTCGGGTTTTTCCAGCAACTGGCCAGCGACGTATGCGTGCAAACGGGGGAACCCGGGCTGCGGGTTGACATGACCGTGGACGGCCGGCCACTGAGTTTGACCAGCAATCCGGAAACGTTGGCCATCCAGAGCTTCACCTGACCGGCAAGGGAACTCATCACCAACCGGTGAAAGACCGGTTCAGGTGCGCTGTGTGTTCCACAGGCATGCTGCCGCTGCACACAATGGCCTGTAGCAGTACCATCCAGTCTCGATCCGGATCGAAACAACCAGCCTGGGATACCCATGTCGCAAACCGAACGCATCATCATTCGTCATATCGAAGGCCGTCGCTCCGAACGCGTGGTCTGGTTGCTGGAGGAACTCGGGGTTGCGTACGAACTCGATTTCATCCAGGGCGACATACTGGGTTCGCTGCTGGCGCTCGAAAGACATCACGAGATGAGGATGACGCCGATTGTCCACATCGGTGACGTGGTGATGGTGGAGTCCGGGGCGATCCTCGAGTATCTGGTCGTGAAGTTCGGCAAAAACTCGGCGCTTCGGCCGGCGGAAGACTCGCCGGAGTTTCCTGCCTATCTGGAGTTCCTGCACTTCGCCGAAGGCACGGCGCTGGCGAAGATCATTGCCGACGCCACCGAGCGGAGGCTGGGGAAGGTACTCTCTGCAGCCGGCGTCGAACCACCTGCGCCGATGAGGTTGCCAGGAGTTGCGGGCTCACGCACAGGCTCGCAGCGCATCATGCACTACGCCAACAACACACTCGCCAGCCGTCCGTACTTCGCGGGCAACCAGTTCACCGCTGCCGACATCATGATGCACTTTGCGCTGAAGCTCGGCGCCCCGATCGCCGCCGGTGCCGACTTCAACGTCAGGGAAATACTCAGCGGCGAGAAGCCTTACCTCGACGGGTTTGGGCATGTGGAGGCATTCATGAAACGGATGGCGGCGCGACCTGCATTCCAGCGCGCCATGCAGGCAACGATGCCAAACGGTCCACCGCCGATGTGATCGTCTCACCAACTGAACAGCCTCCTAAACTGACGCACGCAAGCCCCCATTATGCAATCACTGAAAACAAGGTGACCGGTGAGCCGCAATACGGACGTGGGTCGGTCAAGCGGTTCATGACTTCGTCCTGGTGCGTGGCTGATCGAGGGATTGCCAAGATGGCCGTACCTCACATCCACGTACACCACTCTACGCGACCGCGGCAGGATCCGGGAAAGTCGGCCCGGATCCTGCGATCCGTGAGTTGACTGGACGTGCGCCTCGACAGGTTCAAGGACAAAACGAGAACCAGGTTACGGATCGGTGATACGTTTGTCGGGTTTCCGACCACCTACCTTAAACTCCTCCGCAATCAAAGGATTGAGAGTACTGCATGAGCAATCCCGTCAGATATCTGGTGATCGGGTACGCACGGAGCGGTACCACGGTTACCCATCTCGTGCTGATGGGCCATCCCAACGTCGCAACGCTCAACGACGAACTGAGGCCCGATCCCTTCTTCACCCGTGGGCTGACCACGTTTACTTTCGGCGCCGACCTGCCGGAGGAAAAGTCCGCGGGGCACCGGGCGCTGTTCGACGCCATCACGTCCATCCGGGCCAACGCGCAGACCCTTGCGCTTGGTGCCAAGTCCGTCAACAACAGTCCCACCAAAGCACGAGAGATCGTAAAGATCATGCAGACCTCGTTGCCCGAGATGAAGGTAATTCACGTCGTCCGGCACGACGTGGTCGCCCACTTCGGGTCGGCACTCTACGGCAAGCGCAGCGGCATCATGCATGCTTGGAACGCTGGCGCCAGGGAGCGGGTCGTGCAGCCGATCGCGATTCCGAAATGGCAGTTTGTCAGCTTCGCACTGGGCGTTCTGCGCATGAACCGGGAACTGCGCGCCTTGCAGGACTCGCACGCGGTACTGGAACTGGCCTATGAAGACTACCTGGAGGATCCGGCTAACGTTCACCGGCGCCTGTTCGACTTCGTGGGGGTGCCACAGCTGCCGGTGACCTGGCTGCCTGCCGAAAAGCTGTTGCCACCGCCGGAAAGCTACATCACCAACTATCTCGAGATGACCCGCCTTCTTGAACAGCTGCGTGATGCCGTGGCATCAGGTGAAGTTCCCGCCACGCTCGAGCTGCCCGCGAAGGTTCTGGCGAAACTGCGAAGCACGCTCAAGCCCAGCCCCAACCGGGCTTCACGTCGTCCTGCCTGACGTTCCGCCCTGGACCGTTTGCAGCTCTCTCCCGAGATGCATTGATGTTCATCTGACCATGCTCAGTCTCGGCGGAACCTATAGCCACGAACAGGACAGACCATGATTCCATCAGTTCGGAGGGTCGGGTAGGAAATCCCGGGAGTGGCTGCTCAACGATCTAGGACACCGCATCGTCATCAGGCCTCTTCCGCGAATATCTCCTGATCGAAGAAACCGAACAGCCACGAATCAACCTGAGATCAGCTGAACCGTTGGAACACCTGAACGCGGCCTTTATCCGCTTGCGTATCGCAGTCGGGCAGGGTCGCGGGCGCAAGCACCCTCACCGTGAGGAACCCCGCCTCACCGGGACCGATTCGACACTCAAGCCCTTGACTGCCCATTGGGACAGCCTCTCATTGAACTGCAGCGTCGCCTGCTGGCCGCATCGGACTGGTCTGGTGTTGGGTGATCGCGCAGACAGCACCGTTGAGGCAGAAAATCGCTCGGCAGATCTGCCGAGAGTCGGCGTGCTGACTTGAGCCATCCTTTGAGAGTACCCCTTGAGAGATCGAGTTCGCTGGCCGCCGATGCAAGCGCGCGTGCTCCACGCAGTCTGGTTTTGCTCAGGGCCAGCTTTGCTCAGGAACTGTTCGTTGAACTCTGAAGAACAACGGTTTTCAGGCAGATCGCGTTCTCCCGCGTTGGACCATCCGCCAGATTCTGAGTCGACAACCAGCCTCGACCAGATCACATAGACGCGACGTAGTCGGGATGTTAGCTACGTGGAGACTTTTTGGAAGCGGCATTGTTAACGTGATTGCGCGGCGACTACCGGAGGGGCCACTGCTGAAGTTCAGGGGGTGGAGCGTTCTTTTATAGATAAATCTTCGAACGCTTTGATCGCGCCGGTACCTGGTACGCGATCAAGGTCCCATTCTTGCACAGGCCCTACCTGCGTGCGCCCATGGGCCCACGACCGTGTTGGACCTGTGTCAGCGAGGGCGTGGACTGCTTCAGGATCGCCTTGCCGATCACCTCTTGGAACCGGAGCGAGCGTGTGGTCAGCTACCGCCATCAGGTGTTCCACAGAACCTCGAAGAATCAACAGCTTCTTCTGTTTGAGCCGGACACTGGTGCCCTCAAGGTTCTACCAAGCCAACTCTGTCTGGCAGCTACTTGTTGTGTTCGCGTTGAATCTCACTCATGTGATTCAGATTGTCACGCAAACACCGCCATCCATCATCACATCATGACGCATCACACGCTGGTGTTTGCGCTCAATTCGCACCCTAGATTTCCTCTGGATCAACAGGGTTGGTTTCCTGGTCCGTTCCCACGGCAAGTCAACACCACCATGTCGTAACGCCGCAAAGCCGCAAACACTTCATTGAAATCGACATTGCACTTCGCGCAGCTGAATGATTGCTTGTCCAAGCAAATCTAACGCAACTACAGTCAGCATCAGAACTGACGTTCGAACCGCAGTCCGACAGTCACTTCGGCCACATCGAGATTGCCCAGGCCAAGATGACCACGATAGTTCACGAACGCTGCAATGCCGTGCACAAACTGTGCATGGGCACCGACGGACCAGGTCCAGTAGTTCTTTTCTGCGGGGTCCGTATCCAGCGCTGCCGGATTGACTGGCTGATTCGGGTCGAAGCGGAAACGGTCTGCCGCGAAGTTGACACCTTCGGTTCGGCCATCACCCTGGAACTCGTGAACGTAGTCGATGCGGGCATGCGGTATCAGCACTCCCCATTCCGGCGTCAATGTGTACGAAGCGTGTGCACCCGCGTTGACCGTGAACGAGCGTGAGGACTGGGGTGGCAGCGAAATACTCGCGCCCATGGCACCTTCTTCAGCAAACGCGTCAAGCTTGATGTCCGTATGGTTCAAACCGGCATGCGGGCCAAAAACCAGCTTTTCACGCGTGAAGTCGTAGCCCGTACCGAGGCTTGCAACCAGTTCCGTACCGTCGGTGGAGCCCGTTGCTCGCCGGTCTACCGCACCACCAAACACGTTGTACTGGATCAGCCGGGACGTATCGGCCTCTGCCCAGCCATAGGTGGCGAGAAGGTCCAGGTAAAACGATTCACCGCGGAAATACGTACCCATCAACGACAGGGTGGTCGCCTTCATGAGCATGCCACCGCCAGTGTCGAAGTCGGCGTTGACCTCGTTGTAGCCGATGGCCCCTCCCAGGAAAAGATTGTCGCGCAGCCGGTAATCCGCACCGAAGGTGATGTTCACGGTCTGGAAATCAAATCCCGTTTCATGCTGTCCGGGTGACTGGTCGCCGAAGTGGAAGTTGCCGTCCGAGAAAAACCCCCAGCGCGCAAAGTCTTCGTCCGCGCCCGCACTGCCACCGGTGAGACCTTCCATGACCCGTTGCAGGTCCTGCCCGGCAATGTGCACGTTGTCGGTCATCAGATCGAGACCACTCACGTTCACGCGGGCAGCACCGTTGCGCAGTCCATTGAGTCGCTGGGACAGGTTGCCGTGCTGAACCGTCGTGAACCGCAGCAACGTGTCGATGATTCCAAGAATTTCGTCCGGCATCAGCGCGTCGAGCCCGGCGGCTACCTGCGCAGTCGTGTTGCTGCCATTCCTGAGGTTTCCGCAAAGGATATCGAGATCGGCTTCGTCGGCTGTCGGTGCCGTGAGACCTTCGATGCGCGGGCAGAGTTCGTCCATGTAGATCGCCATGGCGGTCTCGTTGGGTGTCAGGCCTTCGATCTCCTGTATATCCAGCGACACAAACGTCAGGGTACCGAGGTTCAGCGTGCCATCGTTGCGAAACGCAAACTCGAAATCCGGACCGAGGCCGTTGAAGAAAAAGTTCACGTCCGGCCCGACCGTGGTGGTACCCGTGGCCGAGATCAGATCAAACGAACCGCCGGACGACCCGGTGAATCCATCGATGAACTGGAGTTCGAACGAACCGTTTTGCAGGTCGACATCACCCGTGACGTTGAGCACGTCGAACTGCCCCGCAGCCGGGCCACCGATCTCGAACAGCATGCGCCCGCCAGCCAGAGTCACATCACCGTTGACGTTGAGCAGTCCTGCCGAGTTGCCTGGTGCCAGCGTGCCACCCAGGCCGATCGTCACGCCGGCTGCCGTCAGCGTTCCGGTGCCGCCGACCAGGCCACCATTGATCACGTTCAGCCCACCGGTCTGCGCCGCGGACTGGCCTTCGAGGATGAAGGAGCCGCCATCGATGTCGAGTGGACCGGTGCTGGTGAGACGGGACGCCGCATCCGCCACGGTCAGCGTGCTGCCACCGGCGATGCGCATCGCTCCTCCCACTGTGCCCTGAGCACCGGCCGCCAGTCGCAACGTGCTGGCCGCATTGCCGGTACTGCCGAGCAACAAGTCGCCGGCAACCACCAGCGAGGAACCCGCACCGGACACCGTGATATCCGTCTGCGTTCCGGGAAGTGATCCAAATGTCGCTACATCCAGGTCGATCACCCCACCGTTGATCACCGACAGGCGTTGTCCGGCAGCGCGGCCGAAACTGAAATCCGTTCGGTCCAGCCGACCGCCTTCCAGGACCACCTCGTCAACATCGTCGAAGCTGATGTCGACAACGGCACCATCGAGAATGTTCAGTCGCTCGGCACGAAAGGTACCAGCACCGGTCAGGCTGCCACGAACACCGACTAGCGTTGAAGTCGTTTCCAGTACTCCGCCTGCCGCAACCGTGACTGTGCCCGTCTGTGTATCGCTGGTGGGACTCGGCGCGGAAATCAGCAGGTTGCCGCTGATGTCCACAGTGCCACCGGCACCGATCGCGAGCGTGCCATCTCCACTGCCCGAACCGATGACCACCCGTGTGGCTGCAGCGCTGCTGCCGGTGATGTTCACCAACCCGCCGTTCAGTACCTGCAGGCTGCCCGTGCCGTCGCCGGTCGCACCAAACAGGTCGTGCGCAATGAGCACCAGGACGTCGGCACCCAGCACATCGAAACGCCCGTTATCAACGATGATTTCCCCGGTCGAACCTGCGCCACGGGCCAGTCGCACGCGGGTTGCCTGACTACCCTGGATACGGACGAGGCCACTGTTGATCACCTGCAGACTGCCAGTACCATCGCCTGGACCAGAAAAGTCGGTGTTGGCCTCGCCGATATCGATGCTGGCAAAACCTGAATCGATGAGGAAGGTGGAGTTGTCGACCACGACCGTGCCGAAACCGCCGTCGTTGGCATCGCTGCGGCCGATGACCAGTCCATCGCCCAGTTGTGAAAGCCGGGTATTGCGTACGGTCAGCGTCGCGCCATTGGTCAGGTTGACGTCACCGTTGCCTGCATCGCCGACATGCAGGCGCGACACCACCGAGGTCCCTTGCGCCTCGATGGTCGCCGTTGCGGCATCGAGGTTGAACTCGCCATTACCGCTGCGCAGCCCGACCGCCATGAACGTGCCGATGAAATTGGCTTCGTCGGCACCACCTACGGTCAGTGCACCACCGTTGCGTACGTCGAGTTGTCCGAAGCCTGCACCGCTGCTGTCGCCAACAATCAGATCGTCGCGCACCAGCAACTGACTACCGGCACCATCCACTGTCACAGAGCCGTTTGCCTCGAGGGTGGACCGACCGATATTCAGGCGTGCCGCGACCTCGAGGACACCACCGGCACTGACGTTCACATCTGCTGCACCGGCGACGCTGACGTTCATGGTGCCCGCAGTGAGCCGGCTGCCCGCTCCATCCACGGCCAGGCTGCCCGTTGAGCTCGGACCAATCGCCATGTCCAGACTATTGGCGACAACTACACTACCGCCTGCCGAGACACTGAGGATGCCGGCTCCCCGATCACCGGCACCGATGACAAAATCCTGCGCGTTCCACACCGAACCCGCACCACTGACCAGCCCGTTCCCGTTCGACGAAAAAACACCGTTCGGGTCGTTGAGAACACCGGCACCCATGATCACCAGTTCGGATTCGACGAGGCCACCATCCTGGACGCTCACGGTTGCCACGACGTTGCCTGGCCCGTTGAAGATCAGGATTTCGGCGTTCTGGCCGACCGTCAGTGAATCGATGCTGGCAAAGCGACTGCCGGCGCCCGAGACCAGGAGCGTCGAGTTCGCATCACGGGTACCCCCGATGGTCATGCCACAATCCACATCGACGTTGCAGGATGCCGGATCACCCGCATCGAAGACCCCTCCGTCGAGCACCGACCAGACACCACTGGTCGACATTCCACCACGCGAGATGAGACCTCCACGCAGTTCAATGCGCGAACCATCTCCGGTCACGGTGAGTGTGGTGGCAAACGGACCGCTGGAACTGTTGAGGTCGTCGAGCAGCGCACCGGCAAACAGTCGTGAACCGCCATCGACCACCAGGCTTGAATCAAAGCCCATGCCGATCCTGTCATCCGTGGTCAACACAATGTCGCCTGCTGTCGGGAGGATCAGGTCACCGGAGTTGATGATGAATACGCTTTCCACCGGATCCGGAGTGATCGCCGCTTCGGTGAGGTTGGACCACAAGCCCAGCCACACCAGCGACAGCACACCCAGCCACCGTGCCCTGCGTCTCATCTCGCACATGCCTGCCAACTCGCTGGTCATCATTTTGTGCTACAAATCCTTTGCTTGGTTCACACTGGTTACATTAGCGTAATCGCCGCTCGAAAAGGTTCATTCGGGTTGCGCAGGAGACATGAATATCCGAACCCGGAACCACTTCTCATGAACAACGATGACCAGACAATCCTCGTGAATCCGGACGGCGCACGGAGTTCGGAAGCGCAGGCTGCGCAGGACGCCGATGCCACACAGGTCATGGTGGCAGACGACCGGACGCAGATTTCCACGGCGGGTGTCCAGGATGACGACGCGACGGTCGTCATGAGACACGAAGATGTCCCGGACGACCCGACCGCATTGTCTGTACCCGCCAGGAGTGACGCGCCCCATGAACTGGCGCCGGGCGCCGTCGTCAAGGACCGCTTCGAGATCGTGTCGGTACTGGGACGTGGTGGCATGGGCGTGGTCTACCGGGCCATCGACCGCCGCAAGGTCGAAGCGCGCGACCGCGATCCGCATGTTGCGTTGAAGGCCTTGTCACAGACGTGGCAGCGAGACGAACGGATGGTGATCGCCCTGCAGCGGGAAGCACGCAAGGCACAGGCGCTTGCGCACCCCAACATCGCGACCGTGTACGACTTCGACCGGGACGGCGACATCGTCTACATCACGATGGAACAGCTCAATGGCAGCCCGATGGACGACTTCATCCGCGCGCACCCGCAGGGTCTGCCACGCGCGCAGGTGATACCGATCCTGCGCGGCCTGTGCCTGGCACTGGCCTACGCCCATAACAAGGGGATCGTTCATTCCGACTTCAAACCGGGCAACGTTTTCCTGAATGAAGGCAAGAACCCCAAGGTCCTGGACTTCGGTATCGCACGCGCGGTACCCGTGACCGGCAAGATCGAGGCGTCCGAAACAACCCAGTTTGATGCCGGCGAACTGGGGGCGCTGACACCCTCCTATGCCGCGATCGAAATGTTCCAGGGCGCACCACCCCATCCCGCCGACGATGTGTACGCCCTTGCCATCACGGCCTACCAGTTGTTCACCGGCAAACATCCGTTCAACAGCCTCGCCGCTCCGCAGGCTCGCAGCGAAGGCCGCAAACCCGAGCCGATACGCGGACTGAAGCGCCGGGAATGGCAGGCCATACGCCGTGGACTCGAGTTCGAACGCAGCAAGCGCCTCGGCCATGCGGCGGAATTCCTGCGTGTTTTCGAAGGACCAAAAACAGCCCGTCTGGCCATCGCCGCCAGTGCGGCCCTGGGCCTGGTACTGGCCGGCTACTTCAGCTTTGTGCAGGTTCGGGAGCGTGCCCGGGTGACCCCGGATGTGCCATTCGAAGAACTGGCACCCGAGATGCAGACCAGCATCGCCGGCCACCTCAAGGAAGGGGCAACCGCCTGGCAGTTCGGCGACGTATCCTCTGCCATCATCGCGTGGCGGGCAGCTTACGTGCTGCACCCGAGAAACGCGGAAGCGACCACGAAGATCATCGAAGGTTTCGAGCAGATGGCGAATTCCGTCCTCGAGAGTGGTGATCCGGAAGGGAGACGCACCCTGCTCGCCAATCTCGACGACCTGATGGCGACCGATGGATTTCTCGGCACGCACCAACGCCTCAAGGTGGTCAAAGAACGACTGGAGTCACCGTGAAGAACAACGGGTTGCTGATCTGGCTGTCAATGCTCGCGAGCATCTGGTTGCCGGCGATGGGATGGAGTGCCGCGGAGTCGACCGCCGCGACCGGGCGCGAAGGCCGGGCCGCACAACTGCAGATCGTCGACTGTCTGCTGCCGGGACAGGTCCGCCAGCTGGGCCGCCGTACCTTCCTTTCGGCCCGACGGCCGATTCGCGCCACCGCCTCGGAATGCGAGATCCGTGGTGGAGAATATGTGGCCTTCGACCGGGCCAACTACAAGACTGCGCTGAAGGTCTGGATGGAAGCTGCGGAAGGTGGTGATGCGGAAGCGCAGACCTATGTCGGTGAAATCTTTGAAAAAGGCCTGGGCACGGAGCCCAATTACGAAGCCTCACTGTTCTGGTACCAGAAGGCAGCCGAACAAGGCAATACACGGGCGCAGTTCAATCTGGGTACGCTGTACGAGATGGGGCTGGGTGTGGCCGCAGACAAGGTCGAAGCACTCAACTGGTATCGCAAGGCCTGGGGTGCCGGTGAGGACAGCCTGATTTTTGCCTCTGCGGCAGAGCGTGAACAGTCTGCATTGCGCGAACAGCTCAACCGTTCCATCGCCGAGCGGGAAGCTCAGATCACCGCACTGACGGCCCAGGTGGAAGCGATGCAGAAGCAACTGGAAGCCGCTGCGTCGGACCAGTCCGCTGCCGCCCAGGCAGCACGCACCCAGGCATCGACCCTGCAGTCGCTGATCACACAGCTGCAATCCCAGAAGCAGTCCGATACCCGCCAGCTCTCCTCGCTCAAACCAGCCATCGCAGCCGTCGGTACCAGCCAGACTCGCGCGCCGTCAGGCGGCTCGACGACGGTGCAGGGCAAGGCGGCGCAGGCGATCAAGGAAAAGACCTACAAGAACCTGAACCTCGGACGCTACTTCGCACTGCTCATCGGCAACCAGAACTATCAGTCGCTGGAAAGCCTGCAAACACCGCTGAACGACATCGCCAGAGCACGCAAGATCCTCGAGGATCGATACGGTTTCACCGTGATGACCATTGAAGACTCGGACAACATTTCGCTGATGGAAGCCATCAACGACCTGTACGAAGTGGTGGGCGAAAACGACAACCTCCTTCTTTTTTACGCCGGACACGGCAACCGGCTGCAGACAGGCGCGAAGGAAATCGGCTACTGGCTGCCCGCCAACGCGAATCCGCCACCGCGCGACACGTTCTGGGTATCGAACGAGTTCGTCTCGGGACACCTGGCCCGGCTCAAGGCCCGCCGGGTTCTGGTGGTGGCGGATTCATGTTATGCAGGGTTGCTGTCCGGCGAACCTTCGTTCCTGTTGCTGGGTGACAAGTCACCGGACTACAACAATCCGGAATTCCTCGCGTTCAAGTTGCAGAAACGGGCACGACTGCTGCTCTCCTCCGGCGGTGACCGTCCGGTCCTGGACATCGGTGGCGCCGGCCATTCCGTGTTTGCGCGCGCCTTCCTCGATGAACTCGAAAACAATCAGACGCTCATCGCTGCACCCGAACTGTACACACGTGTCCGGGATCGGGTGACCAGCGCTGCCGCCGCCGAGGCCTTCGAGCAGAAACCCGATTTCAAGACGATCAAGGCTGCGGGCCATGAGATCGGCGACTTTTTCTTTGTACCGAAGACACTGCTTTGACCAGTTGCTGAAAAGGCAGCCTGTGTACCTGGCCAGGGAGGGTCAGGTGAGCAAATCGACCACGTAAGTGGTTGATTTTTGAAGAGTCAGCGCAAGCTCGTGTGAGCGCATGGCGTGGCAGGTCTCCTGGCGGCTCAGAATGATGGTGTAGAACAGGACGATTCCCCCTCCCCGACATCGATTTCACGGCCCCAAACGCCCTCCAAAAGTCGATGTCTTGCCCGCAATACCACCCGAACGCAGAAACCTCCCCGCCCGAAACTGACACATTGGGCATCGGCGGACCGTCATGTTGTCATCAAAGATTCACATTCAACAGTTGGAGTGCGTCCCCGAGCTGACATCCCACCGTCACATTGCTCGTGAAGAATGTGCCCCGCAAACGCAAGGCCAGTCTTCCGGTGGGTTGCAACCCAGGAGCACTTTCGTTCCGAAGAGGGACGCATGAGTCGTTTCGACGAAATCCGCTGGAGACACTGAATGAACACATTGCGAACAGGGCTTATCTGCATGGCGTTGATGGTTACCTCAGGTCTGGCCGGAGCCAGCGCCGTGGACGCCAAGCTCCTGGACATGCTGCTGGGCAACGGGTCGATCACCGAGGCGCAGCACGGCGAATTGATGGCCGATCTGGCTACCGAGGAACGTGCAGCCGAGCGCGGGAAAAAGCGGGAAAGCCGACAGAAACTCGACAAGAGAGAATTCACCACGTACCAGCAAACGGCAGGCTGGGCCGCTACCACCGTCCTCAAGGGCGACATGCGGGCGCGGAACGACATCATCAACATCGAGGACGAGCCAAAATTCGAGACAAGACCACCGGGTGCCTTGACTGCAAGCGGAAGGGACAAGGACCGGCAGCGAATCCGTGCACGGCTTGGCGCATTCACCCAGATCAATCCGCAGGTCGAGACGGGTATCCAGATCGCCTCGGGAGGCGGCCCTGACCGCCGCTCCACCAATCAGGATCTCGATGGTTACTTCGACAAGAAGCTCATCTGGCTCGATCTCGGCTACATCGACTATCACCCTGCCAGCGTGCCGGGCCTGAAGCTCGTTGCCGGCAGGATGAAGCAGCCCTGGATGGCGGTAGGCGACGTGGCCTGGGACGGTGACATCAATCCGGAAGGATTTGCCGGCAGCTACCAGCGCAAGAGCGGCACCACCACCCTGTTTGGCAGCGCCGGCTATTTCATCCTCAAGGACAACGTTGATGGCGAAGGTGTCGAGTGGAAGAATGACCTCAGCCTCTATTCGTTGCAGGGCGGTGTGGCCTTTGACGCAGGTGACAGCGTCCGCCTCACACTGGGAGCGAGCCTGTACAACTACAGGGGTGACGGAGAAGAAGCGGGGGAACCAGCGATCGCACTGATTGCCAACGGCAACACCACAGACGAATTCACGCTGTACGAGGGGTTTGGCCAGATGGACGTGATCGGTCTGCCGCTGCCGCTGACGTTATACGGTCAATACATCGTCAACGTGGACGCAACCGACTTCAGGACATTCCAGGACGGCGATGAGGATACGGCGTGGCTCTTTGGTGTACGCACCAACATCACCGGGATCGCCTTCGATTATTCGTACCGGGATATCGAACGCAATGCCGTGGTGGGTTACTTCACCGATTCGGCCTTTGCGTCCGGGTATGTGGCCTCGAGTGGCCACAAGCTCAAAGCCCAGTACGACATCCTCGAAAACTTCAACCTCACCGTATCGTGGTTCCGAGCGGAGTCGGATGCGGCGAGTCGGTACAACGACAGCAGCGCCAACGTCGAGACCCTCATGATCGACCTCAACGCGAAGTTCTAACCCTGCTTCCATTCCTGGAGACACCAAGATGAAAAAGATGAATCAATGGGCACTCGGCATCGTGATGAGCGCCTCCCTGCTTGCCCCTGCAGCGCAGGCTGCGGAGGTGATCAAGGTGGATGGATCCAGTACGGTCTATCCCATTACCGAGGCTGTCGCCGAGGAATACCAGTCGGCACTGGGTGGTGCCCGCGTGACGGTCGGAATCGCTGGTACTGGCGGTGGTTTCAAGCGCTTCTGCCGGGGTGAAACCGATATCACCAATGCGTCCCGACCCATCCTGAAAGAAGAAATGATCCTCTGTGCACAGGCCGGCATCAAATTCTACGAGCTGCCCATTGCCTATGACGCACTGACGGTGGTCGTCAGCAAGGCCAACACCTTTGTTGACCAGTTGACCGTACCCGAGCTCAAGCGCATGTGGGAGCCGGCCGCGCAGCAGAAGATCATGAACTGGAATCAGATCCGCCCGACGTTCCCCGACATGCCTCTCAAACTGGCTGGCGCTGGCGCCGACTCAGGCACATTCGACTACTGGACCGAAGCCGTGATGGAACGTTCCAAGGCTTCCCGCGGCGACTACCAGGCCAGCGAAGATGACAATGTCACCGTCCAGTATGTCTCGCGGGACAAAGGGGCATTGGGCTACTTCGGCATGGCGTACTACGAGGAAAACACCGACAAGCTGCGTGCCGTCCCGATCGTCCCTCCGGGTGGCGCCAAGGGGATCGCCCCGTCGACGCAGACCGTCAATGACGGCACCTACCAGCCCCTGTCGCGACCGCTCTTCATCTACGTGAAGGAAAAGTCACTGGCGCGGCCCGAGATCAAGGAGTTCGTGGAGTTTTACCTGAGTGAAGGCCCAGCCCTCGCCGCCGAAGTCGGTTATGTGGAACTGCCCGCCCGGGCTTATGAACTTGCCCGTGAAAACCTGAAGAATGGCAAGGTTGGCAGCGGCTTCGCGGGACACGCGGAAATCGGACTGTCTGTCGAGGAATTGCTGGTCCGCGAGCGTACCCACTAACGCGCCGTGCCGAGGAACTGACCATGACTGCGGATTCAACCGGGCAGATGTCCGGCGCTGCAAACGCCGACAGCCGCTTTGCGCACAAACCGACACGCCACATCGGTGAGCGTGTGATCGAAGCGATACTGTTCTCCGTATCGATGACGGCGGTGGCCGTCACTGTCGGGATCGTTGGCATCCTGCTCTACGAATCCGCATCATTTTTTGAGCAGGTCTCGATCGTCGAGTTCCTGACCGACACCCAGTGGACCATCATGTTTGCCGACAAGCACTACGGAGTGCTCCCTCTGTTGGCAGGAACCCTGGTCACGTCGACGGTCGCCCTGTTGTTCGCGGTCCCGGTCGGTACCATTGCGGCGGTTTATCTCAGTGAATTTGCAAGCATGCGCGTGCGCGAAACTGTCAAGCCCACGCTCGAACTGCTGGCTGGCGTACCCACCGTTGTCTATGGTTACTTCGCCCTGTTGATGGTCACGCCGGCACTGCAGTGGTTCATGCCGGACCTGCCGGGTTTCAACATGCTCGGGCCGGGACTCGTGATCGGCATCATGATCATTCCGTACATCACTTCGATGGCCGAAGACGCGATGCGCGCAGTTCCCATGCAGATGCGTGAAGGTTCGTACGCCATGGGTGCCACGCGGTTGCAGACTTCACTGCGCGTGGTGGTACCGGCCGCAACTTCCGGAATTGTCGCGGCCTATATCCTCGGGATATCGCGCGCATTCGGTGAAACGATGGTGGTTGCGGTGGCGGCCGGCCAGCAACCCAACTTCACCTGGAATCCCACCGAACCCGGCGCCACCATCACGGCGTTCATCGTGCAGGTTGCACTGGGCGACCTGCCGCACGGCAGCCTCGAATACCAGAGCATCTTTGCGGTTGGTCTCGTGCTGGTGTTGATGACCCTGTTCTTCAATGTGCTTGGCCATGTGGCCCGCATGCGCTTCCGCGAGGTGTACTGACATGCACGACACACAGGCCATCAGGCAACTGGTCCTGCGCGGTCGGCGCAGGGACGCCATCTTCGCGATCATCGGCCTCATCTGCATGATGATCGGCATCCTGACGCTGGCAGTTCTGCTGGCCGGATTGATCCAGGACGGTGCCCATCGACTCAACTGGTCGTTTTTCGAGAATTTTCCTTCGCGCCGGGCCGAAAAAGCCGGGATCCTGAGCGCGATGGTCGGTTCGAGCCTGGTAATGCTCATCACGGCAGCCACCGCGATTCCCTTCGGGATCGGCGCCGGAATCTACCTTGAAGAGTACGCGCGCCGAAGCTGGGTCACCAACCTCATTGAAGTCAACGTGACCAACCTCGCCGGAGTGCCATCGATCATCTACGGCCTGCTGGCACTGAGTCTCTTTGTCTACGCGCTGGATTTTGGACAGAGCATCCTGTCGGCTGGCCTCACTCTCGCGCTCATGATCCTGCCGGTCATCATCGTGTCCACCCGCGAGGCGATACGGGCCATCCCGGTCAGCATCCGGGAAGCGGCCTATGGTGTCGGTGCAACACGCTGGCAACTGGTGCGCGATCACATCCTGCCGTATTCGGCGGGCGGCATTCTTACCGGAGTCATCATCGGCCTCGCGCGCGCGATCGGAGAAACTGCGCCGATCATCACCATCGGGGCATTGACGTTCATCGCATTCCTGCCGGCCTCACCGATCTCCGGAGAGTTCCCGTTCATCAACTTCGAATGGCTCGAGTCCCCTTTCACCGTCATGCCGATCCAGATGTTCAACTGGCTCTCGCGACCGCAGGCTGCATTCCAGGAAAACGCGGCTGCAGCAGGCCTGGTCCTGGTCGTGATGACGCTGGTCATGAACGGAGCAGCGATCTGGCTGCGCATTCGTTTCAGGAAGCGAATCAAATGGTAGAGAAAAACACTATGGACATGTCCCTGCGGGTTGCGGCCAAGGACCCTTCAACGGAAACAGCCCCCCTGGCTGAACTCAAGGCCGAAGCCAAAGGCCTGGATTTCTGGTACGGCGACAACCAGGCGCTGAAGAACATCAACATGCGCATCGACGAATTTCGCGTTACCGCGCTGATTGGTCCATCAGGCTGTGGCAAGTCGACTTACCTGCGATGTTTCAATCGCATGCACGACCTGCAGGACAACACCCGTTACGGTGGACAGATCCTGTTCCAGCCCGATGGCGTGAACATCCTCGACCGCAGCGTTGATCCCATCGAGGTGCGCATGCGCATCGGCATGGTTTTCCAGAAACCGAATCCGTTTCCCAAGTCGATCTTCGAAAACGTCGCTTACGGACTGCGTGTGCGCGGCCAGAAAAATCGCGCCGAGATCGCCGACCGCGTTGAACAGGCGCTGCGCGAAGCCTCGATCTGGGACGAAGTCCGGGAACGACTGGACGACATGGCGTTCAACCTGTCGGGTGGACAGCAGCAGCGCCTGTGCATCGCACGAGCACTGGCCACCGAACCCGAACTGCTGCTTTTCGACGAACCGACCAGCGCCCTGGACCCGAATGCAACGGCCAACATCGAGGACCTGATTCACCGACTGAAGGAAAAGGTCACGATTCTCATCGTCACCCACAACATGCAGCAGGCAGCCCGGGTATCGGACTACACGGCATTCATGTATCTCGGAGAACTGGTGGAGTTCGGTGCGACCAGAGGCGTGTTCACGAACCCTGCCAAAAAGCAGACCGAAGACTACATCACTGGCCGGTACGGCTGATCTGGAGTGCCTTGATGACCCTGAACAAAAATGATCTGCGGCGTCACCTCTCCGGCCAGTTCAATGCCGATCTGGACGCGATCATCGGTCGGGTCCAGGTCATGGGACAGCTGGTACTGGATCAGCTCCGGGATGCGCTGCGTGCGCTGGAATCCAATGATGGTGAACTCGCGGTACAGGTGGTTGCCCGCGACTCCGAGGTGAATCAGCTTGAGCTGGGGCTGGACGAAGCGTGCCGTGACATGCTGGTGCAACGCCAGCCGGCTGCCGGTGACCTGCGACTCATCTTTGCCGTACTCAAGGTGGTGATGGACTTCGAGCGCATGGGCGACCTTGCCAAGCGCGTGGCCAAGGCGACGCTGGAATCGGCCGGGGCACCGCAGAAGCGTTTTGGCGGTGCCATCGTGGCACTGGGTACCAGTGTGCTTGTGCTGTCCAACAAGGCACTGGCAGCGTTTGTGGCTTTTGACGGAGTCGCGGCAGCGGCCATCAAGCAGGAAGACCGGGCGATTGACGAACGATGCAAGGAAATCACTGCGCAATTGCAGTCGTTCATTGCCGATCAACCGGACGCCACGGCCGGTGCACTGCAGTTGATCTGGGCTGCACGTTCTCTCGAGCGCTTCGGCGACCACGCCAAAAACGTCGCCGAGTACATTTTCTACGCCGTGTACGGAAAGGAAATTCGCCACATGAACGATGAAGAGCGTACCCAATGGGTGGCCCTCGCCTGACGACGCCTTGCGGATCTCCATGAGCATCGACACTGGTCTGCGCCGGGTCGTCATGCGACAGTTCCAACCCTCCTCCACTCCAACACCGGGCACACGTCGGCCCCATTGACAGATCAGGGAACGTGTTTCCCCTGGGCACTGCACCTTGAACATTACTCCTTGAGCATTGTCGGGCGGTCGATGGATGATGGGTCGGTCAGATGCACCGAGCCCGGCCACAAGTTCATGACCCTGCACGGCGCCTTGTTTGCCATCGATTGTCTTGCCATCTTCAGTGTGCTGCTGCTGGGCATGAACATGCTGGTGGCCCACCCTCGCAACGGCGCAGCTCGAATGGTTGCGTTCATCGCGCTGTGCTCGGCGGCGTTTGTCGTGTTCAGCCGGACCATGTACGCCGGCTGGATACCGGAACCCTTCAGGTTCTCGACCACCGAACCCCTGCTGATCGGCATCCAGGTCCTGATGAACACGGTCCCGGGCGCGTTCATGATCCTGGCCTATCTCCTTTTCGAAGAGTCGCAGAAGAAGTTCCCCCGTACTCTGGCCACGTTGCTGGTGCTGCAGATCAGCCTGGAAGATCTGCTGCCGTGGTTGTTCGGCATCTCCACCCGTCCCAGTCGTGGGGTGGTAATGACCGATGACAACCACCTGCTCTGGCTGATCTTCGAGGCCACACCGGCCACCTTGCAGGCACTGTTTGTCGCTGCCGCACTCTTCTGGACCCTGAAGGACTGGCGGGATGATCTGGTTGATCCACGGCGGAGAATGCGAGCCCTGCTGGTCGTGCTGATTGCGGTCAACCTCGTCACTTACACCGTGCTCAGTCGACTGGTGCTCGCTGCAGGCGACGTGCTGATGTTCCATGTCCACGAGGCATACCAGGTCTTCAACACACTGATCAACACGGCTGTACTGGTGTACCTGCAGGCGACGGCAAACAGGACGCAGGCAACCGCTGACGATCAGGCCGCAACAGCTGCCGGCAGCGAACAGCCGTCCGTATCAGAAGCCGATGCCGACTTCGTCGCCTTTGACAATGCGATGAAAGCGGCAATCTACCATCAGGCAGGACTCTCCATTGCCGCGCTTGCGTCACAGATCCGGGTTCCTGAGTATCGATTGAGGCGGTTGATCAATACCCGACTGGGCTACCGAAACTTCAGCCAGATGTTGAACGAGTATCGAATCGCCGAAGCCGCGCAAGCCCTCGCGGACCCTGCGCAGCGCCGGCTCCCGATCCTGACGATTGCGTTGTCGGTCGGTTATCAGTCCATCAATCCGTTCAATCGGGCGTTCCGTGACCTGCACGGCACGACACCGTCTGCCTGGCGACAGTCGAAACTCGCCAATTCAGCCTCTGCCGACCCGTTCGATGGTTCCAGCCCCGAATGAATCTCACGCCGGCTTCTGCAATCCCTCACCGATTCCTGAATTCGACCAACGGTTCCGCAACCTGACGAGACATCGCGTGTAGTCGCGTGCACGCTGCCCCAGGTCACTCGACGTCAATTACCTGTGTCAACCGACACGGAACTGGAGCAAACCGATGGCGGAAGTACTGGTCGACGTCCAGCACGTGGTGAAACGCTATCGGCGTGGTCCACACGTCATCAACGTCCTGAACGAACTCAACGTCCAGGTCCTGCGGCAGGACTTTGTCGCGTTCATGGGACCATCCGGCTCGGGCAAGAGCACCCTGCTGAATCTCATTGGCGGCCTGGACCGGCCTGATCAGGGTCGGGTGGTTTTTGACGGGAAGGACATCACCGGATTTACAGATCGGCAATTGACCGCATGGCGGGCGGAATACGTCGGCTTTGTGTTCCAGTCCTACAACCTGATGCCGGCGCTGTCGGCGGAACAGAATGTTGCGCTGCCGCTGCTGCTCACTCCGCTGGGTTCGTCCCAGATCCGGCAGCGCGCACAAACCGCTCTGGAGATCGTCGGTCTCGCAGACCGGGGCAGCCACCGTCCGACCGAACTCTCCGGCGGCCAGGAACAACGGGTGGCCATTGCGCGTGCACTGGTCAGCGACCCGCAACTCCTGATCTGCGACGAGCCAACGGGAGGTCTCGACCGGTCTACCGCGGACGATATCCTCTCGCTGCTCGACCTCTTGAACCGTGAACTGGGAAAAACCATCGTCATGGTGACCCATGATCCCAGGGCTGCAGGTTTTGCCGGACGGATAATGCACATGGACAAGGGCCTGCTGATGGAATCGGACCACCCGGAACCGGACCAGGCCTACACAGGTGCACGCCGGTGAACTGGTTCGTGCTCCTGAGCGCCGGTCTATGGCGCAGGCCGGGCCGCACGCTGTTGACTACCCTGAGCCTGGCCAGCGCCTTTCTGCTCGTCGGTCTGCTGTTTCCGATCCTGCTCCTTTTCGAAAACCGCGGCGACAGCACCGGCATCACCCGTCTGATCGTTCAGCCGCGTCACTCCATAACAGACTTTCTGCCCATCAATCATGCCGTCACCATCCAGGGAGTGCCGGGAGTACGCTCGGTTTCGCATCAGACGTGGTTTGGCGGGACGTTTCGCGACGGCACCGATTCGTTTGCTCGATGGGCCGTACCTGCAGACAGTTATTTCCCGATGCACCCGGAAATGATCCTGTCGTCGGCAGCGCTGGACGCGTTTGCCAGACTCCGTACTGCAGCCATCGTCGGACAAAAAACCGCAGACCGGTTTGGATTGAAGGTCGGCGATCGCCTGACGATCGTGCCGGACATCTGGCCAAACAAGGAGGCCACCGCGTGGGAGTTCGAGCTGGTCGGAATATTTGACGCCTCCGACAACAATGTCGATCTGACCGCGATGTACCTCAATCATGCCTACTTCGATGAATACCGTGCCTGGGGCGCAGGCCTTGTTTCGTACATCAACGTCGGGCTTGAATCAGGTGGATCAGCCGGTGACATCAGCACCACGATCGACGCACGCTTTGCGAACTCGGCAGACGAGACAACCACCTCATCGGAGCGCGACTTTGCGCTGGGTTTTGCAGAACAGCTTGGTGACATCGGGCTCATGATCTCGGTGATCCTTGGTGCTGTTCTATTCACCATCGCGCTGGTCACTGCAAACACGGTGGCGCATGGGATGCGTGAACGGATGGCGGAGTTCGCCGTGCTGCGCGCAATGGGCTTCCAGAAGCTGACAACCCAACTCCTGGTGACCGGTGAAGCACTGGCCCTGGTTCTGCTGGGTGCCCTGCCCGGGCTGTTGATCAGCGCCGTTCTGGTCGAACTTGGCCAGGAATACGTTCCCCAGCTGGCCGGCATCGACATTGGCCCGCAGACACTCACAGCGTCCGTCGTGCTGGTTCTCGTCGTCGCATTGCTGGCCGTTCTCCAGCCAGCACTCCGGTTGAAGCGGTTACACATTGTCGATGAGTTGCGCAAACTATAGTCCGGAACATTCATGAACATGCTGCCACGCCAGATCCTTGCGGTCTCCCTGCTCAACCTGGCCACACTGCGATCACGTTCCGGTTCGTCAGCCGTGGTGTTGACCGGTATCGCAGGCGTGGTGTTTGTATTGACCGCCTTGTTTGCGATGGCCAACGGCCTGCGCGAAACGCTGCAAAGCAGCGGGGAAGAAGACCGTGTGCTGCTCCTCGGCAAAGGATCCCGGTCCGAAATCAATGGTTCAATCAGCCGCGATCAGGCAGCGATCATTGCCGGATTGCCCGGTATCGCGGCTTCACGGTTACCCGGCACGACACCTGTTCCGCTGCTTTCTGCCGAACTGTACGCAACGGCCAATCTCCCCCGACGCAACCAGCCGGGCCGTGCAGGTCTGCCGCTGCGTGGAGTGGGTGCAGCAGCCTTTGGAGTACGACCAGAGGTACGCATGACCAATGGCCGCGATCTGTTGCCCGGACGGTTCGAAATCATCGTCGGTGAAGCTGCTGCCCGGATGTTTGCCGGTTTGGAGATGGGGGCCACGATTTCCCTCAAAGGAGTCGACTTTCTGGTCGTCGGTCATTTTACGGCCGGCGGTCGAGCAACCGAGTCGGAAGCCTGGCTGGACGTGAACGTGATGGCCAACGTCTTCAAGCGCGGCGCCTGGCTGAACACGATTCGTCTCCGGCTTGAGTCTCCGGAGTCCCTCGACATGCTGACCACCGCGATCATGACCGATCGACGTCTCGCCAACAGCGTCTTCCGGGAATCTGATTTTTACAATGAACAATCAGAATCTTCAACGCGCCTGATGACGATCGTTGGCGTCACGGTCGGGATCATCATGGCTATCGGCGCAATCGCCACGGCGCTGAATTCCCTCTATTCGGCTGTCTCCGCACGGACACGCGAAATCGCGATACTGCGAGCCATTGGATTTTCCGCGACACCCATCGTGGTTTCCGTACTGGTTGAATCCCTGGTGCTGTCGTTCATCGGCGGCCTGCTGGGCGCTGCGCTCGGCTGGCTGGTGTTCGACGGGCTCAGCATGACCTCCATGGGCGCTGCATACTCGCAGGTGGCATTTCGCTTTGCGGTTGAACCAGAGCTTGTGCTGTCCGGGGTATTGCTCGCGTTGTTCATCGGTTTCCTCGGCGGATTGTTGCCCGCGTTGCGTGCCGCGAGGATCAGCGTTGTCGAAGGTCTCAGGTCTGCAGCCTAGCGCGGAACACTCATGAAGATTCGTCGCGAGGGTGACGAGATGCGCGAAAAGAAAGCGTGGCGCGGACCGGAAGGCGCGCAGTCGTACTTCCTGGTACGGCGAGCACCTGGAGGGAGCCGGCACTGTGTTTTCACGTTTATCTGCAGCCGCAGCAGAAGATTCACGAACAGACCGGGAGGACACTTTAGAAGACAGGAATTTCACCCTTCGCGCAAGCAGCAACTCCCGGGTGCACAAAAGCGCGGTGTATGAGATAAACGACACCTGAAGATCCTGGTCCGAAGACTCACAATCTGCAATGCATGGCGACACCAGATGATTCGCCGCGGGGCTGAAACCGTCTTCGGGTACATCAAGAACCGGTAGTTCCCCAGGGGGAAAACATGCGTCTACGTCACGCCTACAGCGGCTATATCTACGAATCCACGGACGATGGTCATGTGAGGGTCACAGATCCCAAGACCGGACAATCCGGTCTCTTTACCCGCGACGCCAAGTGGGTGTCCGGTGACCTCACCTACGCCGATCATCACATGATCGGGCACATTGGTGGCAAAACCGCCGAGGGAGCCACCTCGCTGGGCGCGTTTTCCCGCCGTCGCGGGTGAAAATCGAAGTCGAGCCCTCGCGGGTCGTTTTTGATATCCACGCCGATGAAACCATCATCCAGGCGGCGTGGCGCAATGGTTTCACCTGGCCAACCATCTGCGGCGGCGCGGGCACCTGCAAGATCTGTGTATTCCAGATTCTCGCTGGAGGAGACCACCTGTCTCCGATCGAACAGTGGGAAAGTGCAGGCTTGCGCAGCATAGCGGACTCGTCACCCAACAACGGACAGGACTCGCGCCTGGCCTGTCAGGCCAGGGCCATCGGTGATATTCGTCTACGAAAAATCGGAGTGAGAAAAAAGCATGGCAACAGTTGATACCACCAAAAAAACACCCAAAAAAGCACAGGCCAAAACAGCGTCCACCACAGATGTGCAGAAGGACGGGCGACAACCTCCGCCGGGGTATGCCCGATCACGGGGCAAGCAGGTCCAGGACCTGCTCGACGAAGAGACCGTCGAGGTACCCTGGCAGCTGCGCCACTCCGAGTTCACCTATCTCGGCTCGGAGCCCCTGTCGCGGGACCACTACATCTCGAAAGAGTGGGCAGAACGGGAGATCGAAAAGCTCTGGGCCAAGGTCTGGCAACTGGCCTGTTTCGAGCAGGACATCCCTGAAGTGGGTGACCACATCGTCTACGACATCGTTGACTGGTCGTTCATCATCGTGCGCACCAAGGCCGACGAGATCAAGGCGTTCTACAACTCCTGTCTGCACCGTGGCCGGCAGTTGTGCGAAAACCAGTCGGAGTCCGCCAATTCACCCGAGTTCCGCTGCCCCTTCCACGGATTGACCTGGAACATCGATGGTTCACTGAAACAGATCCCGCCATCCATCGAATTCGACTTTCCCCACGTCGACAAGCAGAAGTTCGATCTGCCGCAAGTGCGTTGTGAAGTCTGGGACGGTCTGGTTTTCATCAACATCGATGACAACGCGGAACCGCTGCTCGATTTTCTCGGCGATGTGACCAAACACTTCGAACGCTGGCCGTTTGCGACCCGGTGGAAAGCCACCCACAGTGCCAAGGTCATCGACTGCAACTGGAAGATTGCTCAGGAAGCGTTCATGGAGGCCTTCCATGTGCTGGCCACGCATCCACAGATGAGCATCGGCCTGCTGGGAGGCGACGGCTCCAACACCGAATACAACATCTATGACGGAGGGGACGCCAACTGGAGTCGCATGACGATGGCGCCACCGATGCCAAATCCCAATCTTCCCTATGAACTGACGGAACGCGAACTGATCGAGGAGATGTTTTTCCGTGGTGAGTCGGTGAGCGAGATGGGTGTGCAGAAAATGTCCGGCAGTGCCGACGATCTGCCCGAGGGCACGACCACACGAAAACTGCTGGCCGATGCAGCCCGCGCACGGGGCGCCCATGGTTACGTGGGATTGCCGGCAACGGACATGGAACTGACCTCAGCCATTCAATATCACATCTTCCCGAACATCTCGCCGTGGCCTGGCCCGATCTTCTATCGCTACCGTCCTTATGGTCACGACCCGGACAAGTGCATCATGGAGATCATGATGATGGTGAGCCTGCCCGAAGGTCAGCCACGGCCCCCTGCAGCGAAGATCAAGTGGCTTGGCCCTGATGAACAGTTTGGCAGCATCTTCAACCAGGATGTGGAAAACGTCGCCCGTGTGCAGCGGGGCATGAAAGCCGCCAGACCACCGGGCCATCTCACACTCACCAACTACCAGGACATCAAGGTGCGCTGGCACCACCGACTGCTCGAGAAGTGGCTGAACGCCTGAAGACACTCGTTAGTCTGTCCCCTGCTCAGGGCACCTCGTCAGCAAACCTGCTGGCGATGTGCCCACCCTCCACCAGGCGCTGCCATGTCTCGTCAGTCACCTTCAGCAGGTCCTTGTAGACATATTCGTTATCCTGGCCAAACGCAACGGGTGGACGACGTATGCCAATCGGCGTCAGCGGCATTTCGTACAGCGGAACCGGATAGCTGAATTCACCTATGTCGTCCTGCAACGTCTGCGGCTGGTAAAGCCCGCGCATCCTGACATGCGGATCCTCCAGAATCCGCGACGCTTCCAGTACCGGGGCTGCGGGCACACCAACGGCCTGCAATCGATGGAACAGTTCATAGTCGTCAAACTGACGTGTCCAGAGGGCCAACTGTTCATCGAGCAGATCCTGTTGTGCAGCACGACCGGCTGCAGTTTCGAGCGAGGCCGTCATCGCCCACGGCGGGTTACCCATGACTTTGCGAAGCGCCAGCCACTCCTCATCGCAGGTCACCGTAATGGCGATCCAGCGATCCAGCCCTTCGCTCGCGGGACCCGGTGATCGACATGGGTAGGCACCACATGGCGCCTCGCCATCCGCCGCGTAGATGGAACGGTTTCCCATCGCTGCACCCTCTTCGCCATTGAGTGCGTGGTCCATGTAGGCCTGCGCAAACATGGCGGCCGCGTTTTCGGCCTGCGCCATTTCGATGAACTGCCCTTCTCCGGTGTTGTTGCGATGCCAGATGGCCGCCATCACCGCAAAGGCGATCTGCGTGCCGGCGATGTAGTCGGCCGCAAAAATGCCACTGTTTTCGCTGGGTTCGGCGTTCCTGTATCCGCGCAGCAACTGATGCCCCATCACACCCTCGAGGTGGGATCCCATGGTCCGTGCGTCCCTGTATGCACCACTCAGGCCATAACCTGGTGCACGCATGAAGATGATGTCCTGCCTGAAGGATCGCAGCCAGTCATAGCTGATCCCCAGCTTTTCCATGGTTCCTACCGCACTGTTCTCGAGAACCACATCCGACATCGCAACCAGGTGACCCAGTATCGCAAGCCCTTCCGGCTTGCGGATATCCAGTGTGAAACTGCGTTTGTTCCGATACAGACACACAAACATGGGGTGGTAATTCCAGGGTCGCTCACCCGGATCGTTGTCTGGCAGACCCGTGAGCCAACCCGGTCCCTGCTGTGTCATGGCTTTGGTAAGGTGCGCCACCGGCAGACTCCGGGTATTCGGCTGCAGGACAAACTGGTTTTCCTGTTTGAGTACCTCGGCGCCGAGGTCAGCCAGCAACAAGGTCGCAAACGTGCCTGCCCAGACCCCCGTGAGATCAAGCACACGTACACCTTCGAGTGGCGCACGAGCAGGACCTGACGCCTTCGCGTCGTTGGCACGGGTTGGTTGCCCAGCTGTTGGCACTTCGGCAAGTACCTCGCTGGTGTGCTCACCAAGACGCGGCGCGAGCCTGCGCAGGGCCCACGGTGTCCTGTTCATGATGAACGGCCGACCTGGAAACCTGAAGTTGCCCATCTCGGGTGTCTGTGCTTCCTGCCACAGGCCCCGCTCCTGGAAATTTGCATCCGCGAACACGTCGGCAATCGTGAACAAGGGACCGCACAGGAATTTGGCGCGACGACCTGCGGTCCAGATCTCCTGCTTGGTGCGTTGCATCAGCCAGGAGGCAAAGTGGCTGTTGAACTCCTGGATGGCAGCCGGATCGGTCTGAATTGCCGGGTTATCCCACTTGGGATCCTTCATCCAGTCCTGTTCACCCAGGAAATCGTGGACGTTGCGGAACCGCGCGCCACCACCGGCGATTTCGATCCAGCCATCGGCGCACGCATACAACCCGGCGAGCATGCCTGGTGGAGGGGACGCCGGCGGTCGAAGTGTCTTGCGTCCGGAATACTGCACACCAATCACCGTGGCATGACGACGGTCCACACCGACCAGATGACTGTCGACGATGGAAAAATCGACGTGCTGTCCCAGTCCCTGAGATCGACCCACGAACAGGGCACCCATCAGCGCCGTAACCAGAGCTGACCCGGATTGAACGAGTGCAGACGTGCCATACATCTTCACGGGCTCACGGTGCAGCCGACCCGTTGAATACATCTCACCACCAAACCCGTACAGCACCAGTTCCGATCCCTTGTAGTCGCGGTACGGACTGAGGTGACCAAAATTGGACACCGATACCAGCGGCAATCGGGGCAACCGTGCATGAATCTGGTCCCAGCCAATCCCCATCGCCTCGAGCACGCCCGGTCGAAAGCTTTCGACGACCAGGTCTGCACGCTCCGCAATGCGCCAGAACGCTTCCTGTCCGGCGGCGGTCTGCAGGTCGAGCACTACCGAACGCTTGTTGGTGTTGAAACAGAAAAACGTGCCGCTTCGCTCGGGCCCGCGAATGCCATCCTTGAAAGGTCCGAGACGCCTTGCCGGATCGCCGGTCGGACTTTCCACCTTGATGACATCGGCGCCAAAATCGGCCAGCAGCTTGGTCGCGTAAGGCCCCACGATATGTTGGGTGAGATCAAGGACAGTGACGTCCTTCAATGGTCCGGTCATCGGGCTCCCCGTGTCTGATTCTTGAACCCGTCGGCGTCTTGTTCGCACCACTGATCGGCGCTACAGGTTCGGAGGGCTTGGACTGTAGACAAATTCGGACCGGTTCGCTCCTGCGATTTGACGGGGTCGGAACGACGATGGGAACACATCCGAAAACGTGGCGAAGCCCTGGGCTGGAACCTGCGGCTTTTTTTCCCGACTGGCAGGGGTCAGTAAACCGGTGAAAAACCCCGTGGTTTGTCCAGGAGTTCGATCTTGCGCAGACGGCCGTTTTCGAACCTCAGCAGTCGCTGGAACTTGTTGGTCCCCTGCTGATAGACCCACTCATCCACCTGCACGTAGTACCCCGGCTCGCGGACTTCCAGCCGGGTCTGTTCAAAGGCGGCGTCACCACAGCGCTGCAGCACCTCAAACGGCGTCAGTCCCCGGTGTACCGTACCGTACTGGCAACGCATGTTGGCAAACGTGGTCGCCGATGACAGCAGAGCGAAGATGAAGACAAATGAACGCATGCCCGACATCATCTGGCCTGCCGACTGAATTGCTGCTGAACACCCTCTACAATGGCTCAGGCATCGGGGAGCTGCGGAGAACATCTTGGACAAGTCCGCCTATTGGCGAGCCAACCTTCGGTTGATGGCCGTTCTGCTGACCATCTGGTTTGTCGTGTCGTTTGGTTTTGGCATCCTGCTGGTTGAACCGCTGAACACGATCCGGATCGGTGGCTTCAAACTCGGGTTCTGGATCGCCCAGCAGGGAGCGATCTACCTGTTTGTGATCCTGATCTTTGTCTATGCCGCAGTGATGCGACGCATTGATCAGCAACACGGCGTGGCGGACGACTGAAGTGGACACCACAACCCTGAGCTACCTCTTTGTCGGACTCTCCTTCTCGCTCTACATCGGGATCGCGATCTGGACCAGGGCAGCCTCCACCAACGAGTTCTATGTTGCCGGTGGAGGTGTGCATCCGATCGCCAACGGCATGGCAACCGCTGCCGACTGGATGAGTGCGGCGTCATTCCTGTCCATGGCCGGCATCATCGCCTTCATGGGTTATGACGGTACGGTGTACCTGATGGGCTGGACCGGCGGTTATGTGTTGCTGGCCCTGTTGCTGGCGCCGTACCTGCGCAAGTTCGGTGAGTTCACCGTGCCCGACTTTTTTGGCAGCCGATACTACGGCAACGCTGCACGAGCCGTGGCTGTGGTCTGCCTGATCCTGATCTCGTTCACCTATGTGGCCGGCCAGATGCGGGGAGTTGGCATCGTCTTTTCGAACTTTCTCGGTGTGGACATTTCAACCGGCGTCATCGTTGGCATGGCGGTCGTGTTTGTCTACGCGGTGCTGGGTGGAATGAAGGGCATTACCTACACGCAGGTCGCGCAGTATGTCGTGATGATCTTTGCCTACCTCGTCCCGGCCGTGTTCATCTCGATCCTGATTACCGACAACCCGATCCCCCAGCTGGGACTGGGTGATACCGTGAACGATGGCTCCGGAGAGAGCGTGCTCGACAAGCTGGACAACACGCTGGTCGGGCTTGGGTTTGATGCCTATACCGAAGGCACCAAGGAGACGGTCGACATCTTTGCCATCACCATGGCGCTCATGATCGGCACGGCGGGACTGCCACACGTGATAGTCCGGTTTTTTACCGTCCCGAAGGTCTCGGATGCACGCAGTTCGGCGGGTTGGGCACTGCTGTTCATTGCCCTTCTGTACACCACGGCGCCGGCAGTCGGCGCCTTTGCACGGCTCAACTTCGTCAACACGGTGCATGATCAACCGTACGTGTATATCGATGACTGGTTCAAGCGCTGGGAAGACGTCGGGCTGATTGCGTGGGTTGACAAGAATGCCGACGGCGCAGTGCAGTATGCACCCGGTGTACCGTTTGCGGGCAAACCTGAATTCACGGGCACACTTACCGATGAGGGTTCGCGGGCGGTGACCAATCCACCCAGCGACTCCCCCAATGAAGTTTATGTCGATCGGGACATCATGGTTCTCGCCAATCCGGAAATCGCAGCACTGCCAGCGTGGGTGGTAGCGCTGGTCGCCGCAGGCGCACTGGCGGCGGCACTCTCCACTGCTGCCGGATTGTTGCTGGTGATCTCCACGTCCATTTCCCATGACCTGCTGAAAAAGACACTGGCCTGGGAACTCACCGACAAGCAGGAACTGCGTTATGCACGGCTGGCAGCAGGTACGGCGATTGTCGTGGCCGGATACCTTGGAATCAATCCACCCGGATTTGTCGCGGAAGTGGTGGCCTTTGCATTTGGGCTCGCCGCCGCATCGCTGTTCCCTGCCATTCTGATGGGCATCTTCGTTCAGCGGATGAATCGCGAAGGGGCCATAACCGGCATGCTGACAGGGCTGGCCTTCACGCTCATCTACATCACCTGGTTCAAGTTCATCGACCCTGCCAGCAATACCTCCGAACATTGGTGGTTTGGCATTTCACCCGAGGGGATTGGTACTGTCGGTGCGCTGCTGAATTTTGCCGTGGCATTCGCCGTGGCAAGGTTTTTCCCCGCCCCACCCGCTGGCGTGCGGCAGCTTGTCGAACGGATTCGCATTCCTTCCGGCGTGGAGCGGCCGCACGATCATCCGTAAGGGCAGAAGAGGCTGTGCTGAGTGTCAGAGCCAGGTGGCAGGGTTTTCCAGGGTTTCTGCCCACGTCGGTCGCTGCCGTGGTGCTGCGGCCAGGTGGCGTTTCCACTTCGGTTTCACGTCCAGAAACACCTCCATCGGGTGACCGGGTGTCTGCCCAGCGGCTGGCAGCAAAGAACGATCCATGGCCGTTCCCCAGTAGTTGCCCCGGTTCCGGTCCGCAGTGAACTCGATGAAGAGGGCATCACGTACAGCACTCGGGGAACGGCAAGCACGGTGTTTGCCATTCGAATCGAAAAAAAACACGTCGCCGGCAACACCGAGGGTTTTCACCATCTCGAGCGGACCGACGCCTGCCGGTGCCGCTTCTGCAGCCAGCGAATTGCGAAGATAGTTGGCGTACGGTCTCAACTCGAGATGGGAACCACGGACATAGGCCATGAACTGATCTTCCTCACCAATGTCCGTCAGCAAGACCATCATCTTCAGCTGACGGTCCTCCATGTCGTGGTGCCAGCCAAACTGGCTGCTGTCCAGGGCGACGGATGGCAGGTAACGCATGCCGGTCACACGTTTGAGGTTACCGGGTTTGCGCAGGTAAAAATTGACGGTCTCGATCACTTCGGGATGGCAGCAGAGTTCAAGCAACGCGGCCGAACCGTCCAGCGCATCGTTGATGACGTAGTCGCGATGTTCAGGATGCCAGTATTCCCGCATGTCATAGTGGGTGAATCGCCGGAGCCGGAGTCGCCGGAGGAAGGACAATCGAAGCAACTTGCGGGAAAAATCGCGCTGCAACGTTTGCAGCAAAGCGTGCGGAATCAATCCGCTGACCTTGAGGATACCATCCCTTTCAAGCGGTCCGAGCCACTCCCTCACCCGGGCGGAGGCCAAGGCAGGATCATCAAACGGAGGTACCGGCAGGCGTTGGTACGCCTGTCGCACCCGATGCAGGAAAGCCGTTCCGCCACCGGTGTCCCCCAGCAGTTCCAATAGTGCCGGATCCCCTGCCAGCCGGTCTCGCCACCGGTGCAACAACGATGCAAGCCGCTGTGCATCATCTGCGGCTGCGGCTTCGCGAATGGCGAGGCGCGCCGTTTCCAGCGAGAACGCCGAACCACCATTTCGCTGATCGGGATTGTCGTGATTCATCGCTGGCCGTCGAACCGGTAACCGTGGATGCGGCCTTGCATCAACTTCAGCCGGTTCTGCTGGTTGAACCGTGTTTCCTCGTTCCTGCTGAAAACGCTGACGGCAGCCATCAGTCGGGCATGAACATAACGTGGCCACACACGCAGTGGTACACCGGGTTCGCCCAGGTCTTCCCGGGTGCCTTCGACAGCGCCGGTCGCGCGCAGGCGAAGCACGCGCGAGAACTCGTTGCGAAACGTCCGGTGCAACGCCCAGGACGGACTGCAGCGGTCTTGCGGTACGTAGTGCCACACTTCGGCGTCTTGCACGTACATCGCGGCCAGCCCGGCCGCCAGCAATCTGTCCTGAAGGTCGAGTTCCAGGCCGGTAGGATTACCGGCGGTACCCGCATGTTGTGCGCCAGGCCCATACAGCATCGAAAATCCACCGACCCGACGCACGTCTTCCACGAATACCCCGAAATTCGCACCGAGAAACCGGTCGCTGCCCTGCAGCGGGGTTCCGGGATAGGTGAGCGCCCAACCCGTCACGGAATGTGGCAGGTGTCGCAGCAGCCACGGCGAGGGCATGACCTCGTAGTCGATCCGCAACGGGCCACCAAAAAAGTGCCCGCGACCATGGCGTTCGATCGCTTGTGAATAACACAACAGGGTATTGCTGCCGATGCGGACGTCATCATCGAGGAAAAGAACAAACCCACGGTCCACCTGCTCGAGTCCGTGTTGCACCGACCGACCCTTTCCTGCCTGGGGCAGGTGCAGGTATTGCAGGGGAATCCTCGTCGCCAGGCACCCGCAGAGTGAGGCGGCCATTCGTTCACGCCCGTTCTCGACAACGATCACTCGCCCGAAATCGTCCGGGAGTTGCGCAGCCTCAAGGGAGAGCAAAGTACGCTCCAGCAACTCCGGGCGCTGAAACGTCGGAATGATGACGTTGAACGGCATGAAGGCAACTTCACTCTTGCTCTGTTCAGGATAGGTCAGAAAACGGTGGCGGTAAAACCAGGTGCCCCGGAGTCAGGCCCGTTTTCTGATGCCTTATGCCCCCTGTCGAGCCTTGGCCTCCCGCCGCCGCCGATGCAGTACCGGCTCGGTATATCCATTGGGTTGTTCCAGACCCTTGAAGACCAGATCACACGCTGCCTGGAACGCCACGCTGTTGTCGAAATCGGGGGACATGTTCTGGTACACCGCATCTGCGGCATTCTGCCCGTCCACAACCTTGGCCATCCGCTTCAGCGTCTCCAGCACTTGTGGCTGCGAGCAGATCCCCTGGTGCAACCAGTTGGCAATGTGCTGCGAAGAGATGCGCAGCGTCGCGCGATCCTCCATCAATCCCACGTTGTTGATATCTGGGACCTTGGAGCAGCCGACACCCTGATCAATCCAGCGCACCACATAACCGAGGATGCCCTGGGCATTGTTGTCGAGTTCCTTCTGCACTTCCTCGGCGGAAAAATTGCGTCCGGCAGCCAGGGGAATGCGGAGGATCTCATCAACACTTGCCGCTTCGCGGAGTTCGAGTGTCCTCTGCACCGCGTCAACACTGACATCGTGATAGTGCAGTGCATGAAGTGTGGCAGCGGTGGGTGATGGTACCCAGGCGGTATTGGCGCCGGCTCTCGGGTGGGCAATCTTGGCCTTCAGCATTTCCTTCATTTCGTCGGGTTTTGGCCACATGCCTTTGCCGATCTGGGCACGTCCACGAAAACCCGCCGCAAGTCCTGCATCGACGTTGGCATTTTCGTACGCAACAATCCAGGGCTGCGCCTTGATCTCTTCCTTGGGCAGCACGGCTCCCGCCTGCATGCTGGTGTGTATCTCATCCCCGGTGCGATCCAGGAATCCGGTGTTGATGAACACCACGCGCTCCCTCGCTTCGAAGATGCAGGCGCGCAGGTTCACCGAGGTGCGACGTTCTTCATCCATGATGCCGACCTTCAGCGTATTTTTTGGCAGACCCAGTGTCTCTTCCACCCTGCCAAAAAGTCTGACGGTCAACGCCACTTCTTCCGGCCCATGCATCTTGGGCTTCACGATGTAAACGCTGCCCGCACGGGAGTTCAGGAGCGAACCGGACTTCTTCAGATCATGGACAGCACAAAACGAGGTCACAAACGCATCCAGAAACCCTTCCGGCACTTCATTGCCTTCGGCATCCAGCACCGCATCCGTCGTCATCAGGTGACCCACGTTGCGTACCAGCATCAGGCTTCGGCCATGCAGCACGAACGGCTTGCCATCCACGCCGGTGTACTCCCGATCCGGATTGAGTCTGCGCGTGATCGTGCGTCCACCTTTTTCCATCACCTCGACCAGAGTGCCCTTCATGAGGCCAAGCCAGTGGGCGTAGACCACGCTCTTGTCTTGCGCGTCCACCGCTGCGACGGAATCCTCACAATCCTGGATGGTCGTGAGGGCGCTTTCCATGAACACATCCTTGACACCGGCAGGATGCGCAGCCCCAACGGGGTGCTTCGGATCAATGTGGATTTCGATGTGCAAACCGTTGTGCCTGAACAGCAGTACAGAGGGGTCCGCTTCGTTCACGACGCCAACAAAGGCAGCCGGGTCAATCAGTCCGGTATTGCCACCATCCCGGGTCAACACCCGCAGTGACAACCGGCCATCGGCTTCGGCCAGCAGGTAGGCCGATACATCGCTGTGACTGGCCTGCGCAAGCGGAATGGCCAGATCCAGTACCCTGGCTGCTTCAGCGACCACCAGTTCACCTCGACCCGGATTGTAGCTCGCGCCCTTTTCCCGTCCGGGGGCTTCAGGAATCAGGTCGGTCCCATAAAAGGCATCGTACAGGCTGCCCCATCGTGCATTGGCGGCGTTGAGTGCATACCGTGCGTTCATGACCGGCACCACCAGTTGCGGTCCCGCCATGAGGGCGATCTCGGGGTCCACATTGCTGGTCGAAATCGTGAACGGCGCAGGCGCATCAACGAGGTAACCAATCTCCTTCAGAAAGGCCTTGTAAGCCACCGCGTCATGGGCTTTGCCACGACGCGCCAGATGCCAGGCATCGATTTTTGCCTGCAGGTCATCCCGCTTCGCGAGCAGCGACCGATTGACCGGCCCCAGTTCTTTCAGCGCGGCGGCAAAACCTGCCCAGAATGCATCCACCGAGACACCGGTACCGGGAGCAATCTGCTCGGCTACCAGGGCGTCGATGGGTGCGGCAACCGCAAGACCACTACGGTCGATTCTGGCCTGACTCATGTTGTTTTCCTCTCCAACTCGATGACTAACCGAATACCCAGGCCTGATGGGCGGTCCGACCGCCTGGCTGTTCGAACAAGCAATTGTCGCGCCACTAAAGCCCGAGAACCGTTTTGGCGATGATGTTCTTCTGGACTTCCTTCGCACCGCCAAAAATGGAGCTGGCGCGGGCGTTGAGATAACGTGCCGTGACAGTCTCTGCATAGTCGGGCCCAACCCACGGATTGGTATGGCCGTTCAGCGAAATCAGGTTGGCATGTGGCAGGGCGTAATAGTGGACGGCTTCCATCTTCAGTGTGCTCAGCGCCTGATTGATCTCGACCGATGTGTTCTTGGCCAGCGATGATCCCGCACCGGGGCTTTCCCCGCGTGACAAACGCGACAACGTGGTGAGTTCGAGAAATTCGAGCCCTTCGGTGCGTATCTCGAGATCGCTGATTCGGGCACGCACATGGGGGTCGTCGATCAGCGCCGTGCCATCGTCCCGCTCCCGTCTGGCGATGGTCTTCAGGTCCTCCAGCGCGACCTTGATGCCCGCGGATGCCGCGCCACCCCCACGCTCGTACTCCAGCAGATACTTGGCCAGTGTCCAGCCTTCGTTTTCCGGTCCGACACGATTGCTCTGCGGAATCCTGACGTCATCAAAAAACACCTGGTTCACTTCGTGATCCGCTGCCATCGTGATGATGGGTTCGACCTTCACACCAGGGGTATTCATCGGTATCAATACAAAGCTGATGCCTTTCTGGGGCCGAACGGAAGGGTCCGTTTTTACCAGGCAGAAAATGTGGTCTGCAAACTGCGCGTGCGTTGTCCAGATCTTGGTGCCGTTGATGACATAGTCATCTCCATCCTTCACCGCGGTGGTCTTGAGGCTCGACAGATCAGAACCGGACCCCGGTTCGGAATAGCCCTGGCACCAGTAGTGTTCACCGGACAGCATCCGCGGCAGGTAATACGCCTTCTGCTCTTCGGTGCCGTACTTGAACAGCACCGGTGCGAGCATGCGCAGTCCGAGCGGAATCAGCCCCGGAGCGCCGGCCTTGGCCAGTTCTTCGTTGAAGATGTACTTTTTGGTGATCGACCAGCCCGGGCCACCATGTTCCTCTGGCCAGGTTGGCACTGCCCAGCCTTTTTCCACGAGAATCGCCTGCCATTTCATGGCGAGATCCTTTTCGGCAAACACCGTGGTTGTCTTGCGCGCCTCGCGGCGCATGGCCGGCGTCAGCTTGGCCGCCAGGAATTGTTTGACGTCCGCGCGGAACTGTTCGTCTTCGGCGGAAAATTCGATCTTCATGTCCCTGACCGGTGATCTCGAGAGCCCGCCAGTTTATCAACCGGGTCGCTTGACAGCCATCGCCGGAGACGCCCTAATCCACCCGGCCGGCGCCAGAACGATTCCCGGCCAGAAATATCCCGGACCTGCCTGATCATGACGACACTGCCAACCATAACTCTGCTGTACGCCGGTATTTTCGGTCTGATGGCCCTGGTCCTGGGCTCCATGGCCGGCACCACCCGTGGCAAGCTCGGCATTCCGATTGGTGATGGCGGCCGACCAGATCTCCACGCTGCCATGCGACGCCACGGCAACTTCATCGAGTGGGTGCCGATGATCGTCATCCTGTTCGGATTGCTCGAAATGCATGGCGTCAGCGCCACTGCCCTGCACAGCATGGGCGCGGTACTGGTGGTGAGCCGCGTACTGCATGCAATCGGACTCAATGGTGACACCATCAAGAGCATACCAAGACTCCTTGGCGCCTTCGGTACCGTCGCCATCCTGCTGACGGCTTCGGTTTGGGCGATCGTCATTTTCCTGTAAGGGTCACCTCTGGAGTGGCTGTCAACGGACTGCCTTTCTCGGTGTCGCCCGACGACGTGCTCGACCATGTGGGGGAGCCTGATGACGTGCGCATCAACCATGACGGCGAAGTTGAGTATCTTTACCGGCTGAACAAAACCCAGTCGGTCATCTATCGCTGCTTCCATCACGGCTTCGTGGAATGCACGTTTCCCGATCGGGGGCCGATCGTCGTCGACGGCTTGCCGGTTCTCTCACCACGACCGTGGCTGGATGCACAGCCGGACCGGCTCAATATCGCCCGCTTCTGTATCTCGCCGCTGCACAGCATGGCATACGACTACCGGTTTGCAGATCAGGGTTCAATCACCGTCTTTCGGCAAGGACACTGGGACGCACTGCTGTCCCGTGCCAGGGAACTCTAGCGCATGGCAACACTGCTCGTTCGCCTGCTGGTCAAACCCGGCATGGAAGACCGCTTCGAGGCAATGATCACCGATCTGGTGGATCAGACACTCACACACGAAACCAGCGTCATCCGTTATGAATACTGGAAGGGTCAGGAACCGCGCAGCTGGTATGCGTTGCTCAGCTTCACCAGCAAGACGGCCTTCTTTAGCCACCAGGATGCGGAATATCACCGCAATCAACCGTATGATGAGTGCGTGGAGAGCATGAATCTGGAATGGCTCGATCCCGTCACCGGAGCCTCTCCCTTGCCACGCACCCTCAATCCACCACTTCCCGCAGACACCGCACCGAATCTGCTGGAGTGGGAACAACGATCACCGATACAGCTCGCCCAATGGTGGCGAGATCGCAAATAAGGAGTACTCATGGCCACCCGAATCATCATCACTGGCACAATCGACATGCCACCGGAAAACATCGCTCCAGCCCTTGCCTCCGCCAGGCCGCTGATCGATGGCGCGTTGACCGAGCCCGGGTGCCTGGACTACGACTGGTGTCCCGATCCGCGCATACCCGGTCGCATTCGTGTGTTGGAACGCTGGGAATCGGAAGCGGCGCTGGCCGAGCATTTCCAGTGCGACTGGTATCTGAACATGCGCACGCACCTGGCGACCTATGGCATCACAGGCGCAAGCGTCGCCAAGTATCGCGTTGATATCGAGGAGCCTGTGTATGACTCGACCATGACACCGAGGGCTGACTTCTTTACCGAAAAGAAGTAGCCACCGACTTGTTGTTCAACCCGCCATGCCGGTCAGACAAACCGGCATGAGAAGGAACCCAGCAAACCGAAGTCGACGTGCCAGATCTCGCCCGGCGCCACGAGTACCGGGCGGGTGAACGAACCAGACAGGATCACTTCTCCTTCTCCCAGCGTTTCACCGAGTTCACCAATCCGATTGGCAAGCCAGGCCACCGCATTGGCGGGATGATTCATCACTGCACCGGCCACACCACTTTCTTCGATCACGCCATTCTTCGACAACAACGCGCTGACCCAGCGCAGATCCACCGCATCCACCGGCACCGGACGACCACCCATCATCACGCCTGCACTGGCCGCATTGTCTGCAATCGTGTCGATGACACCACGCGGCTTCCGTGTCCCGGGGTCGATTCGAAAGGTACGTGCAGCGATCAGTTCTATCGCTGGCGCCACGTAGGCCGTTGCGGACAGTACATCGGTAACCCGTACTCCTGGCCCCCGCAGCGGCGACTTCAACACAAAGGCAAGTTCAACCTCCAGTCTCAAATCGGTAAAGCGCGCGACTTCGATCTCGGCGCCTTCGACATACAGCATGTCATCGAGCAACACGCCAAAGTCCGGTTCATTGATCTGCATGGCCTGCTGCATGGCGCGAGAGGTCAGCCCGACCTTGCGGCCGATGATGCGTCGTCCTGATTGGACCTTGAGGTTCATCCACGCTTTCTGGACCGCGTAGGCATCAGCTATATCCATATCCGGGAACTCGAACGACACCGATCGGATCTGCTGACGGTTTTGTTGAGCGGCTTCAAGCTGCTGTGCAGTCCTCTCGATCTGCTGGCGCGTCAGCATGTGATCACCGATCGATGAACCGACCGCACTACCGTGACGCCTCGTGTACCGAGTGGGCCAGCATGCGGATGTTTTCCATCAACAACGGACCTGCATCCGGTCCGACCGAGGTTGCAGTCAGATATTCTGCAGATGGAAAGACGGCGCCAGCCAGGAAGTATTCGGGCTTGAGAATGTAGCCAAGAGCATCCCCGCTGAGACCCAGTACAAAGCTGTGATGGCGATCCAGCAGCGCGCGGGTGTCGAGTGAATATTGCGGTGACGTCTCTCCGGGATGGGTAACGAAGCTGGCTTCACCGATGGAGAACCATGCGGTTTCGGTGGTGAGCATGCCGTTGTCGAGTGGCCTCGATAACACGCCTGCATCAAGCAGCGTCTGGAACCCAGGATTCCTGAGCGGAATCTGGAACTCACGACGCGCGAAGGAAAGATCCGGCGTATCGTTCTGATCAGCATTGAGCAAGAGTGTCAGTGCCGCATGCGCAACCGAAGCGCCGTAACGATCTGCCTGCGCAAACCCTCGATCAGTCTTGTCAGGCTGCACCCAACCACCGATGGCGCCCTGGAGGAACAGATGCTCGCCGGGCAGATGGTCGGCCATCACGCGATAAAACCCCGCCACATAGTCACTCGACACCAGATCGGACACTGAATCCATCACCGTGGGATGGCATGCAAAGTTGGTCAGTGTGGCGATGGTCATGCTGGATTCATCGAGAAACTGCACGGCACCCATCTGTCGATCGAGCAGCTCGGGCTCCGTCACATTCTGTACCCAGGCGAGATCATGCACGCCGCTGGCGACCCGCATCGACGCGGGCCGCATGCTAGCCGCTGCGGCAGCAACCTGGGTGGCTACGGCTGTCGTGAGGCGGTCCATGTAGACAGCATCCCGTCCACTGGAAAGCTCCTGCTCACCCCACAAACCAACCACATCCGGGCCAGAGTGGGTATGCGTGGAACTGATGATGATTCGCTCGGGCAGCAATCCCTTGACCGTGGTGGTGTAAGCCACCGCACGTTGCCGCATGGCTTCAATATCCGGACGAGTCAGGCCGATATTGTCGACTGTCACGATCGCGATCATGTCTGAATCTTTCTGCAAGACCACCGCCTTCACAAAAAGCGGGTCATGTATCCCCGAAAATCGTCTGTTACGTGCATCACCGGCGATATACGCTCCGGGTTCGGGCGATACATCGGCACTCGCAGCACCGACTCGAAATCCGACCAGGGGCGTCGTTTCGGCAGCCGATTCAACAGGTTCAGGTGGCGTGCAGCCGGCCAGCCAGATCAGAACCAGCCAGAACGGGATCAGCCACAATCGCATTCAACTTCCCTCGGTTCACCGGCGAATGGATAACAGACGATACCTGAATGCACACTGAAATGGCGCGGTTCAGCCGAAAGAGCGCCTCATCGGTCGGGTTCAATTCCAGAGCAGTGGCAATCGTTCAACGCCTCCGACACTCCCGCCTTTGATACGAATCGCTGTCTCATCCTCGATGGCAAAATCCGGAATGCGCCTGAGCCACTCCTCGATCGCCACGGCAACCTCCGTCATCCCCAGCGCGGACCCGGGACACTTGTGAATACCCCGCCCGAAGGTTGCATGCGGAATCGCTTTTCGTTGGAAGTCGACCTCAAGGGGCGCTGCAAAAACCGTTTCATCAAGGTTGTAGAGCACCAATGGCAAATAAACCGCTTCGCCCTGGCGGATGAGTTGTCCACCGAGGGAGCAGTCTCGCGTTGCCGTTCGTGGTATGCCAACCATGGAAAAGCGCCGCATCAGTTCATTGAGCCGGCCTTTGATCCGGTCCGGCTCGGCGGCCAGCTGCCTGCGCAGTTCCGGATGTCGTGCCAGGTGCATGGTAAGAAAGCCAAGTGTCCCTGCGGTGGTGTGAAAACCACCGATGAACAGTTGCTGGCACATGTGCATGACGTCCTGGTCACTGATCGGCCGACCATCCACCTTGCCCTGGAGCAGCTGGCTGACCAGATCTGCACCGGGATTGCGCCGGCGTTCCAGGATGATGGGAACGAGGAAGTCGGCAATCTGCTGCAGCATCGACGCAACGGACTCCGGGCTCGCTGCATTCGCGCTATACGCCATCTGGCGCAAGCGTTCGCGTTCCTGTTCCGGAAACGCCACCAGTTGGTGGAAGATCGCAATCGGCAGGATGTTGGCAAACTCCGCGACATAGTCACAACGGCCACGTTCAACAACCTTGTCCACCAGATCCCGGGCCAGCGCTCGCACGTCGGCTTCCTTGTCACGCACGACCTTTGCCGAGAACAGGGGGACCAGCAGGGATCGATAGGGGGTGTGCTCAGGAGGATCGAGACTCAATGGGATGAAGCGATAGACCTCACCCACTTCCCTGGGCAACGCCAGAACGCGGCTGGAAAAAAGTTCAGGCTGATCCAGCACTTCCCCGATCAGGGCTGCCCGCATCGCAATCCAGTGGCCACCGTTGAGCGGCGTCCACCGCAATGCATCACCGCCATCGTCCTGCAGTGCCTTCCAGGCTCGCTGATGATCTCCGTCGAAGCCTGCATCACCATGTCCGCCAAACGTGTGGTAGTTGAGTTCGATGATCGCCGTTCGAGGGACGTGTGCGGGAGGTGTGACGCGATAGCCCGTTGCAGCACTGTAGGGTTGGGACGGTTCGGGAAGCACGGACAGGGACTCACTCTCGCGATTCCTCGCTTGATCCCTAGAATATCATCGAACAGTCCATGAGGCTGACCCCGAGGATGATCGGGAGGCAGGTCTCCGTGGTAGCCATCAGCAACGTGACAGACAAGGATCCTCGTGGTTCACTGCCGACCAAACTCCAGGTGTGCAACCCACAATGATGATTCGTCGAACGATTGCCCTTCTCGTCCTGCTCTCCGGCTTCATGACAACGCTCCAGGCGGAAACTTCCAGCGTCGTCGGTCAATGGAAACTCACCGTCCAGACTCCCAATGGTGTCACCAACCCGATACTGACCATCAGTGCTTCAGATGCCGGTCATTCCGGTACGTATGTGGGTCCCCGCGGAACTTTTGAACTCAAGGAAATCGAGGTTGATGGCAACACATTTTCATTTCCCATGACCATCACGATTCCGATTGGCACGCTGGAGATGCAGTACACCGGCAAAGTGGACGGCGATACCCTTTCAGGAACCATCGGCAATCCACAAGGCACGATCCCGTTTGTCGGCGAGCGCGTGCAATAGTCCCCTGCGGGTACTCCCGTCAGGACCCCTGCGGGGACTGCCGTCGGTCAGCGCCCGCACCACTCCGGAAAGTTCAATCAGACGTGGATCGCAAGCCGGGTTTCAAGCCCATTGCCGATCTGGTCATACACGGCTTTCAACGCCTTGTTGTCGCGCACTTCCGGTCGCGCCACCAGCCAGACCGGCAGATCGACCGGAACACCATCTGCGAGGGCACCGACCAGGCCGTCCCCTTCGCTGATCAGCGCATCCGGAAAGGCACCAATGCCCCAGCCGGACTTCGCCGCTGATTTCTGACAAGCCAGTGAATCGCTGCGAAAGACAACCTGCTCCTCACGAAACGCATAACCCTGGGTTCGCGCAGCGGCCAGGAATTCTCCATTCGAAAAGCCGTCGATCAGGCGGTGATTGTCCACATTGCCAAGGGTCAGCTGCCCGTACCCCTGCAGATACGCCTCGCTTGCGTACGCCCGCATCCGGATCGACCCGACCCTTCGACAGATCAGGTCCTGCTGGGTGGGCCGCGCATGGCGTACCGCGATATCCGCCTCACGGTCGAGCAGATTGAGCTGGGTACGCGTGACCAGCACATCCATCGCAATGCCGAGCCCGGCAAGCTGGCTGGGGGCGGCCGGGGTCAACGCTGGCAACAACTCGGCGGTCAATTCAGCCACGGTGACACGCACCCGATCCACCGGTCGTTCGCCCATGGTGTCCACGGTGTTGCGCAGATTGAGGGCAGCGGACTGCATCGGTGTCGCCGCCACGAAGAGTTGCTCGCCAGCCTCGTTCATGACCAGACCGTGCGAGGTCCGGGCAAACAGGGAGAAGCCCAGGCTCTCCTCCAGGTGCTGAAGGTGTCGGGCCACGGTTGGATGAGCGATACCCAGGGTTTTGGCGCCTCCGGCGAGGCTGCCCGCACGCGCTACCGCGACAAAGGATCGAATGAGGTTCCAGTCGAGATCAAAGGCACCGGGCAGTGCGTCGGTCATCACGGGCTTCCTGTTCACTTCTGCAATAGGGATTCTACGTTACGTATGTTCCCATATATACCCCGATTCGTTACTTTAGGTAACACAAGATCTGAACCAGATCAGTAACCAAGGAAACGAAATGAACAAGCTCTCTCTTCTGGCCCTTCCACTGGTCGCCTTCTCTGCCCTCTCGCAAGCCGGTGACGGCACCTTCGCGGACCAGCGTGGATTCGCAAACTGCAGTTCGGAATTTCACGCGGCAAGCGTGGGCCTGGTGACGGATCGACACCACTTTGTCGACAAGCGCGACGAAAACCCCCGTTTTTACATCAATGGAACCCGCTGGGAAGAGGGCAGTCGCGCCTCGGTGAAGATGGCTTGTGAAACGTCTCCAAGCGGAGCCGACGTGCTGGCCAGTGAAATCACGGCAGGTCGTTACAAAGGCCAGCACACCAGGATCACGATCGACGTCGCTGACTCCAGCAACTGACCATCCACCTGCTTTTGCCCCTGCTTCTGAAACCCGGCTCCCTGATGAGCCCGGGTTTCAGCTTTTTCGGCGATCGAAAAGGAACGCGCGCGTCGACTCCCGGGCCGCAGCGTAATCGGCACCCTTGAGACGATCGATGTCGCCTACCTCTTCAGGCACATACCAGTGAACGGTGTCGCCGTGGTAGGCATTCCAGACTGCATCGGCGATGGCCGACGCCGGCATCACCCGGAACGGCCCGTCCTTCGGAAACGTGTCGAACAGACGTTCGTCGAAGTCGGCGCCTGATCGCGAGGAAATCGAGCCGCGCAACATCGGCGTGTCGATGCAGCCAGGCAACACATCCGCGGTACGGATGCCAAATCGCTCGAACTCAAGGCTGAGCGCTTCGGTCAAACCGCGCACGGCAAACTTCGACGCGGAATATACGGCACGCAGCGCATGCCCATGGGTTGCCACCACCGACGCCGTCGACATGACCAGAGATCCCGGTGTATTACGCAGCAGCGGCAAGGCCACCCGGGTGCCGATGATCACTCCCCAGACATTGATGTCGATGATCTGACGCATGGTCGACAACGGCATCTCGTCAAACCAGCCTCCTGGCGCGATGCCGGCGTTGTTGAAGAGGATGTCCATGCGCCCGCCGGTTCGCTCGCCAAAACCCGAGATCGCCTCGGCAAACGCCTGTTCATTGGTGACATCGAGTACAGACGCCCAGACCTGATCCTGGTTGAACGCAGCAACCGCGTCCCTGACTCGAACGCCATCGCTGTCAAACAAGCCAACAAACCAGCCGGCGTCGACAAATTTCCTGGCTGTTGCCAGGCCCATGCCACCGGCGCCACCTGTAATGAAGATCGATTTGCGCGCGGTTGTCATCAGCGCAGCTCGTAGCTGATATGCAGATGCGGCAGGTTGCGCAGGATGAAACTGGGTTCCGCTTCCGGGGGAGGATGGCCCGCCGACAACCGGATGTTCTTCAATCGATCCAGAATCGCCAGGAAACCAAGGTTGAGCTCCTGGCGTGCCAGGGGTGCACCAATGCAGAAGTGCACACCCGCACCAAACGCAAGCTGCATGCCGGCCTTTTCACGATGGACGTCAACCTGGTCCGCCCCTTCAAACTGGCGTTCGTCACGATTGGCCGCACCGTACCTGAGCATGATCATGTCCCCGGCCTTCAGTGGCTGGTCGCCCAGCATCGTGTCTTTCGTGACCAGTCGGGGCAGTCCCTGAACGGGTGATTCCAGCCGCAGCGCTTCTTCCACAAACGTCCGAATGAGTTTTGGATTGCCACGGATGTCCTCCTGGACCTGCGGATTGCGGCAGAGCAGCAGCATCCCCCAGCCAAACGTGCTGGTGGTGGTCTCGTGACCGGCCACCAGGAACTGATTGAGGATACTAAGTGCCTCGCCGTGGGTAAGCGGACGATTGACCCCTTCCAGGGTGCTGTTGGCGAGAATGCTGATCATGTCCTGTTGTGGTTCGAGACGACGCGCTTCCACCAGGCGGACCAGCAGTTTCTGCAGATCCAGCGCGGTCTCGAATCGCTGGACGAGTTCCTGCGGCGACAGCGGGGTCAATCGCAGCGCCGAAGCCGCCGCTGTTGCTGCCCTGTCAAAAAAGGGCCGGTCTTCCTCCGGAATGCCCAGTCGATCCCCGATGATCCGAAGTGGCACGGGAAAGCCGAACTCGGTGACAAAATCGGCTTCGCGTTTGCTGGTGAGGTTCTTCAGCTTCGCATCCACGACGGATTGGACCGTGCTTTCCGCCTTTTTCACTTCGGACACCGTGAAGAGCTGGCTGACCAGCGACCGATAGCGTGTGTGTGCCGGTTCATCGAGTGTCAGCATGGTGGGCGGGATGTGAATCATCTCGCCATTGATTTCGAGCAGGCGCTTCTGCACGTCCGGTGGCGCGCTGGAGAAGGCAATTTCCTGGGATTTGGCGAGGAAGCCGTCGTACTGACTGGAGTACGTCGCAGTATCCCGAATCGCCTCCCGCACCAGGTCATACCGCGTGACGATATAGGCAGACAACAGAGGCTCGAACTTTACGGGTGCATTGTCCCGCAGGTACCTGTACGCATCATAAGGGTCGAGGAGCGTCTTGTAGTCGGCGAGCGTAACGGTGGCGTCATTCATGATGGAGCCTCACAGCTGGGGAGTCGCAGGATCGCGGATTTCATAGATTTCGATGATGTTGCCAAACGGATCTTTCCCGTACACGGCAGAACTGGTGCCAAAGTCGACCGGAGCATCGGCAACAAACGTCATGCCCGCAGCGCTCAGACGCGCATATTCGGCCTCGATATCGCGAACCTGGAGGCAGAAATGCGGGTAACCGAGGTCACAAGGACGCGAACGCAGATCCAATGGCACAGGATGGTGGTATTCCCACACCTCGAGATAGGCATTGGGCGCTTTCAGCATGGCCATTCTGGCAGACGTTTCTCTCAGTCCGATCGCTCGATCGGCCTGCGGGTGGGAACGGTCCCATTCACTGTTCTGGACCGCCTTGAATCCAAGCACCCCGGTGTAAAATTCGAGCGCCCGATCCAGGTCTGGAACACCTATGGCAACGTGGTGGATACCAACGATCATGCTGTCAACCTCCGTTGATGACCGGTAGCCGTTTGCGGCCCCAGAGGAAAAATGGCGGAATGCGTTCGCCTGCATTCACCAGTCTGAGGGCTGGAAAACGAGTGACCAGGGCTTCCAGAGCACAACGGGCTTCAAGCCTTGCCAGTTGTGCGCCGAGGCAGAAGTGCACACCCAGACCGAAGGACATGTGTCGTCCCGTGCGATCAATCCGGAATTCGTCAGGATTGTCCCACACCCTCGGATCGCGATTGGCTGCGGCGTAATACATCATGACCTTGCTGCCTTGAGGAATGGTGACATCGTGCAAGGTCACGTCCCGTGTGGTGTTGCGATACAGCGCCAGCACCGGCGGATCAAACCGCAGGCTTTCTTCCAATGCACTGTCACGACAAGCCGGCTCACGGACTACGCGGTCCCAGAGAGCCGGCGTTTCGAGCAATCGCCACACGAGGTTGGTGATGGCAGATGTGGTGGTCTCGTTGCCACCTACCAGCAGTTGTGACAGGACGCCCTGGATTTCTTCATCATCGAGCCCACGATTCCCTTGTCGGGCACGCACCAGCGTGGCGATGAGATTGTCCCGCTCCGGATGCTGGCGATGCTCGCGAATCGCATCGAGCAGGTAACTCCCCAGCGCCATGAGATCGGAGGCATGGACCGATGGATCTTCAGCGCCCATCGCCGCCACCGATGCATCGGACCAGCGCTTGAAGAGATGCCGATCTTCCTTGGGCACCCCCAGCATCTCGGAGATGACGATGACCGGTAAAGGAAAGGCGTAATCCTCATGCAGGTCCCACTCTCCGGATGCAGGTACGCCGTCAAGCAGGTCCGCGGCCAGAACCAGCACACGTGCGCGCATCGCTTCGATCGCAGCAGGTTTGAACGCCTGTTGCACGAGGCTGCGGAAAAAGGTGTGCTGGGGCGGATCGGACAACATCCCGCGAGGTGGTGTGAATCGGGGCCCCTGACCGAACTCGCTCGAGAAGGTTTCGATATCCCGCAGCGCAGCATTGACGTCGGCGTAACGGGACAACACAAAAAACGGTGGATCGAACCGCTCTTCGAAATGGACCGGTGCATCTTCCAGCAACCACGCGTGGGCAACAGACGGATCTGCAAGTACGGCCGGGTCAGTCGGGTGATAACCATTCATCCGGTAGATGGTACCCCAAGCACATCTCCGCCGTGTATGCTCCGGGCCGGGAAAGGAGAGACCATGCAACCCCTGAAGAAGTCCACTTTGTTCTATTACAGCCTGGCTGACATGCCAGTGATGATGTCGATATTTCCGGTCATCGTTTTCATCCCGCGTTTTTACACCAATGACGTGGGCATTCCAGTCGCACTGATAGGGACGATTCTTCTGGTCTCACGGATCTTTGACGTCATCACCGACCCGCTGATGGGGTACATCAGTGATCACACAAAGTCCCGCTGGGGACGTCGCAAGCCCTACATCGCACTCGCTGTACCGTTGATGATGGTCAGCATCTATCAACTCTTCCTTCCACCCGAGGGTGCCGGTGCAGCACATCTGCTCATCTGGAGCATGACACTGTCTCTTGGTACCACGCTCATGCTCATTCCCTACTATGCCTGGGGTTCCGAACTCTCTTCGGATTACAACGAGAGATCGCGCATCACGGGTGCCCGTGCCATGTCCGGGGTCTTTGGACAATTCCTGGCGCAGGCGATACCGGCAGTTGCACTGCTTGTGTTTGCGATTGGTGGAACGGACACCGTGCTTGAGCTGGTCTGCTACACCATGCTGGCCGTGATGCCGATCTGCGTGATCCTCACGTTGTGGCGTACACCAGCCTCCACAGGGTCCGTCACTGCAACTCTGCCAGTCATGACCGGCCTGAAACTGATGGCCAGGAACAAGCCTTTTCTGCAACTTGTTTCTGCATTCACCGTAGGCTCCATCGGGCTCAGCATCACGACACCGCTGTACATCTTTTTCATTGCCGATGTTCTGAATGCGGAAGACAAGGCTATCTACATGCTCGCCTTTTTTTACATCACCAATCTCCTGAGTGTGCCCATCTGGGTGAAACTGGCCGCCAGGTTTGGCAAACATCGCGCCTACATGGGAGCTTTTGTCCTGATCGGGTGTGCACACCCCCTGTACATGCTGCTCGGTGATGGCGACTTCTGGTTCATGCTGCCCATTACCATCATGACCGGGTTTGCCGCCGGGGGGTTTGGCGCTGCGCTACCCAATTCAATGAAAGCGGACGTGATCGATCTGGATACGCTCCACAGCGGCGAAAACCGTGCAGCGCTGTTTTTCTCCAGCTGGTCGTTTGTGCAGAAACTTGTTGCGAGCCTCGGCACGGCACTGGCGATGTTTGGCCTTGCGTTTTTCGATTTCCAGGCTGGTGGCGCAAACGGCCCCGACCAGATATTCGGCGTCCGGTTCCTGTTCTCGACCTTCCCGTCAGTCTTTTACCTGACTGCGGCGGCCCTGATGTGGAAGTACCCCATCACCGAAAGCCGCCACGCTGAAATTCGGGCCGAACTGGACGCACGAGGCATTTCCACCTCCACTTTGTCTACATCCACTTGAGGACACGCTCGACACACTCTTCCGTGGTGAGTTCATGGGTTCGCAGTGTCAACTCCGGGTTGGCGGGTGGTTCGTAGGGACTGTCGATGCCAGTGAAGTGAGGTAACTCGCCGCGTCGGGCCTTGGCATACAGCCCCTTGGGATCACGTGATTCTGCAACACTCAAGGGAACGTCCAGGTGAATCTCGACAAACTGACCGGGTTCGAACATCGAACGGGCCATATCCCGTTCCGAACGGAACGGTGATATGAAGGACGTCATCACGACCAGCCCTGCATCCACCATCAACTTGCCAACCTCTGCCACGCGCCGGATGTTTTCCACCCGGTCTGCATCGGTGAATCCGAGATCACGGTTCAGTCCGTGCCGAACATTGTCGCCATCCAGTACATAAGTACGAATACCGCGGGCATACAGCGCCTGTTCGACGGCGTTGGTGACGGTCGACTTCCCGGACCCTGACAAGCCTGTGAACCAGATAATTCTGGCCTTGTGCCCATTGAGACGTTCACGCGCCGTACGATCAATGGTCAATTTCTGCAGATGGACGTTGGATGCACGGCGAAGCGCAAAGTTGATCATACCGGCAGCAACCGTGTGGTTGCTGAAACGGTCCACCAGCACAAACGCGCCCATGCTGGCGCACTCCCGATAGGGCTCGAACGGGAGTGGCTTGTCAAACGATACGGCTACCCGACCGATATCATTCAGCGTCAGGTCCCGCGAGTGGAGTTCTTCAAGCGTATTGATGTTGTACTTGAACTTGATCTCGGTAATGGTGGCGTTGACTCTCGCGGTTCCCATCATGAGCCAGTAGGACCTGCCAACAAATCCATGTTCCTGATCCATCCAGACGATGGAGCTGTCGAACTGGTCAGAAACCTCGCAGGGTTCAGTGGCACTGACAATGACATCACCCCGCGACGCATCCACTTCACGGTCCAGCGTGATGGTCACCGCCTGGCCAACTTCGGCGCAGGGCAGGCTGTCTTCAAACAGCACGATGTCAGCCACTTTTGCTTCGGCACCCGAAGGCAGGACACGCACCTTGTCGCCGGTCCGGATCGACCCGGCCACCACAGAACCAGCGTAGCCCCGGAAATCGGCGCTCGGTCGACTGACCCACTGCACGGGGAACCGAAATGGATGTTCGATCTGTTGCTTGCGAACTTCAACCGTCTCCAGGAAGCCCATGAGCGTGGGCCCCTTGTACCAGGACATGTGTGAGGATCGGGCGATGACGTTGTCACCCTTCAACGCCGACATCGGGATGGCGGTAATCGTCTCGAATTGCAACTTGTCCGCAAACTTCATGTAGTCCTCGACGATGGTGTCGAAAACACCCCGCTTGAACTTCGCCAGATCCATCTTGTTGACGGCCAGTACCACATGCTTGATGCCCAGCATGGAGGTGATGAAAGAGTGCCGCCGAGTCTGGGTGAGTATGCCTTGTGTGGCATCGACCAGGATGACGGCGATATCGGCAGTGGATGCCCCGGTCACCATGTTCCGCGTGTATTGTTCATGTCCGGGTGTATCGGCAACGATGAACTTGCGGCGTTCTGTGTTGAAAAACCGATAGGCAACATCGATGGTGATACCTTGCTCGCGCTCAGCCGCAAGTCCGTCGACAAGCAGTGCAAAGTCAATGTCACCACCTTGTGTACCCTGCTTCTTCGAGTCGTTTTTCAGCGTTGCGACCTGGTCTTCGAAGATCATCTGAGCTTCGTAGAGCATGCGGCCGATGAGCGTGCTTTTGCCGTCATCGACACTACCACACGTAATGAAGCGCAAAAGATCGAGTTGCGCCTGTTCTTCGATGTACTCTTCAACACGCCGCTCGACTTCGGTAAGTTGCATGACTTCGCTCATTTAGAAGTACCCCTCCTGTTTTTTCTTCTCCATGGACGCAGAGCTGTCCGTGTCGATGGCGCGGCCCTGTCGTTCACTGGTTCGGCTCTGCAAGAGCTCGAGGACGATGGACGAAAGATCCGCTGCGTCTGATTCGAATGCACCGGTGAGCGGGTAACAGCCGAGCGTACGGACGCGCACCCTGCGCATTTCGATCTTTTCACCCGGTGCCATGCGCATGCGATCATCGTCGACCATCATCAACATGCCATCACGTTCTACCACCGGACGCTCAGCCGCAAAGTACAGGGGCACAATGGGAATGTTCTCGCGGTAGATATACTGCCAGATATCCAGTTCGGTCCAGTTGGACAGAGGGAAGACCCGAATGCTCTCGCCCTTCTGCTTGTAACCGTTATAGAGATTCCACAATTCGGGGCGCTGATTTTTCGGGTCCCAGCGATGCGCTGCATTGCGGAATGAAAATACCCGCTCCTTGGCGCGACTTTTTTCTTCATCCCGGCGCGCTCCACCAAACGCCACATCAAATTTGTGCATGTCCAGCGCCTGCTTGAGGCCCTGTGTCTTCATGATGTCGGTGTGCAGGGCACTGCCATGGTCAAAGGGATTGATGTTCTTTTCGATGCCTTCCGGATTGATGTGAACGATCAGCTCCATGCCTGTTTCGCGCGCCATGGCATCGCGGAACTGGTACATGTCCTGGAACTTCCATCGGGTATCGACATGCATCAGCGGGAAGGGCGGTGGACTCGGGTAAAATGCCTTGCGGGCGAGATGCAGCATGACTCCGCTGTCCTTGCCGATCGAATAGAGCATGACAGGATTTTCAGCCTGGCTGACCACCTCGCGCATGATGTGAATGCTCTCGGCCTCCAGCCGGTCGAGGTGGGTGACTTCTTTTTTTGTGCGACGCAGTACTTTACGTTTGACCGTCAGGTCAGGCGGTGGTGGAAGATAGGCGTTGGTGGCCACCCGCACGTGCCCACCGGTTGGTGTCGCGTATTCATTGGCCGCCTCGTTCCAGACCATCTGACGATACAGTGCGGCAACCTCTCCCTGAGGCCAAACCAGAATCGTCTTGCCAGCCGCCAACCGCGCGGTGGCTGCACGTAATGAAGGAACATCCAGCGAAGTCAGATAAGTCCAGCGTCGCGCCATTCTGCCGTCGTTGGCAAAGAGCATGTGGCCAAAATCCGGATGCTGACGCACCTGGACGACAAAACTATGCCATCGTTTGCGCTTGGCTTCGGCTTCGAGGTGTTCGAGCACCAGACGGATGGGTGGACGCCCGAATTCATCGGTAACTTCCTCTGGTTTCAATGTCGGTGGCAACAACTCGGCTTTTTCCAGCAGGCGCTCGGTGGATCGAACAGACTGGGTTGTCCCGTCGCCAATCGCATCGTGCACACTCTGGGTATCCCAGAAGGTCGCCTGCCCCTGCTCGTCCGTACGATTCCTGAACAAAATACTTGGTAGCGGCACTTTCCACCTTTGACTGCTTGTCGTGATGTGCAATTGTAGCCGCACCACACCGCCGACCAGCTAGCAAAAACGTGAATTTGCTCATACTTCTTGAAGTTATATACAGATTACGTCAGGCAGCCTTCCGTTCGATTCAGGCGTTAGACTACCCGCTATTCACGCAACGAGGGCGAGACCATCAAATCAACAATCTGTTCGCTGCTAGGGATCGAGTTTCCACTCCTGGCATTTACGCACTGCAGGGATGTGGTGGTGGAGGTTTCCAAGTCGGGAGGCATGGGCGTGCTGGGCGCCGCCGGACACACGCCGGAATCACTGGAAATCGACCTGCGCTGGATCGACGAACACATTGATGGCAAGCCCTATGGCGTGGACTTGATCGCGCCAACCAGCATGGCCATCAACGATGACAACGTCACCGGCCAGGAACTGGAGGCGATGGTTCCGGAAGAGCATCGGACCTTTGCTGCCGGCATTCTCGCCAGGCACGGGATCGACTCGGCGGATGTCTACGCCAATCGTCGAGGTGGGGCTGGCGGATTTCTGACTGCAGGCCGTGCCGCCACCATCATCGACATCGCCTTTGCACATCCCATCAAACTGATCGTCAACGCCCTCGGGGTCCCGCCTCGTTACATGATTGAAATGGGCAGGGAACGCGGGGTCGCAACCGCGGCACTGGTGGGTGCCAAGGAACACGCCGTCAAGCAGGCGGAAGCCGGGGTCGACATCCTGATTGCTGCAGGCACCGAAGCAGGTGGCCACTGCGGCGAGGTTTCGACACTGGTTCTTGTGCCTGAAGTGTGCATGGCGGTTGAAAAGTACGGTGTGCCAGTGCTTGCAGCCGGTGACATCGTAACCGGCCGACAGATGGCAGCGTGCATGGCGATGGGTGCAGCGGGCGCCTGGACAGCGTCGATGTGGCTCACCACGATCGAAGCCGAGACACCCCAGGTCATCAAGGAAAAATATGTCCAGGCTTCGTCCCGGCAAACCGTGCGCTCCAAGGCCCGCACGGGAAAGTACTCACGCCAGCTTCGCTCGGCATGGACGGACGCCTGGGAAGACGAAGACGCGCCAACACCGCTGGCGATGCCACTGCAATCGAGGGTTGCCGAACCGGCACTGGCCAAGGTCAACAAACTCGCGGAAGGTGGCCATGAAGGTGCGAGGCAGCTTTCGACCTACTTTGTCGGCCAGGGTGTAGGCCTGATGAACTCCATTCAGAGTACCCGAACGCTCATGTTCGAGTTCATGGAGGACTATCTGCGGGCAGTCGAGAGACTCAACGGGACCGTTGGCGAATAACCGGGGATCAGCACGCACGACTCACGGACCGGGGGCAGCATTGCACTGCCCCGTGACCGGCACGACACCTCAGGACGAACCTGTCGACAACAGGTTTTCCACCGGTTCGTACAACTCCTCGAGATACACCGCTTCCTGATCATCAAGCCTGATCTCGGTGGCCGCAACCAGTTCATCGAGTTGCGCGGGTTTGGAGACGCCGACGATCGGCGAAGTCACCGTCGACTTGCCCATCAGCCAGGCCAGTGCCACCTGTGCCGGTTTCACCCCGCGTCGGTTGGCCACCTCGACAACCCGATCGGCAATCGCGAACGTTTGTGCACCGCGATAGAGTGATTCTGTCCGCTTGCGATCCGCACCCCTGGAGCGATCGGTCGTGCCGGTGGCAAAACCGCCACTGTAGGCACCGGTCAGGATCCCCCGGGCCAGCGGTGACCACGGGGTTACCGCGATCCCCTGGGACTCGCAATACGGGAGCATTTCCCGCTCTTCTTCGCGATAGACGAGATTGTAGTGATTCTGCATGGAGATGAAGGGAGTGAGTCCTTCAAGGCGGGCCGTCATCTGCAATTCTACAAACTGCCACGCGAACATCGACGAGGCACCCAGATAAAGCACCTTGCCGGCCCGAACGGCGTCGTCCAGTGCCTGCAGTGTTTCTTCGATGGGTACCAATGCCTGCCCGGGTATACCATGCGGATGGCGGTGGATGACAAGCTGGTCAACGTAATCGTGACCCAGGCGCACAAGGCAGGCATCGATCCCCTCCCTGACATGCTTGCGGGACAATCCACCCATGTTGGCACCGCGACCCATCGGCATGGAAATCTTGGTTGCCAGCACATAGTCCGGACGCGCAAACGATTCCCGCAGGATCCTGCCAACCACTTCCTCGCTCGCGCCGATCCCGTAGACATCCGCACAGTCAAAATAGAACAGACCGTGGTCCATGGCAGCCTTGAAAATCGGTCGCGCGGCTTCGATGGGCAGTGTCCAGTCGCCCTGATGTCCCTTGCCGGGCACACCAAAGTTCATGGTCCCCAGACAGAGCCGGGACACGCGCATCCCTGCCCGACTGCCAAGTTGCACTGCCTTCAGCATTGATTTTTCCTCATCATCTTTCGGGTCACCCCAGGTGTTTGAACCTGCAGTGAAAGACGCGCAGTTGCGCCTGTCAAGCATGCGGCGTGCGGAACACCGGTCATCTGACGTTAGAATGCCTGCATGAATGATCCCACGACAACTTCGCATCAACCGGCTCACCGGCAGATCCTCTCACCGACAGATCTTGCCCGCCGTGCGCGACTGCTGATCGAGGATGGTCTTGGCATGGTCTGGATTACCGGCGAACTGTCGAATTTCCGGGTTCCTTCTTCGGGTCACTGGTATTTCACACTCAAGGACGATTCAACCCAGCTTCGCGCCGCGATGTTCGTCAATCGGAATCGCTACATGCGGATGAAGCCGAAGGACGGCATGCAGGTTCTCATTCGTGGCAAGGTCACCCTGTACGAGGCACGCAGCGATTTTCAGATCATCGCCGAACACATTGAAGAAGCGGGTGAAGGGGCTTTGCGCCGTGCGTTCGAAGCCTTGTTGAAGAAGCTCGATGCCGAAGGGTTGACCGCGATCAGCCGAAAACGCGCGTTGCCCGCAATGCCAAAGCGGGTGGCTGTGATTACATCGGCCACCGGCGCAGCGCTGCAGGACATGCTCAGCGTCTGGCGAAGGCGATATCCGTTGATCGAGGTTGTGGTCCTCGATGTCGCCGTTCAAGGCAGCGCCGCCGAACCACAGATTCTCGCGGCACTGGCGCGGATTCCGGAGATGGCAGGCATCACGCAGCCGGACCTGGTCATCCTTGCGCGCGGCGGTGGCTCTCTTGAAGATCTGTGGGCCTTCAATCTGGAGAGCGTGGCACGCGCGGTGGCCGCTTGTCCGGTGCCCACCATTTCCGCAATCGGCCACGAGATTGACACGGCGATCACCGACTATGTGGCCGATCTGCGGGCACCAACGCCCTCCGCAGCTGCCGAGCTGAGCACACCCCATCGCACCGAACTTTCGCGACAACTGTCTGGCGTGCAGCACACGCTGACCGCGTCCTTTCAGCGCCGGCTCCAGCAACATCGTGGAAGGCTCGATGTCCTGCGCTCACGACTGGTCAGCCCGTTCGCCCAGTTGCAGCAATGGATGCAGCGTGCAGATGATCTTGCTCATCGCTCCCAACTGGCGATGGGCCACGCGTTGAAAATGGCCAACCGCCAGCTGAATGATCAGGCCCGGGCGCTGAGCAGTCAGCATCCGCAACATCGGCTGGACCAGGCTCGGGCAGAACTGCTTCGCTTGCAGGTGCGCAGCACCGGCAGTCTGACGCAGCGGCTTCGACTGCTGAACAGTTCGCTGGGCGGCCTCGCCCGGACACTCGATGCCCTGAGCCCCCTGCATACGGTTGCACGCGGCTATTCGATCCTGACAGACAGTGAAGGCCATGCCCTCACCCGAACGACGGACCTGCGCGCCGGCCAGCATGTGCGGGCCAGGATGCAGGATGGAGAAGCCCGCCTGCTGGTAGAGGGTGTCACCCGTGCCAGGGAGTAGATTGGTCCGGGCAACCTTTTGCGCCGGGACGGTTCTTGCCTTGTTCTTCATGGCCGGACGATCATTTGCCGAAAGCGTGCCCGGCGGCATCCATGTGCTCCCGGTTGCCGACAATGTGGCGTGGGTGGCGTACGAAGGGCGCCCGGTATTGATGCGCGCGGGCCAAGCCTTCATCGGCATCAACATTGCCGCAAAAGCCGGAAGGCATCAGGTGCAGATTCATGGCGAGCCCTCGACGACGCTGGATTTCCAGGTTCACCCCAAGACCTATCCCGAGCAGCGACTGACCATTGCCAATCCAAAGATGGTCAATCCCGACCCTGCGGATCTGCAGCGTATCGAAGCCGAAGCCGCTCGAATGGAGCAGGTCTACCTGAGTTTCAGCGCAGGTTCCGCACCTGCACGACTGGACCAGCCACTCAACGGCAGAGTCTCCAGCCCGTTTGGCTTTCGACGCGTTTTTAATGGTGAACCCCGCAATCCCCACGCAGGACTCGATCTGGCTGCACCCACCGGCACGAAAGTCCTTGCCCCCGCTCCGGGAACCGTGCGGCTGACGGGCAGTTTTTACTTCAACGGCAATTCCGTCTTCCTCGACCATGGCCAGGGACTCATCACCATGGTGTGTCACCTGAGCGAGATCAAGACCAGGGATGGTGCTGCGGTGGCAGCCGGCGAACTCCTCGGCCTGGTTGGCGCGACGGGGCGTGCCACAGGACCGCATCTGCACTGGTCCGTCAGCATGAATGGGAATCGGGTCGATCCAGTGACCGCGATGGCCGTTTTTGCACCCTCTGGCCAATGATCTGAACCGCGCTTGACGAAAACAATTCCTGGCATGTAGTCTGCATTTATGGCAGACAGTCTGTCACGTTCAGGAAATTTCATGCCCGACGCCAGTCCGGTTCAGCAAACATCCTCGCTGCGGGCAGAACAGGCACAGATCGTCGCTGATCGAATCATCGCCGCAACCATCGCCCAGATCGAAGACGGGATGGAGCCTTCGATGCGCGCAGTTGCGATACGCGCAGGAATTGCCGAACGAACCCTGTATCGGCACTTCCGCAGTCTCGAGGAACTGCAGACAGCGACCATGCCGCACCTGCAACGCCTCGTTGGTTACCCAATGTGCGAAACCGTCGATGAACTGCCGGCATACACAAAAAACCTGTTTACCCGCTTTCAAGCCAGTCGAACGCTCAGTCGGGTGCTCGCAACGGCAAGCTGGGCCGCGCCAATACTGCACAGGACACGTCCTGAAAACAGGGATCGGCTGCGAGACGTGCTGAAAACGGCATTTCCCGACGTGCCTCGTGCAGACATCGAATCTGCGACAGCCGGTTTGCGAATTCCGCTCTCTGCCACGGGCTGGATCTATCTCGAGGACTGCGGATATGACCTGAAGGCGGCGATCCGCCATGTGCAGTGGTTGGTCAGGACGGTACTGGATCACTTGCAGAAACTGCAGGAGGAAAAACATGCGTGAAGGTCAGACAATGAGTCCGAACAAGGGAGAGCGGATCACCTGCATCCGTTCAGGCCTTGATGGCGGCCCATTCATCTTCGAGTTTGAACTCGACCCTGGAGTGACCGGTCCGCCCATGCACTCTCATGAAGGACACGACGAACGCATCAGCGTGCTGGCCGGTGAGTTCGGTCTGCAGATCGGCAACACCCGAAGGGTCTGCCGCGCCGGTGAGTCAGTGCTGCTGACGCCCGCTGATGTCCACACTTTCTGGAATGCTTCCCCGACTTCGACAGTCCGTTGTCGTGTCGAGCATGGAGGTCGATTCGAGAGGGCCATTGCCCAACCGGATCTGCTGCGCCTGTCGATGTATGTCAGTCGAGTCGATCCGGGCGCTGTTCGTGTCCACAATCGAGGGCTGCGAATGCTGATGTCGGTACTCGCCCGAATCGGCAGCCTGTTCCGTCTGCAAGTGACTGCTGCCTGAAGCCAGCAAGCCGACCGAAACCGCTGACAGGCTGCAGAAAATGCAGCCTGAACCTGCTAACGACTGTGCCGCCTGACCCGTTCGCGCGCACGCTGCTGCCGTGGCGTGAGCACGTTGCGGCGCCCGGCAAACGGATTTTCCGGGGCCTTCAGGATGATTCGAATGGGAGTGCCAGCCAGCCGCAGTGCCTGACGGAATCCATTTTCCAGATAACGGACATAACTCGCCGGCAAGGCATCCACCTGATTGCCGTGGACTATGATGGTGGGTGGGTGGCCACCCTTGCGCGAAGCCATCTTCAGCTTGATCGGTCGACCACGCACGGTGGGTGGAAAGTGGCTTGCAACCAACCCCTGAAGGATCTTGTTCAACAAGGTGGTCGACACATCAAACGCAGCACTTCGGTGGACATCCTGCACTGCTGACCAGAGTTTGCCGACGCCGGTGCCATGCAACGCGGAAATCCTGTGTACATCCGCCCATGGGACAAAATCGAGCCGTCGATCAAGGGTCGTCATGGCCCGGTCGCGGGTGTCGGAGGTCAGTCCATCCCACTTGTTTGCAGCGATGATCAGGCCAGCTCCGGCTTCGGTTGCAAACTGCAGGACATGCAGGTCCTGCTCGACTACACCTTCACTGGCATCGATGACAAGAATGACCACGTGTGCACGGCCAATGGCATCCAGCGACTTGACGACCGAGAACTTTTCGGCGATCCCGTCAACCCGGCCTTTGCGACGGACACCTGCGGTATCGATCAGTACATAGTTGACACCGTCGCGCTCGAACGGGATGTCGATGGCATCCATCGTCGTTCCTGGCAGATCGGCGACCACCTGCCGTTCTTCGCCCAGCAGGCGGTTGATGAGCGTGGATTTTCCGACATTCGGCCGGCCGATGATCGCAACCCGTATCGCGTTACCAGGTGCAGCAAGTTGTCCAGCTGCAGCGGCGTCTTCACCGGTCGGCGCGATATCCGCCAGTTCAGCGAGAATTCGTTCTCGCAGCTGGGACATGCCGTGACCATGTGACGCTGAAATGTGCTCGAAGTCCCCGAGGCCAAGACGCGAAAAGTCCGCGCTGGCAGTTTCCTGGTCGAGCCCATCGATCTTGTTGAGGACACCCACCACGCGGGCACCACGACGACGCATCTCGTCGACGATTTCCGCATCCAGCGCGTTCAGGCCCGCTCGTGCATCAAGAATCAGCAGGACCAGTTGTGAATCGAGTACTGCCCTCCAGGTCTGCGCCTGGAGTGCTTCCGCCAGCACTTCGTCCCCAAACAGGCCACCCGTATCCACGACCGTTACGGGTACTCCATCAAGATCTGCCCGGCCATAACGCCGGTCGCGTGTCAGTCCAGGTACATCGGCAACCAGCGCATCCCGGGTACGCGTGAAACGATTGAAGAGAGTGGACTTGCCAACATTGGGCCGTCCGACCAGCGCGATCGTGGGCATCAGCGCTCCTCGATGGTGAGCGCCGAGAGCTTTCCGGAATTGCCAAGAACAAACAGCGTGCCATCGGCGACTGACATGCCACTGCGCAAACCGTTGCCGTCTATCTTGCGGCGACCGAGGAAACGTCCGTCGCTCTGCGCAAGCACATGCAGGTACCCATCGTCGTCCCCTACCACGAGATAATTCGAAAAGGCTACAGGCGGTGACAGACGACGGCGCTTCAAGGCATCCTGCGTCCATATGACTTCGCCTGTATCCCGGTCAAAGGCGGTGATGATATCGGCCTCATCAACGGCATAGATCTGACGATAACCTTCTGCGAGATCAAGATTGGTGGAAATGTCCCGCTCCCAGATCTGCGAGCCATCACGCTGTCGGAGGGCCTTGATCCTGCCCTGAAACGACGCCACATAGATGTTGCCCGTTGAAATCAGCGGAGTGCCATCAACATCAACAATTCGATCCAGTTCGGATCGGCCTTCCGGCAACATGACCCGTTGCTCCCAGATCGGTTCACCATTTTCCGCACGGATGGCACTGACCTTGCCATTTGGAAAGCCCGTCACTACAGCACCGGAGGAATACACCGGTGAGCTGGTGCCACGCAGGGTCAGCACCGGTACCTGATTGTTGAAACTCCAGACCTGCACGCCGGTCTCGGCGTTGAGCGCCACCAGTCGGCCGTCGACCGTCTGGGTAAATACCATGCCGTCTTCGGCTACCGACGCGGACAGCACCTCACTGCGCACATCAGAGCGCCACAGTTGTGTGCCATCCCCTGCGGAAAGAGCGACCACAAACCCATTCACGGTACCTACCAGGATCATTCCCGAACCACTGCCCAGGCCACCGACAAAGCTGGGATCCCGGCGATCAAAAAAATTCAGGCTTGAGAGAATGCCGCGCTTCAGCGGATCTACCCTGGCATCCCATGCACGCTTGCCGGAATAACGATCATACGCAGCAACATAACCGTAACCATCTGCGGCGTAGATGCGGTCCGCAAGAACCAGGGGGCGCAGTCGAAGGTACTTCTTCCCCAGCCCGCTGCCGATTCCGCGTTTCCATTCGGTGTTGATCTTTACTTCAGGTTTGGCGATCTTGACCAGTTCAGCCGGCTCCAGCGGGTCCTTGTCGTCCTCATCGTCAACCCAGGGCAACCAGGAGAACCAGGAACATCCACCCAACAGAAGCATCAACGCAAACAGCAGACCGGTTCTGGCAAATGTCGGATTATGGAGCATCGTCGGCATCCGCTGATTTGGCTGGTGCTTCGCCCGTTGCAGCGTCGCCAGCTGTCGAGGATTCTGAAGCTTCTGCTGCCGGTGCATCCGGAGCCTGCGTCACTGGCATGGCCTCCTTGGTCGCAATATCGCTCACCACCGGGGCTTCTTCCCCTGTTTCAGTGGACGAGTCAGCCGTTGTGTCTGCCTTCGTGTCGGTTGCTTTGTCAGAAACTCCGGGAACAGCCGCATTGTTCACCTTGGCTTCGAGCAGTGGATCCTTCTGACCTTCTTCCAGGGAGGCCAGCGCAGCGGCATAGGCCTGATGCGCCTGTTCGCGCTCGTCCCTGGCCATGTGAATGTCACCTTTCAACTCCAGGGCCAGATTTTTGTAGCCTTCACCACTGACCCTGTCGAGAAGCTTCAGTGCCTCGTCGGATCGATCCAGGCCCTGCAGCACGCGGGCCTGGCGCAGAATGGCCAGATTGCGCAGGAGAGCATCATCCGAACCATCGATGACCGTCTGCAACAGAGGTTCGGCCTTCTCGAGCTCCCCGGCCTCCGCAGCCCTGGCCGCTTGCCGGAACAGCACAAAACTGTGGTACGCACCACCTTTGGCCTGCGCTTCCAGCTCGGCCAGCACACTCTCCTGCTTTGCCTCGTCTTCACCGGCATCGAGCCAGGATTGATAGAGCGAAGACGCCTTGAGCGCTTTGTCCAGCGTGTGCTGCTGGTTCCACTGCCAGCCTAGATAACCACCCACCGCAACCAGCAGGCCTGCCAGCAACCAGATGCCATAACGCTGCCACCAGTTGCGCAGCGATTCCAGCTGCTCGTCTTCACTCAGGTACTCGGACACAACTTGCTTCCTCGAACTATTGGGGGGCTGACCGGTGAGGGGTGGGCCCTTGGGGGGCTGGCGAAGCCCGCCGGATGCCGCGCGCAACATGCGTGATGAGGGCCTCGGGAGTCAACTCCAATTGCTCTCCATCCCCGGCCCGCAGCGGCTTCAGGGTCAGTACGCCCCGTGCCACTTCATCGACGCCGATGATGACGGCAAAACGTGCGCCGCTGTCATCGGCCTTCTTGAATTGTGCTTTCAGTTTGGCGCCACCCAACCCGGTACGAACACGAAGGTTCGGCAAACCGGTGCGCAATTGCCGGGCGACGTCCATCGCCTGTCCGGCCAGGCTCGCATCCTGGATGCAGATGAACACATCCGTGCTCTGGCCGGCTTCCAGCGCCTGTGGCTGCATGACTTCGTGCAGCAGGACCACACGTTCGATGCCCATCGCAAACCCCGCAGCCGGGGTCGGTCGACCGCCAAGCGTCTCGACCAGACCGTCGTATCGACCTCCCGCGCAGATGGTGCCCTGTGCGCCCAGGCGTTGGGTCGTCCACTCGAAAACCGTGTGCGTGTAATAGTCCAGACCCCGAACCAGAGCCGGATTCAGGACAAACGGGATCTGCAGCTCGGACAGCAGGCCCTGCAGCGCCTCAAAACTGGCGCGGCTCTCATGGTCCACATACTGGGGAAGCTCTGGTGCACCCTGGATGATTTCCCGGGTACGAGGGTCCTTGCTGTCGAGTATGCGCAGGGGATTTGTCTTCAGACGACGCTGGCTGTCTGCATCCAGTTCACCCGCAAAAGGTGCCAGGTAGTCCAGCAGCGCCGCGCGATAGGCGAGCCGGCTGTCGCGTGAACCCAGCGTGTTCACTTCAAGCGTAACGGCATCGGCGATTCCCAGCGCCTGCCAGCAGGCATGACTCATATCCAGCAGTTCGAAGTCCACGTCAGGACCGCGCAGGCCAAACGCTTCCGCGCCAATCTGCGTGAACTGGCGATAGCGCCCCTTCTGTGGCCGCTCGTAGCGGAACATCGGGCCCGAGTAAAAAACACGCTGAACCTGGTTGTACAGGGAACCCGCTTCTTCCAGGGCCCGTACACACCCTGCCGTGCCTTCCGGACGCAACGCGATGCTGTCGCCATCACGATCCTGGAGGACATACATTTCCTTTTCGACGATGTCGGTGGCTTCTCCTACCCCTCGGCTGAAGAGTTCGGTTGCTTCCAGCAGCGGCAGTTGTACTTCCTCGTAGGCGTATTGCAGGAACACCTGACGTACCAGATCTTCAACAAAACGAAAGCGGCGTGCTTCGGCTGGAAGTACTACGCGCATGCCTCGAACGGTCTGCAACATCTGATGGTCCGTACCTGTGTTCTTCTGTGGTTCGTCTGCGTGACCCGCCCTGCAAATCGGGCAGGTCAGGGTTTCCCTTTCCGTCGCACCGGCGCTGTCACTGCGGTGCCGGCCGCTCGTCAGCGTGCGCCAGGGGCGTGTCACCCACCTTGAGCGTGGCGACGTTGTTGCGCATGTATGGCTGCAGCGGGATTGGTACACCATTCCACTGCAGGGTTGTACCCGGCGCGTTCCCCAGCAGAAGATCAAACGGACCCGTGCCGAGCAGTTCGATCGCGCCACCCGCTCGTCCCATGTCGCTGAAGAGCATCTTGCCGTTGATGTCCTTCACCCGTACCCAGCAATCCGCAACAAAATCCAGACGGATGCGGTCGGTGCCACGGTTCAGACGCCTTGGCTTGATCGTCGTTGCTGCATCTCCCTGAGCGGATACCTCGACAGCGTCAATCACAGGGTCGATATCTGTCGACAGAAGACTGACCAGCTTGTCCACCCCTTCGACAGCCTCCCCCGTTGGTGGCGAATCGGCGCCGTCGGTATCGATCTCGACCAGAACGGGAGCATCGGAAGCAGGCGTGCCGGCAGAATCGACGGGCCCGTCGTTCGGCAGTGGGGCGAGGCGCGCAGGGGTGTTGTTGTCCCTGGACAGAGGCGGTTCCTGCGCTTTCGAATCACCTGCATAGTCCCCCTGGCCGTCCGCCGCAGAGGGTTCCTGCGCAACGGTTTTTTCATCCATGGATACCGCATCCTGCGGTGTTGTTCCCAGCAGATAAAACACCGTGACAAGCAGGAGCAGCGATGCCACCAATGCACCGGCAACCGGCCAGAGCCATTTATTGGATGCCAGAGGTTTTGGAACCTTGACCGGTGTCGCGACGGGACGTCTTTCGCTGTTCAGTGCCGCGACCAGGGGTTCAGGATCGAGTCGGAGCAACCTGGCATAGTTGCGGACATAACCGCGCAGGAATACAGGCTCCGGTTGACGTGCGCGGTCATCGTCCTCGATGGCGACCACCGTGGATTCCAGCAGGTTCAGCGCTTCGGCAATCTCCCGACGTGACAGTCCGAGTGCTTCACGAGCACTGCGAAGGACACGTCCTGCGGAATCGGCGCCTACTGGCTCGGTACCGGGCACGACGCCGCTTCCCTGGAATTTGGAAACAGGTTTTTCAGCGCCATGGCCGCGCTTGCCACCTGATCCGGGTTGTTGGCAGCCGCACCCAGTTTCATGCCGAGGCACAGGCTGCGAGCACTGGGTTTGGCGTATTTCTTGAATTCTTCATACCGCTGGAAAGCAAGCCCCAGTTCACCTCGATCAAACGCCATGTAACCCAGTTCGAGGGCACTCACAGGCTGATTCCGGTTCAGACTCAATGCACGTTCAAAAGCTGCGGCGGCGGCAGTCAGATCGCCTCTCTTGAGCTCCACCAGTCCCAGGTTTTCGAAGGCTTGCGGGCGTGCACGATACTCCGTGTCCTTGACGACTTTCTTGAGCTGCGTGGTGGCTTCATCCAGGCGGTCACGCCGGAACAGGAATGCGCCATAGTTGTTGAGCGCCTGGGGATCCTTCGGGTCCAGGCGCAGCGCCTTGCGATAGTAGTTCTCAGCCAGTTCGTACTCTTCTTCCGCCTCGTAGGCGACAGCGAACAGCACATGCGCTTCGACAGAGCCGGGATCAAAGACAAGCGCCTTTTCCAGCGCACGTTTGGCGTTGGACCAGCTGCCAATGCCGATGTATCCCCTGCCGACGGCAATCTGGGCCTGCGCCCGCTCGGCCTTCGGTGCAGGTTCCGGCAGTCCGCCGCTGGATTGTGTCACACAGCCAGCCAGCAACAGCACTGTCAACCACAGGACTGACAACGTCCAGACCGCATGCCTCATGCAAGCTCCTGCAACGACAACCGGGTCGCCTCCGGCCTTTCGCTATCCCGATTGCGATAACGCTCCTGACGACGTGTTCGATCCGTCACCTGGCCAACCAGCTGTCCGCAGGCCGCTGCAATATCTTCGCCACGCGTCGTCCGGAGCATCGTGGCGTAACCCTGATTGAGCAGCAGTGTCTGAAAGTTGCGCACCGACTCCATGCTCGGCCGCTCGAACCCGGAGCCAGGGAAAGGATTGAAAGGAATCAGGTTGATCTTGCAGCGTACGTCGCGCAAGAGCAATGCCAGTTCATTGGCTTCACGCAAACTGTCGTTGACACCACGCAACAGCGTGTACTCGATCGTCAGGCTCCGCTTTTCACCCAGTACGCTCAGATACTCCCGACAGGCAGACAGGAGTTCGCTGATCGGGTACTTCCTGTTCAGTGGTACCAGCTGATCACGCAGCTCGTCTCGCGGTGCATGCAGCGAGATGGCGAGGGAGACATCCGTCAACGCGGCAAGCTTGCGGATACCGGGCACCATGCCTGCGGTGCTGACCGTCACACGACGCTTGGAGATGCCGAACACCAGGTCATCCATCAGCAGCGAGGTGGCATCCAGCACGTTGTCAAAATTCAGCAGGGGCTCACCCATGCCCATGAACACGATGTTGGTCACCGCCTCGCCGCGTGTGGCGAGATCACCGTTGGCAATCAGCACCTGACCGATGATGTCTTCCACCGACAGATTGCCATTGAAGCCCTGCTTGCCGGTTGCACAGAACGTGCAGTCGAGCATGCAGCCGACCTGCGATGAAACACACAGCGTATTGCGGCCACGATCAGGAATGAGCACGGTTTCGACGCAGTTGCCGTTGGTCACGCGCACCACCCACTTGATGGTGCCATCGACACTGCGCGCCACGGAGTGGATTTCCGGGAGACGAAAGTTCAGCGTGGCTGACAGCCAGTCGCGCTGCAGGCGAGAAAGATCCGTCATCGCCTGAACGTCCGTGATGCCCTGGTGGTAAACCCACTTCATCAACTGCCGGGCACGAAACTTCTGGTGCCCGGCGGCGACAAAAAATGCCTCCAGCTTGTCCCTGGTGAACGAATAGAAGCTGGTTGCGCCGCTGCTCATGGTGTCAATTGCGGGAACAGACTTCGTCAGCCGAGAAAAAATACGCGATCTCGCGTGCGGCCGCAGCCGGAGAATCCGAGCCATGAACGGCATTGGCGTCGATGGACTCGGCAAAGTCTGCACGAATGGTGCCCGGCTCCGCATCAGCGGGGTTGGTCGCGCCCATCAGCTTGCGATTCACTGCGATGGCATTTTCTCCTTCAAGAACCTGAACCACGACCGGACCGGAACGCATGTAGTCACAAAGGGCCGAGAAGAATTTCTTGCCTTCATGTTCCGCGTAAAAACCTCTCACCTGCTCCTCGGTCATTCGCATCATGCGCGCTGCGACAATACGCAGCCCGCCTTTTTCGAAGCGGGAATAGATCTCGCCGATGATGTTCCGTTGAACAGCATCAGGCTTGAGGATGGAAAGGGTTCGTTCGACGGTCATGTGATCACTCCAGGGCTGAATGCATTGACAAAATGTGCTGCTGCTCGTCCAGAGATCTCCGTCAGATCCGGCAGACACTCGATAAAGTCGCCTATCTCTTTGAATTTATTGAGATTTTAGGCGTTAGTCCGATTTGGGCGGCGTATTATACGTCAAGCCCCCGGGATACCACCGCAATTTCATGCCGCGCCTCCCCCGGTGGTATTTGCCGCAGGTGAGTTTCCCTGTTCTGGTGGAATTCGGCGAAGGTGAGTTCTGCTTCCCTCTGATGGAATTCGCCGAAGGTGAATTCCATCGGGGGGGGGGCTGCTACCACCCACCTTGCTTTCAGTCAGGCAGACGCAATCGACCAACCACTTCAGCCACCCGCCGACCGGTGTGATCGATGTCGGCCTCGGTGGTGAAACGACCCACACTGAAGCGAACAGACGCATGCGCCAGTGCGTCCGGAACTCCGATACCACGCAGCACATAGGATGGTTCGACCGAAGCCGATGTGCAGGCAGAACCCGATGACACCGCGATGTCATCCAGTGCAAGCAGGAGTGTCTCGCCATCAATGCCACCAAAACCGACATTCACGATTCCTGGCAATCTGGGAGCATCTCCGCCATGCAGTACGGTGTCGGGAATCTGCAGCAGATGGCCGAGCAGCCGATTGCGCAATCGGGTCAACCGCGCGTTTTCGTCGATCATTCTTTCGCCCATCAGGCGGGCCGCCGTGCCCAGGCCGACCACCTGATGCGTCGCCAGCGTACCGGAGCGCATGCCAAATTCATGGCCACCTCCGTGAATCATCGGGTGCAGTCGGACCGGTGGTTCGCGGCGGACATAAAGAACCCCTGCGCCCTTGGGTCCGTAGATCTTGTGGCCGGAGATCGACAGCAGGTCGATCGGCATCGTGCGGACATCGATCAACGCCTTGCCAAAACTCTGCGCTGCATCGCTGTGGAACAGAGTCCCGTTGGCACGACAGGCCGCGCCGATGCCGGCGATGTCATTGAGCACCCCGAGTTCGTTGTTGGCGTGCATGATCGAAACGATCAGCGTGTCGGGCCGGAGGGCCGCTGCGACCGTCTGTGGACTGATCGTTCCATTGTCTGCCGGGGTCAGCCAGGTCACCTCGAAACCCTGTGTTTCGAGGTACTTGCAGGTGTCGACAATGGCCTTGTGTTCGATGATGCAGGTGACGATATGTCTGCGTGTGGAACCCCGTGCACCTCCCGTTGCGCCAACCCCTTTCAGCGCGAGGTTGTCGGACTCCGTCGCGCCGGAGGTCCAGATGATCTCTCGTGGATCAGCGCCAATGAGTGCAGCGACCTCCGCTCGAGCCGTTTCAACAGCCTCTTCCGCCCGCCATCCGAACACATGCGAGCGGGACGCGGGGTTGCCAAAATTGCCGGTGAACTCGAGACAAGCAGTCATCGCACCGGCGACGACGGGATCGACCGGCGTCGTGGCGGCGTAATCCAGATATACGGGATCCGTCATGGTCTTGCGTGGTCTCTCTTGTCAGGCTGTCAGAGGTTGCGGGCGCGAATCAGTCCGAGTGCAAAAGGTGCAGCGCGATGCGGTTGTCCACCTGCCGTCGAAGTGTGGCCAGCCCGTTCGACCAGGCTGGCCAGCGTGATGCCACGCAGGAAGCCATCAATCTGGTCCGAAAGTTCAGACCACAGCTCGTGGGTCAGACACTGTTCGCCGTCCTGGCAATCTGCGGCGCCATGACAACGTGTTGCGTCAACGCCTTCACCGACGGCAACTAGCACGTCGGAAATCGATACGGTGTCCGACCTCCGGCACAGCACATAACCTCCGCCAGGTCCACGCACCGATTCAATCAGTCCACCACGGCGCAGACGGGCAAACAGCTGTTCCAGATAGGCACCGGGGATCCCCTGGCGCCGGGAGACGTCGAGAACACTGACCGGACCTGCACTGCCGTTCAGGGCGAGATCGAGCATCGCTGTGACCGCATAACGGCCCTTGGTAGTCAGACGCATCGAGCTGGTAATCCCAATTTACCTTCAGGAGTATGCAATACCTGACCAAAACGGTCTACTTTTCGGCTGAGCACCTGGGAGGTTCGTCTGCCATCCGCTTTCGATTCGACAGGACACCTGGAAACCGAGCCTGCCATGAACAGGAGATAAACAGGCTAAAGTAGCGCCTCCAGGCTGCTGTGCGGAAAACCTACGATGTTGCGGATCGAACATCTCTGCAGGACCTATCCCGGCGGTATTCGCGCTCTCGACGACGTTACCCTTCGTATCCCCAAGGGCATGTTCGGACTGCTCGGTCCTAACGGCGCCGGCAAGTCGACCCTCATGCGAACGCTGGCCACCTTGCAGGAACCCGACAGTGGCAGCATTCATCTGGATGAAATCGACGCCCTCAAGGACCCTCAGGCACTGCGGCGTCAACTCGGTTACCTGCCACAGGAATTTGGCGCCTATCCGCGTACCTCGCCCGAGGTGATGCTCAAACACATCGCCGCGCTGAAGGGGATCCCGTCGGCTGAGCGCCAGGGACTGGTGGACTACCTGTTGTCCCGCACCAATCTGTGGGAGGTGCGCAAACAGGCAATCGACACGTTTTCCGGCGGCATGCGGCAGCGTTTTGGAATTGCCCAGGCGCTGATCGGCAATCCGAAGCTGATCATCGTCGACGAGCCCACAGCCGGACTTGATCCGGTCGAGCGCCGGCGCTTTCAGAACCTTTTGACCCGCTTCAGCGACCACCAGGTCATCCTGCTGTCCACACACATCGTCGAAGATGTTGCTGATCTCTGTCCACGGATGGCCATCATGGCGGCTGGTCGAGTGCTGTTGCAGGGTGAGCCGGAAGAACTGACACGTGCGCTCACCGGCAGAATCTGGCGACGACAGATCAATCATGACGACCTCATCCCGTTGCGGTCTTCCGTCCGTATCCTGTCAACACGCAACCGGGCAGGAAGACTGGAAGCACGGATCTACGCAGAAGACGCACCGGCGGGCGCGACACCTGCATCGCCGACGCTGGAAGATGTCTACCTCTGCACCCTGGGGGACGCCGGTATCGATATCGGTCTGGACCAACAGACATGAACGAGATGTTCGAGATCATCCGGTTCGAATGCCGCTACCAGCTTCGCTCACCGCTGTTTGTCATCGTTGCCAGTGTGTTTTTTCTGTTTGCGTTCCTGGGCATGGCATCGGATTCCGTGCAGATCGGAGGCAACGACAGCGCACTGAATCTGAACTCGAACTTTGTCATCATCCAGACCCATCTCGTGTTCAGCATCATCGGCATGTTTCCAGCGATTGCCTTTGTTGCCAATGCAATCACGCGGGACCACGAAGTACGTACCGCAGAAGTGCTGTTTGCATCAGGTGTTCGCCCTGTACCTTTTGTACTTGGGCGGTTCATCGGTGGCACGGTCTTCGCCATGCTGACCGGCCTGGCCGCGCTGCTCGGCACGCTGGTGGGGACCTTTGCACCGTGGCTTGACCAGGAGCGTATCGGCGACTTTGCGCTGAGCCCTTACCTGTTCACGCTGCTGGTGCTGGTGATCCCCAACTACTTCTTTGTGTGTGCGACGTTTTTCACGCTGGCAGCACTGTTCCGGTCGATGGCCGCGGCCTACGCGGCCGCGCTCGCCTTCATCGTTGGCTTCGGGGTGATGACCGCCTTTACCGGCCCCGAAGATCTCTGGTGGTCTGTCTACGCCGATCCGTTTGGCGGTACCGCATTTGGCGAGGCCTCCCGTTACGCGACCGTTCACGAACGCAACCACGATCTGCCGAAACTGCTCACCGGCAGCGCAGTACTCGCCAATCGCGCCATCTGGATCACCGCAGGACTGCTCTGTCTTGCAGTTACCGTCTGGCGTTTTCGTTTCAGACTGGTCGGACCCGGTCGCAGGAAAAAGCCGAAGGTTGACAAAGTACCGCACACAGATGAGCGGGTGGCGGCTTCGACGCCGCAACCGCGACTGCTGGACCAGTTCCTGTCGCAATTGCGAATGGATTATCGTGGCGTACTGCGCTCGGCACCGTTCTACATTCTGCTGGCCATGGGCATGCTGAACGTCACGGGAGTGATCTTCGGGTCGACCAATCTCCCCTACGACACCAATTCCTATCCTGTCACCGGTCTCATGCTGAGGGCGATCGAAGGCGGTTTCCTGTTTGTTGTGCTGATGGTCGTTGTCTATTACGCGGGCGAACTGGTGTACCGCGAACGCATCTACCGGTTGGCCGACATTCTCGACGCCACTCCCTACGCCAATGGTGTCATCGTGGCGGCCAGGATCGTCGCATTGTGGTCCATCATCGCCACGCTGTTGCTGGCCGTGATGCTGACCAGCGTGAGCATCCAGTTGAGTCTCGGTTTTACCGAACTGCAGCCACTGCTGTATCTGCAGGGGTTGTTCCTCATCAACGGCAGCTTTTTTGCCCTGCTGGCCGTTCTCGCCGTTTTCATCGCCGTGGTGGCCGGTAACCGGTGGCTCGGGATGCTCGGCATGATCCTGCTCTTCCTTGGGTTCCCGGCGGCCGAGAGTTTCGGTTTCGAGCACCATCTGTACCTGTTCAGCGCTCCGGCAACGATTCATTCGGACCTCAATGGTTACGGCCACTTTCTGGAACCTTTCATCTGGTTCACGCTCTACTGGACGGTGTTCTGCGTGATCCTGCTGGTCGTCAGCCACCTTCTGTTTCCGCGCGGATACGTCTTTTCGATTCACGAGCGATTGAAACAGCTTCGGGATCGAACCACTGGTGCGGTGACCCTTGTCCTCTGTGTCGCCATCGTCGCCCTGCTCGGCACGGGTGGCTGGATCTTCTACAACACCAACATACTGAATGAGTACCTCACCGAGGATGAGATCGAGGCCAGCCAGGCGGAATACGAACGGAAGTACAGGCATTACCTGGGCCAACCACTCCCGCAGGCGGATGCGATAACGGCTACCGTCGACATCTACCCCGCCGAACGACGACTGAGGTCAGCCGGTTCCATTGCCTTGCGCAACACCACCAGCCAGCCCATCGATGCCTTTGTCCTCACCATCAATCCCCTGCTTGATATCGTGAAGATGGATGTGTCCGATGCCAGCATCACACAAACCGATGCGCGCCTTGGTCACTATCTGCTGACTTTCCATGCACCCCTGCCCAGTGGGGGTACGACGAGGGCCGAGTACGAATTCGAGTGGCGCAACCCTGGTTTCGTCAACAATCGACCGAACAACCGGATTGTCGAAAACGGTACGTTTGTCAACAGCACGGAGATTCTTCCCATTACGGGATACGACGTGTCCCGTGAACTGCAGAACAACAATCAGCGCCGTGAACACGGTCTGCCGCCGGTGACCCGGATGCCTGGGCTGGGCGATCCGGCCTGGCTGGACACCACGCAGTTTGGTGTCTCACAGCGCACGGACTTCAAGGTTACCCTGAGTACGAGTGCCGATCAGATCGCGATCGCCCCGGGTTATCTGCGCAGGCAGTGGTTTGCCGATGGCCGCCGGTACTTCGAATACGCCATGGATACTCCGATCTGGCCGTTCTTTTCCTTCATGTCCGCCAGATATGCCGTCAGCAAGGGCATGTGGAATGACGTTGCCCTGGAGGTTTATCACGATCCTGCACATGACTGGAACGTGGACGTGATGATGAACAGTGCAAAAAAGTCCCTCGACTACTTCTCCAGGGAGTTTTCGCCGTATCAGTACAGGCAGTTTCGCATCATCGAGTTTCCACTCTACGCAACGTTTGCGCAGTCGTTTCCCAACACCATTCCATTTTCGGAGGCGATCGGCTTCATCACCGATGTCCGGGACCGGCGTGACATCAACCTGACCTTTTATGTCACCGCGCATGAAATGGCGCATCAGTGGTGGGGACACCAGGTGGCAGGTGCGCAGATGCAGGGGGCAACGGTGATCGTGGAAACGCTGGCGCAGTATTCGGCGCTGATGGTCATGGAAAAGGAATACGGCCGGGCCAAGATGCGGCGCTTCCTGAAGACCGAATTGGACGGTTATCTCTCCGGCCGCGGCGGCGAGGCGGTCGAAGAACTGCCGCTGTACCGCGTGGAGAATCAGCAGTACATCCATTACCGGAAAGGTTCGCTGGTGTTCTATCGCCTGCGCGAAGAGATCGGCGAGGCGGTGCTGAACCGCGCGCTGAAGACATTCCTGCAGGACAAGGGCTATCAGCAGCCGCCTTACACCACCTCGGTCGA
>JBGSHJ010000051.1:0-3735 GCA_041752315.1 Pseudomonadales bacterium
CGTGGCACGAGCCTCGTCACCCGCTCGCACGAGCAGGTCATGAGCGGACTCGATGCGGATGCGGGTCCGGACACCGGAACGTTCGGCGAGAGCGCCGCAACACCGGCCCGGTTCACCGACGAGGACCTGGTCGGGCTGTAGTGGGTGCGAGTGGATGCGGGAGGGAGGGTGCGGGAGGATGCAGTTAGGCAGGCGTGCGCGTGCGCCTTGGATTACAAAGCTCGAGGTGTGTCCTGGTAGATTTTGGATTACAAAGCTCGAGGTGTGTCCTGGTAGATTTGACCTGTCATTTTTCCCCGGGCGCCAAGATTGGCGTGCTCGGCCTGAACGGCTCGGGCAAATCCACCCTGCTGCGCATCATGGCGGGTGTGGACACGGAAATCGAAGCTGAAGCCCGACCGCAGAAGGACATCGTCGTCGGCTACCTCCAGCAGGAGCCCATGCTCGACGAAACAAAAGACGTGCGTGGCAACGTTGAAGGCGGGCTCCAGCAGGTCGTTGATCTCGTCAATGAATACAACGCCATCTCCGACAAGTTTGCCGAGCCCATGGAAGATGACGAGATGACACGCCTCATCGACCGGCAGGGCGAATTGTCCACACAGATCGATGCCTGCAACGGCTGGGGGATCTGGACCGGACACTGGATGTCGCCGCCGATGCCTTGCGCCTGCCGGCATGGGATGCCGATGTAGCCAGGCTCTCGGGTGGTGAGCGTCGGCGGGTTGCCCTTTGCAAACTGCTGCTGTCGAACCCCGACATGCTCCTGCTAGACGAACCGACCAACCATCTGGATGCCGACAGCGTTGCCTGGCTCGAACGGTTCCTCGGCGAGTATCCGGGCACCGCGGTCGCAGTGACCCACGACCGATACTTCCTGGATAACGTCGCCGGCTGGATTCTCGAGCTTGACCGGGGTCGTGGCATTCCCCTTGAAGGCAATTACACCAACTGGCTCGAAAACAAGGACTCGCGCCTGCAACAGGAAGCATCGACCGAAAAAGCCCGGCAGCGCACGATCAAATCCGAACTGGAATGGGTACGCGCCAACCCGAAAGCCCGGCAGGCAAAAAGCAAATCGCGACTCGCGCGGTTCGATGAGTTGATGTCGAAGGAAGTGCAGGAGCGCAACGAAACCTCCGAACTCTATATTCCGCCAGGTGAACGGCTGGGTGAAAAGGTCATCGAGATCGAGCATCTTTCGAAAGGGTTTGGTGATCGACTCCTGATCGACGATCTGAACTGCAGCATTCCGCGAGGAGCCATCGTTGGCATCATCGGCGGCAACGGCGCTGGCAAATCGACCTTCTTCAAGATGCTGACAGGTCAGGAAACACCAGACTCCGGCTCGATCACCATCGGCAACACGGTTGATCTGGCTTACGTCGACCAGAGTCGTGACAGCCTGGACGGTTCGAAAACCGTGTGGGAAGAAATTTCCGACAGCCAGGACATTCTGCGCATCGGCACCTATGAAATGCAGACGCGTGCCTACGTCGGACGCTTCAACTTCAAGGGTTCAGACCAGCAGAAATTTGTCGGCCAGCTCTCGGGTGGCGAGCGCAATCGTGTGCATCTTGCCAAGTTGCTGCGGCGTGGTGCGAACGTCCTGCTGCTCGACGAACCGACCAACGATCTGGACGTGGAAACCCTGCGCGCCCTGGAAGAAGCCCTGCTCAACTTCCCCGGCACGGTGCTCATCATCTCTCACGATCGCTGGTTCCTCGATCGTGTGGCGACACACATGCTGGCCTTCGAGGGCGACAGCCATGTGGAGTGGTTTGCCGGCAACTACACCGAGTACGAAGCGGTTCGCAAGAGGCGGCTTGGTGACGCGGAGCCAAGTCGTGTGAAGTACAAGCCGATCAGGAGGGCCTGACGGAATATTTCTGTCGCGCCCCAGTTACCAACTGGTGTGGGGTGCCGCAGACTTGCATGCGACATTCGCTGCACCGCGAACGATCACAGCGATCAACTCCGCGACAAGTGCCAGGTAGCGCAAAGGAAGCGGATCCGGCTCACCCGGCACCTGGCGAACGGCAAAGTATCTCGTGCAAGAACGTTCTTCGGACCGAATAATTACGTCGCACCACAGCTCAACGCGGTTCAATTCGTAAACCCCGAGTACCGTCGGTGCTGGCGCGCTCGGGGCTCGAAGGGATCACGGATTGATCGCAGCCGCGGTGTTCGAAGAGGTCGCAAGCGCACAGCCCGACAAGCCGATGGCTGCTACGTCCGTGAACCGGTCAACGTTCATTCTTCGCCGATGAACGCGTCATCCGCTCATCAACCAAGCCAACCCAGCTCGCGCTATCGACGGCACCAGCCGGAAAACACCTCACTCTACCCGATCATCGAGCAAAATCTGCCGGTCCTGCGCGATGCACTACAGCAACAGGAAGCCTCGCTGCCGGGGTTCGGACTCGCCGAATTCGATGACTATCTGCGCTGCGGCCGGCTCGAACACGGGTTCGTGCGCGTGAAGTGCAACGGTTGCCGCCACGAACACCTGGTGGCGTTCTCCTGCAAACGTCGAGGGTTTTGCCCTTCCTGTGGCGCACGTCGAATGATCGAAACGTCGGCTCACCTCGTTGACCACGTCTTCCCGGAAGTGCCGATTCGCCAATGGGTGCTGAGCTTTCCCTGGCCTCTGCGCCTGCTCTTCGCCAGTAACCCCGACGCACTCAGCCGCTGTCTGGCCGTCATCGTGCGCGCCATCCAAACCGATCTCACCCATCGGGCAGGCCTGACCGCCCGCAGCGGCGCCCGCACCGGGGTCGTCACTCTCATTCAACGGTTTGGCAGCGCGCTCAATCTCAACGTTCATCTGCACATGCTGATGCTCGACGGGGTGTATACCCAGGGGCCGGACGGGCCGCGATTCCATCGCGTCACCGCACCCAATACGAAAACCCTGGAGCGCCTGCTCAACCGTCTCATCCAGCGCATCGTCCGCAGGCTCGCCCGCGACGGCCATCTCTTCGAAGACACCGAACAGCCTCTGACGCAACTTGCGCTCAACCTGGAACCGTCTGATGCCCTGGATCACCTGAACGCCGCGTCCACCCGCTACCGCATCGCCGTCGGACAGGGCGCCGGCGGCAGAACCCTCACCCTCAAGAACCCCGCTCTCAACCGCACCGATGCAACACCCAAACCCTTCACCGCCAATCAGGACAGCTTCTCACTGAACTGCGCCGTGTCTTGCCAGCCACACCAACGCGACCGGCTCGAACGGCTGTGCCGCTACATTACGCGGCCGGCGGCCGGCGCTGTGTCTCGACCGGCTATCGGTGAATTCAACTGACCAGGTCGTCTACCAGCTCAAGAACCCGTTCCGCGACGGCACCACGCACGTCCTGTTCAGTTCACAGGACTTTATCGCTCGCCTCGCCGCGCTCGTGCCGCGACCCCGCGCCAATCTCACCCGCTATCACGGTGTGTTCGCGCCCTCATCACCACTCAGGCAACACATCGTGCCAGCCGCACACAAAGCCCGCCGGCCTAAAACCAAAACAACGCAAGAGCATCAGCAAACGGACAAAAACACCCTGAACCATCACCCAGACGAATGCTCAGGACCACCCACCGCTGCACTCTCATGGGCACAACGACTCAAACGCGTCTTCAACATCGACATCACACGGTGCCCGCTCTGCGGTGGCCAACTCCGTGTCATCGAAGATGTCACCGATCCCGACCTCATTCACAAGATCCTCGATCACCGTAAGCAGC
>JBGSHJ010000052.1:0-199915 GCA_041752315.1 Pseudomonadales bacterium
TCGGGTTGGACATCACCAGCGCACCCAGCGCCGCACCGCCGATGATCAGCAATTCAAAGGGCTGCCAGAGGGCCAGCAGGTTACCGCCGGCCAGCACGAAGCCGGACGCACAGGCCCCCAGCACCATGATCAAGCCTATGATCGTGTTCATGCCACAGTGTCTTTCCAGAACCTGTTCTACTCAGTAAAGACTAGCTGCGGCTCCGGGAATCGCCAGAAAATGGAGCCTGGTGCAGGCACACCGTTGAGCCGCTGGCCCGCGGATTGTCAGGTTTTCGCCATGCGGGAGGTTTGCTGCATGATGTAGTCAGTCCAGGCAATGCCGATCGCGGACAGTATGAAGATGCTGTGGATGATGGTTTGCCACATCACACCTTCGGCGGTGTATTTCGAGTGGTCCAGACCGATGTAACCGGCCTCGATGAAGGTCTTCAGCAGATGTATCGACGAGATGCCAATGATGGCCATGGCGAGTTTGACCTTGAGTACCGAAGCATTTACATGGCTGAGCCACTCCGGCTGATCCGGATGCCCCTGCAGTTTGAGCCGCGAGACAAACGTCTCGTATCCACCGACGATCACCATCACCAGCAGGTTGGAGATCATCACCACGTCAATCAGCCCAAGAACGATCAGCATGATGTCCTGTTCGCTCAGCGTTTTGGGCTCCACCGCACCGCCCCCGAGGCCGAGGACACCAGCAACCAGATGCCACAGTTCTCTCACAAACAGCACCACATACATGCCTTGTGCAACAATCAGTCCCAGATAGAGCGGTAGCTGCAGCCAGCGAGAGCTGAAGATCAGGTTGGCAAGTGGACCCCGGCGCGGGTCGGTGAGCTCAATTGGACCTTGTGACATGAGTACATCTGGATGATTGAAAAAAGAGCAGCTGAAGATATAGATGCACCTGCACTGACTCAAGAGCACTGTCCACAGCGCTCCGAATTAACCGGGCTGGGTCAGCTCACCTTGGTAAACGGGACGGGTGATTGCCCATGCGAATAGCGGTTTACGGCGTCGGTGGTGTTGGTGGCTACTACGGAGGACGCCTGGCGGAGGCTGGACATTCAGTGACATTCATCGCGCGCGGAGCACATCTGGCCGCCATGCAGCGTGATGGACTGCAGGTGTTCAGCCCGGCCGGTGACTTTGTCATCCAGCCGGTGATCGTCACACACGATCCTGCCGAAGTTGGTGTGGTTGACGTGGTGATTGTTGCGGTGAAAGCCTGGCAGGTGCAGGCGGCAGCCGAGGCGATCCGGCCGATGACTGACGCTGATACACTGGTATTGCCGTTGCAGAACGGTGTGGATGCTCCTACTGCGCTTGCCGGGGTGCTGGGTGAGGATCGTGTGCTGGGTGGTACCTGTGGCATCTCTGCGTATATCGAAGCGCCAGGTTGCATTCGTCATGCCGCGGTTTCGCCCTATATTCAGTTCGGTCCGATGGATCAGTCTGCCAGCAACACCATGCGTCCGCGGCTTGAACGTCTGCTGGAAGCGTTTGCGCAAGTGAAGGGTGTGACTGCAGAAATACCCGCGGATATGCTGGCGTCGTTGTGGCAGAAATTTCTTGGTGTTGCTCCCATCGGCGCAGTCGGCGCAATCACCAGGGCACCGATGGGTGTCATGCGTACGGAGGCAAGTGTCAGAAACCTGATTGAGTCTGCGAAGCGGGAAATCTGGCACGTCGGTCGCGCCCTGGGGGTGAAATGGTTGCCTGATGCGATCAGCCGGGTCACCGCGGTACACGATGCAGTACCCTTCGGAACAACGGCGTCCATGCAGCGCGACATCATGGAAGGACGCCCGTCTGAACTGGACGCGCAGATTGGTACCGTCGTGCGGCTGGGCGAATCTGTTGGCGTCCCCACGCCGGTCAATCGGTTCATTCTCGACTGCCTGATGCCACAGGAGCGTCGGGCACGAGGCGAAATTGTGTTCTGAATCATCGCTGCCTGTCGGGTTGTGCTCACCCGCAGGCGCTGCTGCCTATACTGGCTGGTTCGACGGCGTTCTTTTCTCCCAAGCAATCCCGATACCGGTGCCGACACCGAAGGTCAGCAATCCAGCCAGAATTCCGGGCATGCCTTCGTAGATATGCTGGTGCAAGTCGAAGTGGCGCCATGCCAATGCCACCAGTGGTCCGGTGACCATCATCGTCAACGCCAGCGATTCCCGAGGTCGACCATTGAGAGCGTAAACGAGCAGTAACGGCGCAAACGCTGATGCCAGCGTTGACCAGGCCACGATCACCAACGTAAATACACTTGTTGGCCCGGTGATGGCGATCCCCAACGCCAGTGCCGTGAAGAGCAGGGTCGCGAACTTGCTCATCCACAATGCACGCGAACTCTCGGGAGCCAGATCATGGGTCAGAGCTGCTGAACAACTGAGCAACAGCGAATCGGCAGTGGACATCGTGGCAGCAAAGATACCGGCGAGGATGAGCCCTACAAACACCGGGGAAAGCAGCATTTGTGCCATTTGAGGCAACGCCATTTCCGGGTCGAGTGCAGCAAGTTCGGGTAGATAAATCCGGGACAACATCCCGACCGCAGTTGCCATCGAATAGAACAGCAAAAAGAACCCGTAGTACCAGAATCGCGCTTGGGCGAGATCGCCCGGAGCCTTCAGAGTCATGAACCGGATCATGATGTGCGGTTGACCGAGAACGCTCAGACCTGCAAACAACCATCCAACTACAAACAAGCCCATACCCATAGCACCCGGAACGATCAGATCGACAGGGAACCAGTCGAGATAGTTCGGCACCGAATCCAGCTGGACAATGGCGGCATCGACACCGCCAAGCCCGTTGACCGCGGCGATCAACAACAAGCCCATGGATGCCAGCATGATGACCGACTGCACGACGTCGGTCCAGATGGACGCCCGAATACCGCCTGCCAGACAATAGGCTGCGACCATGGCGGCCACCAGCATCGCGCCGGTCTGCAGTTCCCAGCCAAACAGTGCTTGCAGTGCTTTGCCACCGGCGCGCAGTTGTGCACCGGCGTAGGCGCCCAGAAAAGCGATGGTCAAAAATGCCGCGACTGTTCTGACCCAACGTTGTTCAAAGCCAAGCCAACAACCCAGTACGCCCGCAAAACTCAATTGCCGTGTACGCTCAGCTGCCTCGCGCACCTTGCGATGGGCGATCATCGAAGCAAGAAAATCTCCCAGTATCCACCCCACCATCAACCAGATGGCGGCCAGACCGGTCATGTAGGTAAAGCCGATCACACCGATGAACATATAGCCGCTGTTGTTGGTCGCGACAGCGGACAATCCAACCAGCGCTGGCGATACAGAGCGGCTTGCCAGATAGTAGTCGTCGTTGGTGCCGCGGCTGCGAAGCGCCGAGGCCAATCCGATCGCCAATACAACAAACATGAAAAACAGGAACGCGATCAGCATCGATACACCTTTTCCGCTGAACTGATTGAATCCCGCGGCCACGGGTTTTGCAGGATGCCGGGCACAAATCAGCTCTGACTATTCTGGTGTAAAAAAGCGCTGACGAGAAAATCCGAACGCAACGCGAGCGCAGTGGTATTGCGCCGGCTGGCGACGAATTCAGGCCTTGGCATTTTGCGCCCGAACGGATCTGTCAGGCGATTCTGGACACTGTTGTAGACGAGAAATATGTTCGAACGTGGCAGAGGTGAAACGTTGCTGCTTGAACCATGCATTGCGTTGCAGTCGAAAATGACGATGCTGCCGGCGTTACCGGTCAGTGTGGCAATTCCACCCGTTGTGTACAGCTGTAACAAACTGTCCGCGTCCGGCACACCGTATTCCTGCTTGCGCAGCGATCGTTTGTAGTGATCGTCGGGCGTTTCGCCCACACAGCGCACGTAGTGGTGGTGCGAGCCTGGCATGATGAGCAGCGGTCCGTTGTAGGGAGTGTTCCTGGTCAGCAGGATAGAGATGCTCAGTGCGCGCATCCGCGGCATGCCGTCCTCCACATGCCAGGTCTCGAAATCGGAATGCCAGTAGAATTCCTTGCCAAAAAAGCCCGGCTTGTAGTTCAGGCGTGACTGGTGAACGTACACATCGTCGCAGAGAATTTGCCTGGCGATGCCCACCAGTCGTGCGTCTCCCGCCAATCTGCCCATCAGCTCGCTTTGCGCGTGAATCTGGAACACCGAACGCAATTCAGCGCTCTCCGGTTCCAGTATCAACGTATCGGGGTCCATCTCCGAGGTATCACTGCGCAGGTGTTCCTGCAGTGCCTGCAGTGCCTCGATTTCTTCATCGTCGAACAACCCATGCAATTGAATGAAACCATCCCGACTGAAGGAGGCCAATTGCTCCGCGGTGAGCGGCCCGTGGTGCTGTTCCCCGCCGAACAACACCGGGTCGATGCGGGAGACGATTTCCGGGACCAACGTCACTCGTGACCTGTAGTGGTCATGCTGAATTCCCGTGCAATCAGATGCTCGCGAGTGGGAGGCATGATTCACGGTCATGTCTCCACGGACGAAGCTTCCACCGGATAAGCGCCGGTTTTATCATGCACTTCAAGTCCATTCAAAGGCGGATTGAAAACGCACGCCATCGTCATTTCGGTAGTCGACCGCAAGATGTGTTCGTCGTGTTTATCGAGGGCATACATGGTGCCTGGCCCAATCGTGTGTCGCTCGCCAGTGGTCATGTCCTCGATTTCGCCGCTGCCGCCTATGCAGTACACCGATTCGAGATGATTGCGATAGTGCATACGTGTTTCGGTCCCCGCGTAGATGATCGTGATATGGAACGAAAATCCCATCGCATCGTTTTTCAGCAGCAGGCGCGTACTTTCCCAGGTTTTCGAAACCACACGCCGCGACGTTGTACTGGCGGCCTGGAGTTGCCTTACGATCATGATCAAGCTCCTGCGGAATGATCGAGACGACGCTTCTGGGCACGAATTGCCAGTACGTGATCGATCGACTCGGCCAGGACGGTCAAGCCCTTCTCCAGTTCTGCATCGCTGATCGTGAGCGGGCAAAAACACTTCAGTACCTCGTCTTCAGGACCGCTGGTTTCGATGATCACACCGCGTCGATAGGCTTCGCGACTCGCGCTGCTGGCGTCTTCGCTACGGCTGAACGCGACTCCCTGCATCATGCCTCGACCTTTGACGACCAATTCCCCCGGATGATCCGCGCAGATTGCAACCAGCATCTTTCGCAGTGCGATCGTCTTGCGCTGGATGTCGTGCGTAAAACCTGCATCGGACCAAAAGTGATTGATCGCGGCAGTGGTCGTGACAAACGCGTGATTATTGCCACGGAACGTACCGTTGTGTTCCCCGGGCTTCCAAACATCCAGTTCGCGATTGATGAGCGAAACGGAAAACGGCAACCCCATGCCGCTCAGCGACTTCGACAACGTGACTATGTCCGGTTTCAACGCCGCTTCTTCGAAACTGAAGAAGCTGCCAGTTCGACCGCAACCAGCCTGGATGTCGTCGACTATCAACAACATGCCATGCCTGCGACAGAGCGCCTGCAATTTTTGCAACCACGATGTGCTGGCCACGTTCAAGCCGCCTTCACCTTGCACGGTTTCGACGATGACGGCGGCAGGCAGGTCGATTCCACTGCTGGAATCGGTGAGCGTCTTCTCGAAATAGTCCAGGGTATCGGTCTGCGAGCCCAGGTACCCGTCGTAAGGCATGCGAATGACCCCTCCCAACTCCACACCCGCCCCGCCTCGATGATGCGAATTGCCGGTCGCCGCAAGAGCGCCCAATGTGACGCCGTGGAAGCCGTTGGTAAAACTCACGATGGGCAGACGACCCGTGTATTTGCGTGCCAGCTTCATCGCCGCTTCGACGGCATTGGCCCCGGTCGGACCGGTGAACTGCACGACGTAGTTCAAGCCGCGCGGCAGCAGGATCCTGTCGTGGAACACTTCGAGGAAGCTCGCCTTGGCCGTGGTGTGCAAATCCAGGCTGTGCGCAATGCCGTGCTCCTGGATGTAGGCAATCAGCGAGGCAAGGAGCAAGGGATGATTGTGGCCGTAATTCAGACTTCCGGCGCCACTCAGGAAATCCAGATAGCTCCTGCCTTGTTCGTCGTAGATGTGTGCACCTTGCGCGCGATTGAACACGCCGGGAAAGTTTCTGGCGTAACTGCGCACTCGTGATTCGTGGCGTGCGAACAATTCCATGCGGGCGGTCAATCGGGCGCTGACAGGGATGGTCCTGGCGCTGGTCGTCGTCATGTGATTTCTCCAGACTGACGTTGGTCAGAAGTAGGGGTTTGCAGAACAAAAGGCCCGATGGTGACAAGTACCTCCGACTCGTGACAGGCGTCCAGATGCAAATCACGTTCAAACAAGAGGCGGCGGGTGAGAGGCGCGTGCAGACGACGCGCGATACCAGTGAACAAGCTCCAGGACGCGATATTCGACGGGGTAACGGTGGTTTGAATCTCGGTCACGGCTGCGCAATTTGGACGCGAAAGCAACGACAGCAACATGCGGCCTGCAACTCCCTGGCCACGCACGACCACCGCAACGGCGATCTGCCAGACAAACAACACATGAGGTTGATCGGGGAGCCGGTACCCTGAGATGAAGGCAACGAGACGCCCGGCCTGTTCTGCGACAATACAGGTCTCTGCGAAGTGCAGACACTGGAGAAGATTGCAGTAGAGTGAGTTTGTATCAAGCGGCGGACATTGATTGATCAGTGCATGCAGCGCTTGCGCGTCCGCAATGCGCGGAGGTCGTACCGTTGGCGGAGCCAGCGGTACCGATTGGGCATGATTCATATGTTGATTGGCACCCATTGATATACTTTGATTTACTAATGAATATTGAAGCCACATCTTAAGCGTCAATGCGACTGAGTCAACTTTGTAAATTGAACGTCTATAAATAATTATATAAAACAATGACTTATAGATGTTGTATTTGGTTCGGTGAAAGAACATCTTAGTAAAATAAGTTAGATATACGAATAAATGTCTGAGCCTTCGCCAAGAAATTCAACCGAAGAACACGTACTGATCGAGCTTCGTCGCATTATTCGGTCGACCCAGCTAAGTGCCAAAACACTCGCACGGGAGAGTGGAATAACGCCCTCCCAACTTGTCGCGCTGCAAATGTTGAACGAACAAGGCGAGATGACCGCCAGCCAGTTGGCGATTTCCATGCATCTCACGCAGGCCACTGTGACTGCGCTGCTGGATCGTCTGGAGGAACGCGCGTGGGTCTCGCGTCTGCGTCATGACACCGATCGCCGTCGAATTCGTATCCTGCTTACAGCGGAAGGTACCCAACAATTGATGGCGGCACCGCAATCGCTGCATGAAAAATTTCTGAATGAATTCAGGCAGTTACAAACCTGGGAACAAACTTCGATCTTGGCCGCGCTGCAGCGTGTGGGGGTGATGTTGCAAGCTGCGTCTTTCGACGCCGCGCCGGTTTTGGATGCCGGTCGCATCGATCGGCCTGCAGACAGCGAGTGAGGTGGTCTTCTTGCCATGACATTCACTCTTGCATCCATCACCAACTCCCAAACGTTCCGGGCCACGATCCAGACGTGGCCTCTGTTGGGGGGCATGTTTTTGCTGATGCTCGGCGCGGGTTTGCAAGGCACGTTGCTCGCCATCCGCGCGATCAGCGAAGGCTTCACCACACTCGTCACAGGCATGGTGATGTCGTGTTACTTTCTCGGCTATATCGGCGGCTCGATCGGCACACCTCGATTGATACATCGAGTTGGCCACATTCGCGTGTTCGCAGCCCTGAGCGCGGTGGCATCGGTGACCATCCTCTTGCAGGCCATGGTGATCGACCCACTCAGCTGGGCGACCCTGCGCTTGGTCTCCGGTTTTTGTTTTGCCGGTATCTACATCGTCGCGGAGAGCTGGCTGAACGAACACGCGACCAACAAAAATCGCGGTGGCCTTCTGGCTATGTACATGTTGGTCCTGTACGCGGGTTTGGGTGGTGGGCAATTTCTGCTCAACGCAGCCGATCCGCTGGGATCCGTACTGTTCATCGTCATCTCCGTGACGATTTCCCTGGCCGTTGTACCGATGTCGCTGAGTGCACAACGCGCTCCGGAGTACGAAATTCCGCGCGCGGTCCACTACCTTCATCTGTTCAGGGCATCACCGCTCGGAACCAGCGGCGTGATCGTTTCCGGTATTGTTACTGGCACGATGTTCTCGATGGGTCCTGTGTATTCGCAGCTGATGGGCCTGGGTGCATCTGATACCGCCTTGTTTATGGGTATGAGCATCCTTGCAGCAGTGATTACCCAGCTGCCCATCGGCAAATGGTCGGATCGAGTTGACCGCCGCACGGTTTTGATCGTGATTTGCATCGTCGGTAGCATGGCGGCAGTGTTGGCGAGCCTGTTCGGACATCACTCGAAGGCACTGCTGTTTGCATTGGCTGCATGCTTCGGTGGCATCGCGTTGACGCTGTACTCCTTGGCTGTATCGCATATCAATGATCATCTGGAGCCCTCGCAGATGGTGGGCGCCAGTGGAACTGTCGTTTTGTTGAATGGTGTCGGCGCGGCAACTGGTCCACTCCTTTGCGCCGTGCTGCTGGACTGGTATGGCGCAGCCGCCTACTTCGCATATCTTTCCCTGCTGGTGCTGAGTCTGGCCATCTACGGGCTCTATCGGCAGTCACAACGGGCACCCGTACCCCATGGGCAAAAAGGCCCGTTTGTCGTGGCACAACCACAGACGGCATCTGGACAGATGATCGCGGAAATTGTTGCGCAGTCCTCCCGCCCGCACGGGAAGGTAAATTGTGTGGAAACCTCAAGGCAGGATTGAATGAGGTTGGATCCGGGCAAGGTCTGATTCACCAGATCTTCCCGAGTTTCGGCTTACATGAGTGTTCAACGCAAGGTGATTGATCGCACCGCGCCATGGGGGCTTAGCCTGTTTGCAGTTCAGTCAGTCCACGTGATCCAGCCGAGATAGTTGGTAGCCAGAATCAGCACGCCAAAGGCAATCCGGTACCAGGCGAATGGTTTGAAATCATGCGTGGATACGTAGGTGATCAGCCAGCGAACACAGATCCAGGCAGAGATGAACGACAGCAGCAGGCCGATTCCAAACAGGGGAATGTCTGCCGGTGTCAGCAGGTCACGTTCCTTGTACAGGCTGTAGGCGCCCGCACCCATCAATGTCGGAATGCCCAGAAAGAAGCTGAACTCGGTGGCCGCCTTGCGCGACAGGCCCAGGACCATGCCACCGATGATGCTGGCTCCTGACCGGCTGGTACCGGGTACCAGCGCCAGACACTGCAACAGTCCGACCTTGAGCGAGTCCATCGGGCTCATGTCGTCGACTTCCACGATCCGCGCGGCTGCAGCCGTCGTTTGCCACCGCTCTACCCAGAGGATGATGAAACCGCCGATGATGAAGGTCGAGGCGACCACGGTCGGTGTGAACAGGTGAGCTTTGATGGCTGCGCCAAGCGCCATGCCCAGAACCACAGCCGGTACAAAACCGATGGTGACGTTGAGCGCAAAACGCTGCGCCCGAGGTTCACTGCCCAGACCAACCAGCGTGTCGAGCAGTCGTTGCCAGTAGATGAGTACCACGGCAAAGATGGCGCCGGTCTGAATGGCGATATCGAATACCTTCACCTTGTCCGCACCGACCGCTTCGTCGAATGACAGCAGGGTCCCTGCCAGAATCAGGTGCCCGGTACTTGAAATCGGCAAAAACTCGGTCAGGCCCTCGACCACGCCCATCAGGGCTGCCTTCAGATACAACAGGATGTCCATTCCACGCCAATCGATCAATATCCACAGATCGCACATCTTAACCAATCGATGGACGCTGGACGGTACTGTGTCGCAATTGGCCAGCGCAGCAGCTGTCGAAGCCCCGGTCTGCGTGCCTGATGGATGGATATCCTGACGTCGTCAGTTGTTCTGACGGAAGACTTTATCGAAGGAACCTGCTGGTTGGCTGTTCGCGGTGTGTGACCGTTCCCACATTCCCCCGGACCCGAAGTTGTGGGAGCGGTCTCCAACCGTGAGTCATCGGAGTACGGTCTGGCATTCCTTGGCGGGGCCAGGAAGCGCAACGCGAGCGAGTGGGCCCTCTCAGGGCCTGCCGAAGGTCCTGGAGTGGCCAGGGGAAACGATCAATGCGCAGGTGGTGACAAGGTGCGCCACACACCATGTCGCAGATGGCTGATGCCTGCACGTCGAGCGAGTTCTTCTGCAGCCTGCTGTGCGGCTGCCCTGACACTGGCTTCATTCATGGTCAGAACCGCACCATCGCGCATCACCAGACGGCCATCGATCATCACTGTTGAAATTTCATTGCCCAGTGCCGAGTAGACCAGAGCTGAAGCTGCATTGTGAAATGGCGTCAGTGCTGCACTGTCCGCGTCAATCACGATGAGGTCTGCCTTCTTGCCTGTTTCCAGTGAGCCGATTTCCGATTCCAGACCGACTGCGCGCGCCCCACCAATGGTCGCCATTTCCATGACCTCTTCTGCAGTGATGATGGTCGCATCTCGGTGAACCCCTTTTTGAATCAGTGCAGCAAACTTCATCGCCTGAATGAGGCTGTGGTTGTTGCTGCTGGCAGGTCCGTCGGAACCCAGACTGACGGTCAGGCCAGCGGCCAGCATTTCCGGAATCGGCGCTATGCCCGAAGCCAGATAGAGATTGCTGCAAGGATTGTGTGAGACCTTGGTATCGTGCCCTGCGAGCAGCGTGATGTCATGGCTGTTGCAGTTCACACAATGAACGGCCAGCACGTCTGGCCCGAGAAATCCGATGCGATCAAGAAATACGGTGTCCGTACATCCGTAGGCGACCTGTGCACAGGTGAGTTCGAACTGTGTTTCCGCCAGATGGGTTGTCACCAGCAGATCCAGTTCATCGGCGAGCTTGCGAGTGCTGCGCAGAGCCTGTTCATCAACGGTCCAGATCATGCACGGAGCGATGCCCACCTGTACACGACCACCGGTGCGGTTGTGACGTTGTACGGCGGCACGTGTATCGGCCATCACGGCGTTGGCGTCTTCGATGAGTTCGGGCGGAACTCCGTGTTCAACACCTGTAGTCAGGAAGCCCCGGCAGACAAAACCGCGCATGCCGGTTTGCTGGAAGGCTTCCACCACGGCATCGGTCATGCCGGGTCGAACGTGTACATACTGAAAGTCGACCAGTGTCGTGACACCAGCGCGGATCGACTCGATACAACCGTGCAGCGCCGCGGCATGAATGTCCGGCACCGTCAGATGCACGGCGGCGGGCCCCGTCATGCAGCTGAACCACTGCTTCAGGTCCATGTCATCGCCGAGCCCTTTCAGTAGGGTCTGGAACAGATGGGTGTGTGTGTTGACCATGCCCGGCATGACGATCCTGCCGGTGCAGTCGATCACCTCGGCAGCAGGATGACGGGCGAGCAGCACCGAGGTATCACCGGTCTCGACAATGCGATCGCCTTGCACGGCGACGGCACCACCGAAGAGAATCTCGCGCGTGTTGTTCATCGTCAGGACGATGGCATTGCAAAACAGGTACATGTGTCTGTTCACCTCACTGGAGTTTCTAGGTAGACCGGCGACCGCGATGGGAGGTTCATGAACAGGCCGGGTCAGCCGGGGCGATAAGGTTGCATGAGCGCCGCTGGTTGTGCGGCCCGTCCAATCAGACCTGACACGGCGATGATGGTCAGGACATAAGGCAGCGCCAGCAACAGTTGTGGCGGCACTTCAAACTGGAACAATTGCAGCGACAGTTGCAATGCATCTGCTGCACCAAAGGCCAGTGCCGCGAACACCGCCCACATAGGGCGCCAGCGCCCGAAGATCACGATGGCGAGGGCGATGAATCCCTGGCCCGCAACGATGGTGTCGCGGAACAGTCCGATCTGGGACAGCACCAGATAGCTGCCCGCGGCCGCAGCGCCGAGGCCTGACAACAGGACTCCGGCGTAACGCATGCGCTGGACCGCGATACCGGCATTTTCTGCCGCTTTGGGATGTTCCCCTGCTGCACGCAGACCAAGACCAAAATGTGTGCGAAACAGGACCCACTCCGCCACCAGCGTCATGATCAGCGTCAGATAGAGCAGGATCGTGTGCGAGAAGAGGATCGGCCCGACCACGGGCAGGTCGGACAAAACCGGGAAATGCACGTTCTGGAACATCGTGATCGATTCAGGATTAGTCGCCGCTCCCATCGCAGTACGGTAGGCATAACTGGCCGCACCCAGCGCCAGAATATTGAACACGATGCCGACCACCACCTGGTTGGCACCTGCGGTGACGTACATCCATGCCAACCAGAGATTCACGACAGCGCCGACCAGCAGCGCGGCGCCCAGACCCGTCCACGGCGAACCTGAAGCATGGGTGACCAGATAGGCCGTCAATGCACCGAGCAACATCGTGCCCTCGATGCCGATGTTCAACACACCTGAACGTTCGGCGAATATTTCTCCGAGTGCCATCAGCAGCAACGGTCCGGCAAGCCGCACGGCGGCAGCGAGCCAGGTGACGATGAAGGATGACACCACGAAGTCATCCAGCATGCAGTGATCCGCCGGCGGTCGGCGAGGGCTTCAACCTGATTTGCCAGTGTCGCAACACCTCAGCGGCCAGCACCGTGAGCACGATCAGACTCTGCAGGATGTGGATGATCGACGAAGGTGCCCCGGTTCGTCGTTGCAATGCGTCGGCGCCCACCGCCAACGCCGCGTAGAGGAATGCAGTCGGGACCACGGCCAATGGATGCAGGCGAGCCAGCAGCGCAACCACGATACCGATGAATCCGACGCCGCCACTCAGGCCGTCGAGCATTCGATGCTGTGAGCCCAGCAGTTCGACCACGCCGGCCAGGGCGCCCAGTCCACCGGCCAGGCAGGCGGCGAGCAACTGACGCTGGCCGACATTGATGCCCCCGTAACCTGCCGCCACCGGATTCAGACCGGTGACCACCAGTTCGTAGCCGATACGCAGTCGGCTGAGCAGGCACCAGCACAGTAGTGCGGCAATCACCGCAATGCAGATGCCCGCATGCGTGCGTGTCTCGGGAATGAGATTCGGCAACCAGGTCAGTTCCGGCAGGCGTGGAGTCTCTGGCTGACTGCCTGGGGCACGCATCGGACCTGCGACCAGATACTGGACGATGAAGGTTGCGACGTAGTTGGTCATCAACGAGATGAGCACGACGTTGCCACCAAAACGGCTGTGCACAACACCGACTGCTCCGGCCCAGACACCACCGGCAGCAAAACTGAGCGGCAACGCGGCCAGCAAAAACAGTGCAGTAAATGCCGAGCTTTCCGTAACCGTTACCGCCAGGGCCAGCCAGGCGCAGACCGTTGCACCCATCGCCAGACTGCCTTCAAAGCCCAGGTACGGAAAACCTGCCCGCCAGGCGATGCAGGTCCCTAGTGCAACCAGTATCAAGGGTGCAGCGCGGTTGAGCGTCAGGCCAAAACCTCGCAGGCTGCCAAAACTCTCGGCAAACAAGGCGCCATACGCGGAGAAGGGGCTGGAGGTATACGGCAGGAACAATACCGCGCAGATCAGGAAGGCGAACAGTACTGCGCCTGTAGTGATGACACTGCTGACCCACCATGAGCTTTCCGCAGTCAGGCGTCGTTCAAACTGCAGGCGCATGGCACTTCACTCCTGGCTCTGCAAGCCGGCCATCAGCAGTCCCAACTGTTCATTGGTTGCAGCAGACCCGGCCAGCTCACCCATCACCCGTCCATCGAACATCACGATGATCCGGTCAGCCAGATTCAGGATTTCCTCCAGTTCGGTCGACACGATCAGAATGGCCATGCCACTGGAACGCGCGGCCAACAGTTCTGCCCACACAAATTCGATGGCACCCACATCGAGGCCGCGGGTCGGTTGTTCCACGATGAGCAGTCGCGGATTGCGCATGAGCTCGCGACCGAGGATGAGTTTTTGCAGGTTGCCGCCGGAAAGTTTGCCTGCGTGAAAGTGGCTGTCAGGCGTACGGATCGTGTAGCGAGTGATCAACGCCTCGGCATGCGCCCGGATCGCCTTGCGATCAAGCCATGGTGAATGTGCGTGCGTAAACTGTTGCTGGCTGCCGAGGATCGCGTTGTCCTCGATGCTCAGTTCGTCGAGTGATCCCATACGTCGCCGGTCTGCCGGCACGTACATCATGCCGCGTGCTGCACGCGCAGCCAGTGTTTTGTTCGTTACGTCATTATCATCAAAGACCACCCTGCCGGCTTGCACACGACGCAACCCCATCAGTGCCTCGACCAGGGGTGACTGGCCGTTTCCGTCTACACCAGCGATGCCGACAATTTCCCCTGCATGCACGTCGAGGCTGACGTTGCGCACACATGGTTGCCCACGTTCGTCATCAACCTGAAGCGCCTTGACACTCAACAACCGTCGACCGCTGACCTGCTCCGGGCGATCGACCTTCAATAACACATCCCGGCCTACCATCAGCCGCGCGAGTTCTGCCTCGCTGGTTGCAGCCTTGTCGACGGTAGCAAGCGTATGACCGTTACGCATTATGGTGATGCGATCGGCAACCGCCATGATCTCGTGCAGTTTGTGAGTAACGATGATGACTGAACGGCCATCCGCGACAAGGGAGCGCAGGGAAGCCAGCAACGCCAGCGTTTCCTGTGGTGTCAGTACCGCAGTCGGCTCATCCAGAATCAGCAGACGAGCATCGCGATAGAGCAGTTTCAGAATCTCGACCCGCTGTTGCACACCCAGCGGCAGCTGATCGATGCGCGCCAGGGGATCCACCTCCAGACCATGGCGTTCGGACAGTAGCCGAATGCGCGTCACAACCGTGTTGACATCCAGTACGCCTGCACCACCCTGGTACAGGCCAAGCATCACGTTTTCTGCCACGGTGAAGGGGCGCACCAGCATGAAATCCTGGTGGATCATGCCGATGCCGGCGCGGATGGCATCTCGCTGACTGTTGAATCGAACGATGCGGCCTGCGAATTCGATGTCCCCGGCATCCTGTTGGCAGGCACCGTACAGTACCTGCATCAACGTGCTCTTGCCGGCCCCGTTTTCGCCCAGCAAGGCATGTACTTCGCCCATGGCAACGGTCAGGTTCGCATTGTTGTTGGCGAGCACGCCAGGATAGCGCTTGACGATGCCGCTCAGCCTGACCATGGGGTGCAGGTTGTCTGCGAGCGCTGGTGCGGATTCAGTCATCTGCAGCAGTCGGTATCACCCAGTCCTTCACCAGGTGCGCAAGCTGGACCTTGGCAATCTTGCCTGTCGGTGTCATTGGCAAGGAAACAACACCGGTGATCGTCAAAGCCGAAAGATCGCGTCCACACTGACGCGCGGCAAATTCGCACAACAGGGCCGCATCGACGGTCTCACCGTTTGCCGGTACGACAAATGCCACCGGACGCTCACCGAGTTCATGATCGGGTAAACCAATCAGTGCCGCCTGGGACACACTCGCATGCTGCATCAACGCTTCTTCGATATCTCGTGGAAACCAGGTGTCGCCACCCACGTTGATCAGCTCCGACCGGCGACCACGCAGTGTGAGATAACCATCGGGGTCCAGACTCCCAAGATCACCGGTATGCAACCACTGATTGCGCAGCGCCTGCGCCGTTTTGTCAGGCATGCCCCAGTAACCCCACATGCAGCCACCCCGGAGCACAATCTCGCCGACCTCGCCAGGTGGTACCTCCTGATCATCGGTATCGAAGATACGGACTTCCTTGTCCGGCAGTGCACGGCCGATTGCACCCAGGTGTTTGTCGTCCGCCAGGGTGGGAGCACCCAAAGCCACAAAGCCACCAAGCTCACTCTGTCCATAGCTCTCGACCAAAGGCCGTGCCCATTCATCACGCCAGGCACACTTGAGTGCAGGTGGCACCGGGCCACCACCGGACATCAGTGCGCGAAGCTGCATTGGCGCCTTGCCACGTGCGCGGCTTTCCACCAGCAGTTCGTTCAACAGTGTGGGATTCGCCACCAGCAGGGTCGCAGCACTGGCGGCAAGTGCGTCATAACCGCTGCTCTGGGTCCATCGTCCCATCACGTTGATGGTGCAGCCGTGGTGCAGTGGTGGCAGCAGATTGCCAACCAGCTGATACGAACTCGACAGGGCGGTAGGTCCAAAAGAAATGTCATCAGGGTTGATTCGCAATCGCTCGGCAATGCAGCGGGTGGCCCGGACCACAGGCTCGTGTGCAAGGCAGGCGCCCTTGGGTTTGCCGGAAGTGCCAGAGGTATAGGACAGATGTGCAGGCGCGCCATCGTCGGCAGGATCGGGTGGTGGCGCAAATCGTGCGGCCATCATTTCCGGCCACGACAGAGCGCCTGCTTGCGCACCATCCATGCAGATATGGTGCTTGAGTGTGTCAACCGAGGTGCTGGCGTGCATGACCTCGGCATGAAGGTCGTGTGTGTAGATGATTGCGGCTGGTTGATGGTTGCCCAGGTAATGGTCCAGCTCATCGGCAAACTTCACGTTGACCAGCGCAGCGATGGCGCCGAGGCGAAAACACCCGAACATGGCCACCAGATAGTCGAGGCCGTTGTGCGCACAAATGGTGACACGGTCTCCCTTGCGAACCCCAAGGTGGTGCAGCAGGCCCGCAGCACACTCCATCGCCTCGACAGCACCGGCATAACTCAGTGAGCGTTCGCGATCGATCCAATGAAAGGCGGTTCGCTCTGGTCGTCGCAAAGCGCCATCGAGAAGCAGTTGGTGAAACAGCAAACAATCCTCCTTCGTGGGCTGGACCGCCTGAGCTAGACAAGCTGAAAAGGCGCCATGCTGATGGCTCCGCTGGAGATTTCCTGGTAGGTGGCCTCGAAGCGGGTGCGCAGCTCGTCCGGGACCAGCGCCGTATTGAAACGAGTGGTTGCATAACTCGGGACCCACAACTCCGCAAGCCTTGGCTGCCATTCGGAACCACCCTTGAATTGGTTGGCAGCAAGTTGTGCGCCGAGTTCACCGACCATCCAGCGCAGGCCTACCACCAGGCTGGTGGCCATGTGCGCAGGCGCCAGCGTGGTCTGGTCCGAATAACAACCGATGATCCGGACACCGGCTCCGGCGGCGCCCTGGATGGCGCCCAGTCCGGTGATATCGGCTGCATGAAAAATGACATCCGCACCATTGCCAATCATGGTCAGTGCGGCTTCCTTGCCTTTGGTTGCGTTGTCGAAATCTCCGGTGACCACGCCAAGGCCGCGAATACCTGGCCTGGTCGCCTCCGCGCCGCCAATAAAAGCCTTGTACATGGACTGTTGGGTGGGATTGTCCCCACCACCGACAAAGCCCACTGCCTTGCCTTGCACGGAGATCAGCGCGGCCAGAACTCCCGCGGCGTAGGCCACCTGGGTAAAGGCCAGATTGATGAACTGGAGATTGGGTATCGAGACGCCAACAGGCTTGAAGGCGCTGACAAAAAACTTCTGGGTCGGATACTCGCTGGCGATTTCGGTCATTGCACTGCCGAACTCATAACCATGACCGATCACCAGTTCATAACCATCGTCGGCGTATCCCCTGACCATCTCCGGGATGCGGGCCTGAGTCGTGCCTTCGGCATACGCAGTTGCAAATCCCTGCGCCTGCAAATCCATCAGGCCGAGATAGGCCAGTTGACTCCAGCCACCGTCGGCTATTGACCCGGTCAGCAACAATGCCACTCTGCGACCGGATGCGAGCACGGCTCCGCCGGGCAACAAGAGTGTGCCGGCCGTGACTCCCAATCCGGCCAGAAAGGCGCGACGATTCCGCAAGACTGTGAACTGCATGGTGATACCTCCAGCGTTACAGGCATGCATAACCGATACCAGGATCCGATCAGGTGCTGAAAAAGCAGACAAGAGTTACGGAAGCGTGCCGCGTCTGCCATGACGTGTGGCATGAAGTGTGCCCTGCAGAGGCATCTGCCGCATGAAACCAAGCACGTGTTGTGGAGTCCGTACGGTTCGCGGGAGTTCCTGATGTCTTGCGGGCCGTCCGTTCATCCTTTTCCTGGTTGTGTCAGGCTGATCGACTGCCTGTTGCTGGTCACCTGTGCTGCGCAAGAGGCAACCGTGCAGTCTCGGTCAACGGGTCAGATCAAAACCCGTTCCCTGCAGCTCACCCAAGGCACCAATAGGGTAGTTGAAGGAGGTTACCAGGCAACGAAAACTGGCCGCGAAGGAAAGTAAAAAGGGCGCTATCGATGCGCAAGGAAGGAAACGCCGTTCTGACGGTTGCGAAAGCCGAGTACAAGGCGATTGGTGGCAAACCCGCCGTCGAGATGCAAGGTGCCGGTGACTCGCATCAATGATGTTGCTGTGAAACCGGGAGAGTCTGCGCCGGATTGAGCACAGGTATTCCAACGGGTTTTATCGGCTGTCCTGGCTGGAAGGATTCTTACGATGAAGCCTCCTTGAGCCCGTTCGTAACGGACGTGAAAAGTCCCCTTCATTGAAGGGGACTTGCTTTCACTGGACGTAGCGTGCAGTTCAATCCGCCCTCGACCAATCGAGACAGTTTGGCCCTGCCCCACGACAACATGACCTGAAAGCCGGCTGTCAAAAGTGCCAAGGGACGTTTTGAGCCGTTCCGGAGGGATGGTCGTGAGCGAAAATCACTGCTCCGCCATTGCGCTGGAGCGTGACTCGGTTATGCCAGATTGAAATGCCAACATCGCGATATTGAAGACCGTCTCGGCGAGCGAGGTATCACCGTCAGCCGCGACGCAAGCCGACTGTGGTGCATCAAGTTCGGCGCGCGCCATGTCAGAAGATTGAAGCGAACGCACCGAGGGTAAAGCGATACATTCCCGATCGATGAAGTTTTCGTCAAGATCAATGGCAAGCAGCATTACCTCTGGCGGGCCATGGACCAGGATGGGGAAGTGATACCCACTACGATTCACAGTAACGATCAGTACGAGAATAATCGTGCTGAACGATCTCCTGAGGCGGCCAGAGTTAGGAAGCGGGGCATGCGGAAGTTCTTCAATTCATTCAGGCGGGCACAGAGATTGGTGACTGCTCATGCTGCCGTTGCAAATCGCTTCAACTTGAGCAGATGCCTGATCAACGCTCAGCATTACCGGGATCTTGAGATAAGTCGTTCAATGAGTGGAGCAGGGCGATAACTTGATTTGATAGGCCCGGATTACGCTGGTTCCCGGGAGATGATTTGTCAGTACCCTCTAGGCATACCCAACAGAGTGGCGCATTCGGAAAAAAACCGTCGTTAGCGCGGCAGCAGTGTGGCGTGGATCGCGCTCAGGCCGGTCCCGCACTCCGGGTCAATATCACGGGAGGATGTATCTCGTGCTTGCGGAAAGACATCAACACCCGTTCCGTGACGTCGGTCTGCAACGCCATTTCATACTGGACATCCAGAACATAGACCTTCGCTCGCAAACGGACGGCCAGGTAGTTCTCGTGCACCACGGCGTTTACCAGTACCGTCCAGGGCTTTTCCATGTACGCGAATCGACTGGTGGTGATGGCCTCACCGACCAGTTCCTTGGCCCGGGAAACGTCCGCATCGAGGCCGATGTAGAAATCCATCTGCACCAGCATGTCCAGACTGCCCCAGTTGCCCGATGAAACGACGTCCGTCAGGAACTTGTTGTTCGGGATGGTGACGACGTTGTCGTCCAGGGTGATCAGGCGCACCGACCGAAGACCGATTTCGCGAACCTCGCCGTAGATGCCCGCAAACGTCACGCGGTCGCCGACCTGGAAGGGCCGGTCGACGAGGATGATGATACCGGCAAGGACGGACGACGCGAGGTCCTTGAGCGCAAAGCCGATGGTCACCGCCGCTGTCCCGGTCAGCGCCAGGACTGCCTCGTCCGACAGCCGTACCGACAGCAGCGTCGCCAGCAGCAGCCCGACGAACCAGATGACGAAGCGGAACAGCGTCGACGTCTGGTTGATTTTCAGCCGCCTGTCGGCGAACTGCTGGCCGAGCCGGCGTGTCAGGCTGGACACGAAACTCACCAGCAGCCACGTCACCAGGATCACAAGGATGCCACTGGCGACTCCGGGCAAGTTGATCAGTTCGAAGACATTGACCGACCCGTTGCCCATTTCAGAGTTCCATCCGCGCGGTGATGAGGTGTTTGCGCCTCAGGAAGCGAATCACCACCGGCCACCACAAAGAGGTCACGCGGAATTGTCCAGCGATGTTCCTGAGTATGCCTTCTTCCTGGAGGCGGTTGCAGCGGTCCTCGCACACGAACGTCGGCAGCCGTGTAACCGCGGCCACTTCGGCGACTGTAAGGGATTCGTGCATGACGATCGCCGCCAGCTGGAAGCGTGAGTCTTCCGTCAGCGACTCCAGCACCGAAACGTTAGGTTGCGGGAACAGGCGCAACCGCAGTACCTGATTGGATCCGGGCACCAGCGACGATCGCCAGGCTTCGATCGCAATCGCCGGTGATCCTTCAGCGTAATCCCAGATCAGCCGAAGATAGTCGTACGTGCTCTTCAAGATGCGTTCCCCATCCGCGGCCTCACCGTTGTCCTGGTCATCTCCCGCACGCACATCCCAGTCTGTTGCCGCCATGCGCGCTTCGATCAGGCTGCGGATTTCGTCCTCCTGCCACTCTGGCAGCGACACCACCTGGCGGAAAACCAGATTGTCCTTGGTGCTCCATGCGAGGATCCGGTAGGCAAAGGTGGACATCGCCACCAGCCAATAGACGTTTCGGCCGGTGGCTTCGATGAGATGGCAAAGTGCGTCGATCCCGGCCCTGCCATCGACATCCCGGATAAAGCTGAACTGCGCGTCATCGACGGTGATCACGCGCCGCGTCCCCCGGTTGAGCCATTCGGTGAGCGCATCCATCGACGTCACGCTGTCGGGCACGTCCAATTGCGCACACATCAACTCGACCACCGCCACAGGAGTTGCGAGCCTCGAAGAAAGCTCGATTTGAGTCACCGGCAGGTCGATCGCCTGAGTGGCATGACTCAGCCATGTCGACTTGCCATAGCCGTACCGTCCGGTGACCAACGTCGCACCGACGAAAGTCTCTCGCCGCCACAGCGCCATATCGGCGCGGAAAGCCTCCAGGCCGTGGAATCGCTCGATGACGAACCGGGATTCGAGTTCTCCACGCTGGGTGGTGAGAATCTCCTGCAAATTCGGGGGTAAGTTCGTCGGTGCGCGATCTTCCTCCCCGCTTTTTTCCAGCTTCTTCCGCAACAGATGCGCCTGCACCCTGCGAATCGCCGTCATGCCGGTCAGAGTCCGCAGGATGACCCTCAGAACGAGGACGACGCAGATCCCGAGTGCAAACAACGTCGTGGGAACGAACCCCCAGCGGAATTGGTACGTGCGACCAACCATTTCAGCCAGGAAACCACCTGGCTCTCGTCGCACCACCCAGTCGTGCGTCTCGGTCCGCCAGCGGTAAGCCAGCAGCGTCAGGAGCACCAACAGGCCCAGACCACCCAAACTCTCGATGGCGTGATACAGATATCCCTGGCCGAGGATGGGCGTGGAGAGCACCAGGATCACCACCAGCACCAGTACGTATCGACCGATCAGATGCAGACTGTCTGCCAGTTTGCTGGAGCGTTCCTGGTCCATTCGGACCCGACCGGTCTGGATCGCCGCGCCCAGCGAGGCATGCATCACGGCAAACAGGAGTTTGTAGAGACTCCAGGCCATCGCCAGCTGATAGAGCACGCCGGAGAAGCCGGAGTCCCGTGGCACCTCCAGGAGCACTGGTGCGACAAGAACGACCAGGAGGCGAATTGCATCAATACCGAATGCTGCCGCCGCCCAGTTCAGACGCCAGGTCAGCCGACGCGCCCACAACGGCCATTGATGGTTGAATGCCGCCTTCACCAGCGACGTGGAAGCCCCCTCAAGTCGGGACTTGCCGGAGGTATACAACGTTACGAGCAGGATCAGGGCGAGAAGCCGCCACACCTGAGGCGCGACAGACTCCTGGTTGCGAAACTCCGCCCAGCGGTCCGTCATGAACTGTCGGCCCGCCTGCATGATCACTTCGCGCTCCAGCGCGAGGCGTTCGATCTCTGATGCGAGCAGCGACCTCCCTTCCGGTCCGAGCCCGGTCCAGCGGTCATGGCTGTCCTCGTCGAGGTGTTCGAGCAATGTGTTGGCCAGCTCGTTGATGGCGGCCTCGTCGGTGATCTCGACGTACAGCTGTTGGGCGTGGACCTTCTGCCGGGCGGTCTTCAACTCACGGCGTTCGAGGCGCAGTTGCTCGACCGCCTCCTGGAGTTCCTGCAACGTGTCGGGTGAAAGCTCCGGTAACACCGCTGCAGGATCCGGTCCCTTGTACACCGGGGCTTCCTGCGCTTCCCGCAGTGACTCGAGCCGCCTGGCGATGAGGGTTCGTTGTTCCAGCAGCCGGGCAAAGATGCGGTCGTGGAGATCGGTTACTGCCATGGAACCACTTCCCGCGGTGTCAGCTTCCGCGGCGGTAGATGCCAGGAGCTTATGCAATCCGATTGACGCCGCCCTGGAATCAGCGAGCAGCTGCGCCGTGACGGCGTTGTAGGTGGCCAACGCGCTGCCGGTCGATTCGATTTCCGCCTTGATGTCAAGGACGGCCCGCTCGCGGGCGGAAGTCGCCCGCAGCCCCTCTTCCAGGGCTCGCAACCGCGCCTGCTCCGACTGCCTCGCCCGCTCCTGGGCAATTTGCCGTGCCTCGGCCAACTGTCGCTCGCTCTGCCGCGTGGACTCACGCTCGATCCAGCCCAGCCGAATCGCCAGCGGCTGTCGCAGGCACAGCAGGCGCAATCGCAGGGACATGTCCTGCAGCACCGTGTCCTTTAATCCTTCAACCTCCCCGTTGACAAGCGTGTCCATGTCCATACGCTGAGGAGCGGGATCCACTTTCGGTCGTAGTCCTTCCGTCAACGATTCGACGGCGGTCCCTTCGGTCGCTGTGGTTGCGGACGAGTCGTTGTCGTCAGTCCTGTCCTCCGAGGCCACCGGCACGGTTGGCGAGTCTGATGTCCTCGCAGCGGAATCCAACTCGGGCGCGCCCTGGCTGATCGGAACCCCAGGCGAATGTTCCTTCACCTCCCCTCCTGGGGCCATCATATCCGCGGCGTCACCATCCTCGACGGCTCTTCCCAAGTCCTCACCATCGGTCGTTTCCGGCTCCATCGCCGAATCCGTCGGGCTCGGAAGCAACAGGGCTTCAAGCTGCTCGATGCGTCTCTGCACGGCGGCATCGTCATCCAGTTCGACCCTGAAAAGCTGTTGAACAGCCACGGTTCGCGGGAGTTCGCCCCTGAGAAGCCACCGCAGTTCACCAATTTCCTGCCGCAGGATTACAGCAGTGTCCATGGGCTGCGCAGGCGCGACATCGGGAATCTCTTCGTCCCTCTCCACGAGGGAAGGCGTGGGAGTGGCCTGTTGCAGCATTGCGCCAGACTGCGCCGAGTCGCCGGGCGCTTCTTCCGCTTGCGCCACAACACCAGACGACACCAGCAAAAGCAGCAGTCGAAGACATTGCCACGACATTTTCATTGTTCTCGGCTTGCGCAGGTCCAATTGGGTTAACTTCCTCGTCATCCTTTTCAGGGGCTGATTCCCGCGCCGCTCATTCGAGGTTCACCCGTCCGGTCCGGCCATCGTGCGCCTTCCTTCGGCGACACAGCCATGCCAACCGGTAAACTGTGGCCCCTGGGTTGGATCAGATGATACACGAAGCCACCAGATCTCCCGGCGCGCCGCTTCGGTGCGCGCCGGCATGTCCGACAGAAACCACGCTCGAAAATGAGGGATCATGCGCATTAACAAGGCCGTTTTGACGGAGATGTACCACGGCAACTCGGAACCCGCGATCCGGTTCCGCAGCATACTGCTGGTGTTCGATGCGCTGATCATCGCGTTTTTCGTTGCCGCGCCATTCATGCGGGAGTCCCGGTCCTTCCTGGTGGTGGAGTACCTGATCGGTGCTTTTCTTGCGGTGGACCGGTAGGTCGAGCCTGGGGATATGAATCGGTGGGCAAGTGGATTGCCAGGCCCATTGTCTGGTTTGACCTGGCAGTGCTGGTTTCACTGCTGTTCCCCCAACTGCCGGTGAATCTGGCCTTCCTGCGAATTCTGCGAGCGGCAACGCTGGTCAACTCACGCCCGTTCTGGCAAACCGTAGGTCGTGGCCGATGGCTGGATTCGTCACATGAAGAGCTGACCAAGGCGACAGTCAACCTCGTCGTCTTTGTGTTCGTCGTGACCGGCTTCGTGCATTCCACCTTTGCCGCGCGTACTGCCGGTATCAACTCCTATATCGATTCCCTCTACTTTACGGTGGCTTCACTGACCACCACAGGTTACGGCGACATCACGCTGCCCGGTACCTGGGGCCGGCTGGTCTCGATCATGATCATGGTCGTCGGGGTTTCCCTGTTTATCCGCCTCGTCCAGCTTCTGGTACGCCCCGCGAAGGTCGTCCATGAATGCAAGTCCTGTGGTCTGCGCCGCCACGAACCGGACGCCGTGCATTGCAAGGCCTGTGGCGGCATCCTGCGTATCGCCCACGACAACGACTGACTCCAGCTTCCGGGAGGCGCTCCCAGGATTGTCGCGTCTCGGCCAATTCCACAGGACAGATCGTCTGCCAGCACACGAACACGCCCGATATCCACGGCACCACCTACAAAGTGCTTGCGCAGCCGCTGCGGGTGTGACGCGGGCGTGAATCTACAAGAATGCAACCGGGCATTGATCCACGGAGTCGGCAGATACTGGATAAAAAAATCGAGGAACTGCTGACGATCCTGGCCGGTATCGGCACGTCGATCGCGCAGTACTCCAGCCAGCCCGCCGTGCTCGTCCAGATCATCATCGTGGCAATCCTGCTGGGGGTCGCGTTCCTCATCTCCTGGTGTGTCGAGTCTTGTGTCAGGACACGCGCGGATCGGGTGAGCCTGGTCCCGGGCGTGCGGCGCGTATTCGGCGCCATGATCGATCAGAGAGGATGGGTCATCTTCGTCGTGCTCAGCTTGCTGGGGATTCTCGATGACGTGGCCAGCTTCCTGGACACGCACAAGATGTCGGTCGGTCAGAATGAACTGTCCGTGCTGGGCATCTTTGGCGGGTTGTTCGTCATCGGCGTCATGCTCTGGATCGCGTCAGCGTCGGCAATTTCCTCAACCAGCGCATTCGCCAGGTGCAGGAACTGACACCGTCGCTACGCGTTCTGATCGGCAAGAACCTGAAAATCGTCCTGGTGGCGATTGCCGCGCTGAGCGGGATGTCGCTGGTTGGCATCGGCCTGACCACGTTTACGGTGCTGTCCGGCGCGATCGGTGTAGGTATCGGTTTCAGCTTGCAGAAAGTCGTCTCCAACTTCATCTCCGGCATCATCATCCTGGCTGACCGTTCGATAAAGCCCGGCGATACGATAGCGCTTGGCGACACTTTCGGCTGGATTCGCGAACTGCGGGCACGCTTCGTCTCGGTTGTCACCCGCGACGGGCGCGAGTACCTCATTCCGAATGAAGACTTCATCACCCAGCAGGTCATCAACTGGTCATTCTCCGACAACCTGGTGCGGCTGGAAGTAGAGTTTGGCGTTTCCTGCGACGCAGACCCGCACCTGGTGACGAAACTGGCCATCGAAGCGACAGCCCCCGTAGTGCGGGTCGTGCAGGCTAACAAGCCGGTTTGCTGGTTGACCGGGTTCGGCGAGTCCTCGCCCGATTTCGTGCTGCGCTTCTGGATTCGTGATCCGCAGGACGGCCTGACGAACATACGCGGACAGGTCTTGCTCTCCCTCTGGAACATCTTCAAGGAGAACTGGATCACCATCCCGTTTCCGCACCGTGAGGTCATTCTCAAGACCCCGGTGCAGGCAGACTCAAGCCAATAGAGGGCTGGAACCGAGCTGGACGTCATCCTGGATGATGTGCAATTCGCGCAGTTGGAACCGGATGGGCGTCGCTTGCTTGTCAAAACGGCGCTTGATGGCTTCGACGAGGTCGAACGTTGACTGCCAATCGTCCGGTGGGTTCTGCCAAGTCAAATCATCAAGCTAGAGTTCGAACTCCCGGACGAGCAACACCGACAGGGTTATGAGCATGATCAGAACCAACGGTGTGCCGACACGCAGAAAGTCACGGAACGTGTAGCCAGCCGCGTTCATGACCAGCACGTTGGTCTGATATGCCATCGGCGTCGCGAAACTCAGGTTGGCACCAAACAGGATGGCAAGCACGAAGGGTTCCAGCGGGCTGCCCAGCTGGGTCGCGGTGGCTACTGCAATGGGGGTGCCAACCGCAGCCGCAGCCGTGTTGGAGACGAAGTTCGTAAGCACCGCGGCAAAGGCCATGAACAGCGCCAGCTGCACCGCCGGCGGGAAGTAGCGCACTACGACGGTGACGCCCTGTGCCACCCAGTCAGCTGCACCGGTATCCACCAGGCTCTGACCCAGCGCGATGCTGGAAGCAACCAGCAGCACCACCTCAACGCTGATTGCGGGGCCCAGGCCAGTGAGGCGCACGCAGCCCGTCAACAGCATGGCGACCACGCCGATGAACGCCGCAACGTGAATGGGCAGGAGCTTCGTGGCGGCGACCAGCACCACCATCGCCATGATGCCCAAGGCCCAGGGCGCAAGCGGTGAACGGGGCATGCGCAAGGCGGCCTCGATCAGGAACAGTTCCGGTACCCGGCGCAGTTCCGCGATTTCACCTTCCGCACCGAGTACCAGGAGCACGTCACCGGCCCGAAGCGGGATGTCGGCAATCTCCTCGACGTGTGTGCGCGGGGTGGCAAAGGAATGGGCAAGCCCGGCGACGGCGACCCGGAACCGGCTCGCGAACCGGACCTCCCGAAGGGTTTGCCCGATGAACTCGGAACTGTTGCCGACCACCACCTCCGCCAGGCCGATGTCAACCTTGGCGGGGTCGATGTCGAGCAGCTCTCGCTCATTGGCCTCGTCCAACAGCCTCACCCGCAACGAAGAGGCGATCTCGCGCAGTCCGGCCGGGGTGTCTCGGAGAAACAACCGGTCCCCCACCTCGAACTTGCCCAAGGCGTCCGGTGCGAGCCGTTCGCCGGCTCGCTGGACGTCCACCAGGGGCAGATTCCGGCCGAGTGATCGGTTGATCTCAGTAAGCTCACGACCGTGCAGTGGATGCCCGGCATCAGTGACCCGGATCCGGGTTTCGAAGATCCGTGCGGCCGAGACGTTTTCGGCCGATCGCGCCGGCAAGAGCCGGGGTGCGATCAGCCATAGGTAGGGCAAGGCCACGAGCAGCGAGATGGCGGTCAGGGGCGTGAATGCCAGCACGCCCATCGGTGTCATGCCCAGGTCCACGGCAATGGACAACACCAGCAGGTTCGTCGAAGTACCGATCGTCGTCAGCATGCCGCCGGTGAGGATGGCGAAGTTCACCGGCATGAGCGTTTTCGAGGCGGGATAGCCCGTTCGTTCGGCCAGACTGAGGAGCATCGGCAACATCAGGACGAGCACCGGCGTGTCGTTTACAAAACCGCTGGCAAGGGCCGCCATCACGAGGGTCAGCAGCAGGCCAAAGGACAGGTTGAAGTTCCATGCCCGCGCCAGCAGGCGCACCACCGGCTCCAGGGCGCCGGTCATGGTCAGCCCGCGCCCGAGGATCATCAGCGAACAGATGGCCACCAGTGCAGGATGTCCAAACGCCTTGAGCACCTCGGTTTCGGTGATGTGGGCATCGGGATCGACATACGGAAAGGCAAAAAAGACCAGCACTAACGCCAGCATCACCAGGAGCGAAACCATCTCCATGCGGATCCATGCCCGAGTGTACAGATAGAACGCAGTGATGGTGATCAGCAGAACCGCCACCCCGTGGTATTCGAGCATCGCCTCTTCCTACTTGTTGATGAATGCAGCAATAGCAATATCGCATGGGCCCCATGGCACTGATAGCAAGATCTGGTCACGTCGCGGCCTCCGCCCATGCTGTTCTTGGTATCGACCTGCAGGCCAGTTGAGACGGTGCTTCCGTCAAATGTTTCTTCTTGCTTTTACTGCGGAGCCACGTGGACGAACCAAGGAAGATCGTGACAGATAAAGCTGTGGAGCGATCCTGTGGCGCACGGGGAAGAGATGCCCAATACGATTCCAGTAGCGATCAGTACGAGAATATTCGTGCTGAGCAATTACCTGAGGCGACCTGTGTCAGGGAGCGCGGTATGCGGAAGTTCAATTCATTCAGGCGGGCACAGAGATTTGTGACTGCTCTTGCTGCTGTTGCGAATCTCTTCGACTCGGGCAGACACCTGATCTGCGCTCAGCATTCCCGGGGATTTCGGGATACGTTTGTTCAGTTAGTGCAGCGGGGCCGACAGGTTGATCTGATGAGCCCAGATTCCTCTGGTGTCCAGGAGATAACTGGTCAGTACAGGCGAGAGGGATTGTGTCCTTCTGGCTGCAGCGGTTGACCCGTTTCTGTGCCGACTGTCCGAAATCCGTACTCCTCGTGGAACGGCCGGTTGCTCTCGGTGCGTTTGACCGCCTCGCTCCGTTCGCCACCAAACGTTCGACCTCCGGGGTGCGGTCCGAACCAGACTCCGCACGTGCTGCCGTCCTGATAGGGCCGACACCCTGCAGGCTCGTTTCAACCTCGCTCCGGGGCCTGTTTTTGCAGTGGGCCGACGTTGAAGTTCGGGTTGAGTACCCGTACTTCGCGCTGCGGAAACGGAATTTCGAAACCGTGCTGGCGCAACGCCTTGAAGATCATCAGCAACAGGTCGCCGCCGACACGGTTCTTGCCGTCGTCAATACCTTCCATCCAGAATTCGACGAACATGTTGACGCCGGAATCACCAAAGCTGGCAATCTCGCAATCGGGGCGGTATTCGATCGGCAGTTCCTCGCCGCTCAGCACCTTCGGATGGGAGGCGACAACACGCTTGATGAGAGCGACCAGTTCGTCGATGTCGCTGCTGTAGGCCACCGAGAAGTCCACCCGGTATCGCTGGCGCTTGTCCTTGTGGGTCCAGTTGATGAACGTTTCGACGATGAACTTTTCGTTCGGCACGATCACGTCCTTGCCCTCGAAGGTTTCGAGTGTCGTCGATCGCATCGTCAGTTCACGGACTATCCCGGCACAGCCCCCGTCGAACTCGACATAGTCTCCGACCGTGACCGAGCGGTCGAAGAGAATGATCAGCCCCGAGATGAAGTTCGACGCGATCGCCTGCAGGCCGAAACCCAGACCGACGCCGAGTGCGCCGCCGAACACCGCGAACGCGGTCAGGTTGATGCCCATCACGTTGAGCAGCAGCAGAACGATGACGACGAACGTCGCTACTTCGAGCAGCTTGGACGCGACCTCCCGGGTGCTCTGATGCAGCTCTGTTTGACGATTAAGGATTTCACGCCCGGTACGGTTGGAAATGCGACCGAGCCAGAACAGCAGCGAACCGAATATCGCGACCCGCGCGATCCCGTAGGCCGAGATATCGATATTGCCGACATTGACCGAGATCGATTCGAGGATCCGGATCAAGTCATCCAGAAGGCCGAACAGATGCAGCAACAATAGCGGGATGCCGATCAACAAGAATATCTTTCGCACCAGGGCACTGCCGATGAAATCGTTGACCGACGAGATGAACAGCATCAGCAGCGCAATGATCAGACCGGTCTGGAGCAGCCAGGCTTGATCCAGTAGCGTGTTGCTGAGTTCGGCCGAAACGCGCAGCAACAGGATGGCGGTCAACGGGAAGATCAGGTTTCCGCAGTTGGCGATGAAACGCAGGATCGGATGCGAAGCGTCGGTGATGCGATCGTCGTCGAGGACTGGCGCGTACTTGCGCACGCGTTTGGTGGCGAAGTAGGCGATCGCGTAGATCAGCATGATGATCGCGGCCTGGGTATAGGTTGCAGGCTGCGTGAGCGCCGTCAGCGTCGCGTCGACGGACTCCTGCAAGGATCGATTGAAGTCTTCCAGTTGCATTTCCTGTCTCCCGTGGTTTGCGCGCAATCCAATGTCCCGGATGTCGATATTGCATTCGACCATGACGGGCGAGCGAACCAGGCACAAAACATACAAGTACCATTGTTCCTGAGATGCACACAACGTGTCGCTCACCCGCCAGCACGGTGTCTTCGCGCAAAACTCGTCCTTCAGACCGCACCTCTTTCCAGAGGATGGGAAAGATAACGGGTGTTTTCTGGCTGTTGAAGAAGTAATGCCGAGGGTGATCGTTTGTGGGTGAGGGGAGTCGAGGTCGGTTCAGCGTTCGACGAAGAGATCGGGACCGTGTCTTCTTCGATGACGCGGAGTTGGTCAGCGACGATGCGGCCGACGGGGTCGCCGTCGACGGCGAAGGTGTTACGTACGCCGTGGGTGACTTCAGTGACAAGATGGCGTACGGACGCGGCGAACCGATGTCCGCTGGTGGAAGTAACGGGTTCGTGGCGCGCGTCTTTCTGCTGTCGACACGCGGGTTCCGGAGTTGGGGGTCGCGAACTGGATCACGGGAAGCATTGGCGACAGCCGAACGAGGTTGTGCCGTTCAGTGGGAGCCAGATCAACCGACGCGCTGCACCCGTTGGCGCGCTCCTTGAAGGGCGAACTCGTACTATGTGCAGTGTTCAGCGGGCTCATCGCCGGTGTTGCACAAGACCAGTCTCATCGCAGGGATGGCGAAGAGGGGCCGCGAAGGCCCATCAGGTCAGGCAGCCAGGTACATGTCGACCGTTTACGGCGGCGTGCAGTGCATGCCCTCGGCGCGGATGCGTTGAATGGATTGCGATGATCGATTCCTTTGACAAGGATATGAACGTGAGCTCCCATTGACGAGATTCTGGTCTCTGGGATAGGGCCGGGGCTCCAGGGATCGGTGCCCGCGTCGATGGGTTCCGCCCGGGTGGTCGGCTGCAACGCGAAACGCGACGTGCATTGCAATCTTTACCTTGTATATCAGTTCTCCTAAAAAAACGTATGTATTCTTGTTATCCCACTTCGATCGACATGCCTGTCCTGGATTGCATCCGCTGGTTTGATACGTTGTCCAGACTCGCATTGCGTTTCGAACGATTCACATTCGTGTGCGCACTTCCGACTATGGGTATGCAAGCGAGCAACGCAGTGCGATCAACGCGGTGCGATCAACGGGAGAAGCGAACACGCGTTCCGGTGCACATCGACACCGGAGCATCAGTCCGGACGCCGTCGCCGGATGACAGATCTGAAAGACGACCATGCATCGGGCGACTGCTGCGGACGATACGGAGTCGTAACCGCCCAGACGACCGAGTGAGGATCATGTACTGATCCGCTTTGGATTCTGTGAGTTTTGTCCAGGCACAGCATCATTCCAGTCAGACAAGGAACCTCGAGATACCTCTGAGGGAATGTTCGACACCACGCAACGTAACCTGGGGAGAGGCAGCGTAATCAACTGCTCGGATGATCGCGTTTTCAGCGGCGTGGACAAACGACGGGACTTGGATCGGCAACGTGTCGACTTCGGATCGGGATTACGGGGCAAATCAACATGGGCATTCAACCCCGGATAGTTGGTTGGCGGGAATTCATTGATCAGCCGGACGTCGGGCTTATTCAACTCCAGGTCAGGATCGACACGGTCGCCAGGACGTCTGCGCTCCACGTGGGTACCGTCGAAAGGTTCAGGAAGTCGGATGGCGCAGAGTGGGTGCGGTTTTCGATCGGAATCGGATCTTCTGCCGACGCAGACCCTGAGTTGCCGCTCACTGCGCTGCTCGTCGATACACGCGCTGTCAGAAGTTCCTATGGGGAAACCGAGTTGCGCCTTGTCATCTGCACGTCGCTGGCTATCGGCACTCACATACGCGACAAGCTTCACTCGATGCAGTTGCTGGCACGGGACGGAATCGGATTGCCGGTGACTGCGTTCGCGCACGACCCTAAACAGACGGAACAGGTGCTGGAGATCGCAGGCGGTGCCCCTGTCCTAATCAAGCTCCTGGAAGGGACCCAGGGCATAGGCGTCGTACGTGCTGACACGGCCAGGTCGGCCAAATCGGTCATCGAGGCATTCGGGGGGCAAGGGTCAATATTCTGGTACAGGAGTTCATCAAGGAGTCGGGTGGCACGGACATCCGCGCACTCGTGATCGACGGAAAGGTGATCGCAGCGATGAAACGCTTCGGCGGAGAAGGCGAATTCCGATCCAACATTCACCGCGGCGGTTCTGCATCCGTGATCAAGCTTACCGCTGAGGAACGCTCCACCGCCGTTCGCGCAGCAAAGGCGATGGGGCTGAACGTGTGCGTAGTGGAAATGCTGCGCTCGAATCATGGGCCCGTGGTCATGGAGGTGAATTCATCCCCAGGCCTTGAGGGTATCGAGAAGGCCACCGGAATCGATATTGCAGGAAAAATCATAGACTCTCTCGCAGAGCGCGCGGAACTTGGAAAAACGAAGACCCGTGGCAAAGGCTAGACCCCGGACACCGGTTGGTCACGGCCTGTCCCGAGCAGACTTTTTACCAGGCGGGACGGCGATGCCAGCAGGCACGGTCGCGCTTCCCACCAGTCGATTGTCCACCCATACCGAAATTACGCTCCCGGTTCGCGTCCTGCATGACGCCAGACCCGGCCCTGTGCCTTTCATCTCTGCCGGTGTACATGGCGACGAGATCATGGGCGTGGAAGTCATACGACGGCTGATGGGTAAGGTGAAAGTGAAGCTACTCGCCGGGACGCTGATCTGCATACCGGTTGTCAACGTCTTTGGATTCGTCCAGCACCAACGGTACCTGCCCGACCGGCGAGACCTCAACCGCTGCTTTCCCGGTTCCTCGAATGGATCGCTGGCAGCCCAACTCGCCAACGTCTTCAACGAGGAGATCATCAAACGCAGCAACTTTGGAATAGACCTCCACTCGGCAGCCCTGCATCGAACCAATCTGCCGCAGATCAGGATCAGCGACGACCGCGCTGTCGCCAGGGAACTCGCCATGGCGTTCGGAGCGCCGGCGATCATCACGGCACCGCTTCGTCAGGGATCCCTCCGGTCGGCCGCACTCGCCTCCAACGTGGACGTAATTCTGTATGAAGCCGGTGCAGCCCTGCGATTTGACGAACTATCGATTCGCGTTGGGCTGCAGGGCATTCTGCGTGTCATGGCGCATCTTGAAATGAGCACTACAAGCAAAGGGTTGTTCGCAGGTTCCGAGCCTATCCAGTCACGACGCACCCTTTGGGTACGCGCACCTGAAGGGGGCATCTTTCGCATGCAGAAGCAGGCGGGTGCTCGTGTCAGAGCCAACGACGTTCTCGGGGTGTTATCCGACCCTTCTGGCGACACAGCCCTGCCAGTGCGGTCGCCCATCGACGATGTGATTATCGGCAGAACGAATCTGCCGGTGGTCATCCAGGGGGAGACCCTCATGCACATCGCCGAAGTGCTCTTGTTCGACACAACCGCGCAACGGGTTACCAACATCACCAAGGCTGTCCTGGAGGACCCCTCTCTTGGAGGAGGATGAAGCGATCTGAAGGCGTTTGATACGTCCGGATCACCAGACGCGCAAAGTGCCTGGAGTTCTCGCGCCAGGCCATCGCGTGGACATCATGCCAGTCCACTCGAGTTCAAACGGCACCATGCCGCGCTTGGAGCGCCAATGGATCGCTTGAATCACCTGCATGGCCCGTTACAGCCGTTCCCGATGCATTGCGTTGGTCACCGCCCAACGATCACGCCAATCCGCTCAACGTATTGTTGATCCGGCGAAGCAATCGATGCGGGTTCCGGCGGTCGACCTGCGCCATCACCTGTCGTAGGACCTCGCGAGAGGCTGAGTCGTGCCAGCGATGGCGCCAGGGAGATGCATCAAGTTGCTCAGGTGCCGGAGTCCCACCGCACCGTAGTTGGCGATGCTCGCCGGGACAACTGCGCACGGCTGACGGTTGACGAGTCGAGTGCCTTCGTCAGGAAACAGAGTTCGTGCCAGCTTCAACGGACGTGCGCCCGTTCCTGCTTTCCAGGATTGAAATCAATTCCGCCAACAAGACTTCAATCTGCTCAAGCGAGGCCGGGTTCAGTGCCTTGAGTGATGAGGGCAGGAGACCTGCATGTGGTGCCGGTGATTCCTCAAGTAACATACGGCCAGCTGCACTGACGTGCAGTTGCACACTGCGGCGGTCAGAACCTTCCCTGCGTACATCTATCAGGCCACTACTGGAGAGCTTGCCGACAATGATGCTGGCTGTCGGCTGCCGCACATTGAGCGCATCAGCGAGTTCATTGACGCCTATCCCCGGGTTGTCCTGGAGTATCGATAATGCCCAGACTTGGGATCCGCCGATACCTGCCGCGCGTTCCACTTGCTGGAAGTGAGCTTTCAGTGAGTTGAATACCACCCTGAACTGGTGCAATACGCGGGTAGGTTGGTCCGAGCCGCTGGGAGCAAATTTCGTGCGGGTAGCGCGAGTTCGTCGCACTATCGACTTGCCCTCGATCCGGCTCATGCAGAGGCCCTGCGTTGTCTCAAGTAAGACTCCCGTGCTGTTTCAATCCAACCACTACCCGAACTACAGTATCGAAAGGCGCGGCAGCGGTCTCGCTGAACTTCTACATCCTGGGACACAGCAGGTCAGCCGAAGGCAAATTCGACAGGCCGTGTACACATCATGCTCCGGCCTACACAGACGCGTGAGCGGCCTGCTTGCGGACTTTTCTGGTCGCCTCGCGAACCGTGGCGTTTTCCGAGACGCGAGGCTTGACGCGTTCGGCGGTTTTCACCACCAGCACGGGCACAAGCGAACACGTGATGATGCCAGGCACGATGCTGCCAGTGAGTAGCCGCAACAGGGCGTTTCGGCCTTCGGTCGCAACAACGATGAGGTCGCACTGCCTCGCGCTGGCCGCTTCTGCAATGGTGCGAGCGTCGTCATTGCCCCCGCGAACCGTGGCAATCGCAGCCTGGACTCCAGCCTTTTCTGCAGCCAGCTTGGCAGCCGTCAATAGTTTCAGCGCTTTCATTCGCGCTGCTTGGGAAAACTCCCTTCGCGGAATCACCGCGAAGGACGGCATGTCACTCACTGTCACCGGGTATTCGGGCAAAACGTGCACGAAGGTCACCCGAGCGCCATGGATTGCTGCTGTTGCCACACCCTCCGCGATGGCTTCTCTGGAGACTGGTCGTCCGTCGACCACAATCAGAATCTGCTTATACATCGTTCCTCCCTGAGGCGGGTACACCAATTGAAATTCGGGCCGCGTACACCGGACTACTGCCCACCAGATCCGGGTGGAGTGCAGCCGGATGCATCTCGCCTGGATGCGACGCCGTCTTGCTAGAGGTCACCTGCGCCATATTCTCAGACAACGCGTCGTCGGATGGCCTGTCCAATCGAATTCGATTGCCGTCCCTGAAAGCGGTCAGGGTACTGATAGCGCCTGCTGAGTCTCGATTCTCCGTGGTTGTCTGTTCGTCCCCACACTTGGTTCGTCTCCTTCTTCTCATCCTTTCTTACCTTAACTGCCTGCCTGGCGATGAGTTAATAATATAGATATCTATATAATATGTCAATTCATGCTGGCTGGTTAATTGCCATATTCAGCCGCAGGGCCTGTGGTGGAACGAAGCGATCTGGGCGGGTCTGGAGTGGTTTTGCGCGTACTTTCGGACTGCGGCGTGTGATGCCGATGTTGAAGATGCGTTTCAAGCGCTGAGCCCAGGAGAACGAGGCGTGCGATGAAGTCTGCTGGGGTGAACTGGCGGACGTGCGTGGTGCCGTGGCGTAAGGGCATCTTGAATAGCGGACTGTTCACGGCCTCTGACCAACGACCGGTGGCGAATGTAACGGTCGTGGCGTGTGTTGCGTGCGCCAGCAGATTTCAGGCCTGATCGAGAACTTTCCCGACCACCTCTGCCAGCGGTCCGACAGCTGGCTCCCGGATAATTGACTGGTCACCTTCGTGTTCTCCGTCAATGACCTGAAGCTGCAGATGGCGGGCGAGGGTTTTCCACAGTTCAGCATGCTCATGCCGCGGCCCTCGTGACGCCAGCAGATAGGTCGTGGAAAATTCCGCTGGTTGACTTTCTATATCACGATAGAAACCTGCTTGAACAATCAGGTTGTAGCGACCCAGTGCGGCAGCTTCCATGATCTGCCGATTGAGAATCGCCGTGTCGAGTTGTTCTGCAAGCGTTTGCCGCTCGCCCTGTTTTGCACCAGTGAACCTTTCCCGCACACGGGTGAACAATCCGCGCCTGGGTCGTTTGAACAGCGCTCGCGCGGCCGTGTTGGCGACATGTGCGTCAATGAGAAAGATCTCGCCGATGGGTATGCCACGGGCATGGAGTCGTTGCGCGACCTCCCAGGCGAAGATGCCACCGAGGGAATAACCCATCAGATGGACGGCCCGCTGATCGTCGTGCTGTTTCCTGTATTCAAGGACTTGTCGGACATGTTCCTCCAGCAAGTCGTCCACCGTACCCGGCGGATGGGCGTGGCCATCAGTACCGGACGAGCGCAACACGATCACCGGTTGATCATCCGGCAGTCGACGTGCCATAGGGTAAAACTCCACACCGATGCCACCTGCGCCTGGTATGCAGAACAGGGCGGGCCGGGTGCCGGTCTTCATCTCGACGACGAGGGATGCAGGATGGGAGCGACCATCTTCGAGGTAGCGCGCAAGTCCCCCGATGGTTGGATACTGGATGACCTGCGTGGCTTCGAGCGTCCTGCCGAAGCGGCTTTCAATCGCCGTCAGCAGTTCGACCAGCAGGAGTGAATCGCCGCCGAGGTCGAAGAAGTTGTCATCGATTCCAACCCGTGGCACGCGCAGGACCTCTTCGAAGGTCAGGCGCAGGTCCCACAAGGTGAGCGTGGGCAAGCGGTCAGTGGTGTTCTGGACGGGCCCCGGCTCCGGAACAGTCAGACGCGTCGTGTCGATCTTGCCGTTGGGACTGCGCGGAAACTCGTCCAGCGTACGCAGCCACTTGGGTACCTTGTACTCGGGGAGCACGCGCAAAAGCTCGCTGCGCAAGCGGACCGGATCCGGGGTAGTTTGACCTTCTGCAGGGACAATCCAGGCACAGAGGGTCGTGGTGGTTTGCAGGCTCACGGGAATCACCAGGGCGTCCTTGACACCTTCGAGTTTGCGCAGCGCGATCTCGATCTCGGCGGGTTCGACCCGATGACCACGGACCTGAACCTGCCGGTCGATGCGCCCGAGAAACTCCAGGTCTCCATCCTTGCGCCAGCGAACGAGGTCGCCGGTCTTGTACCAGCGTGCGTTCGCTGCATCACTGCGCGTCGCTGATTCTGTGTCCGTTGCATCGGAGAGTTCGACAAAACGATCCCGGGTGAGCGCTGGCTGGTTGAAGTAACCGTTGGCCACCTGTGGACCACCGATCCAGAGTTCACCTGGTACTCCGAAAGGTGTGTAGTTGCCCCATGCATCACATATCCTGAAGCTGCAGGTCGGCAGTGGTCGCCCGATCGGGATGCGGTCGGCATGGTCTATGGTGACGTCGAGGACGCTGGCCCAGATGGTGGTTTCGGTGGGGCCATAGGCATTGATGAGATGCGTTGTGTGTGGATTGCCTTGTTGCTTGATGAAGCGCATGGCCTTGTCGGCGGCCAGTGTTTCACCACCGACGATCCAGCGCTTGACGCTGGTGGGCAACCGCAGGTCACAGAGTGCGTGGAAGTAGGCCGTCGGTGTGCAGAGTGTCGAAATGCGGTGACGTGCCAGATGTTCGAGCAGCGCGGGCCCGGCCAGTGGACGACCCTGATCGCTGATGACACAGGTGCCATCCAGCCACAGCGCAGGGATGAGACCGGTGAGCCAGGGATCGAAGGTAATGGCGTAGAAATGGAAAATGACCTCACCCCGTTGCATGTGGTTCGCCAGGATCCAGCTTTGAATCGACGCGTGGAGTGAACGGTGAGAAACGGCAATGGGTTTGGCCCTGCCGGTGGAGCCTGAGGTATGGAAGATGTGGGCGATGGTGTCGGGATCAGGTTCACGCAGCGCCGATCCCGCGACACCCTGCAGTGAACTGGCCTCGAGAACGATGGTGGTCAACTCCGAACCGAAGAACTGGCCGGCACGATCTGGTGACACGAGCATGAACGAGCTGCCGAGGTCCATGCCGAGTGTGATGACCTGGTCTGCCGGTGTATCGGTATGCACGGGAACGTAGATTGCGCCGACCGACATCAAGGCAATCCATGCAGCAGTTAGTTCATTGCACGAATGAGTCAACACCAGAACGCGATCACCCGGCTGCACCGCGTTTGCAACCAGCAAGCCAGCCCACAGGGATGCCTGACGCGACAGCTCCGCATGTGAAATGCCGACATCACCGTGGCGAATGGCCACCGTCGATGTGTTTCCTGTCGCCCGCAATGACCACGGTATGAGCCAGCTCCCGATGGCTGATCCCGGATCGATCAGGCCTGATGTAGCCGCAGCTCTTGACTGTTGGTCAAAAAACGCTGCAGATTCAGGATCAACAAATGATATGGATCTCAATGTCTGCAGTGGATCGTCGGCAAGACTCTGGAGTGCTCCCGTATACCCGCGGCCCACACGTCCCTCGTCGGTAAACTCCAGGATCCGCTGGTTCAGTCCGAGGATGTAGCGCATTGCACCGGGTGTGTCCGTGCTGTTCGACTGAAGCGCAGAAACGAACTCGGGAGCCGATGAATGGCGCTGCATCTCGATGCGTTTGAGGGCCTGTTGTGGATTCGAAAACCGCTTTTGCTGGTAAGTAAAATTCGCCGACACCTGGTAATAAGGCGCATGGACGGGGTTGGCGATGGAGGTGCCGCGATTTTTCAGGCTCTGCGCGGCACGTTCATGTACTTGCTGCACGAGATCGACAAAGGTCATCTCCGGGTCGATATCGAGCCGCACCGGCAGGATTTCGGATTTGAATCCGATCAACTGTTCTTCACCGGCCGCTCGACCATGAAATGGCACACCTACGACCTGTTCGGGATGCCCCCCATGTCGCCAGGTCCATGTGGCTATGAACGCAGTCAGGAAATTCGCGACGGTGACATCAACGGAACGGTGCAACAGTGCCGGAGAAGCGCATTGTTCGAACAGCCTGTCGACGACTGGCTTGGGAATGGCAGTAGGTACTCGAATGCGCAGGCTGGATGGTGCGTCCGGGGTGAGTCCGAACACCTGGAATGGTACCTGTCTCTCTTCGGTCCACGTCTGCCAGTGGCTGCTTTCCGCGAGCAACTTCGTTGCCCCTTCATGTACTCGTTCAGCAGCCATGTTCGCTTCGAACGATGGCAGATCGAGTGGAGCAAGCGCTTCGCCTCGCGCCAGCCGCTGCAGGGCCGAGGCCATGATTGAGTGCATGATATCGTATGACCTGCCGTCCGCGATCAGATGGCTCGACGTCATCGCCCAGATGAACCGGCCATCGTGAGTGGTCAGCAGAGCATGTCGGGACAGCAGATCTCCGCTGCGGAACAGCGGCCAATCCGGATAGAACCAGGCGTTGAGCGCATTGCCATCAGTCTCGGCAGGTGCCAGGGACGCACGGTACAGCGGCTGGAATTCACTGCCGAAGACCAGACGTGGAGTGCCATCGGTTTCCACCAGGCGGGCTCGGGCCGAATCGGCCGCCGTTGCAAAACAGCTCCAGGCGGTTTCAAGGTGGGGAGCGAGGTGGTGGGGCAATTCTACCGCGCGGAGCATCAGCTGGACCGCCAGATCCGGATGCACCGACTGTTCCAGCCAGTATCGGAACTGGCGAGCCGTCAGATTCGATGACTCGAAATTCTGCTGGAGAATCTGTTGATCACGACGATTCTGACGTGGTGTGTGTTCCGATTGTTCCATGGTTCCCGGTGCCGGGTTGACGGCCGTTGAATCACAGACCCGTGCTGACAACGCATCATGACCATGAAGTCTGCCGGCTGCGATATTACACAGTTACTTAGTTGACAATCAAGTCAGGATTGCGAAGTTTGCGGTAGATCAGCATGGTCGAGTGAGGGCAGAAAACGTTGCCGGAATTCACATTGATCGCGCGGTGCTTGGAGGTTTCCCTGGCCAGGTGCTGCCCAGAGAACCGGGCGATGCAGGGCGGATCAAAACCGCGAGTATCGCCAGCTCACCATTCGTCCGTTCCGGTAGGGCATCACCCCATGGAAAGGCCGCGGATCTTCGTCGAACACCAGGGGCAGGAAATGCCGGTCACCTTCCCACATCGGGAGCGACATGAGGTCCATGCGTGGTACCCACTCCAGATCGCCCTCCACGTTCCGATCGGGTGGAATGCCGGTAAAGGCGGTGATCAGGAAAATGAAGCCCAGCCAGTCTTCGCCATTTTTTCCGAAACCGGGCCAGCTCACGGTGCCTCTCAGATGCATGGCGGTGACCGTGATACCTGCTTCTTCCTGAATTTCCCTGATCATGCCAGCGGCCACATCTTCGTCCGCTTCGAGTTTGCCGCCCAGCCCATTGTACTTCCCCAGATGTTCATCTTCCTGGCGTGCATTGCGGTGCACCATCAGCACCTTCTGTGAGTCCGGTGACAGTACGTAGCCAAGTGTGCCGGTGATGGGTGTGTAGGGCATGCCGTCTCTTGGAGCAACCAGCTTCGCGATGAACGATTCGCGAACGCAACCCGGAGTCTAATCGGTTACAGCCGCAGTCCGCTCGTAAAAAACGCCTGCCGCAGCGGACTGCCCAGGATTCAGCATTTGACAGCATCGCCGCCGGTCACGAACTATTGGGGTCTGTCGCCAGAAGGTGGGTGATCGGCGTCAGACGCATCGAAACGGCCATTTCTGCAAGGAAACTGATCCGAGGCAGGTGGTGACCACTGCATTTGTCCTGACGATGCAGACCAACAGGGGGAAATCGTGAAGAAGAACACCGCATTGGCAAAATGGCGCGCCGGAGAGCAGACCATTGGCGGCTGGCTGTCGCTGGCCAACACCCACACTGCAGAAGTCATGGCCAACGCCGGTTTTGACTGGTTGTGTGTTGATCTGCAGCACGGGCTGATCGACTACACCGATCTGCGCAACATGCTGCCGGCGATCTCGACCACGGACGTGACTGCATTGGTGCGGGTGGCAGGCAATGATCCGGCGGCCATCATGAAGTGCCTCGACGCCGGAGCCATGGGTGTCATTGTGCCGATGGTGAACAATCGTGCCGAGGCGGAGCGGGCCATAGCGGCGTGTCGATATCCGCCGCTTGGCTTGCGTTCGTTTGGACCGATTCGCGCAGCCATGGTGGGCGGTCGTGGTTATGCGGTGGAAGCCAACGACGAGATCGCCTGCATCGCGATGATCGAAACCAGGGAAGGCCTGGAGAATCTGGAAGCCATCGTGACCACCCCGGGTCTGGGCGGCATCTACATCGGCCCGTCCGATCTTGCCCTGGCAATCGATCTGCCGGCGCGTGGTGACACGGATGATCCCGCGCACCTGGCCACCGTCGATCGCATCCTTCAATGCTGCAAAAAACACAGGGTGCCGGTGGGCATTCACACCAGTGGAATTGCCTACACGCAGCGGCGGTTGGCTGCGGGCTTCAATTTTGTGACGCTGAACTCCGATGCCGGTTTCATGGCTACGGCGCTCTACGCAGAACTGGCCGCGGCACGAGGAGCGGTGAAGAAGGAACGTGAGAACACGGGTTACTAGTCGTTTCGGAACAGACAGCACAGACGGAGCACGAGCCACATGAGCAGGAAAAAAGTCGGCATCCAGTTGCCCAAACAAGCCCAGAACCAGACGCTCGAACAACGTTATGGCCTTGAGCTTGAGGGCCTTGCCAAAGTCGCCGACATCGTCGAGATCCGGGCCGATACCCCGGCGGAATTTGCTGCTGGTGTGAAGGACGTGGATGCGATTGTCACGTCCTGGGGTCTCCGCATCGACAGGCAGGTGATCGACAGCATGAAAAAATGCGTGGTCATCGGCGTTGGCAGTGTTGGTGTAGACATGGTTGACATCGAGGCGGCCACCGCTGCGGGCATCGTGGTCACCAACGTACCGGACGTCTTCATCGAAGAAGTTGCGGACTACGCCATGATGCTGCTGCTGAACGTATCCCGTCTGACGCCGATGATGGCGCGGATGGCGAAGGATGGGCAGTGGTACCAGGCACGGCCAATCCTCAGCCGGGTGCCACGCGTGATGGGCCAGACACTCGGTTTGTTTGCCTTTGGCAACGTTGCTCGTTGCACGGCGCGGCGTGCCAAGGCGTTTGGGATGCACGTCATTGCGTTCGATCCGTATGTCAGCGAACTGGAGATGAGTGCGCTGGGGGTCGAACCGGTCAGCTTCGGGGAACTGTTCGCGCGCAGCGACTACCTGTCGGTGCATGCACCACACAATGACGAAACCGAGCATGCGATCAACGCGGCAGCGTTTGCGCAGATGAAAAGCACGGCGATCGTGATCAACACCGCACGTGGGCCGATCATCGACGAGAAGGCGCTGATCGAAGCCCTGCGCCGTGGCGCCATTGCCGGAGCAGGTCTTGACGTACTCGAACAGGAGCCGCCTGATCCGGACAACCCGCTGCTCAGCATGGAGAACGTGCTGGTCACGCCGCATGTCGCATCCGCCAGCACACGAATGCGCCCGGAGACCCGCCGGCGCGCAGCGCGAGAAGTGGCCCTTGTACTGCGCGGACGCTGGCCGATGAGTTGTGTGAACCCGACGGTGTTGCCCAGGGTGACACTGGAACGCTGGCAACCGTATCCGATGAGTCGTGGCCCGAATCGATGAACTGTCGAACCGGCGTTTCCTGTAGTCAGGGCTGGAGATCAGGCGTGAGGCAGATCTGCCATGACTGAAACCGGCGTGATACTCATGACCGAGCAGTTCCGCTCTGCGGAACTGGTAGATGTCGTCAACCATCTGGAGTCACTCGACTACACCAGTGTATGGCTGCCCGAACTGTTTGGTCGCGAACCGATGGCGACGGCGGGGTACCTTCTGGGACGCACCCGCCGCATGAAAATCGCAACCGGAATCGCCAACGTCTACGTGCGTGACGCACACGCAACCGTACAGGCGCGGCATACCCTGGCAGAACTTTCGGATGGCCGCTTCATGCTGGGGTTGGGTGTGTCCAACGTCGGATTGAACGCGGCTCGAGGTCATCCCTGGGAACAGCCGGTTGCGAAGCTGACTGCTTACCTTGATGCCATGGACAAGGTGAAGGTTGATGCGCCGGAAGCGGCAAGACAGGCACCCCTGTACATCGCGGCGCACGGGCCGCTTCTGCAGAAGCTGGGCGCGCAGCGCACTGACGGCATCATCACTTATCTCATGCCGCCCGCGCACACCCGGGTATCCCGGACTCGCATCGGTTCGGGTCCGGTGCTCAACACGGTTGCTGCATTCATCGCGGAAGTCGACCCTGGCATTGCGCGTGCAAAGGCACGGTCGGCGTTGCGGATGTACGTTCAACTGGACTATTACCGTCGCGAATGGCGCAGGCTGGGTTTCTCTGAAAACGACTTTACGGAGGGTGGCAGTGACGGTCTGATCGATGCACTGGTCGCCTGGGGCGATTCGGAGGCACTCCAGCGCCGGTTGACGGAGTACACGTTGGCTGGATCAGATCGGGTCATCGTCATGCCACTGGCCATCAAGTCCAGGGCGGGCCTGGATCTTACGGTACTGGAACAGCTTTCGAACCGCGGCTAGAAGGCTCGTCGTGTCTTGGCTGGTTGTGCGGTTTCACGTCGGCAGATTCCAGCGGGGTGGTTGAGCGCCACACTCTGGTGCATGATCGGATGCAGCAGAGCCTGAACAGGAACACCCCATGAACACGCTTCTGGACGACAGTCAGGTGGTACAACGCGTGCTCGCGCACATCGACAACAAGACCACTGACATGGGCAGCGAAACGTGGCGGGAACCTGTAGCAAACTATCGAACTGCAGAACGTTTTGCAGCAGAGCTGGATGTCATGCGCCGGTTGCCCATACCGTTCTGCCCCTCGGTTGCGTTACCGGCTACCGGGTCCTTTGTGGCGCGCAACGCGGCTGGTATACCGGTTGTGGTCGTCCGGGGTGAAGACGGTGAGGTTCGCGCCTTTCGCAATGCCTGCCGTCATCGTGGCATGCGACTGGCAGAGGCCAATGGTCGGACACGAGCGCTGGTCTGTGGTTATCACGGGTGGAGTTATCGGCTGGATGGACGATTGCAGCACATTCCGCATGGACAGGGCTTTCCGGATGTTGACAAGGCGGCGCACGGGCTGGTGCCGGTGCAGGTTGTCGAACGGGGCGGCCTCGTCTTTGTAAACCAGTCAGCCGCAGTCAGTATCGAACATTCGATTGATGCGGGGCTTGACCCATTGCCCGATCTCATCGCGTCGGATCAGCAGATCTTTGCGACGAACGAAAGTGTTTCCGATGTCAACTGGAAGTTGTTCATGGAGGCAAACCTCGAGGGTTATCACATCAAGCCCACGCACGCGGAGACCTTTTACCCATACGGCTTTGACAACCTCACGCTGGTCGAGACCTTTGGCCGAAACAGCCGCGTGACCTTCCCGTTCCGGCGTATCGAGAAACTGCGCAGCCTGCCGGCAGAACAACGCAGCATCGCCGGCATGGTTACCTACGTGTATCACCTGTTTCCAAACGTGGTGATCGCGGTGCTGTCGAATCACACCACCCTGTCCGTGCTCGAACCGTTGTCACCGACACAAACGCGGTTTCATACCTGGCGTCTGACCAACAAGGGAGAGGCTGCGCATGGCGATGGTGCGGCCCGTGCAACACGCGATGCTGCCTTTGTCGGGGATACCGGTGGCAAGGAGGACGCGGCCGTGATTCGTGGGATCCAGAACGGCCTTGCCAGCGGCGCCAACCAGCACTTCACCTATGGCCTGTTCGAGACGGCCATCGTCCATTTTCACAAGACGCTGGCTGGGGTTTTGGCTGGAGGTTGATGACTGTCCCGGAAGCCGCCAGTCTGAAATTGTCTTCGGACCAACCGGCGAACAGCAGTGGGTTCCATTCCCGTGCAGGCTTCAAGGGTTTTCTGAAAGCCGGGAATCCTGCTGCCCTGGTACACGGACCTCGTTGAGGATGGTTGGTTTCTCCCATGCCTCATGACACTGGCGGGTGATGGCTGGTCCAGCCTGTAGCGGTTTCGACAGCCTGGGCGATCTGCAGCAATTCGAGATCACCGCGTGGCCTGCCAACGATCTGTACGCCGATCGGCAGGCCTTCCTCAGTGAAACCCGCTGGTACCGAAATGGACGGCAGACCCGTCACGGAAAGCATGCAACAGATTCGCATCCAGTCGAGGTACGTTGGCATGGGGACTCCATCGATCTCGTGCACCCAGTCGAGCGAGGCAGCGAAGGGTGGTACCTGTGCAGCCGGCAATAACAGGGCATCGTACGTCTCGAAGAACTTCACGACCCGTCGATAGAGTCGGGTGCGCTCCAGTTCGCTGGATATGATGGCGTCTGCACCCAGTGCCAGTCCCTGCTCGATGTTCCAGATCACCGTGTCCTTCGCATGTCGGCGCCAGTCCGGCAACATACGTTCGAAGGCGCGTCCCGTCACCGACAGTGCGGCTGCTCGCTGCACGTTGAATATTTCCATGGCACCGCCGAGATCGGGTGCCGTCAGATCCACATGACACCCCAGCGACGTCATCAGTTGCGGAACCTGGGCCAGCACCTTGCGCACCCGGGCGTCAACCGGAAGTCCGAGGTCCGGCGAAAACGCCACGCGCATACCGGTGAGATCCCTTGTCAGAGAGCCGGTCATGGCCGACAGTGGCCCGGCCAAGGACAGAGGATCTCCGCTGGCGGGTCCCGCCTGGACCGACAACAGCAGTGCGGCATCGGCAACGGTCCTGCCCATCGGACCCTTGGTGCTGATGCGCGCAAACCAGCCCAGCGCTTGTGTGTCATCCGGCACGAGGCCGATGGAAGGTCGCAGACCGACCACGTTGCAGAACGAAGCGGGGTTGCGCAGTGAGCCACCCATGTCGCTGCCATCGGCGATGGGCAGCATTCCGGTAGACAGAGCCACCGCCGCACCGCCGCTCGAACCCCCTGGTGTTCGTGACGTGTCCCAGGGGTTGAGGGTATGTCCGAACAACCGGTTGAAGGTGTGCGAACCAAGCCCGAATTCCGGCATGTTGCTCTTGCCAATCATCAGCGCGCCGGCCGCCTTCAGTCTCGCCACCATCAGGCCGTCGTGGCTGGCAACACGATCCTTGAACGGGACAAATCCCATTGTCGTCGGGAAACCCTGCACATCCTCGGCATCCTTTGGTGCCATTGGCAGGCCCAGCAGTGCACCGGGCTCACCTCGTGCAATCCTTGCGTCCGCGGCATCGGCAAGCATGAGAGCCTGATCCCTGGACAACAGGTTCACCAACGCGTTCAGACGCGGATTCAATGCCTCTATGCGATCGTAGGTGGCGGTCATCAATTCGTGCGCGCTGATGTCCCGGCGCTGAAGTTGTGCAAGCAATTCGATGGCGGAAAGGTAGTGCAAGGTCTGATTCAATTCAGGACTCCAATATGGGCATGCGCGCGACGATTGCGATTCGGCCCTTGTCGCGGCCGTCAGTGGGCGGGTTCATCACCTCCAGGTATTCGATGTGGAAGCCGATGTCTTCCATCATGGACTGCAGGCTCTGCGGCGGCAGCGAATCGTAGTAGAACCGGTGTTCGAACATGCTGTCGGTGAAGGCCGCATCGGCAGATCCACCTGAGGTGAGCACGAGCCTGCCACCGGGCAGCAGGTTGTCCCGGCAGCGAAGCAGCACGGTCCGGTGGTCGTTTCGTGGCAGGTGGAACAACACGTCCCACAGCAGGATCGCGTTGAATGTTTCAGCCAGTCCAAATTCGGGGAGGGAGCGTTGCAACCAGCGTGCCTGCGGATACGTCGACTGTGCAATCGTCAGCATGCCGGGGGATTGATCGATACCAGTGACGCAAAATCCCTGATGGATCAGCCAGGCCGCCATGGGTTGACCAGTCCCGCAGCCGAGGTCGAGTACGGCGTCACCGTGGGACAGATCGGCAACCAGCGATTCAAGAAAACGTTGTTCGGCTGCACCAGGGGCCGTGCGTACCTGCTGCCATCGGTCGGCAATGGCGTCGTAGCTCTGCTGGTTCAGAAGCACAGGATCGATGGCAGGATCCGGTGGTCTATGCACTGCAGTTACACTCCGGTGGTCGCTTTTGCTTTCCGGACTGTGCTTCCGAGGCGGTTGTCCAACGCTTCAGCATCGGTGTGACCACGGGAACGGTCAGCATCGTACCGCTGACTGCCATCAGCAGGGGTACGGTAAATGTCGATGCAGTGATCACTGCCTTTTCGAGCAGCACGTTGGCAAAGATGATCGTGATGAGCGCCTTGTTTTGCAGCAGCCAGCCGACCAGTCTGGCTTCACCCTGCTGCCAACCAAGGATGTGTCTGGTCAGATGAACGCCCACCAGCTTGCCGGTGATGCTTGCAAACAACAACCAGGCAGCTGCCGCGAACACCAGCAGCACTTCCGGACCCTGTTGCAGATGCCACTGTGTACGCAACCCCGTCGACAGGAAAAACACCGGTATGAGGATCAGGAGCACATGATGCCGGAGCCTGTCCATCATCGAGTGTTCGAACCAGCGTGCGTCGATGATCGCGCCGGCGAGGAATGCGCCAACCATGAAGTGCAGACCACACCAGTCTGCGGAAACCCCAGCCGATTCCGGCAAACACGAGCAGGAACACCGTCTGCCAGCCCACACGGGGTCCCGTCGAGCAGGATGAGGGCGAGTACGGGCCAGATCGCGATGTCATCCAGACGCGCATACCGAAGAATCCGTTGGCAGCCTTGCTGCGCAGCAAGTTCAGCGGTGATTCCACTTTTGCGTTGATGGCGACAGGCTCCGTGCAGGTCGAGTTCCAGACGAGCGACAAGGACGATCAACATGGCCACCAGAAAGGGCTCTGTTGTATTCATCCCGTTGCTGACGTCGGATCAGCCAAGGACATCCAGTGCCCACATCGGCACGGGGCTAGGCTTTTTCAGGAACAGTCCGCCACCGATGGTGACAAAGTGCTTGTGCAGTCGGCGTCGATACCAGGCGAGCGAACGCAAGTGCTGATCCGGATCCGTTCGGTCCTCGTCAACCACCTCCGCGTCCTCCCTGGTGAGCGCACCCAGGTAGAGTGCACCTTTGCAAAGACGGGCCAGATTGTTGATGGCGTCGTCACAGGCGCGACGATCCAGATAGCCCAGGACGTCGTTGCAGATGACGAGGTCATGCGGCTTGCCCCGATAGTCCACCACCGAGCCCTGTTTCCAGCCATGGTGTTCGCACAGCCAGGCACTGAACTCGACGCCGGTCAGTGAGGCTTTCGGAAATTCCTTGCCAAGCGCGCGCAGCACCCTCCCGACACCACAACCCATGTCCAGGACCGAGGTCACCGGAAGCTCGATGAACTTGAGGTAAGCCGCGATGAAACGGGCCTGGCGTCTGGCAAATTCAGGTGTCGCGGCGCGGGTTGCCGGGTTGTAGTAAAAGCGCTGATAGTAGGCGGCGTCGAAGGTCGGCATGTCCGGAAAGCACTTGCTCGTTCGTCTGGAAAGTGCAGTGTAATCAACAAACAGGAGAACGTGCTCATGCAATACCTGCTCATGATCTACGAAGCTGAAGAGCTCTGGGCCAGCAAGACCGCCGCTGAACAATCCCTGGTTATGCAACAGCACCAGATGCTGAACGAAAAGCTGCGCGCTGATGGTATCCCCTGGATGGGCCATCCGCTGATGCCGACCGCGACGGCGGTAGGCCTGCGTGTGCGTGGGGGCGGTCGCCAGGTCACCGATGGACCCTTTGCCGAAACCCGGGAACAGCTCGCCGGCTTTTATCTGGTTGATGTGCCCACGCTGGAACGTGCGCTGGAGTACGCAGCGATGATTCCGGATGCCGCCACCGGCACCATCGAAGTCCGCCCGGTTGCCGATCACAGCGGACTTCTCACATCCTGATGGGAGACGATTTTGGTGCGGTGATCCAGGCAGCCTATCCACGGGTTGTTGCCACATTGACCCGCACCTTTGGGGACATCGATCTGGCCCAGGATGTCGCCCATGATGCAATGTTCAAGGCGCTCGACGATTGGCGTCGGCACGGTGTACCCGATAATGCCGTGGCGTGGCTGGTTACCGTGGGTCGCAATCTGGCGATCGACCGCCTGCGGCGGGCACGCTTTGAAGTGCCGCTGGCGGAGGAATGGAATCCGGTGGCTCCCGGGCCGGAGATCGCGGCTGCTGCACAGGACCAGCATCTGAATGATGATCTCCTGCGACTGCTGTTCACGTGCTGTCATCCTGCGCTCAGTGAAGAATCGCAGATTGCGCTGACGCTGAAGGTCGTGCTCGATTTTTCCGTGGCCGAAATCGCCGCGGTACTGCTGACACGGCGGGACGCCATCGAACGCCGTCTGACCAGAGCGAAGGCACGGCTTGCGCAGAGCGGTGCCGATTCCGTTACTCCTGCAGCCGACACACTGGGGTCACGGCAGGCAGCAGTACTCCAGGTGGTCTATCTCCTCTTCAGCTATGGCTACACGCATCAGGGTAGCGTCGATGTGCAGCGCGAGCGTCTCATGGAGCAGGCAATTCGCCTGGCCCGCCTGCTCGTGCGTATTTTTGTTGCAAGTCCTGCGACCAAGTCGCTGCTGGCACTGATGTTGTTGACCAGTGCGCGCGCCAGCGCCCGCCATGGCCCAGGCGGAGAGTTTGTACCGCTCGATGCGCAGGATAGAAAGCTCTGGGATTGGCCGCGTATCCGGGAAGGGCGTGCGATCATCGATGCCGTGGTCGCAGCCCGACATCCACCGGAGGCGTATCAGATTCAGGCCGCCATTGCGGCGTTGCATTGTGTCGGCGAAGCTTTCCGGACGGACTGGTCGCAGATTGCCGGGCTCTATCAGGTGCTCGAGCGTCATGACCTGTCACCTGTGGTGGGTGTCAACCGCGCAGTGGCGCTGGCCTGTTCAGGTGACCTGAATGGGGCCCTCAAGTTGCTCGAAGCGCTGCGTCGAGACAGCCGACTGGACGGCTATCAACCTCTGCCAGCCGCGCTGGCCCATGTTTATCGGCGGCTCGGTCATCAGGAAGCGGCGCGCGAACTTTATGAGCGAGCGATCGAGTTGGCCGATTCTGCTCCTGAGCGTGCCTGGCTGATCCGACAGCTTGCCGAACTGTAAGCCGCCGACGAGGACCAGTATGATCGGGTAATTCTGGAGATCCTGATGAGCGAAGCCACCTTTTTCACCGATCACTGGCGCGAAATCGAGGACGAACGCGTCGCCCGTTACGAACAGATGTTCGTCTGGCGGGATGCGCAACTGGCGCTGCTGGAAGGTGCCGATCTGCAGGCGGGGCACCGGGTGCTCGATATCGGCTGTGGTCCCGGCTTTTTTGCGATCGGCCTGGCAGGCCAGGTGGGTCCGCAAGGCAAGGTCGATGGCGTCGATATCAACGTTCGTTTTGTCGAGGACGCAAATGGTCGAGCGCTGACCATGGACAACGTCAATTTTCACCACGTCAACGATCATCGGCTGCCATTCCCCGACGCCACGTTTGATCGGGTCATCATGAAGAATGTGCTTGAGTACGTGCCGGATCTTGCGGGCACGCTGGCAGAAGTCTTCCGTGTCACCAAACCGGGCGGGCTGGCTCATGTGATCGACAGTGACTGGGGCTTTGTGCTGGTTGAACCCTGGGGCAAGGCACGCACCGATGCATTTTTCCTGGCAGCTTCACCGGCTTTCAAGGAGCCGTTCATCGGGCGGAAGGCTGCTGGAGCTCTGCGAACTGCCGGCTTCGACTCGGCGAGGGTGAGGATGTCCGTGTCTCCGGATCAGCTCGGCAACGGTCTGAATGTACTGACGAACATGAGCGGGTACATCAGGACATTCGGGACGATGGCCGTCCAGGAAGTCACCACCATGCTCGATGAGGCGCGCGCGTCGGTCCCGGAAGGCCGATTCCTGTTTTGTCTGCCGCAGTTTCTTGTGACCGCCCAAAAGGGAGTTTCCCGAACATGACGACATCTGGTGACAAAGTGGTCGACACATTGCTCGCCGAACTCGGGCCGGCTGTGGTGTTGACTGGCGACGACGTGCATGGTCGCTCAGCCGGCATCTGGCGTCGTGACACCATACAGGCCAAGGCTCTTGTGCGTGCGCGATCGACGCAGGATGTCAGTCGCGCCATGGCCATCTGCCACGCGCACAACCAGCGTGTCATCGCCCACGGGGGATTGACCGGGCTTGTGCATGGTGGCGACACCTCACCGGATGACGTGGTGATATCGCTTGCGCGCATGAATCTCATCGAGGAGATGGATCCGATCGACCGTACCGCGGTGGTGCAGGCCGGAGTGATACTGCAAAACCTTCAGGAGGCCGCCGATGCGCAGGGTTTGATGTATCCCCTTGATCTGGGTGGTCGTGGCAGCTGCACCATCGGTGGCAATATTTCCACCAATGCCGGAGGCAACCGGGTGATCCGGTATGGCATGACCCGCGACATGATCCTCGGTCTGGAAGCCGTGCTGGCGGATGGCACGGTCGTCAGTTCGATGAATCGCATGATCAAGAACAATGCGGGCTACGATCTCAAGCAGTTGTTCATTGGCACTGAAGGCAGCCTCGGCATTGTCACCCGTGCCGTTGTGCGGCTGCGCGAAAAGCCGACCACGCAGTCCACGCTTTTTGTGGCCGTCGAGAGCTTTGCCCACCTGGGACAGCTGCTCAAGATGATGGATGCACGAACCGGCGGCACTTTGTCGGCCTTCGAAGTGATGTGGAACAACTTTTATACGCTAGTGACAACCGCCCCGGCAAAGAGCCGGCCACCCTTGCCACAGACCTTTCCGTTTTATGTGCTGATCGAGGCGATGGGCGCCGAAGAAACTGTAGTGCAATCGGCGCTCGAAGCTGCCTACGAAAGTGGTCTGGTTGCCGATGCCGTGGTGGCGAATTCCGAAGCGCAGCGTCTGCAACTCTGGGGCATGCGCGATGATGTCGAGCAGACATTCCGTTATTCACCATCGTTCACGTTTGATGTGAGTCTGCGGTTGTCGCGCATGGAAGCCTACGTCAATGAAGTAAACCGGCGTCTGGCAGAAGGTTATGGCCAATACACCAATTTCACGTTTGGACATATGGGAGATGGTAATCTCCACTTCGTGATCAGCGTTGGAGCAGGCGGTCCGGAACATCGGCAGCGGGTCGAAAGCTGCGTGTACGAACCCCTTCGCGACATCGGCGGCTCGGTGTCAGCCGAACACGGTGTAGGGCTCGAAAAAAAGCCCTGGCTCGGAGTCTCTCGCAGTGCCGATGAAATCGGTCTCATGCGCACGCTGAAGCTCGCACTTGATCCAAAAGGGCTGCTCAATACCGGCAAGGTCTTTGATTCCCTGTGATGAACGATCTGCATGAACTGTCTCTGACGGACGCATGTCAGCATATGAAGAGTGGCGCGCTGACCGCGGAGGCCGTGACGGGCCACCTGCTTGAACGAATCGGAATGCTCGAACCGCGTTACAAGGCTTTCGCGGTGGTCAGGGCCGACTCCGCGATGGAAAGAGCGCGTCAGCTGGATCTGTTGCGCAGGGACGGCCAACCACTCGGTGCACTGCATGGTGTGCCGGTGGCGGCAAAGGATCTGCTCTTCATGGCGGGCGAACCGACCGCGAGTGGCACGCGGGTGATGTCGAATTATCGTCCGTCAAGCACCGCTACCGTGGTTGAACGTCTCGAACAGGCCGGTGCGGTCATCATTGGCAGGACTCAGCTCACGGAAGGTGCATTTTCCGAACACCATCCGGATATCGAGCCGCCGCGCAATCCATGGCATGCCGATCACTGGTCAGGAGTTTCATCTTCCGGGTCCGGGGTCGCAGTTGCAGCACGGCTCTGTTTTGGCGCGCTGGGTACCGATACCGGCGGCTCCATCCGCTTTCCGTCTGCCAGTTGCGGTGTGGTCGGCCTCAAGCCCACCTATGGGCGTGTCAGCCGCTTTGGAGCTTTCCCGCTGGCGGCAAGCCTGGACCACATCGGGCCGATGACCCGCACCGTGCAGGATGCCGCCCGGATGCTCGGCGTGATTGCCGGTGCCGACCCGCGTGATCCAACCTCCTCAAGCCTGGCGGTTCCCAACTATGTGGCGGCGCAGGGTCTGTCATTGCAGGGTGTCAAACTGGCTGTGGACTGGCGTTACACCGAGAATGGTGTTGATCCGCTGGTCGTCCTGGCGATCCGGGCAGCGGTCGATCGCTGTGTGCAGCTTGGCGCGACCCTGCAGGAAGTTATGCTGCCCGCGGAATACCATGTGCTGGTGAACAAGTGGGTGATTACCTGTGCCAGAGAGTGTGCACAGGCTCATGCGTTGTATTTCCCCGCTCAACGCGGCGACTACGGTCCGGTGCTGGCCGGCCTGCTCGACCTGGGTCTGTCGGTCAGCCAGAAGGCCTACGATGATGTCGAAATGGTGCGCAATCGATTCCGGGCTGAACTGGATCTCATGCTCAGTGGTGTGCACGCACTGATTACGCCGAACATGGTGATCCCGGTTCCTTCACTTGCACAGATGCATGCGCGGGCTGCGGGTCGCCAGTCCGGTGTAGCCTTTACCACGTTTACAGCACCCTTCAACTATTCGGGACATCCGACACTCACATTGCCAACCGGTCTGGTCGCGGGATTGCCCACTTCGATCCAGCTCGTTGGCCAACGCTTTCGTGAATCCGACCTGGTGAAGATTGGCAGTGCCCTGGAATCCTCCAACGATTTGATGCCCTATCGCGATCTTGATTGATCTGCGGTCTCCGCTGAATCTTCCTGGGGACTGCAGGTCGAGTCGCTGAGGTTGACACGAAGGTCACAGAATTTGGCAGTGAAGTACTGTTGCCTGGGGAAACATGGCTCCGGGCAGCGGATGCAGTGGACTCCCGGTCATTTCTCAGATCCAGCGTCTGACCTCGTGTTGATAGGCGCTGTATTGCGCCCCGAAGGTCGCCGTCAGCAGGTTTTCCTCCCGGAGTACAAACCGCTGACGGATGATCACAACGAAGAGCACCACGATCAAGCCTGCCCACAAGGACTGTGCCAGAAGCGCCGCGCCGCCCAATGCGGCAATCATGCCGACGTACATCGGGTTCCTTGACAAGCGGAAGACGCCGCAAGTGACCAGCGTGGAAGACCTTGTCAATGGAATGATGTTGGTACCTGCGCTCGCAAACAGGCGGGATCCTGCCATGGCCACTCCAACGCCGATCAGGATCATGAGGACTCCTGACCATCGCACAGCGGCAGGCAGCGGCTGGACAGGCAGCAACCAGCCGGCCAGACCAATGCCCATCAGGGCGAGCACAAAGTAGTGCGGTGGGAGGATCTTCGGCGGAGTGGGAAGGTCGGTCATTGGTCGTTCCAGGAGGTGAGATCAACGGCACGGAGGAGGGCAGGTTTGCCAGGTGTTCAATGGTGAGATCCGTTTTGCATCGCCTGTGCCAGGTGCTCCTGCTGTGATGAATCCAGACTGGCATGAAACGCGGCGTAGGCAGGTTTGAGATCGGCGACACTCTGGGCCGAAATACGCAGGATCTGTTCCAGCGCATCCAGCCCGGTATCGACATCCGAGCCCGTCAACCGCTCGCACTGGGAGCGAGTCTGACTCTGCCAGCTGGCAACGACACCAAGTGCCGGTTCCAGCAGTTCACGTTGATTGTCGTTGAGTTCCAGATGTTCGTCGATCATCACACCGGCCACCCTGGCCATAGGGAAATCCAGTCTCCTGCAATGATCGTCGGTGACCGCTCCTCCCTTTCTCCCGTGGGCACCCGCACGATGCATGCTCCAGCCTCCATGCGCTGCTGAAAAGCCGTGGGCTTGTGCGGCGCCCGGGAAAAGACTGATTGCGGTGGCAAAGATGATGGCGGCGACTATCACTGCGGTGAGGAGAACTGTGACGATGATCTGCGCTGGTTGCATGTTGGTTGCTCCGTCGATGGTTTTGGGTAGCCAGTGAAAAAAATGATATTCCCGCGCTGCAAACGTGACGTCTCACGCAGGTAACTTCATGTAACGAGACATTGCTCCCTTTGGCGGAGGTAACCTGTGGTTACATGTCGGGATCCCGGCTCGCTCTATAATTGACCCATGACAACCATACTCATCGTCGATGATGACGCCGGCATCCGATCGTTGGTTGCTGACTATCTGATACAACACGGCTTCACGATTCAGACTGCCCGGGATGGTGGAGAGATGCGGCGTGTGCTGTTGTCCGCCGATGTTGATCTGGTGCTGCTTGATCTGATGCTGCCGGGCGAAGATGGCGTCAGCCTGTGTCGATGGCTGCGGGAACACAAGGATCTGTCGATCATCATGATTACCGCACTGGCCAGCGAAGGTGATCGGGTGATCGGGCTGGAGATGGGCGCCGATGATTATCTGACCAAGCCGTTCAGCACGCGGGAACTGCTGGCACGCATCCGGGCGGTCCTGCGACGTTCACCGGACCATCTGACTGTGCACCGCTATGGACGTGATGAGACCTATGTCTTTTCCGGTTGGCGCCTGCGGGTCAACAGCCGTGAGCTGTTTGACCCCACCGGCACACTGGTGTCGTTGACTGGCGGCTCGTTTGATCTGTTGCTGGCTCTGGTACGCAATCCTGGACGTGTACTGACTCGCGACCAGCTGCTGGAGCTGACACGAGGGCGCCGGGCGGATCCATTTGATCGGAGCATCGACGTCCAACTGTCTCGGTTGCGCCGGCAGCTGGGTGATTCGGAGATCATCAAGACGGTGCGCGGTGGCGGCTATCTTTTTGCCGCGGGTGTAACCGAGGAACGCAGAACAGGCCAGGTTGACTGATGCACCGGTATTCAGTCCGCGGCGTGCGCACGTTGGTCAGGAGGCTTACTGATCGCTCGAGTCTTTCATGCCGTGCACGGACCCGCGGTCAGTTGGCTTGCGTTCGATACATCGGAAACGCGAGTCGCGCATCGTGCCCCAACAAGGTTGAGCTTCGGAAGCAAACGGGTCCGGGATCATCCGGTCACGGATCGCGCCCGATGCCATGAATCCTGCGGATGCTGATCAACATCGTGAAGAGGACCTGACTGGTCAGGAGCGCATGACCTGGAACGTGGTGGTGTCCTGGGCCAGCCAACTGATCACCATTGCGCTGGGTTTTGTCCTGCCACGGATGATCGACGAACAACTCAGCCAGGTCTCGCTTGGAATCTGGGATTTTGCCTGGGCGATTGTCAGCTACCTCACCATCGTCGACTTCGGTGTTGGGTCAAATGCGGCAAGGTATGTGGCGCAGTTCCGAATCGAAGCGCTTCCCACGCGGCTCAACGAAGTGGTTTCCTCAGCACACTTTGTCCAGGTTCTGGTGAGTGTGGCGGTGATCCTCCTGACGCTGACCGCGTTTTTCATCCTGGGACGCTGGCTGCCGGAGGGTATGGAAGCGCACGTCGAGGAAGCGCGCTACCTCGTTCTGTTGCTCGGTCTCGGATTTGCCGTTCAGATGTACTTTGATGCCTACCGGGGAGTGCTTACCGGATGTCATCGCTGGGATGTGCACAGTGCCATCAATTCCCTGCAGAACATACTGGCTGCAACCGGCATGGTGACCGTGCTGCTCAACGGGTACGGACTCATTTCCCTGGCCATGACCTACCTCGTGGCCTCGACCCTGGCAGAAGTCGCCCGATTCCTGGCGGCCCGCCGTTACTGTCCGGAGGCGCGGCCCCGTTTCAGCCTCGTGAACCGGAGTGATCTGGAAAAGGTTGCGGTGTTCGGCTTCAAGAATGTGCTGGTCATGGCCGGTCCGCTTGTTGTGCAGCAGACCATGAACATGCTGATCACCATGCGCCTGGGACCTGCCATGCTGGCCGTGTTTGTGCGGCCGACGGCGATCATCCGCCACCTCGAGACGTTCATCTTCAAGTTTGCATTTGTGCTACTGCCAACGGCCAGTTCTCTGCAACAACAGGGTCGCCAGAAAGATCTGCGGGATTTTGCGATCGAGACCAGTCGGGTGGGCTGGGCACTGGCGGTACCGGGTGGTGTGTTCCTGCTGGTGATGGGACCCCAATTGATTGGGCTGTGGATGGGGCCAGACTATGTCGTGCACGAACTGATCATGATTCTGGCTGTTGGCGGAACCTTGTCGGCGGCAAACAGACCAGCCTATCGCATCCTGTTCGGACTCGACCACCACGGCACTGCTTCGGCTGCGAGCCTTGCGATCTACGGCTCGGTACTCGTGTGCGGACTGGTGGCGATGCTGTTGTTCGACGGTGGCCTGACAATGGCCGCCATCATCTTTGTCGTCGGTGACGTGGTGTTCGGGTTGATCGTTGTCCCGCATCAGCTGGCGAAATCACTTGGCATGACGTGGTGGGAGTATGTCTGGACCGTCAGCCATCGCGTGCTGATCATCGGTCTGTTCAGCTATATCGTCCTCTGGTTCGTGGCCTTCAGCCTGGAGGAGACACTGTTGATCGAATTGTTGTCCGGTATGGCCATACATGGCGCCCTGGTCGGCGTGCTGTACTGGCGACTGGTATTGTCGCAGGGATTGAAGACCAGCATTCGAGCATTGATCCTGCGTCGCTGAAGAGGCTCCTCAGTTCAGATGTCGGGCGGTGCTCAGCGGATCGGTATCGCTGGTCAGTACGTATCCACGAGGTGCGTTGATATCGACTCGAAAGGTCTTTGGATAGGTGTACGTCTTGCGCATGTCACTGCGCCTGCTTTTGACAAGGTCGACCACATGTGCAAGCTTCTGTTTGGCCATAGCGACGGGTCCTTCGATGGCGATTGATCCCGGTTCCCGGTTCAGCGTGTTGCGAAGAAAGTGGTTTGCGCGATAGACACCTGTTCTGCGAATCGCTCGTGGGTTGATGTGCTCCGTCGACAACGACACGTTCAGACCCTCGAGATTCTGTACCCGGTGCGGTGTGAGTTGTGGCCAGGTCACAACCTGTCCTGGTTCCGGATCCACGACCAGAGCATAGGCATCGAGAGCGGCGTTGTAGGGAATATCCTCCGAATACTCTCCAGCACACACCCTTTCAGCGACTTCCCGGGGCAGGAAACGCTCGTCGAAGTGCGGGTAGATCCAGACACGTTTCCTCCCGCGGATGTGCCAGAGCATGTTGACCGGTACGTCGACGTGATAGTGGACCAGGGCGCCGGGCGATGAAATCAGCAGATTGGCACTGCGCTCCAGAGCCTGGAATCCCGGCACTGAATCTTCCAGTTCATCATAGATGTCATCAACGATCTCACGGACCTCCGGATGGTGTTTGAGCATCTTGCGACAGTTGATCCAGAACCGATGGCTGCGAACCATCTCAAGCAATTCCGCGCCGGACAGGGTACCTCGATCACCTTCGCGCCATTCGAATGTGTTGGTGTCCTGCCCCATGGTATTGATCGAAAAGTCCTGGGGTGGATGGTGGTCGATGATCCTGGCAAGGTTCTGGTCCGCGAACACACCGGACTCGATGATTCGGTGTCTGGCAATGAGCACACCGTTTTCGAGTGCGTTGTAGTCGTTCACTGTCCACTCGTTGAGGAATCCGGTTCCCATCGCGATCCAGGAAGTTTCGAAAATCGTGCTGATCACGAAGTTTAACGTCCCCGTCGCTGGCAGCCGTGTGCTTTTGCGCTCACCTTGTGAAAGCTTTGTACTGCATCACAGATTGGTGGCAACTTTGCAACGTGACTGTGGCGTGATCGGACTTAAGCTGACGGTTTGACGAAAATCGGATTGGATTGATGCCCGTTACCATGACGGAACGTGTCATGTGGCTTGTGAGCCATCTGCTGACGCTGGATGTCACGCGCGTTTATCGTCTCTGCATTGCAAACGTACAGGCACCACCGCCTGCAAATCTGTCCTGCCAGTTTGCCTTCGTGAGTGCTGCTGAACTGGGGCGGCTTTGTGGCAATGCCGATCTTGAAGTCGACCCAAAGCTGCTCGGGATGCTGGAGTCGGGAAAAGTGATCTGTTTCGCTGCGACCCGCGGAGACGATCTCATGGGATACGTCTGGTTCACAGAAAACGACGTTGATCCACAGCACAATACCGGGGGACCACAGTTCAAGGGCATCGGGCTCAAGCTGGGCGCTGGAGTTTGTTACCTCTTCAAGGCGCTGATCGTACCCGGATTCAGAGGTCAATCATTGATGAGCCGGATGATACATGCGGCTTGCGAAACACTTTCCAGACGAGGGTTGGACGAAATTGTGACAACCACCGATGTCGGCAACCAGGCATTTCAGACAAGCGTCGAGCGCATCGGGTTTGTGATGGTGGGCCGTGCTGTCGAACTGGCTGTCTTCCAGAGTCACCTCTACTGGCTGCCACGACTTGACGAGCGGGTCACATTGCAGCAAGGAGGCTGATTGAGTCTGATGGCATCATCAGGGAGGACGGAGCCACTGACTGTTGAGATTCTTCAGGACTGGGCACGGATCGAGATTCTGGTTCCCCAGTGGCGCGCCCTGCTCGAGAGGTCTTCGGCCAATTCGATCTTTCTCACGCCGGAATGGGTGATGGCCTGGCGGGGTGCAATGCAGGGATTGAATATCCGTCCGGTTGTCGTTCAGGTTACCAATGTCCGCAACGAACTGGTGGGTCTTGCGCTCCACCATCTGTCCACCCAACGGTTGTTCGACCTGTTGCCCTACCAGGTCGTGCGACCAATGTCGGACTATGCCAGTGGAGCCGTCTATCACGATGTCATTGCGGACCCGGCTGCGGCGCCACAAATTTACGACAAGGTGCTCTCTGCGCTTGCGGGGTATGCGTGCGATGCGGTCTGGTTGCCTCATGTTGCACACTGGACGGGTGCTCGCGACCGCTTCAACGCCGCGGCCCAGCATGCGGGATTCGACATCGTTGAACGGGTTGGCGAGTTTTTCTGCATCGATCTTCCGGCGGCCTTTTCCGACTACGAACAAATGCTTTCGGCGTCGACACGCAAAGACCTGCGACGTACGTCCAACCGCCTGTTCGAACGGGAAGGTGCTTCCATCAGGGACTGCGCAAACTGTCGCGTTCTTGCGGAAGCGTTCGAAGACTATGTCGCGATGAACACACGGCGATGGAAGGCGATTGCCCACGCAGGTGTCTTTGAGCGCAAGCCCAGGGAAGCCGACTTTTATCGACTGTTTGCTCCGGTTGCGCTGCAACGGGGCTGGTTGCGATTTCTTCAGGTGGAAAGCGGTGGCAAGGCAGTCGCCATGGAAATCGGCTATCGGTATGGCGACCAGTATTATGCGGTTCAAGGCTCGTATGACGTCGATGGTCCACCTGGCGCAGGCAAGGTGCTGTTGCTGGAGATGGTGAAGCAGGAACTGGAGTGCGGGACGCGTCAATTCGACCTGTTGAGCGGTACTGCCGCCTACAAGGAACGTTATGCTGCCGGTGCGCGACCGGTGTCCGAGTTTTTCCTGCTGAAGCGTTCAATCAAGACCCTGCCCCTGCGTGCAGGTCGACCCTGGCCGCGAGGTCGCTTCCTGGATTTCACCAAACCTCCTGGCATCTGACTGCATTTCCTGATCGAACCAATCCTCGGTTCCGAAGTGCAGAATCCCGGGTCCGATGTAACGCTGTGTTGCCGGACGGCGCAGCGGTAACCCTGGGTAACATGAAGACGCTCCAACCGACCTATAATCGGTCAATGTCGAACCTGTCAGTGCCGTTTCATTGATAATCCATGTCGCCGATGGATCAGGCGAACTCGCGTGAGCAGCGGGCGGCCATTGTTTGCCAATCTCGCCTGGGGCATTGTCGTTGGCATGCTTGTCATTCACGCGGCGAGTACCGCGTACTACGGGCATGAACGCATGCTTGCCAGAGCGCAGACGTTTGCTGTCGGTGCTGTCGATCGTGGTCTTGTCTACCGAGATCTTGATGCACGCACGGGAGAGATCATTGCCTCGTTGGGTGGGGATGAGTTTCGTACCAGTCTGGCCAGTGAACCCCGACCGATTCCGGAACGTGCCTGGCCCCACAATGAAGAAGTTCGGGTTGTGGTGGAGGCGATGCTGGCAGCGCGAAACGTCGCGGACCGTGAGCGTTTTGTTTACGGTTTTGTTCAGGACGGCAGGGCGGGACACTTTTTGCTCTCCATGCCCGCCGCAGACGGCCGCTGGCTGGTCATCGACGCCAAGACGGACACGATGCGATTTGGATTTGGTGCGCTCTGGATCACCATCCTTACCGGGGTGATTCTCGCCATTGTGCTGGCCTCTACCCGTAAACTGACACGTTATCTGCCACAGTTTGTCGAAGCCGCCGAATCCATTGGCCGTGGAGCGGTCTCGAAGGCTCTACCCGAAAACCGGGGGCCGCGTGAAGTGCGGCGCGCCAGCCGCGCATTCAACGGGATGCAGCAGCGGGTACACGCGCTGATCAACGAACGGACACAGATGCTGGCTGCAGTTTCCCATGACCTGCGTACCATTGCAGCCCGTTTGCATCTGCGACTGGAAGGACTGAACGATGAGTCCGAGCGGAACAAGGCTGAACGAGATCTCGAAGCGATGTCCCGGATTCTTGATGAGTCGCTCACTTTCGCACGCGATGAATCGAGTGAAGAAGCCCGCACTTTGCTGGATCTGCGTTCGCTGCTGCAGACCGTCGTCGACGATGTGGTTGATACGGGTGGTGATGCGCAACTCATCGTCGAGACCAGTGCGGGCACACAGGGATTCCGCATGCATGGACAAGCGATGGCTATCCGCCGCGCAATCCACAATCTTGTCGACAATGCCGTTCGTTACGGTGGCAAAGCCAGCGTGACTCTCAAAGCAGACGGGGTAGTCGAGATTCACGATCCAGGACCCGGTATTGCGCCGGAGGACATGGAGCAGGCAATGCAACCATTTGTGCGGCTTGAACACTCTCGAAACCGCGATACCGGTGGCACCGGACTGGGGCTCGCCATTGCTGGAAATGTCGTCAGGCGTCACCGTGGGACGTTGACGTTCTCCCGATCGTCGGCTGGATTTAGGGTGTCGGTATCTCTGCCGTCCGCCACCGCATGAAATACAGCAGGATCAGAACCAGACCTGCGACCATCGCGATGGTATCCAGATACCAGGCAATATCCATGACCGGATTCCCCATCAACGCAAGCACCGCTGCGTGCAGTATCAGCCAGACGAGCAGATACACGACGCCATGGACCTTTGGTCTGACGGCAAAAACCCGATTGAACAGCAGGCCGATCGCGATGGTGACCAGAAGTACAACCGGTGCCAGTGCCAGGAGGAAAAAGTGACCTGTCAGATCAAGACCCGCACCCGCCAGGTCCATCCATGCCACGACGCCGCCTTCCACGAACGCAACTGAAAGCAGGGCGGCAAGAACCAGCAGGGCCATGTTCATCATGCAAACCGGAATTGACCCTGGTCTATGACGGTTTCCCCATGCTGGTTGGTGGTTCGGAAGAGAGCTTCGTTGCCGTCAACCCACATGCTGATGGTGATTTCATCACCCGGGATCACGGGTTTGCTGAATCGGCTCTTCATGGCCTTGAACCTTGACGGATCGCTGCCACACAGACTGTGCAGGAGCGCTCGGCCGGTAAATCCCCACGTACAAAGCCCGTGCAGAATGGGCTTGGGAAATCCACCCATGGCGGCGAAAGAAGGGTCGGAGTGCAACGGATTGCGGTCACCGGACAAGCGATAGGTGAGTGCCTGGTCGATCCTCGTCTGGTAGGTGACAACGTGATCGGGTTTGCGAGAGGGAAATTCGAGCTTTTCCGTTGGCCCCCGTTCGCCTCCAAAACCACCTTCTCCCCTACAGAAGAGACTCGTGCTGGTTCTGAGCAGTGGTTTGCCTGTCCTGACGTCGACCGATGTCGATTCGAATTCGAGTACTGCGGCCGAACCTTTGTCCCAGATGGCCTTGACCCTTCCACGGCTCTCGATCTCGCCCTCGGCGGGAAGTTCACCGAAGAGTTCTATGCCCTGCTCGCCATGAACCATCAGTGCCGGGTTGAACGAACCGATCTGATTCATCGGCACGCCACCACCTCCGATGATGACGGCGAAGGTGGGCAGTACCCGTTGCGGCGTATCCCTGGTGTTCTCCGTAGTGAACGCCAGCTCCTCGCACCCGGCGCCTACTCCCACTGCGTACAACAGGGTATCCCTGGACGTCCAGGACCTGCGCACCGGTCCTCCTTCTGCGCCGACCGCTCCTGGATTGATGGGCATTTCAGTTCCCTCTCATTGGAAGCCTTCACTGTATCCCAGTTCAGATTCGAAGCAACCTCCCCACACTTCCGGATGTGTTGCAGTCGGAAGGTGTGCACAATCCACGCAGTTTTCATCGGATTTCATCGGAGCTGGCTGTGCGGGGAGTCCTGGTTCTGTTGTGGATGGTGACATTGGCGTCGGCCCATGCGGACGCCAACCGCGGTCGCGCTGTGGCGGCCGAGGAATATTCTGCCAGTCATGGTTATGTCGACTTCGATGTGGAACTCGAAATGGAACTGCGGTCTGCGACTGGCAAGGTGGCCGTCCGGAAACTGCGTTTGCGCCAGATGGAAACTGCTGGTGAGCAGGTGAAAACTCTCGTCATCTTTGATCTTCCCAGGGCCATCGCGGATACGGCGCTGCTCACCTGGTCCAATCGTGATGCGGATGATGACCAGTGGTTGTTTCTACCCAGCATAAAACGCGTCAAGAAGATCGCCAGCAAGGACCGCTCCGGCCCTTTTGTGGGCAGCACGTTTGCCTACGAAGACCTTACGGATTATGCAGTCGATGAATTCGACTACCTCTGGATCAGACAGGAAGCCTGTGGGTCACTGGTCTGTGACGTGATTGAGCGAAAACGAAAGGATCCGTACTCCGGATATGTCCGCGAACTGGTTTCCATTGATGTGACGGACCATCGCATTCGTCGTATCGAGTACTTCGATCGGGATGACAGACACCTGAAAACACTGGAAGCGACCGACTTTGCCGAGTACACAACCAGCGGTCGTCGTTTTGTGCAGCCACATCTTCTGACGATGACCAATGTACAAACCGGTCGCGTGACCCTGTTGAGGTGGTCACCTTACCGTTATGGCGCAGGTCTGAACGAGGCACGGGACTTTTCGACCAATGCGCTGCGAAGGGTTCGCTGAACGACGCTCAATAGCGGATGCGGAGTGGATCCTTGACAAACTGACGCACGAGAGACGGAAGCAGGATGACGTCCGCAAGCAGGGCGATGAACATGGTGGTGATCATGAGCATCGCGAAGTCATGGAACGGCTGCATCTGCGCGACGAACAGCACGCAAAAACCGATCATGACAACCAGGGTCGTGGTCATGATGGGCGCGATGAGTTCTCGTACGCCACGCATCACGGCGGTGGCCGGGTCGTAGCCGGAACGTTGCAGTTGCTGGAGCCGGACCAGAAGGTGGGTGGTGTCATCGAGCACAATGCCAAACGCCATGGCAGCCACCACGGAACTGCCCATGTCGATGGTGACCCCTGCCGCTCCGAGCAATGCGAGACCTGTGAGGACAGGAACGGCGTTGACGACGATGCCGATGACTGCATAACTGAAGCTGCGAAAAATCAGGAGGAACAGACCAAAGACGAGTACTGCACTGACGGCCAGTCCCTTCAGGTTGTCACTGCCGATACGATGGCCGGTTTCAAAAAAACTCGAGACGCGACCGACAAAATGACCTTCGATCTGGTGTTCGTCCAGGTACTCGTAGACCAGGTCCTTCATGCGGTAATACTCCGCTGAGCCGACGTAGGGAATCTGCAGGTTGATGAGCAGTCGCTGGCGATCTTCATCCATGTACAGTTCAAGATCCTCAGGATCGAACCACAGCAGGAGTTGCGCGAGTGCATCCGGATCTTCCGGGAACTCTCCGGCCTCTCCGATGGCACGATTCAGTTCTGCGATGTGGTCGTAGAACCAGGTGGCCTGGAATCCCGAGGGGTAGGACGCGTGCAGTTTGTCCACCAATGGCTTGAGCTTGAGCCAGATTTGTGGATCTTCCACATTTTCTGCGCTGATCATCAGCGGCATGTTCATGCGACCAAACCACTGACCTGCCACTTCGTAATCGGCCCGGTAGGGGTTGCTCATCGGCAGATAGTCTGTCGGACCATAGTCGACCTGCAGCCGAGACAGGCCCCAGCCGATGAACAGCAGGAAAAATGCGAGGACGCCCAATCCTGCTGCCGGATGAATCAGCGGCCAGCGTGGTATGGCAAACGCCACGGCGAACTTGAGATTCTTCACACCATACATGGCGGGAAAAACAAAGATGTAGACGCCCAACGTGCTGGCTGTGATGCCAACCACCCCCATCACCGCCAATGCCTGGATATCCGGTGCAGGTGTCATGCCTGTGCAGCCAAAACCCACCGCAGTGGTGAGGCCCGCAACACAAAAGGGCAGGCGCGCTTCCTCGGGGATGAGTTGCCGCTCGGACTGTCGTGCCGAATAACCATGGGCGTGAATGACAAACGTACCCGATAGCGGGACCAGGAGGAAAATCACCAGGGATGTTGCCGGTGTCAATGCCATGCCGACCCAGCCCATGAACCCATAGGCAAACATCAGAACAAAACCACAGAGCACAAAAGCAATGGCCGTGGTGGGCAGCGAGCGTGTGACGATGAACACCAGCACCAGCATCACGACCAGCAGGCCTCCGACGAGCACTGAATCCTGGCCGACCACACGCGACAGTTCGGCGCTCACGATGGCCTCTCCGGTGAGGATCATCCGACCACCCAGGCTGGTGGCTTCAGCGGCGAGAGGGGCGTAAATGCCGGTCAGTATATCGCTGAATTCATTGGCATTTTTGTCTCCAACGGCGACCAGGAACAAGGCTGCCGCGTGGCCGTCGGCAGAGACCAGCACATCACGAAAGGGCGCGTAGCCCGCAGCCGCATCGCAGCGGGCCTGGCCGGATTCGAATTCGACGTCTGCAAACCGGCTGAGATCGATGGAATCTCCGCTACCCACCACATAGCGTGAGGACGGGGTCGCGAGCGACAGGGTGCGATCGATGGACGGTTCGTTACGAAATGCGGCTTCGGCCTTGCGGATCAGTTGCCAACCTGCTTCCGAGCAGAGCAGGTTTTCGAAGACCACGAGAGCGCCCTGGTCGCTTGGGAAACGCTTCAGGTAGTCGTCATACCGTGCGACGGTAGCCGGATCGGTAGGCAGCATGGCCTCCGAGGCGTCCTGGGTCACCTTGAGCCGAGTGGCGCCAATACCGGCGATCAGAAACAGCAGCACAAAAGCCAGCAATGCGTACCGGCGCTGCTTGTGTACGGAAACCATGATGTTCGTTTTTACCCCCTGCCCCGGATTTAACCCCAATTGAGCACGGGCTTGCACGAAAGATTTGCACACAACCGACGATCGACTGTGGTTGACTGGATTGTTCGGAACGAAGCAGGGCGCTATCGTCTGGCAGGTGGAACGGGGGAGCGAGGGATGATGACCAGAACGTTGCGGCATCAGGTGGCAGTGGTTGGTTTGGGCGAAACGGCTTACTACAAAAGGGGAGGCAGCCCGGATCCGGAGTTCAGGCTGGCACTGGACGCGATTCTGAAGGCCTGTGCCAACGCTGGCATCTCCGCCAAGGATATCGATGGTTTTGCTTCCTACTCGAATGATCGCAGTGAGCCGTCCAGACTGTCTGCAGCGCTGGGGTGTCATGAACTGCGATATGCCAGCATGCAATGGGGCGGTGGCGGAGGTGGCGGGTCCGCCGCCATTGCCAATGCTGCCGCGGCCATTGCCACGGGAGTTGCGGACTGTGTGGTCGTGTTCCGTGCCCTGGCGCAAGGGCAGTTCGGCCGGTTTGGGCAAGGCCCGCGCAGCAATTCGATCTCAGGTCCGTTTGCCCACACGATTCCGTTTGGTCTCATGTCACCAGCGCAGATGTTTGCGATGAAGGTGAACCGTTTCATGCATGAGCATGGTGTTCACCAGAACGCATTGCGCTCGATCGCGCTGGCGTCGTATCACCATGCCCAGAACAATCCGCGCGCGGTGATGTATGGCCGGCCTCTCGATGAAAGCCGGTACGAAGAATCCCGCTGGATTGTCGAACCTTTCCATTTGTTCGACTGCTGTCTGGAAAACGATGGCGCGGCAGCGATGATTCTGGTTGGCGCCGATCGGGCCAGGGATTTCCCGCATCCGCCCTGTTATGTCCTCGGTGCCGTGGCGGGATCACAGCATCGCTCGGGCGCGTCGGTTCACAATACGCCTGACTACGCATCCTCGAGTTTCAAACCGCTGGCGCCAAGGTTGTATGCCATGGCAGGTGTGCAACCCGCCGATGTTGATGTCCTGCAGAGTTACGAAAACTTTACTGGCGGTGTGCTGATGGCGATGGTCGAGCACGGTTTTTGTTCACCCGAAGCCTGCAACGAATTTTTTGTGAAGGAGCGTTTTCTTTCCCAAGGTGGCTCTTTGCCCTTGAACACCAGCGGTGGAAATCTGGCCGAGTGTTACATGCATGGTCTTGGTCTCAATATCGAAGCCGTGCGCCAGGTTTGGGGGCAGTCGACCAGCCAGGTGAAGGATGTGAATGTTTCCATGGTCATTTCAGGGCCTATGGTGACACCGGTCAGTTCCTGCATCTTTGGATCGGAGGCTACACGATGAGTGCCTATCTGCTGCCGGGCCTGCCTCAACCCGTACCCTCCGGCGATGGACTGGATGCAAGTTTCTGGGCGGGCCTTGCCAACAATCGCTTTCTGCTGCAGCGATGCCGGGCATGTGGCACGTGGCAATGGGGCCCGGAGTTCATCTGTCATGCGTGTCACAGTGATGATCTGGTCTTTGAAGAGACAACACCTGAAGGCATCATCTACAGCCATGAGCGGGTCTGGCACCCTGTTCACCCTGCGCTGAAGGACCAGGGCCCCTACATCGTGGTGCTGGTGGAACTGCCCCAGGCTGGCAATGTGCGACTGGTCGGCAATCTGCTCGGCGATCCACGACAACTGGTCACCATCGGAGCGCGGGTGCGTGGTGTCTACGAACACCATCCGGATGCCAAGCCTGCCTTTTCACTGCTGCAGTGGACCGTCTGCGACTGATCCATGACCCGGACCAACCAAACACCCGTTTTGAAAACCTGACCAGGAGGAATTGACATGACCGAGATTCAAGGCACGTTCGACCCACGCTTCGAACCGGTTCGAGCTGCCCTTGCGGCGAACTTCGCCGAGAAAAACGATGTCGGTGCAAGCGTCGCAATCAGTCTGGATGGCGAGATGGTGGTCGATCTCTGGGGCGGGCATCGTGATGCAGCGAAAACACAAGGCTGGGAAAAAGACACCATCGTCAACGTCTACTCGTCAACCAAGACCATGGCAGCCATGAGCATGCTGGTACTGGCTGACCGAGGCGAGGTAGACCTCTATGCACCTGTGTCGAAGTACTGGCCCGAGTTTGCGCAGAACGGCAAGGAGAAGGTCGAAGTCAGGCATTTCATGAGTCACAGTGCGGGCCTATCCGGCATGGACGAGCCAATGACGCCGGAAGACATGTACGACTGGGACAAGGTGGTGAACGCACTGGCAAGACAACAGCCCTGGTGGGAACCCGGCACGCAGAGCGGATATCACGCCATCACACAGGGTCACCTCATCGGCGAAGTCATCAGGCGCATAACGGGCCAGAGTATCGGTGCATTTTTTCGCAGTGAAATCGCCGAGCCCGCGGGTGCCGACTTTTTCATCGGTACGCCTGAATCCGAATTCTCGCGCATTGGCGAGCTGATCCCTCCGGCGGTTGCGCCGGCTGGCATGTCCGATCCGGCATCCATTGCCGGCAGGTCGTTTGCCAACCCGAGAATCGACGCACGTGAATCCCGCACCGCGGGCTGGCGCAAAGCCGAGATTCCGGCAGCCAATGGCCATGGAAATGCCCGCAGCATCGTGCGCGCCCAGACGGCGATGGCCAATGGTGGCATGGCATTTGGCAAGCGCATCCTCAGTGACGCCGGCACGAGGCGGATATTCGACAAGCAGACACACACGACAGACCTGGTGCTTGGTGTACCGATCGTGTTTGGCATGGGTTATGGCCTGAGCAGCGATGCGATGCCCATGGGCCCGAACAAACAAATTGCCTACTGGGGTGGCTGGGGTGGCTCCACGGTTGTTGTGGATCAGGATGCTCGCATGTGCGTGTCCTATGTCATGAACCGCATGGAAGGCAGTCTGTTGGGCGATACGAGGGGATTCGGGATCCTGCAGGCGGCTTATCAATCGATTGCGTCATGAAATTTGCCGCAGTCACCGTGCTCTTGTCCTGCATGGTTTGCCTGCTGCTGTTTCCCCATCCCGTTGCGAGCGAGGCTTACGATCCGCTTCGCACCAACGGGGAGGTCGCTTTTCAGACGCTCGATCTGAGTATCAGGGACGCTGCCAGACAACGCGAGATCCCGTTGCGGATCTACCTGCCACAACAAACTTCAGCGGCGCCGGTGGTGCTGTTCAGTCATGGCCTCGGTGGATCACGAGAAGGCAGCGTCTATCTGGGCAAACACTGGGCCGCTCGCGGCTATGTCGCGGTGTTCCTGCAACATCCCGGCAGTGATGCCGGCGTGTGGCAGGACGAACCACCCGCCAAACGCATGGCAGCACTGCAAGGCGCCGCGAATGCAAAGACGTTCATGCAACGGGTGCAGGATGTTCCGGAGGTGCTCGACCAGTTGACAAGCCTTGGCAACACGCAGGGTCATCCGCTCGCCGGCCGAGTTGATATGGACAAGGTGGGAATGTCCGGTCATTCCTTTGGCGCAGTGACCACCCAGGCCGTCAGCGGGCAACGGGATTTCCGTGGCCGGACCTTGTTCACTGACAAGAGGATAGACGCCGCGATCATCATGAGTCCATCCACGCCGCGACGGGGCACCGCAGAGTCTGCCTTCGGTGCCGTCAGTCTGCCGTGGATGCTGCTCACCGGGACCAGGGACACCGCAGCCATCGGCAATGCTGACCTGGCCTCCCGCCTTGCGGTTTATCCTGCTCTCCCGGCAGGTGGGAAATACGAACTGGTTCTGAATGATGCACAACATTCGGCGTTTACCGACCGGCCCTTGCCTGGCGACAAGATCGGCAGGAACCCGAACCATCACAGGGTCATACTGGCCCTCACAACAGCGTTCTGGGATGCCTGGGTGGTGGGGAGCAAACCGGCGCAGGCGTGGCTTGATGGGGAGGGTCCAACCGCTGTTCTGGAAGAGACTGACCGATGGTCCCGGAAGTAGGGGGCGCGCCAGCCGCCAAAATCAGGTTGGGCGGTGCTTTGAGCGTCATGCCGATTCGAAAAACAAGACGCTGGACATCGACAGTAGGGTCGTGCGCCCCCACAAGGCGCACGAGGACAGAAGTTTGCAATCCTCATGGCGTCGGTGGAGATGCCACAGGAATATTCACTTCGCGGACTGCAGTCTTCGAGTTCACGCGAGGTACTAAATAGTTCTGTCTTGGTCGAACACTCTGATCAGGCTGGCCAAGTTTCGGCGTCGAAACATGGCCAGATCCGATCAGTTTCACTCGGCGTCGGATTCCTCTCCTTCCTCAGCATCTGCCTCTCCGGGACTGCCTTCCAGCAACAGACGCGCCTTTTCAAACAATGCCATGTCTTCTTCCCTTGGCACGGGAAATTCCAGCGGCAGCAAATCCAGCGTGTGCGCGATGATGCTGGCAACGATCGCCTGCATGATTGGCTTGTCATCGGCAGGCACCACATACCAGGGCGCGTGGTCGGTGTCGGTCTTGGCGATGGCGTCCTGAAAGGCTGCCTGATAGGCGTCCCAATGTTCACGTTCGTCGACATCCCGCGGATTGAACTTCCACAGCTTGGCGGTGTCATTGAGGCGCGCAATCAGTCGGAGGCGCTGTTCTTCCCTGGATACGTTGAGGAAAAACTTGACGACCACAACACCGTTCGCGACGAGGTGCTCCTCCATGCCACAGAAGTCTCTGAAGCGCTGCTCCCAGAAGGCGTCGTTGGTGTTCTTGTTGGCGAGTTGCTGACCCTGGATGATTTCCGGATGCACCCGGACTACCAGGACCTCTTCATAGTACGAACGATTGAAGATGCCGATGTGACCGCGCGCCGGCATGGCTTGCCAGTGGCGCCAGAGAAAGTTGTGATCGTTGTGTTCGTAGGTGGGTGCCTTGAAGCTGCGCGTTTCGAATCCTGCCGGATTGACACCGGTCAGCACTTTTTTGATGGTGCTGTCCTTGCCCGCTGCATCCATGCCCTGGAAAATCAGCAGCAGTGTGAAACGATCATCGGCGAACAACTTTTCCTGCAGCCTGGAAATGCGCTTCACGGCTTTCTGAAGTTGCTCCTTGGGGTCTTCGAGGCCCTTCCATCGGGTTTTGGCCTCAGTGATGAGGGTGCCGGACTGGTAGCGGAATCGTTGGGTGATCTCCAGGTTTTTCATGCACGTGCCCGATTGAGGTGGTGTTGAACGGCGGCTTTCCACACCGTGGGATTTTCGTACTGTGGACTGTGTGCTGCATCAGCGATGGTCGTGAGGTGAGCACCCGGTAACGCCTTGACGATCTCTGCCGATGGTTCGATGAACCGGGTATCGTCGGCGCCGACCAGCACTGAGGTTGGAATCCGGATCTCGGGCAATCTCCCGGTCACCGGCTGATGTGTCCACAACTCGCTGCCAAGATCCCTGAAGGCCCGCCAGTCCATGTGTTCGAACTTCCATTCGATGCGTCGCCAGTGTTCATCTTCACCGAGAAAGTCGATGCCACGCTGTTGTGAAGCAGTGCGCGCAAGGGTTCGCAACCCCCGGGCGAGAATCCCGGTGCCCTTATCCCGCGCCTGCTCCGCCAGTTCCACCCGCATCTGAGGAGGAATCAACGAGACCGGGCGGGACGATGTATCCATCAGAATCAATGAACGGAAACGTTCCGGTGCGGCGAGCACGGCACGCATCGCGATCATGCCGCCGAGAGAATGGCCCAGCAGATGTGCCGGTCCCGCGACCGTCGTGTCCAGAAAGTCCAGCAGATCAGTAACCAGCTGGTCGAAGGTGTAGGGCAGCGCGTGGGTTGTTTCCCCGTGACCACGCTGATCCGGTACAACGACCTGGAACCCGTCGGCAAACCAGGGTATCTGGTTGACAAAGTCCAGCTTGCCACCGGTGAAACCGTGCAAAAGGACCAGGGGTTCACCGCTGCCGCTGCGGTGAAAGGCCATGGACAGATCACCAACCATGGCGTGTTCGGTGGGCAGAACCCCCATCAGAATTCCATGATCGAACGGCCGTTGATCTTGCCGCTTTCCAGAGCCTGACAGGCGGCATTGATGTCATCGATGCGATAGCGTTCCGTGACCATGGCGTCGAGATCGAGCGTCCCTTTTTCGAACCAGTCGAGAAATGTCGGGAAATCGCGATCCGGTGCGCATGACCCCCCAATGCTGCCGATGTAATGTTTTTCGTTCAGCAGCATATCCATGGCGTTCAGCTCGACGTTGGTTGAAGGCACGCCAACCAGAACGGCTGTGCCGCCGCTGCACACTCCGAAGTGTCCGGAGCGACAGGCAGGCAGTATCTGCTCCATCGTCTTCTTGATGCCGATGCAGTCGAAGGCATAGTCCACACCGCTGACGTTCGTGTTCAGGATGGTGAATTTGCCGGTGGTTCCGGTCAGTGCATGAATGGCGGCGATCGGATCTTCCCTGCCGGCGTTGATGCCGTGGGTTGCACCGAAGCGCTTGGCAAATGCCAGTTTTTCATCAGACAGATCGACGGCAATGATGGGGTTTGCACCGGCAACCTTTGCACCGACCACTGCTGACAAGCCAACTCCCCCGACACCGAAGATCGCCACGCTTTGTCCACGCTGCACGTTGGCTGTATTGATCACGGCGCCGGCGCCCGTCATCACTGCGCAGCCGATGATCGCGGTGACGTCACGCGCGATGTTGTCGGCCACTTTGACGACATACTGTTCGTCGGCGATGGTATGGTCAGCCCAGGTGAACACGTTTTCGGAAATGGCTGTACCGTCGCTGACCTTGAGTTCGGCGCGCACCGGCCTGCGATCGCTGGCGCTTGCGTTGCGTGGGACCCACGTCACCATCACGGTGTCTCCTTCACGCACATGCCTGACCTCGGAGCCGACTTTCATGACGACGCCTGTCGATTCGTGGCCGAGCACCACCGGATTCGTGCGTGGACGGTGCATCTGGTGCAATTGGGAATGGCAGATGCCGGACGCGTACTGTTTGACTACAACCTGGGTTGGACCCGGGTCGGGCAGTGTGATCTCTTCGATGCGAAGGTGTGAAGTGGTTTGCGGCAGGACCACAACACGTGCAGGTGTACCCATCGTCGGTCTCCAAGTATGCTCAGGGGTGTCGCTGGATTATTCAGGGCTTTTGTTGCAGAAGGAAGGGAAACCTCGGCCTGCAGACAGCTACCCGAAGCCCGGGACAGCCACGAAACAACCATGTATCCAGGCCATACGGGGACACGAGTGACCGATACCTACCGACTGGTATTCCGTGGCGAAGTGATCGAGGGCCAGCACCCGGCAGTTGTTCGAAAGCGTCTGGCCATTGCGTTGAAACTCGACGATGCGCGGGTGAAATCGCTGTTTACCGGCAATCCTGTGGTCATTCGCAAGAGTGCGGACCAGGAGACTGCAGCGCGTTTTCAGTCGGTATTCAAGAAGGCCGGTGCGAGGCTGCGGGTACAACCGGTTGCGTCGGAGGAAGCTGGCGCTGTCCACGTGCCGGTTGGTGGAGCGTCAACCACATCGACCCAAACGGCTGCTGCTGATGAAAGTCCTGAAGAGTGGGTAGTGCTGCCGGCAGGCAGCTATGTGCTGGAACCTGATGAGCGGACCCCCTTTGTCCCGCGGGTCATTGATACCTCGCATTTTGCGCTGGTCAAGATGAAGGCATTTGCGGCCGCTGAGGTCGAGCGCGAAAAGCACGAGATCAAATCCCCTGAATTTGAAGTACTGCCGGTTGGCACCCGTATGGGAGATGAGCGACCCCCTGTTCCGGTGGTGACGCCCGTTGTGGAATTCGAGCTTGCGGAGGTTGGTGCCATGATCGGAGCAGAGATCGAGGCGCTGGACCTCAGGTTGCCGGGCCTGCCGGATTTTGAACTGGCTGAAACCGGTTCATTGCTGCATGACGAGCCGCGACAGTCCCAGCCAAAGCCGCCCGATACGTCCCATCTGTCCGTCATCGACAATCAGTGAACAAGAACACCCGATGAAGTTATACGAAGCCCCATCGCCCAATGCGCGCCGTGTACACGTTTTCATGGCCGAAAAAGGCATCGACTGCGAACGCGTAGGCATCGATATCCGGGGCGCACAGAATCGCACTGAAGAATACCTGGCCAAGAATCCTGCTGGCCGGGTACCGGTACTGGAACTCGACGATGGTTCATGGCTGGGTGAATCAGTGGCGATCTGCCGCTATCTTGACTACATCAATCCGGAGCCGGCGCTGTTTGGTGCACCTGGACTTGAAGCTGCACGGGTCGAGATGTGGAATCGACGTGCGGAGCTCAACTTCATGACCAACGTGGCGGCTGCGTTTCGGAACATCACAGGCTTCTTCAAGGATCGTGAAACCTGCGTCAAGGAATGGGGGGAAGTTTCGGCACGTGTGGCGATGGACTTCGTGCCGATGTTCGACCGACAACTGGAGAACAATGAATTTCTTGCAGGTGATCGATTCAGCATTGCCGATATTACCTTCGTGGTCGCCTGGGACTTCGCGAAGCAGGTCAAGGTGGTACCGCTACCCGATGCCCCCAACATCACACGCTGGCACAAGCTGATAGCCGCCAGACCCAGCTATTCGGCGGCCTGAATCGAAAAGGCAAAGGCTGTAAAGCCGTCGGCTACCAGTGCGTTGACAACAGACTCCTGAGCCGCCTGGTCTGCGGCTACCGCGACCATGGATCCGCCACCTCCTCCGCCAGTGAGTTTTGCACCCGTAGCGCCAGCCCTGCGAGCGGTATGAACGAGCATTTCCAACTCGGGTGTCGACAGGCCAAGTGCGTTCAGCAGGCCGTGACAGATGTTCATCGCTTCGCCAAGTCTGACAAGGTCACCAAACCTGGCAGCCTCCACGGCGGCATCTGTCAGGCTGCCGATCTCGGCAAACAATCGATCGTGTCGCTGGGTGTCGCGCTGCCGACGCGCCCGGACATCGGCCACGGTGGTTGCTGTACTGCCAGGCTGGCTGCTCAGGCCGATCACCAGCGGTAACGCGACCGGCAGATCAATGAAGGTCATGGCCGGATCAAGACCGCGCTGGAAACGCAGTGGGCGGCCATAGGTTGCGACAGTATTGTCCACTCCGGAGGGGGACCCGTGTGCGGCCACTTCACAATCGTAGGCCAGCGCGTTGACGGCTTTGTCATCCAGGCCGAGCGACCAGGCGGCATCGATGGCGCGGATGGCGGCGACAGCGAGTGCAGCCGAACTACCCAGACCCATGCCTGGTGGTACATGCGGAAACAGTGTCACTTCGGTAGGGTGTTGCTGGAGGCCAAGCTTTACCAGCACATCATGCAGTGCGCCGGCAAATCCTTTGGCACCCGTTGCCAGAGGCACGCGGTAACCCCAGGCGTCGATCACCAGCCGATGAACATCCGGGCTCTTCCCAGCGGCGGACTCGATGGCCAGCGGCAGGGGAACTGCAAATGCCGGTTGTCCATAGACGACGGCGTGTTCACCCAGCAGTATGACCTTGCCACAAGCCGACGAACGCCCCTTTGATACCTCGACCACCGCATTGAGAGACCTGACGATCTCTTCGGCTTTCCAGACCTTGATCTCGCCACTGTCGACCAGGGCATCGACCACCTTGTCAAACAGCGGTGTGGGCACCCCTGCGGTACTGGCGACGCTGCGGGCATGAAGACGCATGTGATTGTGCTGGATGCCGCGTGTACTCAATGATCGCAGGGCCGCAAAATTCTGTGCCAGACCCACGACCCCCATGACACCCGCAAGTTCTGCTGCGCTCGGAGATCCGAGGAGTCGATGATTCAGTCGAACCGCCGGATTGGTTTCGAGTGAACCGCCGACGGTGCCAACCTTGATCGGGATCTCGATTTCACCAACCAGATCCATGTTCCCGTCGGCGTACCAGCGCGTAAGTGCGCGATATTGTCCATTACGCGCTGCATACGCGTGGGCAGCCGATTCGATGGCCCGCCAGTCATTGCCGGTTGCCAGTGCCAGGGCGTCCACACCATTCATGATGCCCTTGTTGTGCGTCGTGGCACGATAGGGGTCAACCAGGGCAAGGTCGTTGGCCAGGATGATGCCATCGCGTACCGCTTCCCCACTGAAAGTACCCGTTGTCAATGTGCGCAGCGGGAAGCGCACACGAGCGTTGACGAGGGAACGATCGCTCAGGTTCGACAGAATTCGCAGGTGAACCCTGCCGCCGCAAATGGACGCAACCAGGGGAGCCACACCTTCGCACATCGTATTGACGAGATTCGCGCCCATGGCTTCCCGCGTATCGACGTGGAGATGCAGCACGACCATGGATTGGCGACTTTCAGGCCCTACATGTACATGTGTATCCAGATCGAGCGCACCACCACCGCGGGACACCATTCTTGGATGAAGCGCGTTCGCGTGGGCCAGTATCTGCTGCCTTGCAGCCTCGAGTTGACGACACGCAAGGTCGGGATTGGAGAGACCAACAATCTGCACCTGTCCAGTCAGGATCGGTGCTGGCGAATTGCAGGTGAAGCCCCCACCATCACGCGCCATTCTTGCCGCCCCTGACAAACCGGCAACGATGGAAGGTTCTTCCACAACGAGCGGGATGATGTAGTCCCGATCGTTGATAAGAAAGTTGAGCGCAATTCCCCAGGGCAGGCCAAACACGCCCAGTACATTCTCGATCATCTTGTCCGCGGTGGCCGATTTCAGCGTGCCCTGGCCAGCCCGCAGTCGCTGCCCGTCTTCTGGGCTCAGCAGGCTGCGTTCTACCAGAGCGGCAATTCGCTCGGCGATCGACAGCCTGAAGAAGTTCGGGATGCGCGAGCTGTTACTGCTCGACGTGGAGTCCATGAGACGTTCCTGTCAGGTCCAGTGGCATGAAACCCTCGCTGGCGCAGAGTTGGATGAATTGATTCAGCAAGGCATGGTCGTGATCATTAAAGCCGATCGCCATCCCGACGTCGCCACCGCCGGCGCCACAAGGCTTGTACACCAGCCCTAATGATTCCGAGATCTTCGCCAATCGCCGGTGTGCGTCGTTGTGGATGCCGAGCGTCGCAGCGTCGTCGAGTGTTTGCAGGGCTGCGATGTAGGCTTCCCAACAGCGCTTGTCTGCAACAGAGTCGAAAAGGCGTGTAGCCATGTTCGACAACTCCTGAAGGGGCTGCAGATCACCTTGCCGCCGCCACCTGGAAAAGCTGCCGAGCTGTTTGCCCGTGGCGATTCCCTTCCCCGAAAACACAAATGCAAAGCGCAGGTTTTCCGGCAGTTCCATGGGTCTGGACCGGCCGGACTGAAAGCGTATGACCCCACCTGTCATGGCGGCGGCGACATCGAGCCCGCTACCACTGCCTTGAAAGTTTCGATGAGCCACGATCGCCCGATCGAGGCGGGCCTCTTCACCGGTCAATGCGCACATCGCGCCGTAACAGGCTACCAGTGCTGCTGCACTCGAGCCGATACCAAGTTTGTCCTGGTGACGATGAAAGTCCTTGGTGTCGAGCGTAATGTCGAGACCATCCGGCAGGGGTCGGGCAAGTGCACTGGCAGCGTGCGCAAACAAGGCAGCTGCGGTTGGCACCTGGTCTGTCTGCAGATTCGCGACCTCAAGGACAGGTGACGCAAAACCCAGCGTGCGCAGACAAAAGCCTGACTGGTGATCGGTAATGGTACAGATCGCGTGACGATTGATCGCCAGCACGGCTGCGGGTGCATCGGCCAGCACCGCGTATTCCCCCCACAGGACAACCTTGCCCGGCGCAGAAGCTCGCACGACCTCAGACATCGATCACTCGCGCCGCCTGCCCGAGTCCAGCGGTGGTTACACCAAGGATCCCGGGGGTTTCCCGGAGCGCCCGCTGCACAGTTCCTGATGCGTCCGGCAGGCATACTGCCTTGATCTGCGGCCCGGCATCGATCGTGAAAAAGACAGCCAGGCCTTGTTCTTGCAGACTTGTTATCCGTTGGATCGCTGCCATGGTCCCCGAATTCCAGTACATCAAGGGTGGCTGACTGCTCAGCATCACGGCGTGCATTTTCAGAGCGCTGGCCTGCGCGACGATGGCCAGGTTGTCGAAGTCGCGAGCGAGCACCGCCGTTCTTGCGCGCACGTAGTCAGAACGAGTGGATTCCAGCCAGGCATCATAAAATGGAGAGGTCAGTCGTGAGCGTTCCATGCCCGCGGTGGAACTCACCGACTTGGCTGACACATCGGTGATGGCGATGACGATGTGCAATGGCCATTCTGCCGGGTCGAGCAGTGTCTGGGCATGCCAGGACGGCTCGGTCAGCGTCGAAAACCCGCCGCAGAGTGATCGGGCGGCAGAGCCTGAACCTCGTCTGGCCCATGTGCTGCAGTCTTCCTGGCTGAGACCGAGCCGACAGTGAGCATTGATGGCAGTGATGAGAGCGGCAAATCCCGATGCGGATGACGCCAGGCCGGCTCCCGTCGGAAAATTGTTGTCGGTGTCGATGATGATCGGCGGAATGGTGTGCACCTGGCGCAGCCGGTTCAGGAACTTCGAAATTTTCGGGTCGTCCACCGGTTTGCCATTGATGATGACTCGATCGGTCACACTGGTCTCGATCCTGGTGTGGGTGCGCAGGGTATCGAGGGTGATCGATAGTGACGGAGATGCAGGGACATTGTCTGCACCGGGTACCTTACCCCAGTACTTCACCAGCGCGATGTTTGGATGCGCAACCGCGGTGGTCACCTCGGACATCAGCCCACGTACGCGGGTGGTGGCGTAAATCGGAAGCCGTCTTCGTCTTCGAGTGCCTGGGCGACGCCGATCGTCACGAGGTCGCTGTATTCCGGGCCGATGATCTGGATGCCGATTGGCAGCCCTTCTCCATCAACACCGGTTGGAATGACAGTGGAAGGCAGCAGTGATACACCACTCAGCCCTGCCCAGAAAACCTGCTGGAAGTAGGGAATTTCCTGATTGTCGACGGTGATCCTGCGCTCGGAGAACTTGCGCTGATCCTGAGGAAACGCAGACGTTGGCGCCACCGGTGCAAGCAGAACGTCGTAGTCCTGGAAAAACTCGTGCCAGCGCCAGCGCAGTTGCTGGCGTGCTTCATTGGCGCTTGCCCATTCGCGGAATCGGGCTGTCTGATTGCGAAACACTTCGGTCTCGGCACTTCGATCATCCGACGCGTACCTGGCAGCCTGTGCGACCAGCCTGTCGTAGTCCTCCTGTGAGGCCCGGGATGCCATGGTGGCCTGCAACAACTGCTGATAGGTTTCGTGGCTGGATGCGGCTGAAAAATCTGGTCTCGCAGAGTCGTTGACGTACGCGCCCTTGTTGCGCAGTGCATCGGCTACCTTGTCCACACGTGCCTGAACTTCACGGCTCACGGGACACGCGTCATCATCACGCCACACCGCCACTCGCAGATCCGCCAGTTTGCGCCGGCCCAGGGTAGGCAGATTCAGAGTGAGGCCACGTGCAGTAATCGGATCCGGTGCAGCCAGGATTCGCATTGCGCTTGCCAGATCATGCGCTGAGCGAGCCATTGGTCCGATCACTGAAATGTCCGGGGTTGATCGCAGGTCTCCCGGCGCGCTGTGCCCACGCATCCATAACAGGTTCCAGGTGGGCTTGTGGCCAAACACGCCGCAGAAGTGCGCGGGATTGCGAATCGACCCGCCGATGTCGGAACCAGCCTCTATCCCCGTCAATCCTGCGGCAAGTGCGACGGCAGAGCCGCCCGATGAGCCGCCAGGTGTCCGATCATGGCGCCAGGGATTGTTGGTTGTTCCATAGACCTCGTTGTAGCTTTGAAAATCGGCGAGCGCGAGTGGCACGTTGGTCTTGCCGAACAGGGACACGCCTGCAGCTTTCATTTTCTTGACGGCTTCGGCGTCCTCGCCGGGTACGTTGTCCTTCCAGTCGGGGTTACCCCAGGTCGTGGCGGTTCCTGCGACGTTGTACGATTCCTTGATGGTCATAGGTACACCGTGGAACGCACCGCGAAAGCTGCCGCGAGCGGTTTCCTCGTCCATTTCCGCAGCGTCCTTGCGGGCCTGTTCTCGAATATCGACAACGATCGCGTTGAGGGCAGGGTTGTAACGATCCACGCGGGCGAGATATAGCTCCAGCAACTCCCGGCTTGAAATCGTGCGAGCCCGAATCATTGCTGCGAGTTCAGTTGCCGACGCAAAGGCTGGATTCATGTGCGAGTCCCCTGGAAGTTGTGCCATGTTAAAGAAGATGGGAACCGGTGTTAACCTGCCCGGCCTGAATGAACAACGAATGTGAGGAATACCCCGTGAACACAAATCGCCAATGGCTGCTCCGCAAACGCCCGCATGGCATGGTCAGCCGCGACAACTTCGAGTACGCCGAGGCACCTATTCCACAACCCGGCCCCGGCGAAGTGCTGGTGCGAACACTCTATCTCTCTTTCGATCCCACCCAGCGAGGCTGGATGGAAGATCGCGAAAGTTACGTGCCTCCGGTGCAGATCGGTGAAGTCATGCGCGCTGGCTCCGTGGGTCAGGTGGTTGAGTCAAACCACCCTGGTTTTGCCCGGGGTGACGTGGTTCAGAGTACTGGCGGCTGGCAGGATTTCCAGGTGACGCGTCCGGACCAGGGCATGATGGGTCTGAGCAAACTGCCGGCAGGCCTGACGCCTGAGCTGGCGATGTCGGTATTTGGTGTTACCGGTCTGACCGCGTATTTCGGCATGCTGGATCTTGGACAACCCAAGGCCGGTGAGACCGTACTGGTTTCCGGTGCCGCAGGTGCGACAGGATCAATCGCTGGACAGATTGCGCGTATCAAAGGTTGCCGAGTGATCGGCATCGCCGGTGGTGCGGAGAAGTGCAAATGGTTGAAGGACGTTGCGCAGTTTGACGACGTGATCGACTACAAGCGTGAAAACGTCGATCAGCGCATTGGCGAGTTGTGCCCGAAGAGGGTGGATGTGTTCTTCGACAATGTGGGTGGTGACATTCTTGAGGCGGCACTCAACCACATCAACATGAAGGCGCGAGTCGTGCTCTGCGGGGGCATCTCTGCATACAACGCAACCGAGCCGACACCCGGCCCCGTCAATCTGATGAACCTGGTGATCATGCGTGCACGCATGGAAGGCTTCATCGTGATCGACTATCTGCCACGTGCGGCGGAAGCGATTGCCGACATGAGCCAATGGATCCAGTCAGGGCAGCTCAAGTACCAGGTTGATGTGCAGGAAGGCTTTGACAAGATCCCCGACACGCTCAACCGTCTGTTCACAGGCAAGAATCTCGGTAAGCAGCTGCTGAAACTCGCCGATCCATTCTAGTTCGGAGCAAAACTCCGTAGACAGAAATCGGCCCGTTTTCTGCTGAGCAGGCTAGGACTCCTTCCACGCAAAGGGCACCACTTCAGTGGTGCCGTCGTCAAATTGCAGGCTTATGGAGATGGCCTCCCGGGTTTGCAGGCCAAAGATCATCAGGTGCATTCCACCGGGTTCGAAACGGATGGAGTCGCCTGCTGGAATGGGTATGGTCTTCAATCGGCGCATTCGCATGATGTCGCCATCAACGATGGTGGTGTGCATTTCAATGGTCCGAATCTGCTCGCTGGTGGCCCCAACCAGGGTCAGGTCCTTGCCACTGCGGTTGACCAGTCGAAAGTAACCGGCTGTCTTGTCCAGGCTCGCCGGCGGCACACGCAACCAGGCGTTCTCAACGGAAAGCGCGGAGATGGTGACATCTTTCGTATCGCTGCATGCAGACAGCAGCAGTACAAAGAGGAGCCAGACGGACAAGACTATGCGCACGTTTCGCCACTGCGCAGACTTTGTACGGTGCGTTGCATGCGATCCCATTGCGAAAACAGAAATTCCTTTTGTCCACCCGGGCCAGGAATGTCTGCATAAGGTACGCGCCAGAAGTGAACTCGAACCTCGGTACCCAGCCATTCACCGGACAGCAGGCTTTCAAGTTGTCCGGCCATTTCGAAACCTGTGTGCGCGATGAACAGGATGTCCAGACCAGGATTCGCATTGAGCATGGCCAACGAACCACCAAGACGTGGTGGCAGCAAATCGGGCCAGCGCTCGAGCAACTTTATCAATTCTGGCTTGTTCGACTGGAGGAGCCTGTTCCGTTTGGTCACTGAAAAACGTGTGCCTTCGGGAAACATGGCAATGGCCTCGTTCACGCCCAACGTGGCCGTCAATTCATGAATGGCCCGAGCGGCACTTTCAGTATCCTCCCCACTGCGATCCACAAAATGATTGGGAATCCGATTGCCGCCGATATCGAGCGCTGGGTCCCACAACAACTCACGCTTGAGCACATACCGGAGTTTGACTTTCATCGGTCGACCATAGAGGACGACGGGCAGGACGGTGTCAGCCAGGCTTGCGTGTCGAGGAAACACGATGCAGGGGGGGCCAGTCAACGCTGCGGTGCCTGTGGCTGTGAAAGTGAGCTTGAAGCACCTCGCAACCCAGTCCCGCAATGCGTTGGCCCACCAATACTGTATAACCTGATTGCGATCGACAAAATCTGCCCTTCCAGCACCAGACAGCCAGACCCAGGTCATGCGAGCAATACCGATGAGCTCGCAGACGAGATAACCGCCAGTGAACAGGAGCGTTGCGACCGCACCCCGCGCAGACGTCAGGCGAGAGACAAGCCAGGCTGCGACAAACAAGAAGGGAAACGTGATTGCAAACAGGATGCTTGCGGCAACAAGCGCTGGAATGGTGATGAGTCTACGCAGCAGCAATGGCAGGAATCCTGGTTTGCAACCAGAGGTAGCCTACCGCACCCATGATGAGATTGCTGGCAAGCGTGGCGATGAAGATGCCGTGATATCCGTAAAAGTGGTTCAGCGTCCAGGCTAGAGGCAGGAACAGGAAGAACATGCGGGTAAAGGACATGATTGTACTGGGCATGGGCTTGCCAAGGGCGTTGAATGATGCTGAGGCCATCATGAGAACTCCCCACATTCCATAACCCCATGGCACCACGGCCAGGTACCAGCCAGCGGTGTCGATGACGGTCTTTGAGCCTTCAATCCACCCCGCGAACGTCTCCCCGAAAACGTAGAGGACGGCGGCCATGAACAACCCCCACGCGATGCAGAACTGGTAGGAAACCCGCAGTCCCTCACGAACCCGGTCGTGTTTCCCGGCGCCGAAATTCTGACCGACAAATGGGCCTATGCTTCCCGACAGCGCAAAAAACAGCATCACCGCAATGCCCTCGATCCGTGTCGCAACCCCGTAGGCGGCGACAACTATCTCGCCGTGACGGGCAAGCAGCGCGGTAATGAGCGCGGCCGTGATGGGGCCGATCATCTGGGTGGCCATGGCTGGCAGACCAATGTGCAGAATGCGCCTCATTGACTCTGCGATTCCATTCCACACAGATCGCAGGAGCACCAGATTCTCACGAACCACGTAGTACAACAGTACTCCGGACGTGACAACCCGGGACGCGGTCATGGCAGCCGCCGCCCCGGCCAGTTCCATGCGTGGCATACCAAACCAGCCGAAGATCAAGATCGGGTCAATGACGAGATTCAGGACTGCACCAAGGGTCATCACCAGACCAGGTACACCCGCCCGCCCGTTCGCCCGCATGATGCTGCTGGCGATCATGGTGAGTGTAAACAGCACAACACCGGGATAGTAGATATCCAGGTAGTCGTGGATCAGAACGAGCAGACGATCATCAGCACCAAGTAGTCGGAAGGCGGGATCGATGACAAGCCATCCAACAAACGAAAGTGTCGACATCAGCATAGCGGTGACCATCAGGCTGTGCGTCCCCAGCCGTCTGTTCTCCTCCACGTTGCCACCACCAACACTGCGGGCGATGACCGATGAAGTCCCGATGCTGATACCGAGTGCGATGCTCGTGAGAATCATCGTCAGCGGAAAGGTAAAGGTCACGGCTGCGATCGCCGAATGGCCAAGTTGGCCAAGGAATCCCATCTCCAGCGTTTGCACGACGATCGTCGATGAAACACCAAGCATCATGGGGGCGGTTAGGCGGGAGAGAGTGGTAGTTACGTCTCCTTCAGAAAGGGAACTTGTAGCAGGACCTCTCATAGAAGACGACGTATTTGGTTAGCCTGCTGGAATGTAATGGTGGAGTCTTCTCCGTCGGTTCTTCTTTCCCTCGGGAAATGTGAGCTGTAGCGTAGTCCGTTGTGGGTTTTCGTTCAAAACGGATATGGTTCCACCAATTTCTTCCATCACTAGCCGGCAAAAACTCAACCCGATTCCTGTTCCCTCTCCAGCTAACGTCGTTGTGAAGAAGCGCTCGAAGATCTGGTCCTGCTCACTGACAGCTAAACCTGGCCCATTGTCTTCCACAATAACTACGTTTTCTTTTACCCCTAGGCTACCAACTTGTATTCGAACGTATGAGTCAGAGGACTTTTGAGAGTAATAGACTGCGTTCTTTAACAAGTTGAAGAAGACGTGGATTATTAGAAGTTTCGGGGCAACTACTTCGAAATCTCTAACCACTTCGATTCGTTGAATGTTCCTTTCGTGTTGATTGTTTGCGGGATACCTGTTCATCGCTGCAATGATCGCGATGGATACGTTGAAGCGATCAAATTCTCTTCTATCAGGGATTTTACGACCCGATTTGACGAGAAGCATATCGATTATAGTGTTTGAATAGCTGACCTCGCGATCAATGGCGTCGAAAAGTTCCTTCAAAATTATCACTTGATTCGATCTAAGAGTAGCGGGAACTAAACCTGCGGAACGTGCTTTAGAGTAAGCATCAAGTAAAATCTCAATTTGGTTTGATGTGCCTTTCGCATACATGCGAATTGCCGCCAATGGAGTACGAAGTTCGTGAGCTATGTTGCTACCTACTATGTGAGCAGCCTCGGCCTTTGCTTCTTCGGTGAGTCTGATGTTCTGATTTGCCACGCTACCAACAAGAATCATAGTTAGGTATGCGCCCGCACTTAATGCCGTGACTCTATATAGCTCTTGGAAATTCTGTATTTCTTGCCAATACAGCGGCATCAGAACAAAAAACGTACCGATAGTCCAAAAGAGTATTGTAACCCTAATGCTGTTGCACAGCTGTATCAGAAGAAACAATGCGGTGATGTATTGAAGCAACAACATGTAGTGCACTTCTGATCCGACAGCTGTATTGGCAGCGGATTGAGTCAACATGAAACCGAAACCGAAGGGAAGAACAAAAATTGCAACAAGCGACCACACATAGTGAGCGTAGTCCTGCCAAAAATGATTCCAGTATTTGTGTGTACACATGATGAGCATGGAGATGCACATCATCGACCGAATTGGCATCGTATTGAATTCAAGCTCTGCGACGTAGATGTCGTAAAGTCCTGCGACAGGAATGAAAGTAGACGCGATTCCAAACTGGCGTACAAACGGTAGCCACAGGTCGGTGGCAACTCGTACTTCGTCTCCTAAGATTTTTGGTAGTTTTGAGGTACGCATACTTGATCTGGATTCCGGTACTTTGTCTTAATTCAAAATTGAGCGAAAAGCTAGAGTCAATTGACCCCAAACTTAAAGGGTTCTAGTCAATCTCGTGGAAATTCTGCCAACCACAGGTCGATCCAGCATCGTGTGACCTGGTGACGAATATGTCTTTCCAACGACGACTATTAGTCCGTAGTCGATCTCGTGTAGATTTGACAAAGCGCTGATCTAGCCGGATGCGGAGATTTTCAAGAAGGATCTGCGCTACGGGTGCACCAACGATGTCCGGATTGGGACGTTGAATGCCGTTGACACCTAGGCCCTGAAGGACAGCAAATGCTGCTCGGTGAATTACGTTTTCAAGCGGACTTGTAAGTCGCTTAAGTACAAGTGTGCTCATCGGAAAGAGTTCGCAAGTGGCGAGATGGGATCGACGACTGGGTTTTGAGGGTGACGGATTGCCACCTGTTCCAGATCTCCCGTCGACGAGCTTGGCCTTCGCGGCCACGCCGAATTGAAGGTTCCGATGTGCGGACTGTTTTTTGACGGTGCGTCGGCTGCGGCCACTTTCCATCACTTGGTGATTTGGCAACAGCCCTGTCTAGGAACCGCGTGCGATCGGCCGCATGCGGTTTTCAGCATGGTTGTTGACCGATGGCAGCCTATCTCGCTGACGCCACTGACAAACCTCGCCTTGCAACAGGTGCAATCGTCACAATCCAACTTGCCGGACCATGCTGCAAGTAGGCGGCTGGCATCGGCACCGTGATCTCATCGACATAGAACCACGATTAACGATATCCGGCGTCATCAGAGGCAGGAAATCTTATTCTACGGACTAAGAGAACCAACGAAAACTCAGCGCTGGAGATAGGGCGGATTGGATGAAAGAGCAGACACATGGTAGAGAGCTTTCAATAGTGGTTTGACTGACAAGGACACGTATTATTGCCTCTTGGTCCGACGCGAAGCGGTCGCGGCGACAGCTCTTCCGATTGGTCCGAATAAGCGATACAGATTCAATCGAATTGAACTCATTTGACTGACGCCATGGATCTGGTGCTTTTCAACAAACTCGGAAACTCTTTGCCAGACTACTGCCCAAGCAACAGGACCAACGTTCAACCCGGACATAGCTTTCGGTACGCTCACGTACATCAGATGTTGCTCGACACCCGGATACAGTGGCATCTCGAAGGTAATTCCAGCCTCTTGTAACCCCATCTTCTTATACATAGGAACTAGCTCCTTAGAGGTTGAGATGACAGCGAAGTCTCTATTCGCTCGCAGCGTGGCAATTGCGATGTGCTGAATCATTGAGTACCACAGATCTCCTCTTCTGTAGTCAGGATGAGTTACAGCGCGACTGCATTCCACAATCTGATCGCGTCGAGGAAACGAACTCGGTAGTTGCACGTAATTTTCGACTTCTAGCCGGTCTCCAAACTCTGCGAATCCGAGTCGGATCGTGCCGACGATTTTTCCTTTGAACTTTCCAGCAAGAATTCGACTCGTTGAATCAAATCGATCGGACATTGCCGCGTATGTGTAGGAAGCTGGCACTTTTCCTACGCCCTTGTTCGCGAGGAGTCTCAGTTCAAGTACTTCTTGAAAGTCTGCTTGGCTTTTGATGTAAAAAAAGTCTACTCCTTTAGAAAACGAAAGGGGGCGAAATCCCGCCGATTTGACGTCTACAACGGAATCGGCGTTGCTGAACTGGATCAAATACTGACCGATAGTTTCTCTCTGACTTGCTGTGAGCTGAATGAACTCTAGGCCCAACTCTAGATAATCTTTTCCACTTTCTGCAGTCAGGGCGGTACGGATAATTCGCACGTTGATGGAAGAGTAACCGGTCATCGGAAAACTAATTTGTAACTCGAGGATCATCCCTTGTACTAAAAACTTGTTTCGCAGACTTGTTAAAGCCCGCATTCCTCGTCCCGCGATATCTCTTACTGTCAGATATATGAAGTCGTTAAACTGAGACGGATTTGGTGCGATCGCAACCGGGTAAAATTGGCTACTGCAGATCCATCGTTGCGAAAACCGTCTTTCGTCTGTTGGGGAGCTAGGTGTTGGAGAACTGTAGAGACGGATAACAATGAGTTCGAGCCCTTTAACGTTTTCACCTATCTCAACTATGATCCCCTGAAGCTGGCTGACTTGCTTTCCAACTTGAAGCGAGATTTCTAGAGGCTCACCTTTCTTGAACTTGCTTGCATCTGGGACAAGGATTTCAACCCCTAGTGGGCTCAATTTCCAAACACGAACTTGTTGCTGCTCCAGGTCCGGATCGGATGTCCTAACTCTCGCACGAATGAGATCATTTTCCCGCACATCAGCGGGAAAGATAATGTCGTGGACTTCCTTGAAGTCGAGGTCTTCGAAGTCACGCAACTTTAACAGGTCTTGGCTCAACCCCACTCTCCTGAGTTTCAACTGCTAATTTATAGAACGCGTCGAAATGTTGTCTGTTGGACTCGTTGGGGGACATAACAAATATGAACTTCTCGTCCGAAAAATTCCGGACAGTCACCCCTAGATCGTGCAGGTGCAGTTTTTTTCCGCTTGGCCGAAGGCCGAGTTGCATGAGCATGCTGTGTGCGCTGCTCGATAGAACAATGTCACCAGATTGTAACAACACAGATATTTTTGGGTTCTTCGTGATCTCGTCAATTCTGCTAAGCAAATTGACCGGGGAACCTAGCGCAGTTATTTCGACAGATGAATCAAATCCGCCAACATTCCCTACATAAGCTTCTCCGGTAGCGATGAGGATGTATCGAGTTATTTTTTCGCCTTCGGTTGATCCCAGATTCTGAGATTGATTGATCTCAGCAATTTGGAACCCTGCGCGCAATGATCTTAGTAGATTCAGATGGGGACTGCCGCCATCAAAATAAGCAAAGATCAAATCTCCGATCTTCCTAGGCACTCCTCCATTGTCGTCGATCGCGGACGTGCAAGCTTTTACGTTCGGGAGCACGAGTTCACCAACGAATTGTTCTAGGTTCTTCGAGGCTTCAGTAAATCCTCGTATGTCGCTGAAGAGACACGCAACGTTCTTCTTTCTCGGACGTAACACTTCATCGATTGCTTGAAGTACCGTCATATCCCCTGATTGAAGGTGTGAGTCCAGTCGTTTGGCGATTTCACCGGGGATGAAAGATTTGATCCTGTCAGTGAATTCGATGTTTAACTCGATGTTTCGTCTCTGCGAATCAGTATTTTGCTGGGTAAGCAAGAAGTAGCGTATATCAGCAACATATCCACCGCGAGACGCAATGATCAGAATTAGCGTAACAAAAGCAGCGCTCAGCAGCGTCGGCGTTGGTATTCCAGTTGCGATTAGGGCACTCCACTGGAGTACGAAAGCACTTAGAACAAAGAACACACTTGCTAAGACAGATGCTCGTAGTACCAAGGTACTTATTCCGACAAAAAGGAAGCAGTACATCCAGGGTGCGTCGGGGTAGATGACAGTAACTTCTGCTTGGGAATAGCAAAACAGAAGAAGTGCTAGAACTGCTGGGACTCGATAGTAGTGAAAGCGAGAGAGTGGAGACAAATAGAAAGCTAGTGCAGCTAAGGCTACCGTGGCCATCGAAAGTCTGAACAGTAACCAAGATCTGAGGGGTTCTAAACCCATTGGCTTGTCGAACAGGAAGTAGTGTGCGACATATAGCGCCGCAGCAAGGGGGAAAAAGACCCGTGCGACGCCAATAAAATCGTGCCTTTCCTTGTCATCCCAAGTTTGTTGCCAAGGCGTAGCTTCGAGCAAAGTCTGTGGGAAGACATAGGCAAGTGCTTTTCCAATGACGCTCGTTGGATTCATGGATGCTGTGAGAGCCAATGGCTGTTCATTTAGAAAAGAGTTACTTGTGAGAAGTCCGTCCCATTTCACAATCCGCGCAGATTTCGGTCGTAGTGACGAGCGATGGAGTAGGTTGAGCAATGTAGTCGTGCAAATCAATGACCTTCAAAGATTAGTGTTAACCGTGTCATCCTGTAGAAGATAAAACGTTTCATACGCTAATCAGAAAATGTGAAGTCGGAGTGTGGGCCGGGAATAGCCAAGGCTGGGAACTTGGAAATGCAGTCGCGGTGCTTATTTCACCGGTCGGCAAACGGCAATGTCACTGTACCCTCGATAGCAAGAATCGACCTCGATGATTTCAAAATCTGATTCTTCCAATGCTGCGACGAACTCTAAAGTGCTGTGTAGCCAATAGTGGCCCTCCGTTTGCGCGGATGTGGTCCGACGGTTTTGTCTCGCCGCTTCCCAATTATCTTTGACAATCCGATACGTACGTCTCCATCCGTAGTTTAGGATGGAATTTTTTATGATGTAAAAAAGCCAATCGTTTGTGTTTTGTTTGCGTCCAAAGTCGACCAATATCAATTTGCCGCCTGGAGCAAGCAGGTCGCGCATCCTGTTTAGCGCTTCTTGGTGCGGGTGTATTGCATAGAGAGCGTTTGTACTAACGATTACGTCAAATGCGGCGTTAGTCATTTCCCAATCTAAGAATGATGAATGCACCAGTTCTACATTTGTGATCGAGTGATCGCGGTACTTTTCCCGGGCTTTATTAATCATCCCCGCATCGATGTCTAAGTGCACAAAGGAGCTATTTGGCGCCTTTTTCGCAAGACGCATAATCAGGTTCCCGGTACCAGCTCCAATGTCGAGAACCTTGGATGAAGAGGTTAGATCCAATGGTTTCAACTTTTGTTCTACGAGCGACAGCATTGAATCGTAGGAAGGATTCACACTGCACATCGCATCGTAGTGATCGGAGTAGACGGACCATTGAATCTCATTGGAGGATTGTGTGTTCGGCGGCCGGAGCATCTAGAAGTACAATTCCTGTGTCGAGTGGTACGAAAAGTGGATAGGTCGCGGTACGTTATCCGGTAAATGAAGAACTATTTCAGATCCGTTGCCACCACCTTCACCTCCACTCGAGCTCCCGGCACTGCCAGTTCAGACACGCCAATCGCCGTCCACGCGGGATAGGGCTCCTTCACAAATTCGTCTTTCACTTTCATGAAGGTGCCGAGGTTGTCCCTGAGCCCTACATGAAAGGAACTGATTTCAACGATATCGCCATAACCTAGTCCAGCTGCTGCAAGCACGCGGCCGACGGATTTCCAGGCATTGCGGAACTCGTCTTCTGCAGACTGAGGTACACCGCCACTGGACTCGGTACCAATCTGTCCTGAACAAAGCACAAGACCGTTTACCCGCGCCGCGGAGGCGAAGTGAAAATTCTGATAGAGCGCCTTGTCTTCACTCGGCACGATGATGTCTTTTGGCATGATCTCTTCCAACAGGCTGGTCAGCTGGCATCATAGCGTGGATCTTCCAAGGTACATACCGTGCCTCGGCTACTGGTTTTGAGGGTGTCATGCTGACGTTGAGCGAACGTGTTCCTGTATCCGAGACGGATCGTCTGCAGCTCCTCTCGTTCGCGCGAATCATCGCCAGGGAAGCGGGGCGGGCAGTACTGCCCTTTTTTCGTCGTCCGATCCAAGTTGAGAACAAGCTGGCTGACGGCCGCTTCGATCCTGTTACTGAGGGGGATCGTGCCGCCGAGCGGATCCTGCGGCAGCGTATCCGGGAGCGCTTTCCTCAACACGGCGTATTGGGGGAAGAGTTCGGGCATGAGCCTGGGAACGGTCTTACCTGGGTCATCGATCCCATCGATGGCACCCGCGCATTCATGTCCGGCATGTTGCACTGGGGATTGCTGATTGCGTTGTTCGACGGTCAGGAGCCGATAATAGGGGTCGTCTATCAACCATTCACGGATGAGCTCTGGAGTGGTGACGGGGTCAGTGCATTTCATGGGGTGGGTGATACGCAAACCGCAATAGTCTCCCGCCCCGGCGTGGTTCTGAGTCAGGCTGTCCTTGGCACCACCAACCCCAATCTGATCAAGGGAGCTTCGGATCGAGCGCGGTACGATGACCTCGAGGGGAGGGTGCGCCTGGCGCGCTACGGCGGCGACTGCTACATCTATTCGGTGCTCGCCATGGGTTTTATGGATATCGGGATCGATGGCGGTCTGCAGGCTTACGATATCCAGGCGCTCATCCCTATTGTGCGTGGGGCAGGCGGAGTGATCACAAATTGGGCAGGGGGTTCGGCTGCTCTTGGCGGCAATGTTCTTGCCTGCGGTAGCAGGCTGCTCCACGATGAAGCATTGCGGGTGCTTCAGGGCTGACTGATGCCTTTTGTTGGTGCGTCCAGGCGGATTGGAGCCTGAAAATTGCACCAATATGAATCGGTACGCTGCCTTTACGCAGTTCGAGCCGAATCTGGCCTCCGATCAGGACTTTAATCAGACCCTGGCACGCTGTTTGCTTTATTCACTTCGAGTCCCAAAGGAGTGATGCCTAGCGAAACACAAAAACCCAACTAGTTCTCTCCCATCTAGTTTTTTCTCTCTCTCTTTGTTTTCTCAGGTGTGTGTGACGAGGGGTGGCCTCTGGCCACCCCTCTCACTTTTCGGCTCCTCATCACATCGTTCGCCCACTGTCGACCTGGTCCCGCCTTAAACGAACTGTCATCTGCGCTTGGTCATTGGCACGAAATGTGCTGTCCCTGCATGAGTCCGATTTGCGGACCCTGGGTACTTATCCTGCAAACATGGGAAACAAAATGAACAACACTGCCATCAGGCTCCGATCTGAGGTCGCATCTCTGATGGAGTGCGTTCTCGGTTACGCGACGAAGGGGGAATAGCCATGCAACTTGTTACTGCCATCATAAAGCCATTCAAACTCGATGATGTTCGAACACATCTTTCCGAAATCGGCATTGCCGGAATGACCGTTACTGAAGTCAAGGGATTCGGGCGCCAGAAGGGACACACAGAGCTGTATCGCGGCGCAGAGTATGTAGTTGATTTTCTGCCCAAGATCAAACTTGAAGTAGCAGTCGATGACTCGCAGCTCGATGTAGTTGTCGAAGCCATACAGAAGGCGGCCCACACCGGCAAAGTCGGTGATGGAAAGATATTTGTGCTGCCCCTGGCAGACGTCATCCGCATCCGCACCGGCGAAACCGGTGTGGAAGCGATATAGGAGCATCAGGAAATGCGATCGTTGAAACAAAACTGCTTACCGATCAACGCCTCTGGTATCACCAGCGCGTGTCGGAGCGTGCGTATATACACGGGCGGATCCGGTTCCGTTGTCTTGATGGGGGTGAGAATATGAAAAGGTTGATTGCTACGTTGAGTCTGGCATTGGTGCTCTTGTCACCGGGCATGACCTTGGCTCAGGACGAGGCAGTGGTTGAGCCGGTCGATGAGACCACCAGTCTTGAAACGTCAGCGGCCGATGCAATGACGGAAGCCGAAGAAGTTGTTGAACCGGCCATCGAGGCAGCGGTCGCCGTTGAGGAAGAAGCTCCGGTTGCTGCTCCCGGCCCCAACAAGGGTGACACCGCCTGGATGCTGACCGTGACCATGATGGTTGTCATGATGTCCATCCCCGGCCTCGCGTTGTTCTACGGCGGTCTCGTTCGAAGCAAGAACATGCTGTCCGTTTTGATGCAGGTGTTCGTGATCTTTGCGCTTATCTCAGTGCTGTGGGTCGTCTACGGTTACTCCCTGGCCTTTACGCCGGGTAACGCCTTTTTTGGCGGCTTTGACAGAGTGTTGCTCGCGGGAATCTTTGATCCCGTCACTAACGGAGTGGCCAACGGTGCGACCTTCAGCAAGGGCGTATACATTCCCGAGTTCACCTTTGTCGCCTTCCAGGCCACGTTTGCCGCGATTACCGTTGCGCTGATTGTCGGTGCCTTCGCAGAGCGCATGAAGTTCTCGGCGGTGCTGCTGTTCTCGACACTCTGGTTCACCTTCGCGTACATACCGATGGCGCACATGGTCTGGTTCTGGCCCGGCCCGGATGCGATTACCGATCAGGATTCCTACGATGCCGCCATGGCGGCCTCCGGCTTCCTGTATGCCAAGGGCGCGCTGGACTTTGCAGGTGGTACCGTTGTGCACATCAACGCCGCGATCGCTGGTCTGGTGGGTGCGTTCGTGATCGGCAAGCGCGTCGGTTACGGCCGAGAGTCCATGACGCCGCACAACCTGACCATGACCATGATTGGTGCGTCGATGCTGTGGGTGGGCTGGTTTGGCTTCAATGCAGGTTCTGCGCTTGAAGCAGGCGGCACCGCGACCCTGGCGTTCGTCAACACCCTGGCCGCGACGGCAGCTGCAACGCTGACCTGGATGTTTGCGGAGTGGATCATCAAGGGCAAACCTTCGCTGCTTGGTGCAGTTTCAGGCGCGGTGGCGGGGCTGGTTGCCATCACTCCGGCGTGTGGCTGGGTCGGTGTTGGCGGCGGACTGATCATTGGTGCACTGGCCGGTGTCTGCTGTTTCTGGGGTGTTACCGGCTTGAAGAAACTGTTAGGGGCAGATGATGCACTCGACGTTTTTGGCATCCATGGAATCGGCGGAATTCTCGGTGCACTGCTCACCGGTGTATTCAACAGCTGGAGTATGGGCGGCGCGGGTATTCCCGACTACGTCAACAACACCTTCGTGACGACTGAAATTGGTGCACAGCTCTGGATACAGGTGCAGGCGGTAGGTATCGCCGTCATCTGGTCTGGAGTTGTGGCTTTCATCTGTTACAAGGTGGTGGATCTCATCATCGGTCTGCGTGTCTCGGAAGAGAACGAGCGCGAAGGCCTGGATGTCACCCAGCATGGCGAGCGTGCATACAGCATGTAAGCCCTGGGTCTGATCCCCAAGGAAACAGGCGCCCCATCCGGGGCGCCTTTTTTTTGGGGGGATAAAACAACAGACCTCGTCGGCTTGCCTGCGGTCTTTTCGTCTAACAGTTAGTTGAAGGTGACATCTAATTGGCACGGAATGTGCTCAGTTCCCGGGAGAAATGGAAGTACTGGCAGCGCCGTCAAAAGAGTACGAATGAAACCTCTCTTTCGGCCAGAAACCGTGAATCAACAGCGAATCTATCGAGGAACCAGAATGAACGTCACAGCCATCAGCCACCAACTGCATGCCGCCACTGCGAAGGTCAGGAGCCACGGTTGCGCAAGGAAAGGGGGTTAGCCATGCAACTCGTTATCGCAATCATCAAGCCTTTCAAGCTCGACGATGTTCGTGCTCATCTGTCAGAAATTGGCGTGGCAGGCATGACGGTCATCGAAGTAAAAGGCTTTGGTCGTCAGAAAGGACACACGGAGCTGTACCGTGGGGCTGAATACGTTGTCGACTTTCTGCCCAAGGTGAAGATCGAGATCGCCGTCGATGACTCCATGCTAGAGGTCGTCATCGACGCGATCCAGAAAGCCGCCCGCACCGGCAAGGTTGGTGACGGGAAAATATTCGTTCTGCCGCTGGCAGACGTCATCCGTATCCGCACCGGCGAGACCGGTGTGGCAGCCATCTAGGAGACCGGTACCATGGAAGCTTTGACCCAGACCAATTACGCGCTAGATACCTTTTACTTCCTTGTCATGGGTGCGATGGTGATGTTCATGGCGGCAGGATTCGCCATGCTCGAAGCCGGTCTTGTACGCGCCAAGAACACCAGCGTCATCCTGACCAAGAACGTAGCGCTCTATGCCATAGCGTGCTTGATGTATCTGCTGGTCGGCTACTCCATCATGTATCCGGGATCTGCCGGAGAAGGTGCCTGGATGCCGATCTTCGGCTTCCTGATTGGCGACGAGCACACAGTGGACGCCGTTGTTGCCTCTGGCGGTGATACCTATTACTCAGCCCGATCTGATTTTTTCTTCCAGGTGGTCTTTGTGGCAACTGCGATGTCCATCGTCTCCGGGGCGGTGGCAGAGCGAATGAAGCTTTGGACCTTTCTGGTGTTCTGCGTGTTCATGACGGCGTTCATCTACCCGGTGCAAGGCTTCTGGAAGTGGGGTGGTGGGGCGCTGGATGCTGCAGGCTTCAATGACTTTGCAGGCTCGGGGCTTGTGCATCTGTGTGGTGCCACGGCCGCACTGGCTGGTGTTCTCCTGTTGGGACCACGCAAAGGCAAGTATGGGCCCAATGGAACAGTCAATCCGATCCCCGGTGCGAACATGCCATTGGCGACGCTTGGCATGTTCATCCTCTGGTTCGGCTGGTTCGGTTTCAATGGAGGCAGTGAGCTCAAACTCAGCAACATCGATGAAGCCAATGCGGTCGCCCAGGTGTTCGTCAACACGAATATGGCTGCCTGTGGCGGATTGCTGAGCGCGTTGCTGATGTCGCAGGTCTTCTTCGGCAAGGCTGATCTGACCATGGCACTGAATGGCGCGCTCGCCGGACTGGTCTCGATCACCGCAGAGCCGCTCGCCGGTACCGCGGTTGCCTCGATGCTTGTTGGAGCCGCTGGCGGAGTACTGGTCGTGTTCGCCATCATCACCTTCGACAAACTGAAGATCGATGACCCCGTTGGTGCACTTTCCGTGCACGGCGTATGTGGCATGTGGGGGCTCCTCGCAGTGGCCATCACCAACGCGGAAGCAACGATTGGTGCCCAGGCGCTGGGAGTCGTCTCCATCTTCACCTGGACTTTCGTGACCAGTTTCATCGTCTGGTGGGTACTGAAACTGGTCATGGGATTGCGCATCAACGAAGAGGATGAGTACGAAGGTGCAGACCTCGGTGAGTGTGGTATCGAAGCCTATCCCGAATTTGTGAAGTAGGCCGTCTCACAAGACGATGAACGAGAGCCCCGCTTGCGGGGCTCAGTCGTCTCAGGCACGGGCGATCTGTGATTCTTCGATGGCCGCCCGGATTCGACTGTGCTCCTTGCGAGTGAGTCGGTACAGGCTGGCGACCAGTGCGGTCACGCCGATCATGACCAGAACCCCCGGACCCATGGCCATGGCCAAAGTCCGCAAGGCTTCCGGGTCAATCGTTTCGGCTGTCGCGTTACGCTGAATGCCGGCGAGATCGACGATGACGCCAGAGATGATGATACCAAAACCACCGATGGCCTTGGCCGCGAACGAAGCCGCGGCATAGTAGATACCTTCGTTGCGACTGCCATGAATCTCTTCGTGCTCGTCGGTGATGTCAGCGATCATCGATCCGATCATCACGCCGAGAACACCAATCCCGATGCTGCATATCGCGTTGGCCGCCATGACCAGATAAAAGAGCATCGGGTCACCGGGCTTCGGGAACAGACCCAGCAGACTCATGATGATGGGCAGGGTGTTCCACAGTGCATACCAGATCAACCCGCCGATGAGCAGCGTCTTCTTCTCCGGGAAAATGCGCCCCAAAGGTGTAGCGAGACTTGCACCGATGAACCCCCCGATGACTGATGCGGGGAAGCTGAGCCCGATCATCGGGAGGCTGAACTGAAAGTAGAGTGTGCCCAGGTAGATGGACAATGCGCTCACCATGCCCATGGTCATCCCCCACAACACGGCCGTCAGCACGATCACCCGAAATGAACTCAGCGCAAACGCCTGACCTGCTTCCCTGGCCACCTGCACCACGCTGAATCGTGTTCCATCAGCTATGGACTGCGGCAGATGGGGGATTTGACTGTGGGTGCCAAACGCGGAGATCCAGACCCCGAGCGCAATGACCACGGCAAAGGTTCCTGCAAACAGTGGGTAGGCCTCCGGATTGAGCTGTCCGTTCGGGTAGGCTTCCGTAGGTCCGAAGTAGATCTGCAAGCCGATCAGAAACACCATCAGTGTCCCGACTGAAGCCATGATCGAACGTAGCGCGGAAAGAAGCGTCCGTTCGTCATAGTCCATCGACAGTTCGGCGGTCATGGCCGTGTGTGGAATCGAATAACAGGACTGCGTTGCTCTGGTCAGTATCGAAAGGCAAATCAGCCAGGCAAACAAACCTGTCTCGTCGAGCCCGGACGGAGGAGCAAACAACAGGTAAAAACACACCGCGAACGGAATGGCGGATGCATACATGAAGGGATGACGTCGTCCCCAGCTGCTTTGTGTGCGGTCAGACCAGGATCCGACGATCGGATCGATCACGGCATCGACGACCAGCGCGATGACGATCGCTGCACTGGTGAGAAATCCGGAAAGACCCAGAACCTGGTTGTAGAAAAACAGCAGGAAAAAGCCAAAGGAAGTGCTCTGCACTCCTTCTGGAATCTGTCCGAAGGCAAACATGATACGTACTCGCCAGCCGAGGCTGGCAGGTTCGGTTGCGGTCACAATTGGTTCCCCATCAAGCAGGCAGTGGTCCTATCCCGATGTGGATCGAATGCCGCGCCTTGCCTGCACGCTAAGCGAAATCCGTCGGCAGAGCCATCATGGATGATGGCCGATGGTCAGCCCCGGCCGATGAAGGGCATCGTTGACGCCATCACGGTCATGAACTGTACGTTTGCATCCAGAGGCAATCCAGCCATGTAGACAATGGCTCTGGCGACATGGTCGACATCCATGGTGGGTTCGGGCGCCATGGAACCATTGGCCTGGAGCACACCGCCGCCCATGCGGGCGGTCATGCTGGTCTGTGCATTGCCGATGTCGATCTGGCCACAGACGATGTTGTGATTGCGACCATCCAGCGAAGTGGATCGGGTCAGCCCGGTCATGGCATGTTTGGTGGCGGTATAAGGTGCCGAGTTGGGGCGTGGCACATGCGCGGATATGGAACCGTTGTTGATGATCCGGCCACCTCCGGGCTTCTGGGCTTTCATCATCCTCATGGCGTGTTGGGTGCAGAGGAAGGCGCCCGTGATGTTCACATCGACAACACGCTGCCATTGCGCCAGGGTCAGCTCATCGAGGGGGAGGGGCGGTGCGCCGGTACCTGCGTTGTTGAACAACAGATCGAGTCGTCCAAGCTGGGCCCGGGTCTGCTCAAACAGGTTGGCGACAGAGGTGGCGTCACTGACATCGGTTGCGATGGCCAATGCAGTCGAACCGGTGGGTGCCAGACCAACAACCGCTTGCAATCGATCCAACCTGCGACCGGCCATGACCACGGCGAAACCTTCCTTCAGCAGCGCAAGCGCCGCGCTCTGACCGATCCCGCTCCCCGCTCCGGTGACGATCGCGACTTTGGTCATGCATGACTCCCCTTTCTGGTCGGCTGGATGATTTGAAGCTCAGATGTCGCCGCGCGACCGCAATCGTGCAATCTCCGCAGTGTCCAGACCAAACTGCTGGAGGACCGATTCGGTATCTGCGCCGACTTCCGGACCTGCCCACTCGGTTCTGCCTGGCGTCAGTTCGAGTTTGGGCAGGATGGCAGGGACGTCCAGTGCACCCGAAGGGGTATCGATGGTCTCGAACATGCCGCGTGCCTTGTAATGCGGATCACGCGCTGCGTCCTCGATGCTGTAGATCAACCCGACCGGTACGTCCGCGGCTTCGAGGGTGGTCATGACCTGGTCTGCGGACAGGGTGCGGGTCCATGTGTCGATGGCCTTGTCTATCCTGGCCTGTTGTACCACCCGCCCCTGGTTGTCTGCACAAGCAGGGTCCAGACCAATGTCACTGCGACCGATCGCCTGCATGAGCCTTACAAATATCGAATCCCCGTTGCCGCCGATCACGACAAACCTGCCGTCGGCGCAGGCATAGGTGTTGGTGGGGACGATACCTGTGATGGTGGTTCCAGAGGCTCCACGCACCTGATGCGCGCCCGAAAATTCGGGTAACACGCCTTCCATCAGGTTGAACATGGACTCGTACAGTGCAACGTCAACGCTCTGGCCCTGGCCACCGGTGACTCGCCCACGTCCGATCAGGGCCAGCAGGATGCCGATAACCGCATGCAATCCCGAAACGGTATCACCGAGGCTGAGGTTGGGGCGCACAGGTGCTTCACCCGGGAATCCATTGAGATGGCGGAAACCGCTGAATCCTTCCGTTACCGATGCGTAGCCCGGTTTATGGGCATTTGGCCCGGTCTGTCCATAGCCGGAGATCCGCGTGTAGATCAGGCCAGGATTGGTTGCCTTGAAGACTTCCGGCCCCAGGCCCCATTTTTCCATCGTGCCCGGTTTGAAGTTCTCGATCAGGACATCGGCGCTCTCGATGATCTGACGCACGATATTCCGTCCGGCAGCCGAGCGCAGATTGACCGTTACCGACTTTTTATTGCGGCCCAGGCTGTACCACCACCACGACGTGCCACGTTCATCCAGTGTGCGCCATCCACGAATAGGATCACCTTCTCCCGGTGGTTCGATCTTGATGACCTCGGCACCAAAGTAACCCAGCATCGTGCCGGCAAATGGGCCGGCGAGCAGTTGTCCTACTTCAATGACACGAATGCCTTCCAGTGGGCGTCGGGAGTGGGTCATCCCCTCACTCCTTGCGCCGGGCATGTTCCCTGCCCGGATCGGACACTCCAGTCCGCCAGCACCTTCAACAGAAGGGACTGTTCAACAGCCTTGACCCGATCCTGCAGTGACTCTGGTGTATCACCGGCAACGACCGGAACCCGTTGCTGGGCGATGATCGCACCCGTGTCGTAGCTGTCGATCACATGATGCACTGTTGCGCCGGATTCACGCTCACCCGCGGCCAGTACTGCTGCATGGACCTTCAATCCGTAAAAACCAGTGCCTCCAAACTTCGGCAGCAGGCTCGGATGGGTGTTGATGATGTGGGTGTCAAACGCAGCCAGCGTTGCCGCGCCAATGGGTTTCATGTATCCGGCCAGCAGGAGCAGATCAACCTGATGCGCAAGCAGCGTGTTGCGCATGGTGATATCGCGCTCGCTGTCGTCGGGATGGGTGGTACTGCTGATGTGATCGGTTGGAATCCCTGCCCTCGTTGCACGTGCGAGTGCACCACTTCCGCTGTTGTTGCTGATGACGATACAGACTCTTGCGGCGAGTTGGCCTGCATCGATTGCATCCATCACTGCCTGCAGTGTGGAGCCAGCATGAGAGGCCAGTACACCAATATTCATAACCCAGCCACCCGAAAGATCGCGGTGTGTTGCACTACGGACAGAGGGCCTTCGCTGTCATCGTAGTGAATGGCCAGACGGACAAATTCGTGCCCCTTCTTCTGCCACTTTTCCACTGGGGCTGCCTGGACGATGACCTGGCTGCCGACCACAAACGGACGGTACTGCTCGATCTGGCTCCCGACATGAATCCATGCCGGCATGATGAACTCGCGCACCAGCACGCGGTTTGCGGTAGCCAGCGCCCAATGCGGATGGATGAATTCCTTGTAGACCGGCAGAAAGTCAGCAACCTGCGCCGTATATTCGGTGTTTTCTTCCGGGTTGGCGTTCCACTTCCAGGCGGGCAGAGGCCGTTCGCAATCGATGTTGTCCCAGGCGATTTCGGGGCGTTCGCGTACCACTGGCGCACGAGAAAAGACGTCTGGCTTCCGGGCAGCGTGCAGGTCGGTTGCAAGACGACTGTGCAAGACCGCCAGCAGTTCATCACTCGGACCGACACAGGTCACCTCGTGATTGCCATCCTGGGTCCTGTGTTCGATCCGCAGGTCATCACCGGCATACGCAGGCTTCAGAAAGCGCACGTTGGTCGCATGACAGGATAACCAGGCCGCACCCAGCGTTTCGACAAGAGGGTGTGTCATGTAACCGTACACGGCGACACCCGGTACGAGTGCACCCCGAAAACCCAGACGGGCAGCCACGTCATCGTTGTGGATGCGGTTTTCGCTGGTCTGTGCGTGATTTTCCGCGATTACCCGGTAGATCGTCATGCTCTCACCCGCCTGCTCCGTATGCCTGTGCAGGGAGCCATGTCACCATGGCTTCCCACTTGAAGAGAATCACCAGTCCGATCAACTGGAGAAGGATGAAGGGGAGCACACCGCGATAGATGACCGGCGTGTCGATCTCTGGCGGCGCCACACCCTTCAGGAAAAATATCGAAAACCCGACCGGCGGAGTCAGGAAGCTCGTCTGCAGGCAGACCGCAAACAGGACGGTGAACCAGACCGGATCAAATCCCAGTTTGATCACGACGGGTGCAACGAGTGGCAGGATGATCAGGGTCAGTTCGATCCAGTCGAGAAAAAATCCGAGGATGAACGTGGCGAACAGGATGGTGATCACGATACCCGTGGGTCCGAATGGCAAGCCGGTCAGCCATCCTTCGATGAGTTCATCGCCACCGAGGCCGCGCAACACCAGGGAAAAGGCCGTGGCCCCCAGCATGATGGCGAAGATGTAGGCGGTTGAGCGCGTCGTTTCTTCCAGCACATCGCGCATCCCTGCCATGTTGAGGGCACCCTTGAACAGGGCCAGCAACAAGGCACCAAAAGCGCCAACTCCTGCGGCTTCCGTCGGTGTTGCCAGCCCGAAGAATATGCTGCCAAGCACAGACAGGATCAGGAAGGCAGGTGGCAGTATGGCCTTGAACAAATCGAGTACCGCGCCAAGATCAAGGGGTGGATACACACCGCCCGGTGCCTTGTCGGGCCGCGCCTGACCGATGCAGACCAGGTAAAAGATATAGAGAGCGCCGAGCAACAGGCCGGGAAACACGGCGCCAAGAAACAGGTCACCGACGCTCATGGCCATCCGGTCAGCCATCATGACCAGCATGATGCTGGGCGGGATCAGGATGCCGAGTGTTCCCACTGCGGCGACGGTACCCGCAGCGAGAGACCGGTCGTAACCCTGTTGCAGCATCACTGGCAGCCCAAGCAGTGCCAGCAGCATGACCGATGAAGCAACAATTCCAGTGCTGGCGGCCAGCAACAGGCCGATCAACGTGACGGCGATCGCAAGGCCCCCGCGCAGGCCTCCAAACAGGCGTGCGAAGCTCGTCATCAGATCGCGGGCGATGCCGGATCGATCAAGCAGAAGCCCCATGAGAATGAACATGGGCAGTGCAACCATCACCCAGTTTTCCATCGTGTTCCAGATGCGCTCGACCGACAGCGAGGCATAGCTCCAGTCCACCCCGATGTGCAGGTTGAAATCCACATCGAGCACGATGGCGATGGCTGTAAAGAAAACCGCCAGACCGCCCAACAGCCAGGCTACGGGGAAACCTGTGAACACCAGCAGGATGAAACCGATGAACATGGCCAGCGCGAGCCATTCATTTGCGGGCATCGGCAACGCCTTGCAGGAACAGGAATGACCAGACTCGAGACAGGCGAGCCAGCACGGCCAGCGCCAGCAGGGCAAATCCGAAGGGCAGCATTGCCTTGATCAGCCAGCGGTAAGGCAAGCCTCCTGGCGAGGACGACACTTCATCGACAGCAAAACTGGAACTCACGAACGGTATTCCGTACCACACAACCAGCACGATGAAGGGAACCAGCAACAGCAACGTGCCGTACAATTCGATCCAGGCTTTGAGGCGAGGGCTCATGCGCTCGTGCAATACATCGACGCGCACGTGGGCGTCTGCCTGGTAGGCGTAACTCATGCCGATGAGGAAGCCGATCGAATACAGGTGCCACTGCAGTTCTTCAAGTTCGATCCGGCCCTCGGAAAACAGATAGCGCATCACGACGTTCAGCATGATGACACCGAGCAGGATGAGCCATATCCAGCTCAAGGTCTTGCCGATGCGGATCAGCCATCCGTCGACAAGACGTGACAGACGGGTTTCCGGATACATCAGAAATCCCTCGGCAGATACGCCTTGGACTTCCAGTTGGCGTATTCCCTGCGGAACTTCTGCTGCGATGCAAGGATCTGCGCAAAATCTGCATCAGCCCTGGCTTCATCGTCGAGCACCTTGTTGGTGACAGCTTCCAGCTCCCGGAGAATCTCCATGGGAAGGGTTTCGGCGCTGACGCCCTTGGCCGGAAATCCAAGCATGACGGCACCCTGCAGCCCTTCCGATCTCGAGAGATTGCGGGTGACGCCTGCGGTGCAGGCCGTATCGATGAGCGCCTGATCGGCCGCCGTGATCGCCTCCCAGTGGGTCTTGTTGATGACCAGATGGGAGGCGGTGAAAGGCTGATGCCAACCCGGGTAATAGTTGAACTTGGCGACCCGGTCGAATCCCAGCGTCTGATCCACCACCGGCAGCGCAAATTCGGTGGCATCGATTGCGCCTTTTTCCAGTGCCTGGAAGATCTCGCCACCGGGCAACATGGTGACCGATGCGCCAAGCTGTTCGATGACCTTGCCCCCAATGCCGGCGAAGCGGATCTTCAAACCACGCATGTCGTCGAGGGTCTTGATCCGGTGACGGAACCAGCCGGCCGTCTCCGGACCGGTCATGCCACAGTAGATCAGATGCATGTTGTGGCGGGCATAAAGTGTCTGCGCCAGTTCGCGTCCGCCGGCTTCATACCACCAGGCGCTGTACTCCCAGGGTTCCATGCCAAATGGCACTGCGCCGAGCAGGGCGGACGCCGGAATCTTTCCCTGATCGTAGCCCAGCCAGGTATAACCAGCCTCGATTTTGTTGTCACGCACTGCATCGGTGATACTGAATGCAGGCACGATTTCTCCGGGCTCATACAGCCTCAGGCGTATCGCACCGCCGCTCGCGGCCGCGATCTGCCCGGCAACGTAGACCGGGTTGTCACCAAGAACAGGCAGATTGGTCTGAAAGACGACCGGCACTCGCCACGAGATTCGGGCTTCGACCGCATCAGCACTGTCTGCCTGGGTCTGTTCGCCCGTGATGGTGTGTGGACGTATAGCGAGGCTGCCTACAATACCGACCGCAAAGGCGATCAGCACAGCGGTCAGTGCTGCCCGATTGCTTAAGCCCCGTGTTGCCAATTTGTATCCCCCATCCCCGGTTCGATCATTTCAGGCGGGCTGATTATGCCCGACTCGCTGCATTTCACTTACAACGCTTTCCCGGGCTTTGCGTACACTCTGCGCTCCACTACACTCTGGCGCCTTTCTCGCCTGACCAACGGGCGTATCGAGAAGGACGACAAGAAAGCAGCCAAGGGCAGCAAGGCATTGACCCGGCGCATACAACGCGACCGGGTCCGGGCGTCTGACGCCCTGTCCGGTGGCGACAGAAGAAAGTTTGATCAAAAAGTCTGGGGGTAGCATGCAGATAGGGGTACTCAAAGAGACCCTGCCGGGTGAGTTGCGCACTGCGCTGACACCGCAGAACGCAAAGAAGCTCAAGGGTAAAGGCATAGACATTGCGATCGAAGCCGGGCTCGGGATCGCATCCGGCTATGCCGATGCAGCCTACGTTGAAGTGGGCGCCGTAGTTCAGGATCGTGCAACAATTTTCAGTTCAAGCGACGTGGTCCTGCGTGTGCGCAAGCCGAGCACCGACGACATTGCCGCGCTGAAAAAAGGCGCCGTGCACGTGAGCTTTCTTGATCCCTTCAACGAGCGCGGGCTGGTTGAAGCAATGGCGAAGCAGGGCGTGACGTCCATTTCCATGGAAATGATCCCGCGCACCACGCGGGCCCAGAAAATGGATGCCCTGTCATCACAGGCCAACCTGGTCGGCTATGTGATGGTGATCCAGGCGGCGTACCACTGTCCGAAAATATTCCCGATGATGATGACTCCTTCCGGCACCATTGCGCCGGCCCGGGTGTTTGTCATCGGTGCCGGTGTTGCAGGGCTGCAGGCCATTGCCACGGCCAAGCGCCTCGGTGCGCGGGTCGAAGCTTTTGATACACGACCGGTAGTGGCAGAACAGGTCCGCTCACTCGGCGCCAAGTTTGTCGAGATCGATCTAGGTGAGATAGGGCAGACCGAACAGGGTTATGCCAAGGAATTGACCCGCGAACAGCTCGACAAACAGCGAGAAGGCCAGAAGAAGGTCATTGCGCAGTCGGACATCGTGATCACGACGGCTCAGGTGTTTGGCCGTCCGGCACCGCGCATCGTCAGTCGCGACATGGTCGAAGGCATGCAACCCGGCAGCATCGTCGTGGACATGGCTGTTGAGTCCGGCGGCAACGTTGAAGGTTCGGTGGCGGGCCAGATTGTCGACATCAACGGAGTCAAGGTGCTGGGCGTCAGCAATCTGCCATCGGCAGTGGCGCGCAATGCCAGCGACATGTATTCCGCCAATCTCTTCAACCTGCTCGACGAGTTCTGGGATGGCGAGAAAAAATCACTCGATCTGGATCCGGCCGACGACATCATCAAGGGGTGTGTGATCACCCGTGATGGGCAGATCGTCAACCAGACCATTGCGAATCACTACACGAGGTAAGTCATGGAAGCCGTATTTCTGGCCTTTGTTCTCATGCTGTCCATCTTCCTCGGCTTCGAGCTGATTTCGAAGGTGCCAGCAACACTGCACACACCGCTGATGTCTGCATCCAATGCAATTTCTGGTATCACCGTCGTGGGCGCGCTGATCTCGGCGGGCAATGGAATTTCAGCGGTATCGACCATTCTTGGAGCACTTGCCGTGGTGTTTGCCATGATCAACGTGGTGGGCGGTTACATGGTGACCAACCGCATGCTGGGGATGTTCAAGAAAAAAGTTGATCCGAATGCGAAGGGAGGCAAGGCATGAGCGCCGAACTCGTCAATATCGGCTACATCGTAGCCGCTGCGCTCTTCATCGTCGGATTGAGGATGCTGGGTTCACCAGCAACGGCAGTGCGTGGCAACGCCTGGTCGGCCTGGGCGATGCTCATCGCCATTGTCGTTACCCTGCTCGACCGGCAGATCATTACCTATGAGTGGATCATTGGCGGCGCCATTGTTGGCGCGGCGATCGGCTGGTGGGCGGCAAAAAAGGTCGAGATGACTTCGATGCCGGAAATGGTTGCACTGTTCAATGGCTCCGGCGGTCTCTCCAGCCTCCTGGTGGGATGGGCGGCGCTGTACGAGCCACACAATACGCTGTTCATACTGATCACGATTGCACTGTCCATCCTGATCGGAGGAGTGACCTTCTCCGGGTCGTTCATCGCGTTTGCCAAACTGGCAGAGGTGATGTCGGGGAAGGCCATCGTGTTCGGCGCCCAACGTCTGGTCAACGCGTTGATACTGGGTGGCATCATCGTGTCCAGTGTCTTCCTTTGCCTTGATCCCTCGGTAACCTCGGTCTGGCTGTATGTATTGATCGGCCTCAGTTTGCTGTTCGGCGTGATGGCAGTCATCCCGATCGGTGGTGCAGACATGCCGGTGGTGATCTCGCTGCTCAACAGCTACTCGGGCCTGGCAGCCTGCGCCGCCGGTTTTGCCATCCACAACAACATCCTCATTGTTGCAGGCGCGCTGGTCGGCGCTTCGGGCATCATCCTGACGCAGATCATGTGCAAGGCGATGAACCGGTCACTGGCGAATGTGCTGTTCTCCGGTTTTGGAGCCGTCAAGACGGCCAGCAAGGTCGAAGGCGAAGTGAAGCCGATCACTGCAGAAGACGCCTTCCTGATTCTGGAGTCCGCGTCAACGGTGACCTTCGTTCCTGGTTACGGGATGGCCGTCGCTCAGGCTCAGCACGTCGTTCGTGAACTGGGTGAACTGCTCGAGAAAAATGGCGCTGAAGTCACCTACGCCATCCATCCGGTGGCTGGTCGCATGCCCGGACACATGAACGTTCTGCTGGCAGAAGCCAATGTGCCATATGACCAGCTGGTCGAAATGGATGACATCAATCCACGCATGAGCAATGTCGACGTGGCTGTCGTCATCGGTGCCAACGATGTGGTCAACCCCGCAGCCCGCAATGATGAAAACAGCCCGATCTACGGGATGCCGATCATCAACGTGGATCAGGCGCGAACCGTATTTGTGCTAAAGCGATCCATGGCCTCCGGATTCTCGGGAGTCGACAATCCGCTGTTCTTTGGCGAAAACACACGGATGCTGTTTGGTGACGCCAAGCAGTCGATTGCCGGCCTGGTCGCCGAGTTCAAGGGGTAGTCCTGCAGCGTAGCTCCCGGAAGCGGCCGGATTTTTCCGGTCGCGTTCCTCATCTTTCCTGGCTCATTGCCTGCTGTTCGTTGTCAAGCAGTGAGGCTTTCTCTTCATAGCCCGGCGCGCAGACTTCTGGCTCAGATGGGCGGCTTCACGCCGGTGTAGCGATAGCTCGTGCTCTGCCTGGTCTCGCCTGCGGAACTGCCCTGCCGGTAGGGCAGCTTGTCAGCAACACCAAGATTGATGCGTGTCTGTGCTGCCGGGATACCGCTCCCAGGCAGTTCAACGCTATAGACCAGCACGCGGGTTTCGACGCCATCGACCATCTCGAGTCCGGCGGACTGACATCCTGTCACCTTGATATCACCACTTTCCATGCTGGCGATGGTCTGCCGCTCAACTTCGTCCATGTCCATGGGTGCAACGATCCACTGGTCATTCATGAACATGAAAAACCGGCCATCGGCCTTGATCACCTCGGTCTTGAAATCATCGATCTGCGATATGGCATGCCAGGCAGGTTGCGCCACCTTGGCTTCGCTGGCTTCGATCAATGGTGAGCAGGCAGCATCCAGAGCCAGCGAAAGGGGTGTGCAGAGCATGGATGCGGTGGCGATGGACAGGCAGTGGATTGTGGTTCGCAAAGTGACGACTCCGATCATCGTTGAGGTCAGCATTATCTCAGAATCGCCGATTTGAACGATCATGCCCGGTAAGGATAGCGGATCAGGCCAGATGATCATCTCAAAACGTTCGCCCTGGAGATGCCAAGGCGTAAGATCTCCCAAAACGGTGTCGGGAATGAAATGGTTGAAGTATTGATTGCGGGGCTTCTGTTGCTCGTCACTCACTTCGGGCTGTCGAGCACGTCGATTCGTCCCTCCATTGTTGCGGTCATCGGGGAGCAGGGGTTTCTGGGTCTCTACTCAATGGTTTCGCTGGCGACGCTCGGTTTCCTGATCTACCAGTATGCAGATGTTCCCCGCTATGAGTACGCCTGGTTTCCCAATCCGGATCTGAACTGGATTACGAAGGTGATCATGCCGATCGCGACCACTTTTCTGCTCGGAGGCTTTCTGGTCCGGAATCCCACCCAGGTCGGTGGGGAAAAGCTGCTTGCGCAGGGTGCACAGACCCACGGATTGCTCCGCATCACGAGGCATCCATTCCTGTGGTCAGTCATTCTGTGGTCGCTGTGCCACATCGTCGTCAATGGAGATTACGTTTCGCTGGCGTTTTTTGGAACGTTCCTGGCACTGGCTGGTATCGGCACGTTGCTGCTGGACGCGAAAAAAGCGAAAAAACTTGGCGACCAATGGGTGCCGTTTGCGGCAGTGACATCCAATGTCCCGTTTGGTGCGATCCTTGCCGGGCGCAACCGGTTTGTTCCTGCGGAACTGGGATTGCCGGTGCTGGTCGGTCTGGCAGGCTATGGCGTTTTCTGGTTCCTGCACGAATGGATCACCGGCGTACCGGTGGTCTGACCGGGGTCAATTCAGTCCGGCAGCCAACGCGGAAGACAGTCCCTGCCACTCGCCCATGAAAAAGTGGTTGGCACCATCAACCTGATGACGGGTGATCCCTGCCCACGAGGCCATTGCATCCGCGTCAATGTACTCATCCTGATCGCCGTACACGACATGCACAGGACAAGCTGGAGCGGGCGAGGTGAAGGGCATCATGCCGATGGGTGGAGCGATGAGTAGCAGGCGTTCAAGTCTGGGGAGCGTGTGGGCTGCACGCCACGCCACCGCCGCGCCAAAGGAGTAACCGGCAAGGAGGATGGATTCTGACGGGCCTGTATCCAGAGCCCAGGCCACGACTGCGGAAAGATCATCCGCTTCTCCCTCGCCGCCTGCATGTTGGCCTTCGCTCTGGCCAACACCGCGGAAATTGAACCGCAGCACACTGACACCCTGATTCAGCAGTACCGATGCAGCGGCGTCGAGTATGCCGTCATGCATGCTGCCACCATACAGAGGATGTGGGTGGCAGAGGATCGCAATCCTGGCGCCGTCATTTGGTACGCGATCAAGCATGGCTTCCAGGGAGCCTGCAGGTCCGGCTATTTGCACAAGTTCAGACATGAGGAAATCTTAACACCTGCTGAATCGCGTACCCCTTGAAATTTTGAGCAGAGCGCATACCGTGCCACCTCCAAAAGAGAGACAGAGGAGCAAGGCATGCTGGAGGCAGTCAATCTGTCCCGTCGTTATGGAGACTTTGTCGCCGTTGACGACGTTTCCTTCTCGATCAACCCTGGCGAAGTGGTTGGCCTGCTTGGCCACAACGGTGCTGGCAAGACCACAATCATGAAAATGCTGACGGCCTACCTCGAGCCCTCGGCGGGGATCGTGCGGATTGATGGCGTCGATGTTGCGAATCATCCTGAAGCGACGCAGGCCAATATCGGCTATCTGCCGGAAAGCCTGCCGATTTATCCAGAGCTGACGGTTGCCGACTATCTGGCCTATGCGGCTCGACTGCGTGGTCTTGATCCTGCCCGGGTTGTACCAGCCGCCATCCATGCCACCGAGCTGGGACCCAAGTTGCTCGAGCCGATTGCGACACTCTCGCGTGGTTACAAGCAGCGGGTCGGCGTTGCGCAGGCGATCCTGCATCGCCCCAGGTTTCTCATTCTGGATGAACCTACCAACGGCCTTGATCCCTCCCAGACCCAGCACATGCGTTCGCTGATCCGTCAATTGGCGGAACATGCCACGGTGATTCTCTCGACCCACATCATGCAGGAAGTGAAGGCGATCTGTGATCGCGCCTTGATTCTGCGCCAGGGCAGGCTCGTGGTTGATGAGCGACTTGCCGATCTTGTACATACCAGCACGTTGCGGGTTCGTGCGAGTGGCGGGGAAGTCGAACGCGTGCTGCGCGCCTTGCCGGCAACGGCCAATCTTGCAGTGGATGATGGGGCCTGGCTGCTCGAGGTGACCGGCTCCGTTGACGAAGGCGCCGCACAGGTTGCCAGGGCGCTGGTCGGCAGTGGTGCTGCGATCCAGGAAATAACCCCGGTTCAGCAGGATCTCGAGACGATCTTCCGCCGCGTCAACGAGGAGGTCGCAGCATGAGGCTGTCAATCATTCGAGAGATCGAACGCAAGGAGCTCATCCTCTTTTTTGGCGCGCCGATCGGCTATCTGTTTCTGGGCGCCTTTCTCGCGGTGACCTTGTTCGTGTTCTTCTGGATGGAAGCGTTTTTCGCACGCAACATCGCCGATGTCCGACCCATGTTCGAATGGATGCCGGTGCTGATGATCTTCCTGTCGGCCGCGATCACGATGCGGATGTGGAGCGAAGAGAGAAGGTCCGGAACACTCGAGTTCATCGCGACGTTACCGGCCACAACCTGGGAATTTGTGCTCGGCAAGTTCCTCGCCTGCTGGATGCTGCTTGGACTGGCACTGCTGCTGACCCTGCCGCTCCCCATTGTCGTGGCCCTGGTCGGAGACCTCGATTGGGGTCCGGTGATTGCAGGCTACCTTGCTGCCATGTTGCTGGGGGCTGCCTATCTTGCGATCGGGCTGTATGTGAGCGCGCGGTCGGATAGCCAGATTGTCGCACTGTTGCTGGCTGCCCTCGTCTGCGGCATTTTTTATCTGCTTGGTTCAACGCTGTTGGTGTCCCTTGCCGGTGGCTGGCTGGCGGACCTGTTGCTGTCTTTGGGTGCGGGTTCGAGATTCGAGTCGATCACGCGGGGGGTGCTTGATCTGCGCGATCTGTATTATTACCTCTCGATAGCAATCGCCTTCCTGGCGCTCAACGTGTACGCGCTGACACGTGAGCGCTGGGCACATGATGGAAACAAGACAACGCACAGGAACTGGCAATGCGGTACGGCGCTGCTGGTTGGCAATCTGCTGCTGGCCAATGTCTGGCTGGCCAATGTGGGTGGCATTCGATTTGACCTTACCGAAGGGCGCATCTACTCGATCTCCGATGCAACACGCGCCTACCTCGGTCAATTGCGTGAACCCCTGCTGATCCGTGGGTATTTCAGCGACAAGACCCATCCACTGCTGGCTCCGCTGGCGCCACGGATGAAGGACCTGTTGCGCGAGTACGAAGAAGCAGGCAACGGCAAGGTTCGTGTGGAAATTGTCGATCCTGCGTCCAATCCGGAAATCGAGGACGAAGCCAATACCAAGTACAGCATTCGTGCCGTCCCTTTCCAGGTTGCCGATCGACACCAGGCAAGTCTCGTCAACGCCTACTTCGACGTACTGGTCGTTTATGGTGACAAATACGAGGTGCTGAGCTTTCGTGATCTGATCGAAGTCAAGGCCATCGGCGAGTCCGATCTTGATGTGCAACTACGCAATCCCGAGTTCGATCTGACACGCAGCATCAAGAAAGTGCTGTACGGTTTCCAGGGTGGCGACTCGTTGTTCGCCAGCATCAACGAACCCGTGACGTTCAAGGGCTACCTGTCTTCGGATGCAAAATTGCCGGAGGCGCTGGTTGGCTATCGTGAAGTACTGAACAAGGCACTGAACGGTCTCGCCGCAAAGTCGGGTGACAAGCTGAAGATCGAGATCCTCGATCCCGAGGCAGGAGACGGTGCGGTCGCACAGGAAATCGCGCAGCAGTACGGATTCCAGCCGATGGCCCTGAGCCTGCTCGATGCCAATCAGTTCTACTTCTATCTGACACTGCACCAGAAAGGTCTTGTCGTGCAGATTCCACTCCCCGAAGGGCTGACCGAGGAGGCAACGACCAAGGGCATCGAAGAAGGGCTCAAGCGGTTTGCCTCGGGCCTGCTCAAGAGGGTTGCGCTGGTGACGCCGACACCGGTTGGTGGGCAGTCCCCCTTCATGCCACAACAGGGCAGTCAATTCACCCAGCTTCGCGACTTCCTGGCCAGCGATTTTGAGGTCGAGGCGTCCACGCTCGATGAAGGTCGTGTGCCGGCGGGCGTCGAGATGCTGATACTGGTTGATCCCGAAGGTCTGAGCGACAAACAGCTGTTTGCCGTTGACCAGTATCTGATGCAGGGTGGTACGGTGGTATTGGCCGCAGCGCCGTTTGATGCGCTGCTCGAGGAGCAGAGCCTGGTGGCGACGCCTCAGACGACCGGTCTTGAGGAGTGGCTGGAACATCATGGTGTGAACATCGGCAAATCGCTGGTGATGGATCCACAGAACACGCCGTTTCCCGTACCCGTGACGCGCAAGGTGGGCGGGTTCAGCTTCCAGGAACTGGTCATGCTGGACTATCCCTACTTTGTCGACGTGCGTGAATCCGGCATGGCAGATCTGCCGGTGTTTGACGGGCTGCCGCAACTCACGGTTCCCTGGGCATCTCCCATCGTCTTGAGTGAATCAGCGCAGAAGGCGCTTGAAGTGACGTCGCTGCTGACCTCCACGGACGGCAGCTGGACGTCAACCGATACCAATGTCATTCCCAAGTACGACGATCAGGGAGTGTCCGCGTTTACGCCGCAGGGAGAGCTTGCCAGCCAGATGATCGCGGTCGGCCTGCGTGGCCGATTCGAATCCTTCTTCAAGGGCAAACCCTCACCGTTGCTGATCGCCGCGGCGCAGCCGGATGCTGCGGCAACCGATGAGAAAGACCCTGACAAGGAAACGAACAAGGCCGTCTACGGCTCGGTGATCGAGCACTCGCCGGAATCCGCGCGCCTGTTTGTCTTTGCATCAAACGGCTTCCTGGCTGATCAGACATTGCGCATGGTCGGTGCGGCCGATGGAACGTTTTACGGCAGTACCGTGCAGATGATGGCCAACCTGATTGACTGGTCCCTCGAAGACGAGAGTCTTACCGGGATTCGCGCACGGGGAAATTTCAATCGTACGCTGCCGCCGATGGAGGAAAACGAGCGCAGCACACTGGAACTTGCCAGCTACGTGATGGCCATGTTCGGTGTTCTTGTCGTGTACCTGGTCTATCGCCAGTTGCGACGGCGCAAACAGCGTGAAGTACAGGCGTGGATGCAGGGAGGTGCGGCATGAACGGTCGCCTGGGGATTCTGGGAGCTGTGCTTCTGGCGCAATTGCTGCTGGTCGCAGTGTTTGTCCTGAACGACACGGGGGATGACGGATCGTCGACCAAACTCCTCGACTTCGCGCCGGAGAGCATTGATCGGGTGGTGATCGCGGATCAGACCGACAGCGTTGCACTCGAGCGCAAGGACAACAAGTGGCTGATCGGTGCGGTGCCGGTCGATGCGACCAAGGCAGACAAGCTGGTCAGTGATTTTGCGAATTTTTCTTCGCCCTGGCCAGTCTCCACGACGGAGTCCAGCACCGAACGGTTTGAAGTGACGGCTGAGAAATTCCAGCGTCACCTGACGTTCTACAAGGGTGACGAAGTGGTTGGCGAGGTGTGGCTTGGGACCTCACCAGGCTTCCAGCGTGTGCATGCGCGTCGGGAAGGTTCGGATTCCGTCTTTTCGATTGCGTTCAGCAACTTCCAGGCTCCGGTCAAGACCGAGGAGTGGCTCGACAAAGCGTTGCTGGCGGCCGATGGAGCCGTCAAGTCGGTGGTCAGTCCGTTCGGCTTCAAGCTGGAAATGGGCAAGGAAGGCTGGCTGGTCGACGGTGTTGCCGCAAATCAGGAAAAGTCTGCGGTGTTTGCCGAGCGGTTCGAGAATCTGCGAGTGCTCGGACCCGGAGATGCAGCCGGAGCGGGCGACGAAGCTGCCGGGACAGACAAAGGGACATTCACAGTCGTCGACGGCAAGGGAGAGTACACGCTGCAACTCAAACAGGGCGCCGGAGAGAACGAGTACTTCATTTTTTCATCCCGCAGTCCGGGTTCCTACAAGCTGGCAGCCTATCTCGCCGAACAGATGCTTCAAGGCGCGGACGAACTGCTCGCCGCGACGTCGGCAGATGCACCTGCTGACGGTGGTGAGCTTGCTCCGCTCGGCCTCGCCCCGGATGAGGCAGTTGATGCAGCCAGCGAGGCTCCTGCCCCTGTGGAAACCGAATAGGACGTCCGCAACAAGTTGACCAGCAACCGGGGAGACGCATGACGCGTGTTGTTTGTGTTATGGCATGTGTGTTGGCGCTCAGCGGCTGCATCACCAGTGGTGGCGGTCACGGTATCAACGCCCGATGGCCAGCTGCAGGGGAAACGTGGCTTGCGGCCCGAACGGCGGCGACCGAACCAGGCACCTGGGTACCTGTGGTCGCTGCCGGATTGCTCCAGATCGACAATGCCGATGGTCGATTGACCGATTGGGCCATCGATCATCAACCATTGTTTGGCGATGACGCAGACGGTGTGAGCAATGACCTGCAGAAAGTGACAACGGGCCTGTGGCTGACCACCGCGCTGATTGCGCCCAGTGATTCGGCGGGAGCCAAGCTGTCCGGGCTGGGAGCCGGGGTAGCAGCGGTTGCCCTGACCGGAGCAGTCGAGGTGGGGCTCAAGGAAGCGGTTGGTCGTGAGCGACCAAACGGCAAGAACAACAAGTCGTTCCCGTCCGGCCATGCCGGACGAACACAGTCCCTGGCTACCATGACAGCCTGGAACGTCAACTCGATGGACCTGTCGGAACCTGCCCGGCTGGGTCTGATCGCAGGATCGCAGTTGCTGGCGGCCGGCACGGCCTGGGCGCGTGTCGAGGCAGCCAAGCATCATGTGAGCGACATCCTGGTGGGCAGCGCGATTGGACACTTCATGGCAGCCTTTGTTCGGGAGGCGTTTTTTGCCGGTGACACTGGCGCGGTCGCCTTCGGCTATCAGGCACTTGATGGTGGCGGAGCGGTAACGCTGAGCCTCAGACACTGATTGGAACTGGTTACGATTCCTGCCAAGTCTGCTCTCAGAGCATGGTTGAACAGACCCGGTTGCGCCCGTTGTTCTTGGCCCGATACAGCTGTCGGTCAGCGGAGCTGAGCAGTTTGTCCATCTCATCGGCGGCGGCGCTCGCGGTTGCGACGCCAATACTTGCGGTCACTTTCACCGGCGTGCCGGACGTGCTCAGGTACAGGTTGTTTTCGATGGCCGAGCGCAATCGTTGCGCCAGTTGTACCGCACCCTGTTGATCCGTTTCCGGAAGCAGCAGCGCAAATTCTTCTCCTCCGAGACGAGCGGCAACATCGCTCACCCGTTTGGCTTCAGTGGCGAGCCGCGCCACCGCCACCAGCACCACGTCGCCGGTATCGTGTCCGTAGGTGTCGTTGACCTGCTTGAAAAAATCCAGATCAAAAATGAGCACGGAGAGTGCCTTGCCATGGCGTCGAACCCGCTCCACTTCTTCTTCGAGCCGCTGCATGAAGATGCGGCGGTTGTAGAGTCCGGTCAACGCGTCGGTGTGGGCCAGGCGTTCGAGTTCCTTCTGCAGTTTCCGCATACGCCGTTCGTCTTCACGGCGCACCGTGACATCGCGAAACACCAGAACGACATCCGAGAGGTGGGCAGACGGCTCGAGGCTTGAGAAGGCAACGTCGTAGATCTGACCACCGATGGTGATCTCGGCGTTTGCCGACCCTTTGCTGGCGAGGTCGTTGGGCGGCCAGCTGGACATGAACTGCGCGATCGTGCGATCAATCACCTCTTCTCGAGGCATGGCGAACATGGTCAGGGCAGCCTGATTGGCATCGATGATGATGCCACGATGACTGACGACGACAACCGGATCGCTCAGCTGGTTCACGACCCGGTCCCGCACCACGGGTATGGTATCCAGCAAACCGAAGCGCAAGACGCCCCGATAGAGTACCCACGCACCAGTGGCAAAGCCTAGTGCATGCAGGTCAAATTGTCCCAATCCGCGGTGAGCGGCGAGAGTCATGATACTGCCCAGGCTGGCGATGGTCGGCGCGGCGATGACGGCCGTGATGGGTCGCCAGCTGGACTGCGAAACCGACAGCATGAAGGCGAGAATCGAGCTGCCGCCAATCACCAGGACAAAGCTGTACGCCACCTGGACATAAAACCAGAGGCCTGGTGTGGCCCGGGTGCCATCACCGGCAGGCGCCCAGAGCAGGTGATGGAAATCGTTGGTCAGCGCAATGATCAGCGTGAGCGCTGGAATCACGGCAATCAGGTTGAGCATCTGACGCGAGACATGAATCTGTCGCCGGGAGTAGCTGATGCAGAACGAGAACCACGCAATCGGCGCGAGAACGATGCCGAAGTAGGCAAGCTGGGTCGCCATCTGCTTGAGTCGTGGATCGACGAGGAGCACGGCCAGAGATTGACCGATCGAGGCAAAACCGACGACCAGCATCAACATCAGCAGCCCGTTCACACCGGGTACGTGTTCGTTGGTCCGGACACGCGCATACAGTGCGGCGGCAACCATCGCAGCAAGGAGTGGAGGAATCGACCAGGGGGTCAGCTCAAACACGGCAGCTGGTCCTTGTTCTGCAGAAGTGAGGCAAATCAGGCGTCCGGATATCGGCTTCGCAAGAGTCGCCGATCGGCTTCGGTCACTCAAATCCAATCCGGCGGCCAGTGATGCAGGTCACACTCCCGCCGTGCATCAGACCAAGTGCGCAAGATTTTTGTGCATTGAGCGTTTTGTGGCGCGATTCTGTACCATGCGGCGACCAGCAGGCCGGTCGAACTTTCGTGATTGATCTCTATACCTTCGCGACACCCAATGGTCGCAAGATTTCCATTGCTCTCGAAGAAATGAACCTGGACTACGAGGTCCACAGCATCAACATCACCAAAGGTGAGCAGTTCACGCGTGAATTTCTGAGTATCAGCCCCAACAACAAGATTCCGGCACTGGTCGATCGGGAGACCGGCGTGAAGCTCATGGAGTCTGGCGCGATCCTTGCCTATCTTGCCGACACGTATGATCCGACGTTGTGGGGTGCTGATCGATGGTCAACGATGCAGTGGCTCATGTGGCAGATGGGCGGACTTGGGCCCATGCTCGGTCAGGTTCATCATTTTGTGCGCTTCAATCCTGGCAAGGCACCCTATGCGGAGACTCGCTATCGGGAGGAGGCACGCCGCTTGTATGGTGTTCTGGATCAGCATCTGGGCAGCATGGAATTTGTCGGGGGCATCTATTCGATTGCCGACATTGCCTGCTGGCCGTGGATCTCCCGCTACGAATATCAGGAGATGAATCTTGTGGACTACCCGAACGTGCTGCGCTGGTATCGTGCTGTTGCGAGCCGACCCGCGGTGCAGCGGGGGTATGATGTCCCGCGCCTTGGTCACAACATCCCGCTGCCTTCAGCCTGAGTACATGTTCCGCGCCGGAGAATCATGCGCATGAAATTACGGGTCCGATGGTGTGCATTTGTGCTGGCAGGAACCCTGCTCGGGCTGTCTTCGCCTGCTTTCGCCAAATCCATCGAACTTCGCTACATGGCCTATATGGGAACAGCGGAGGCGGGCGAGATCCGGCTAGTCGTGGAAGTGACCGGCACCGAGTACGTGGTCAAGGGCGAAGCGGTCTCGCTCGGCCTGATGGAGTTGATCAAGGCGCTGCGCGCACGCTTTGTTGCAAAAGGGTCGGTTTCTGCCAGCGGCCCTGCGCCAACCAGCTATGAGTATCATCATCGGGACAACAGCAAGGAACGCCTGGTGACGGTCGCCAACGGCGAGGTGACCTATCGCAAGAACGGTGAGCAGCGACCCAACGAACCGGTCAAGCCCGGCATCGATCTGGTGAGTGCGCTGTGGATGGCGCCGGCTTGCAAGGACCTTGGCAACGTTCATACCGGTCGCAGCCTGTATGTCTTTTCGCTGACCAGTGGCTCCGCTGACCAGTGCGAGTTCAGGGTCGTCAGCGACGATGAGACCTTTGACGTCGCCATCAAGTATGGCAACAGGAACGGTTTGCGGATTCCTGTCAGCATCAGTTCGACAGGTTTTTTTGCTGGCGAGATTCTCCTGGTCGAATAGGTTTCCGAGCGGCACATACCAGTCAGGTCCTGTTGCAGGCTCCGAGCAACAACTCCGATCAAATACTTGCCTTCATCGGCCAGCGTCGACAGAATCGGGCGCTTTCCACCTGAATGACGAGGCTCGTATGCGTGAGGCATGGATCATTGATGCGGTACGTTCACCGCGTGGCCGGGGCAAACCTGGTGTCGGTTCCCTGAGCAATCTGCATCCACAGCGTTGCATGGCCCAGGTTCTCAATGGTCTGCGCGACAGGACGGGTATCGATCCTGCAGTCATCGAAGATGTGGTGCTTGGCTGTGGTACCGGTAGTGGTGATCATGCCCATGACATCGCCCGCATGTCCGTGCTCGACGCAGGCTGGCCGATTTCCGTGACTGGTGTGACCCTGCATCGATTCTGCGGCAGCGGCCAGCAGGCGGTGAACTTCGCCGCCATGGGCGTGATGAGCGGACAGCAGGAAGCAGTGATTGGTGGTGGCGTGGAATTCATGTCACGTTATTCGCCTCTGCATGCCAGCGGCTTTCATGCCAACAACGAACATCTTCGTGACTTGCATCCGCAGGTTCCGCAAGGCATCTCGGCAGATCTGATTGCGACGCTCGAAGGCTTCAGCCGGGACGATGTGGATCGGTATGCCGTGGAGAGCCAGACCCGTGCCATGAAGTCCATCGAGGACGGCCGCTTCAATCGTTCGCTGATTGCCATCAACAATCTGGACGGCACGCTGGCGCTGGGTCGCGATGAACATCCACGCCCCGGCACGACACTCGAGAGCCTGAAGGATCTGCAGCCTTCATTCGCAAAAATGGCAGGCATGCACGCCGAAGGATTCAGCCGCCCCTTCATCGATATGGTGAAGCAGGTTTATCCCAAGGCAGGCCCGCTCAATCACGTCCACCATGCCGGCAACTCGTCCGGGGTCGTCGATGGTGCGAGTGCCGTACTGGTTGTCAGCCCGGAATTTGCCCGGGCGCATGGTCTGAAACCACGAGCGAAGATCCGGCAGGTGGCGACAGCCGGCACCGAACCGTTGATCATGCTGACGGCGCCAGCGCCCGCTGCGCAGCGTTGCCTGGACAAGGCTGGCATGAAAAAGTCGGATATCGATCTGTGGGAAATCAACGAGGCGTTTGCTGCGGTTGTGCTGAAGTTCATGAAGGATCTCGACGTTGATCACAGCGTGGTCAACGTCGATGGGGGTGCCATTGCGCTTGGTCACCCGATCGGAGCAACCGGTGGCATGCTCATTGGCACGGCAGTGGATCAACTCGAACGTCTGGACAAGCAGACCGCACTGATCGCCATGTGCACCGGTGGTGGCATGGGAACGGCCACCATCATCGAGAGAATGTAAGCTGTAGCGCTTCGACCTGTCTCGTTGCGGCGGGCGCAGTATAGGGCTGCGCCTCACCTTTGCCCCACACCGGTTGTGGCCAGGCCATGTCGCTGGAGTTGCGGGCAATGACGTGGATGTGCAGTTGCGACACCAGATTTCCCAGCGTCGCAACGTTCATCTTGCCAGCCCTGGTCAGCACCGACAGTCGCTCGGTGCACAGGCTGACTTCTCGCCACAGATCGGCCTGCGCTGACGCGGACAGATCAAAAATCTCGCGCGCATCAGGAATTCTCGGTACGAGGATGCACCATGGGTAGCGGGCGTCATTCATCAGCAGGACACGACACAGCGCCAGATCAGTCACGAACAACGTGTCCCTGGCCAGCTGCGGGTGCAGCTCAAACGATTGGTTGGTGACCGTCATTGGGGGGCACGCCCTCCCACCCAGACCGGGCTGGACCAGGCCATGGCATCGTTGCGCTGCAGCACACGCACATAGTAGTAGTCACCCTCGAGAACTCCGGTGTCTTCAACCTCAAAGTTTGCCTCGAGCGTGCCCCCAGCCGGGAGGCGGCGAACCGATATTTCGTCCTGGTAATCCGGTGCAGGAATTCTCGCAACCACGGCGCCGCCTTTCAGATCGGTCAGCCGTACCAGAAGCGTTGCCGGGTCAAGTGCCTGGTGCTGGCGAAAGATCGGTGGTGCACCGCCAAACTCCTGGCCACCATCGATGTTGAGGGTCAGTGTGGCACCCGCCTTGACCTCGTCCAGTGTCAGGATCAGCGTGCTGCCAGCACCGCGACTCGCCGTTCTGAACGTCCATCTGCCGTCCTTCGAGGGTTTGATGGCGGACAGACTGGTGGAGGCATTGGTGGCTATGTGGCCTTCGACGATGGTCGCGCCCTGCACGTCCAGCGTTCCTGCCCACGGTCGATACCCGCGCGGATTGTCCCGCAGGTTGATCGGTTCAGCGGACGAGTTGAAGCTGATGGCCAGTTGTGTGGGCTCACCCCGTCGAAAATCCGTGGGAGCATATGACTGTGACCACAGCAGCTGATCGTTCTTGAGGATCGAGACCGATTCCAGGGGTGCGGTACCGATGACCCGCCCCTTGAGTTTTCTGTTCCTGTCCATCGCTGCACGGGTTCCCATGGGCGAGCCATTGACCTCGAAATCGAGAATGATGCGTTCGCCCGTGGTTGCGTACGTTCGCAAGGCTCGAAGCGCGTCGAAGATCGCGTCGGTTGTCTTGTCTGTTGCAAACACCGCGCCCAGCCCGCCCCGTTGGGACAGCGAACCGCCGATGGGCGAGGCATAACCAGGCTGGCTCTGGTGGTTGTCAGACGCAGCCGTGAAGCCAACCTGATGCCCCTGCTCGAGATACATGCGACCGAACCACTCGAAGTTCCCATGCATCGACATGATCTCGACCAGTTTTGTGATCTCCGGGTCAGCCAGACGCCAGTCGCCAGCGTTGTGGGCGTGCGGGATGGCCAGAATGTCCCGCATGGGCGTGGATGCCCGTATCGCTGCATGCAGGCGTGGCAGCGTTGGAAATCGGCGTCCATCCAGGCGCTGGCGGTCAACGGGCGTGCGAAACAGGATGTTGTGATGCCCGCCAAAACGATTGTCGACGGTCCACTCATAGCCAAGAAACGGAATGAACTTCCGCTCCTCCGTGTACTTGGTGACCAGCTGCCGCAGTGTTTCCCATTCACCATCGTCCATGAAGATGTCGTGTTCGCTGTGCGTGACGTAGTCGAGCCGGGCATCGTCGCGGGCATACCGCATGAAGCCGTCGGCACTGCCCATGCCTTCGGCAAAACCCGAATGGCCGTGTGTGTCTCCCCAGTAGATGCGTCGGGTCGGAGCTGTTTCAACGAGAATCGGATTGCCACGACCCTTGATCGAGCCATCCAGACTTTCCACCTGGATGTGCCAGACACCGGGTGCAGGCAGACGCAGATTGTCGACCAAGGTGATGGCGTCTCCACCGGCGGCGATTTCTGTCAGTGGTGTCCCATTGGCAAAAACTCGCCAGCCTGGCATCTTTCCTGTTGCCCGATTGGCGCGCGAGTCTTCACCCCGTACCGACACGGAGAATTCTTCTTCAGCAGCCAAGACCGAAGGTGCGAAGGCGGCTACCCCCTGCAACGGCCCACCGCTGATGACAACCGTTTGCAATGGCAAGGCGATGAACGCACCTTGCGGATCGAAACTGACATAGATCGGCAACTGCATCTGATCGTTGGCGATCGATGGCATCAACAACCCCTTGCTGCGCTGGCTCTGATCGCCGTAGGTGATGGTCACCACGTCACCTGTCACAAGGGTGCCGCTTGCGACCCGGAAGGCGATTCGTTGCGCAGTGCCACGGAAACCTCCGTGCATGCCCCCAAATGGCACGCGTTCTGCCACAAAATTGACCGCCGGATTGGACGACGCGATGGTGAGGTAGTTGTCGCCGGAAGGACTTGAGATCTGCCACTCTCCGAAGTCGCTCATGAAGTGGCGGCCAATCAGGAAGCCGCCGCCGGGTTGGATCGAACGGCTGCCAACGGTGATCTGTTGCGCGATCTGTGCGTAGGAGGCAGCGCTGAAAGGGCCGGGCGTGATCGTGATCGATCCCAGCACCTCCGGTGTCCTGTCGAGAATGGCAAGTTCGGTGATCGCGTCGTCGAGCTGTTTGTTGATTGCACCACCCTCGGAGCGGTCATTGGTGGCGAAAGTGATGACCTGCGTCAGGTGAACGGGCAATACCACACCTGTCATGGCGACGGCATTGGCCCACGTCCACAGGCGGTCTGCCCGCTCGACACGATTGGCGGCATTGGTGGGTGTTGCAGTTACCTCCTGAATCAGTGCGTCTGCGTCGGCGCGCAGGGCCGGCGAGAGATTCGCAGCCTCGACAGCCGGCCAGATGAACAACAGGAAAAACAGGGCAGAAGGCACGGGACATGACGTGTTCCAAGGGGTTCCGGAACGTATTTATAGGCGGTTTGATGATTGGTGGGAATCTGGTTCTCGATATCGGCGTTGGAATGGGCTATATATCGCTGGCGGAGAGATCAAGGAGCAGGGCGCCATGAATGCACCATCGGGAACCACATCTGCACCGGTCGAATTCAAGCTCGACTGGTTGAATCAGCAGGGTGAATGGGGAACACACGCGACACCAGGCAAGGCGGGCCTGACGCTGGCCGATGTAGCGATTGGATCCTACGGTGAGCCCCCCGAGTTCAGTGACAACATGACAGGTCGTCCGCGCGGCGCAGCCCCACGCAAGGCTGCCTATCGAATCGGTGGTTACAGCATTCGGACGAGGAGCGAAATCTGGCTGGACAATGCCTCGTTCCTCTACGAAGAAGCCTTGCAGCGGCAATGGAGTTCTGCAACCGACGTGCCTTGGCATACCCTGGAACCGCTGCCCGACGACATCGAGACCGCACAATGCAATCTTGCCACCTTCCTCACCGAAGTCGAGTTTGTGGCGGGCGACGTACCCGCGCGCTGGATCGCCCAGACCACCCCCGACTACTTTGAACCGCGCAATTGCCTGCTGGCACAGGTGATGGACGAAGCCCGGCACATGGACGTCTTTCGCAAGCGGGCCCTGGCCAATGGTGGTGGCTTGACGCAGGCCACCGGCGGTACCGCTGGTGTGGTGGGGAGCATTGATCTGGCGAGGGATTTCACCGAAATGTCGTCACGCCTGCACATTTCCGGTGAAGGCGCGGTACTGACCATCTTCCGGATGGGCGAACTGATGGCCTATAACGACGCTGAAAAAGCCATCTATCGCCTCTGTGCACAGGATGAAGCGCGCCATGTTGCCTTTGGTGTGATGCACATGCGCTACATGTCGGAAGCCGCCCCCGAGCGGCGCGACGAAATTGAAAGTTATCTGGATGAGGCCGAGCGTCAGATCCTCGCGGGCTCGCAAAATCCTGCGGGTCAGGCCACTCCCAGCTCCGATGCGTTGGCTGTTCTGTTGGGTGGCGGTCGTGACCAGTTTGATGAAGGCATGAAAAAGCTGCAGGCAATTCGTCGGCGGCAGATTCAGGAGTACATCAAGCGGGTTCGCTCTGCGGGCTTCGGCGAGCGGTTCGACAATGGTCGCTCGCGCATTCAGGACCTGATGGCATCCACGGTCGCGTGAGCATCCAGCAGCCTTCCATCCAACGATTTGGCTGATCCACTGTCCTGGCAATAGAGGGGGAAGTCGTGGCAGAGCACCACCCGCCGAAGTACGGCACCGTTGCGCGATCCAACCAGTGGGGCACGCGCGTCAAACCCAACAAGCATGGTCTGCGACTTGGCGACATCAACGTTGGAGTGTACGGAGAGATCCCGGACCGCTGGGATGATCAGACGCGCAATCCGCGTGGCGCAATCGCAAAAAAGGGTGTGCCACCACTCGGGTATGCAATACGGGACAAGGCTGACCTGTGGGCGGACTGCGCTGCCGATCTTTACGAAGAAGCCATCCAGCGCCGTTTTGCCTCGGCAACCGATGTTCCCTGGGACACCGTCAAACCGTTGCCCGACGTTCTCGAACGATCCATTTGCCAGGTCCTCACGGAGTTGTGTCAGTACGCCAACTGCGATATCGAAGTGATCAGCCAGTGGCAGCATCAGATGGCTTATGGCTACCACGAGGTGAAACAGTTTCTCGCCACCGCGACCTTCGATGCCACCCGCATGTACGAATCATTTCGCAAGCGCGCGCTATGCAACGGTGGCGGTCTTGGGCTTGAAGGCCCCGGCGAAATCAACCGCATGATCCTGGAAAGTCGTGGTGGCTGGAGCGAGACCGTCACCTACCTGCTCCTCATGCGTGGTTCGTTCATGCAGACCATGCTGCGTTATCTGGAACGATATGCACAGAATGAAGCCGAGCGATCGATCTATCGGTTTTCACTGGAAGCCAAGGCCAGGCAGATCACCTATGGCCTCGATCACCTCCGTTTTTCGATTGCCCATGACGATGACCGGCGCACGGTCATGCAGATGTTGTTCTTCATCGGAGATCGTGTGTGGGCGCGGGAACTGGGTGATCATGTCTTGCGGGAAGCCCTGTCGATCATCTTTGCCGGCGGGCTCGAAGGTGCACCGACCGAGGGTCATGCCATCTACAACCGGATGATGCGCGATTTCATGAACGAGTATCTGGGGATCTGCGAGTGGCTCGGTGTGAAACGTGATCTGGCCACGCTGCCAGGGCGCATGAGCCAGTACGTCAGCGGAGCCGCTGGCTGATGCGTTTCCCGAGCCCCGCCTGGTTTGCCGCAGTGGCTGCGGTCTTCAACACGGACGATCGATATCGCGGCGCCGGCGGTGGACAGAGTTTTTGCCGGTTTGGCGTGATCGTCGGTGATGACATCGTCGTCGTGACCATGGATGGCCATGAGTGTACTGGTGCAGAAGCCAGCGACCGCGCAGGGCTTGCAGACGTCGACTTCTATCTGGAAATGCCCCGATCGCAGTGGCTTGCGATGCTGCGGGATATTGCCGCCAACGGCCACGCGACTCTCAACCACACACTCAACACCATTGACCTTGACCTGGACGAAGGACTGTCCAAATCGGTGCATGGTGATCAGTACCGGGAAGACCTGTTCTTTCGGTACAACCAGACCCTGCAATTCCTGTTTGATGCGTCTGCCCGGGTGCAGACGGATTTGGGAGCGTAGCCATGGCCAGCAAAGATGTATCCGGTGACGTGAACTTTTTTGAGCGTGTGCAAGAGCAGGTGAACCGGAGTGCCTCGTTCCGCAAACTCGGTAGCGCCGACTTTTCGCTGGTGTTTGCCATAGGTGATAACCGCTCCCGGGTCGATTTCGAAGCGTTCGAAGTAACTTGCGTGCGTGCCGCAACCGCTGATGATGAACGTGATGTGGACCTGGTGCTGCGAATCAGTGCGCGCGAGTGGCAGGAATACCTGGGTTCGCGTCGGGCGGGAAACGGATTCAGCCTGCTCAGTCTTGACCTTGATCTTGCTGACGGTCTGGTCAAGGCGCGCAACCCTCTCTCGAGGCTGACCTTTGAACGCTATAACCTGACGCTGCAGGCCTTTGTCGATGCAGGTGCCGAACTGGCAGCCTGACGGTGCCACTCTATGAGTTTCGTTGTCTCGCCTGTCGGGCACTGTCCACTGTGTTTCGGTCAGTTGCCAGTCGGGATGAAGCCATGATGTGCGACATTTGCGGCAGCCCATCCGAACGGCTGATCTCAGGTGGCGCAGTTCATCTCTCCGCGGCAAGCAAGGTTGCGCGCGCGGATCCCAGATACGACCGGATGGTTGACCAGGCCATGCGCAATACTCCCGCTGCGGATCCCGACCATTACCTCGGGCGCATGCGGTCATTTTCAGACGCCAGCGACAAACAAGGCCCAAAACAGGACGCCTAACACGGCGAATGCCAATCCTGAAAATACGCTGTCAGAAGTTCTATGGTCAAGGTGGCTGCAACCGTTGAAGAGGAGGACAACATGATGGACTCGATGAACGGCAAGTGCCTCTGCGGAGAGGTGACCTTCACCGCCCGCAATGTTGATACCAATGCCCATGCCTGCCATTGCTCGATGTGCAGGATCTGGACGGGTGGCCCCGGGTTTTCGGTTGCAGTGGGCTCGGTGAGCTTTGTGAGCGAGGAAAACATTGCGCGTTTTGCCTCGTCAGCCTGGGCGGAGCGCGGATTCTGCAAACAATGTGGCACAAATCTCTTCTATCGCATGATCGAGCCGGATCACTACTTCATGTGGTCCGGCCCCTTCGAGGACCAGACCAGGTTCACGGTTGCAAGCGAGATCTACATCGACGAAAAACCTTCGTCCTACTCACTGGCGGGGGAACGTCCTCGCCTTACGGGTGCCCAGTTTCTGGCGTCGATCGGTCAGGCACCGTAGAACTGACCTGTGCCTGGAGCGACGAAGCTGCGCTCAAAGCCAGCAGGGTCTGACCTGCATAATAGAGCGGCAAACCCCACACGTAGTTGGGGAAGTCGGGCTTGACGAACTGGCCAGCGGCCACCGAAAGGTCCGACAGGTAGAAGAGAGTTGCACCGATGGGGATGAACCATGTTCCACCAGCGCCTCGCACTCCCCACGCCAGCGTCACCATGACGCTGATGACGGTGACATAGGCCCAGACTGGCAGGGTCATCGTCGCGCCGACGTAGGGCGACAGCCAGTACATTGCGATGCCGGAGGCCACGCCAACGGCGATGGCAGCCAACCCCACTGTCGACCACTGCACGCGACAGGTTGCAAACGCAATGACGTAACAGATGTGAGCCAACAAGAACGAACCCAGACCAGGAAGAAAGTAGCGCCGGGTTTCCAGTTCCAGGAAGGCGTCCCCTGCCCAGGAGAGGCACAGCGCAGCAAGCACCCAGTTGCCGTAACGCGTCAGGAGAGCCCCGGTGGAAACGGCCAGGGCAATGAAGCCGCTCGAAGCGAAGAGCTTGGCAACCAGTGCTGGCGTCGGGTAATCCGCAAGGTTGGTCAGAACCAGGCACACGCAACCTGCGACGATTGCCACGATGGCAAGGCGCGTCGCGTTCACGCGCCAATCCATTTGCTGCGAAACGCAAAATACACGGCGCCAATGAGACACAATGCCGACCACAGATAATCGAGTTTCAACGGCTCCTTGAGATAGAACAGCGCAAAAGGTACGAACACCGACAGCGTGATGGCCTCCTGCAGGATCTTCAGCTGACCTACCGACAACACGGTGAACCCGATGCGGTTGGCTGGGACCTGCAGCATGTACTCAAAAAAAGCGATCCCCCAGCTGATCAGCGCGGCGATGATCCAGGGTTTGTGCGACAACTCCTTGAGGTGCGCATACCAGGCGAAGGTCATGAACACATTGGAGAGTGTCAGCAGGAGGATGGTGGTGACGAGGGGTGGCATTTCGTAGGTGGCGTCTTCGGCAACAACAGTGGTGGATGTCTGGGTCGCAGCCTGTCAATTCAATCGCAGGTCCGCAAGAGGTGCCTGATTTTCCTCCCGACCGCGTGTACTCGACCCCGTGCGCAGGACAAAGTTGGGCGGGAACCAGACCTGTCTACCGGGCGCAACTGGCTTGAAAAGGTGCGTTGTGCGCACTCTTACCTTTTAATGGGGCGAACAATGCCTCAGATCAGGTCGTTTCGATCGGTAACACCATAGACGTGTAGTTTCTGCCCGACTATGCTCCAGACCGGGTTTGAGTCGGGCTTGTTCTATGACCGGTCTGGTGAAGTGATGCCAGAGATTTTCTTCGATCTTCCGTTCTGGCTGGCAGTTGGCCAGATCATCGTGATCGATATCCTGCTGGGCGGTGACAATGCAGTCGTGATCGCGCTGGCCTGCCGGAATCTGCCCCCCTCCCAAAGGCGCAAGGGCATTGCGTGGGGTGTTACCGGGGCCATCGGGCTTCGGATCATCATGATCTTTTTTGCAATCCATCTCCTGACGCTGCCATTTCTGAACATCGTCGGCGGAATACTGCTGCTCGGCATCGGCGTCAAGCTCTTGTGCAACGCCGGCAGCGACGAAGAACACGATGTGGCCTGCAGCAGTTCGCTGTGGGGAGCTGTCAAGACCATCGTCATCGCCGATGCGGTGATGAGCCTCGATAACGTGGTCGCGGTCGCCGGCGCGGCCAACGGCAACATGGCGCTGGTGGTGTTTGGCATTGTCATCAGCATTCCGATCATTCTCTTTGGCAGCCAGTTTGTGATGCGTTTGATGGACCGTTTCCCGATGGTGATCACGCTGGGTGCAGCGCTGCTTGGCTGGATCGCTGCCGACATGATCCTGAACGACGTCATGATCAAACCCTGGAGCGATCAGCTATCCGGCTGGACCCACTTCCTGGCTTCTGCGCTGGGCGCGATGCTCGTGGTCGTGGTCGGCAAGTGGCGCAATCGACGGACGGCAGCGAAGCCGATTCACGAAGTTTCACTTTTCTCCACCCAGAAGGCTGAATCAGGTCGGCCAAGACGGCTACGCGTTTGAATCTCCGGGTGCTGGTTGCGGTGGATGGCTCAGAACACGCCAGACGAGCCGTGGAGCATGTTCTGCGGCTGGTTGATGCGCAGTGTTCCGTCGACCTGCATTTGCTCAGCGTGCAGATCCCATTGGAATCGGGGCACGTCAGGCAGTTCATACCGCAGCGTGATCTGGAAGGCCATTACCGCGATTCCGGACTGGCAGCTCTGCAAGAAGTGGTTTCCGTGCTCGAAAAACGCGGCTATGCGCATACTGCCCATATTGCCGTCGGTCATATTGCAGAAACCATCACACGCTATGGCGACGAGATGAAGTTCGAGCTGATCGTGATTGGCACCCATGGCAGGACAGGGCTGCGGCATGTGGTCATGGGGTCGGTAGCGCGAGAGGTGCTGAAGCTGGCCAAGGTGCCGGTTACCGTCGTGCACTAAGCCCTGATGACCCGGCGGCCAACGGCACCGAGGTCGGTCACTGGTGTCGGGATCGGTGCAGTGCCGGTGGTTCGAAGCTGCCGGCCCAGACCCCCGATCGCAATACCTGGGCCTGCCGTTGTTCTCCCCCAAACAGCTGGCGTCCGTAACCGATGGTCAACGCAAAACCCTGTTCCACCATCAGGCGGGAGAGACTGTTTGGCCGATAGTCTTCATCCAGGAAGTCCCGGGCGCTCGTGGGCAGGACTTCCCCATCGACCACCATTTCGCAGGCACCGATAACCCGCGTCGCGCTCACGGCAAAAAATGGCAGGCAGATCACCTTGTGGTTCTGGATCAGTTTCTGCAGGGCCATCACCGCGCTGCGACCGCACGGATAGTCGACTCCTTCGCCGTTCTGGCAAATCTGGTCCCGTTCCATGGCGTCGATGCCAAACAGATTGATCTCGACCCCGTCCACCAGCAGTGTCTCACCATCGATGGCGTTGGCGATGGACGGACCGATCAGATCATCCGGCCCGTCTTCGATGTCGATCTGATCGATATTGTTGGCCACCAGGACACTGACCAGGGCTACGAAAGCCATCGCCCAGCGTGGCCAGCCGATGTGGATGGGCGTCTGGTGCAGGCGCAGAAAGATACTGCGCAGTGGCGGCAGGATCGTCCGGATTCCGTAGATCATCACCGCGACGATCAGAACCGAAAACCCGGCGAGCAACTCCCAGTCGAAGCTGGCAAAGATGGCGGCTTCCTGTACGGCCACGCTCCAGGTCAAGGCCAGGCTGTTGCCAAAAAAGACCCCCCAATTGAGCAGCAGTACGGCTATCCCGGCAAACGGTGACCACGGCAGCGCGTTGTTTCGATCGAAGATATGCAGCACGGGCGGATTGAGATGGAAAATTTCGTGCACCATGATTTTCGGGAGTCGGGTGGTTTCGAGCACATAGGCGAGCATCGCCAGGCGATTGGACGTCATCCAGAAGGCGAACAGCGCAAAACTCAGCGCGGCCAGCGGGAGGATTGCCTTGGGAATCTGGTATTCGCCGAGAGAGATGTATTCGGAACTGGCATTCAGGGCGAGTTGGTTGAGCCCGGCAAAAAAAATCGTCAGTACCGTACCGCCCAGCGATATCCAGAAGATGTTGGACAATGCTTCCATGGAACGGATCAGCGCAGCCGCCTGGATCGACAGGGGACTCAGTTGCACATCGTCTTCAGCCTCGGCCAGCGCGTCAGCCACGCTGTTGTGCTGGATCGGCTCGATCGGGTCCGACTCGACCCGGGTTGGCGGTGGCGGTACTTCGTTCATGGGTGGGAGTAAGCATCAACGACGTGGTCGTGTGCAACTTTCTGCCGATCCGTTTAATCTTGCCGGCCACTGTCATTTCAAATCCGCACATTGAGGAGCACAGCAATGAAACTTGGCCTGATCAGCGGCTATTCCGGTCGCAAAATGGGTCTCAACCTGGACGGCATCAAACGTGCCGAAAGCCTGGGTTATGACTCCGTATGGACCTCGGAGGCCTACGGCTCGGATGCCGTGACGCCGGCAGCCTGGATCCTGGCGCAGACGACCAAAATCAAGGTCGGTACCGCAATCATGCAGATGCCCGCACGTTCACCCGCCATGGCAGCCATGACGGCGATGACGCTGTCGGAACTCTCTGGCGGACGCTTCATCGTTGGCCTTGGTGCATCCGGTCCGCAGGTGGTGGAAGGCTGGCACGGTGTGCCCTACGGCAAGCCCGTTACCCGTCTCAAGGAATACGTGGCGATCATGAAACAGATCTTCGCACGCGAAGCACCGCTGACGTTCGAAGGCACTGAATACCAGCTGCCCTACAAAGGTCCGGGCTCAACCGGTCTCGGCCGCCCCTTGAAAAGCATACTGAAATCAGAAGACCGCATCCCGATCTACGCCGCCTCGATCACCGAAGCCGGTGTGCAGGGTGCGGCGGAAGTCGCCGATGGATTTTTTCCGATCTGGATGGACCCTGACAAGTATTCGGTATTTGGTGGTTCCATCAGCAAGGGCCTTGCTGCGAGTGGTCGGACGGCTGCTGACTTCGACGTCGCGCCGTTTGTGACCGCAATCATGGGCGATGACGTGGCGGCGTGCATGCAGCCGATCCGCGGCAACATGGCGCTCTATATCGGCGGCATGGGTGCCCGCAACAAGAACTTCTACAACAGTTACTGCAAGCGTCTTGGCTTCGAAGAAGCGGCGATCAAGATCCAGGATCTGTTCCTGTCTGGTCGCAAGGACGAAGCCATGGCAGCAGTGCCGGAAGAGCTGATTGATGCCTGTCACCTGGTCGGTCCTGCGGATCGAATTCGTGACCGTCTGCAGCGCTGGAAGACAGCAGGCAAGGCAGGTCACGTGGGCAGCATGCTGATTGGTAGTCAGCAACCCGCCGTACTGGAACTGATCGCGAAAGAAATGCTGTAAGGCAGAAGTTTGCGATTAGTGAATGGGAGGCCAGGCAAGTCCTGGCCTCTTCGTTTTCTGGAGTCAACAAGGTAACCCTGATGAGTGAAGCCCTTTCCCCGCAAGTGCAGGAACTGACAGCGCGTGTGCGCCAGTTTGTCATCGACGAGATCATCCCCATCGAAACTGAATTCCGCTCGCAGGCGACCCATCACAGCCATGGACCCAGCGCGGCGCTGCGTGCACGACTGGTGGCGTGTGCTCGTGCTGCCGGTCTGATTGCACCGCACCTGCCAAAGGACCTAGGTGGCTACGGTCTGACCCACCTCGAACAGGCTGCGGTGTTCAAGGCTGCCGGCTACTCTCCGCTGGCCTGCATCGCCCTCAACATCATGGCGCCGGATGAGGGCAACATGCACCTGCTGCACAAGGTGGCGACAACGGAACAGCAGAGTCGTTTCCTGCGACCTCTGGCTGCCGGCGATACACGATCAGCTTTTCTGATGACCGAACCGGACGGTGGTGCGGGATCGGATCCAGGCATGATGCAGACGACCGCCGTCAGGGAGGGGGATGACTGGGTGATCAGCGGCCGCAAGACCTTCATCACCGGCGCAGACGGTGCCGCTTTTGGCATCATCATGGCCAGGACGGAAAAGTCGGCGACGATGTTCCTGGCCGACATGAAAACTCCGGGCATCCGCATTGAACGTGTGCTCGATACCATCGATTCATCCATGCCGGGTGGTCACAGCGTGATAGCGCTCGATCGTGTACGTGTACCGGCGCAGCAGATCCTTGGCGAGCTCGATGAAGGTTTTCGCTATGCGCAGATCCGGCTTGCACCGGCGCGATTGACCCATTGCATGCGCTGGTGGGGAGCCGCCGAAAGGGCACACGATATCGCCGCGGAGTTTGCGACGAAGCGCCATGCGTTTGGCAAGGCGATCATCGAACACGAAGGAGTGGGTTTCATGCTGGCCGATAACCTGATCGATCTGAAGCAGAGTGAGCTGATGATCGACTGGTGCGCAAAGGTACTCGACAGCGGTTCACCGGGTGGCACAGAGAGCAGCATGGCCAAGACTGCCGTGTCCGAAGCCTTGTTTCGCGTGGCCGATCGCTGTGTACAGATACTCGGAGCTACCGGGGTGAGTGGTGATACCGTGGTCGAGCAGGTCTTCCGCGAGATCCGTGCGTTCCGCATTTATGATGGTCCGTCGGAAGTGCATCGGTGGTCGCTGGCCAAGCGCGTGAAGAAAGGCCAGACGTACGCACGAACCATCACAGGCTGAGTGAGCGTCGCGTGCCTGACGGGCACGCTCACCTGCGTCCGGTCAGGCCGAGCTTGCGCATCTTCGAACGCAGCGTGTTGGCGTTGAGCCCGAGCCTCGCTGCCGCGCCGTGGGGCCCGGAAATCCGGCCGTCGCTTGCGGCGATCGCCTGTTCGATAATCTTCTTCACCGCAGCATCGAATGACGGGCCTTCGCTGTTCCTGACTGCGTTACGCGGTGCGGACGCCTCGGTTGCAGGTGGTGAGACGACGCCCGGACCGGCGAAGCCGAAGGTCTTCTCGAGTTCCAGGCGCCTCCCCTGCCCGAGGATCACGGCACGTTCCAGCACGGCGCCGAGTTCCCGGACGTTGCCGGGCCAGTTGTAGGCGCACAGTTGCCTGATGGCCTCGGGTGTGAGCAACGGAGCGGGCAGTCCGGCGCGATCTGCTGCACGTTCGATGAAGTAGTTTGCGAGTACCGGGATATCCACTGTCCGCTCCCGAAGCGGTGGGAGGATGATCGGGAACACGGCGATGCGATACCACAGGTCCTCCCTGAAGCGACCCTCCTGCACCATCTGCGGCAGGTCGCGGTGGGTTGCCGCGATGACCCGGACGTTGACTGCGATCTCTGCTTCGCCACCGACGCGCTGCACGATCCCGTCCTGCAGGACACGGAGCAGGCGCACCTGTACGGCCGGTGCCAGTTCCCCGATTTCGTCGAGAAACAGGGTGCCGCCGTTCGCGCGTTCGAACCAGCCGCGACGGGTGGCCATGGCACCCGTGAAGCTGCCACGCTCGTGACCGAAGAGTTCGGAGTCGATGAGGTCGGCCGACACCGCGCCGCAGTTGACCCGCACGAAGGAAGCAGCGGCGCGGGGTGAACCTTCGTGGATCGTCCGCGCGATCACCTCCTTCCCCGACCCGGTCTCCCCGAGGATCAGTACGGACGCATCGGTCGGGGCAACCTGCCGGACGCGCACCATGACCTGGCGGAGTCCGGCTTCCGCGCCTACCAGCGGCGGAGAAAAGTCGGCACGTTCGAGGCGTGCTTTCAACGCGTCGCGTTCCGCCTCGATGCGTCTTTGCAACTGCCTCAACTCCCGCAGCCGGAAATCGTTGGCCACGATCATCGCCAGTGGCTCCGTCGCCATACGGAACTGTTCTTTTTCCGCCGCGCTCAGCAGGCGTTCTGTGACCACTACCGCGATCCCGGCCAGTCCTCGCTCGTCGACCAGGCCCGCGGCAAGTGCCGGGTGTTCACTGGAAATACTGTTGAGATGACGTAGTGCGGACGGCCAGGTCTGCTGCGGCGTCCGCTCCACGATGTTTCCTGACAGAGCCCATTCCTCCATCGCAGCGATCTGTCGTGGCGTGCATGCATGGGGGTCCAACGGTGCAGCCAGCCCGTCGACGGCGGACCAGCGGGCGAGCGGTACAAGTTCGGGGGTATCCCGGTTCAATTCATCCAGCCGCAGTTCGCGGATCTGCAGGTGCCCGGCCAGCAACTCGGCGATTGCGGGTAGCGATTCGATCGCATCGGCGTGCTTGCCGGCTTCGCGCCAGAGCGCGAGCTGGAGCGATTCAGGTGATCTATCCTTCGTCATGTCGTTATATTTAGTGAGTCAAACTTTTAATAAGATAAATTAATTGCTTCATTTAACGTAGTACTTTTTGGCTTGTCGTATTGTGAATCAGCTAACAGATTGAAATTCCTGGATAAATGAGAATGTTGGAGTGTTGGCACGGTAGTTGATATCGGGTAGGACGGGCACCACGAGCAATCCGTCAGATGAGCACCGATCCGAAACAACCGCAGGATGGCACCTGGCCTCTGATTGCAGAGGCACTGCGCGAACTGAAGTTTGGCGTAGTGACCATCACCATTCATCACGGACGCATCGTACAAATCGAGCGTTCCGAAAAGCTGCGCCTGGATAGACCGGGCAAGGCTTCCTCGAGCGTCCCCAAACAAGACACTTCGGTCGACCGGGTCTCCGGAAACCACAACACCTTAGGAGACCCAGATCATGCGTAAGTCGCTTTCCATGGCGACCGGCCTGCTGGCCGGTACTCTCGTTTCACCCATTTTGCTCGCAGACGATGCCGCGTTGGAACGGCGCATCGCCGAACTCGAACAGACCGTGAACCTGCTCGCCCGCAAACTCGAAGTTGCGGAGGAGGTTTCGCTCGCGGACAAGGCCAGGGCGGCACCCAACGGGCGCGTCAAGGCGGACAGCGGCGGTGTCACCATTACCGGCGCCGATTCTTCCTGGGACCTGAAAGTTCGCGCACTGAGCCAGTTCGATGGTCGCTTTTTTATTGATGACGGGAGCAAGTCGGACACGTTCACTTTTCGCCGGTTCCGACCGATGCTCGAAGCGAAGCTCGGCAAACATGCCTCGTTCCGGTTCACCGGGGAATACGCGAACGAAGCCACCACGCTCGTGGATGGCTATGTAGACGTCAATCTGCCCTGGCAATCCGTGCTGAGAGCGGGGCAGTTCAAGGCGCCGGTCGGCCTCGAACGGCTGCAATCCGGCGCGTCCATCTTCTTTATCGAGCGCGCCTTTCCCACGGAACTTGCGCCCAATCGGGATCGCGGCGTGCAATTGTCGCGTGGATGGCTGGAACAACGGCTGAAGCTCGACCTTGCCTGGACCAGTGGTACCCCCGACGGCCGGGATGCAACCGTTCGCGATAACGACGGCGAGAAGGAGATCAGCGTACGCCTGTTCTTCGAACCGCTGCCGGGGATCGGGTTTGGCGTATCCGGTAGCCAGGGAGACAAGGCCGGTGCCGGTAACGCGGTCCTCCAGCGCTACCGCAGCCCCGCCCAGAACGTCATCTTCACCTATAGGAACGGTGTCGAGGCAGACGGCGAACACAGCCGGTTCTCACCGCAGGCATATGCTTTCGTCGGCCCGTTTGGCGCGATGGCGGAGTACATCGAGTCCGAGCAGGAACTGTTGTTCAACGGTGTGCAGGAGTCCTTCCAGCATGACGCGTGGCAGCTGACGGCCGTCTATTCGCTGACCGGTGAGGACCAGAGTTTCCGCGGCGTCAAGCCCACGGGTCAGTACGGCGCATGGGAACTGGCGCTGCGCTATTCCGAACTGAACGTCGACGGCGATGTGTTTGCAACCGGGTTTGCAGACCCGACCGCACAGGTGGGAGGCGCGAAGGAATACGCCGTGGGTGTCAACTGGACCATCACGCCGCAACTCAAGGCATTCGCCAATTACACCCACACCGAGTTCGACGGCGGAGCAGGCGCTTCGGATCGGGACGACGAAAAAGCGGTCTTCACCCGCCTGCAAGTGAACTTCTGACAATCGATTCAACGCACGAGTATTCAAACATGATCAGGAATCTGAAATACGTGGCAGTCGCACTTGCGCTGGTACTCACCCGCGCGCAGGCGGCCGAGGTCTCCCTGCTGAATGTATCCTATGACCCGACACGCGAGTTCTACCAGGACTTCAACAAGGCGTTCTCCGCGCACTGGCAGAAGCAGACTGGTGATACCGTAACGATCCGCCAATCGCACGGTGGTTCGGGCAAGCAGGCACGTTCGGTCGTCGATGGTCTGGAAGCGGACGTCGTCACGCTGGCGTTGTCGGCAGACATCGATGCGATTGCCGCCCGCAACCTGATGCCGGCGGACTGGCAGAGCCAGCGCCCGCACAACAGTTCGCCGTACACCTCGACCATCGTGTTCCTCGTGCGTGGCGGCAATCCGAAAGGCATCCGCGACTGGGACGACATAGTCAAGCCCGGCGTGACGATCGTGACTCCGAACCCGAAGACTTCAGGCGGAGCACGCTGGAACTACCTTGCAGCCTGGGCCTACGCCAAGCAGAAGCACGGGACGGATGAAGGTGCGCGGGAACTGGTTGCCGGGCTGTTCCGCAATACGCCGGTTCTGGACACCGGCGCGCGCGGTTCGATGACGACCTTTGCACAGCGCGGCATCGGTGACGTCATGCTGGCTTGGGAGAACGAAGCCTTCCTCGCGGTGAAGGAATTTGGTGAAGGCAAGTTCGATATTGTCGTCCCGTCCCTGTCCATTCTCGCCGAGCCTCCGGTGACGACGGTCAACCAGTTTGCCCGCAAACACGGCACGCTCGATGTTTCCAGTGCTTATCTCGGGTACCTGTACTCGCCGGAAGGCCAGCGCCTTGCAGCCAGGCACTACTACCGGCCGGTCATGCCGGAGCACGCCGATTCAGCGGACATGGCGAGATTCCCGAAGTTGCAGTTGGTGACGATCGACAAGGATTTTGGCGGCTGGACCAAGGTCCAAGCCGAGCACTTCGCCGAAGGCGGCATCTTCGACCAGATCTACTCACAGCGGTAACGCGCGCGGCAGGGAGCAGCACATGGCTACGACATTTCGCTCCCCCTTGCCGGGTTTCACACCCGCCCTCGGACTGACGCTGACCTACCTCAGCCTGATCGTTCTGCTCCCGCTCGCTGGCGTGTTCTTCAAGACCGCGACGCTGGGGCTCGAGGAGATCTGGGGCATCGTCAGCTCCGAGCGTGTGCTCAACGCGCTGGGGCTGTCGTTCGGCACCGCGTTCCTTGCAGCGGTCCTGAATGCCATTTTCGGCGTACTGGTGGCCTGGGTGTTCGTGCGCTACACCTTCCCCGGCAAACGCCTGCTCGACGCCGCCATAGATCTGCCGTTCGCGCTGCCCACAGCCGTGGCGGGAATTGCACTGACCGCGCTGTATGCACCCAATGGCTGGATAGGATCCTGGCTTGCGGAACTCGGTGTCCAGGCGGCGTACACGCCCCTGGGTATCGTGATCGCACTGACCTTCATCGGGCTGCCCTTCGTGGTGCGCACGGTGGAGCCGGTGCTGCGTGACGCCGAGAAGGAACTGGAAGAAGCGGCAGCTTCGCTCGGTGCATCCCGCTGGCAGACGATCACGCGCGTGATTCTGCCCAGCGTGCTGCCCTCGCTCCTGACCGGATTTGCTCTGGCATTCGCTCGCGGTGTCGGGGAATACGGGTCGGTCATCTTCATCGCAGGAAACATCCCCTATGTGTCCGAGATTGCGCCGCTGCTGATCGTGATCCGGCTGGAGGAGTTCGACTACGCCGGTGCAACGACGGTCGCGGCCGCCATGCTGGTGATCTCGTTCGTCATGCTGATAGTCATCAATGCCCTGCAGGCCTGGTCCAACCGCCACCGCACCCGGCAGGTCGCGCCTGCTCCCAAGTCCTGAAGGCAAACAAGGAAACACACCATGTCGACGATCTCCACTCCCGCTGAATCCGGGCCGTCATCGGCGCTCACGGAACCCTTCCATGTACGCGCGCTCCTGACAGTCACCGCGGTCACCTTCCTCGGCGTGTTCCTGATCCTGCCGCTGGTGGCGGTATTCACGGAAGCCCTGCGCAACGGATTGGGCACCTATGTCGATGCGATGCTCGATCCGGATGCACTTGCGGCGATCAGGCTCACCCTCATCGCCGCGGCGATCTCTGTACCTGCCAACCTAGTGTTCGGAGTCGCCGCCGCCTGGGCAATCGCCAAGTTCGAATTTCGCGGCAAGACCTTCCTGACCACGCTGATCGATCTGCCATTTTCGGTATCGCCCGTTGTTGCGGGCCTGATCTACGTGCTGATGTTCGGTGCCGCCGGATGGGCCCGCCCGCTGATCGATTCCGTGGACCTGCAGATCATCTTCGCTGTTCCCGGCATCGTGCTGGCGACCATGTTCGTCACCTTCCCGTTCGTCGCGCGCGAACTCATTCCGCTCATGCAGGAGCAGGGTACCGACGATGAGCAGGCCGCGCTTTCCCTGGGTGCGAATGGCTGGCAGACGTTCTGGCATGTGACTCTGCCGAACGTGAAGTGGGGGCTGCTGTACGGCGTGCTCCTGTGCAATGCGCGCGCCATGGGTGAGTTCGGCGCAGTAAGTGTCGTTTCCGGCCACATTCGCGGGGAAACCAACACCATGCCATTGCACGTCGAGATTCTATACAACGAGTACAACTTCGCCGCTGCCTTTGCAGTGGCCTCACTGCTCGCACTGCTGGCGCTCGTTACCCTCGGCGTCAAATCGTTTCTTGAAGCAAGGCACGGCGCGGAACTCGCGCGATCACATCGTCACTGAGGAATTTCAGCATGGAAATCGTACTTCGGAATCTCTGCAAGCGTTTTGGCGGCTTTCAGGCTCTTGAGGGAGTAGACCTTTCGATTGCTTCCGGTGAGTTGATTGCGTTGCTGGGCCCATCTGGCAGTGGCAAGACCACCTTGCTGAGGATCATGGCGGGTCTTGAATTTGCGGATCAGGGTGAAGTCCGGTTCGGGGATGAGGACATGGCGTCGCGGCCCGTACGGACACGGGAAGTGGGTTTTGTCTTTCAGCATTATGCGCTCTTCAAACACATGACCGTGCGTGACAACGTGAGTTTCGGCCTGCGCATGCGATCTCGCCCACGACGGCCGTCAAGAACCGATATCCATGATCGGGCGGAAGAGTTGCTCGATCTGGTACAGCTGGGTGGCCTCGGTGATCGGTTTCCGCACCAGCTGTCCGGTGGACAACGCCAGCGGGTTGCCCTGGCCCGAGCGCTTGCGATCGAACCGCGGGTATTGCTTCTGGATGAACCATTTGGCGCACTGGATGCCCGCGTGCGCAAGGATCTGCGTCGGTGGCTGCGTGAACTCCACCGGACGATTGGGACCACGACGGTGTTTGTGACCCATGATCAGGAGGAAGCGCTGGAACTTGCCGATCGTGTAGTCATCATGAACATAGGAAGAATCGAGCAGGCAGGCACGGTCGATGAGGTCTACGAACATCCGGCGACACCGTTTGTGTTCGAGTTCCTTGGCAATACCAACATTCTCTCTGCGCGTATCGAGTCTGGCGAAGTATTTGTTGATGGCGGTACAAAACCTCTTCGCCTGCATTCAACCGCGCCACAGGGAGCGGCGATGGTTTACGTACGTCCCGGTGATCTGCGATTGGCGGACGATGTTGCTTCGGCACCAGACATCCCGATCGTGGTGGACAGCGTGCATCGCACCGGACCGCTCGTGCGTGCGGAGGTTCGCGTTCTGCAAGGCGGAGCAATGCTCACCGTAGAGCTGCCTCATTTGCACCACGACACTGCGCATTTCCTGCCAGGGAACCAGCTGCGTCTGCGATTTTTGCAGCACAGCGTGTTTCCCGCTTCCATTGAGGCGGGTCGGACGGCAGCACCCATTGATGCCATCGGTTACGCTGCAGGACGTATTCGAGCTCGCGCGGATATCTGAATTGCCATTTGCCGGGCGTGTCCGCTGAGTAACTGTACGACTGGAGCAGACCTGCCCCGGTCTCCAATCCCGGCACGCATGGCAGGAGATGGTGATGCTTCGACAGAGCCGATGGCAGCGCTTCAGAACCGCCTGTCGGATTGATTCGCGGGGTTGGCGTGGAGCTGGGCTTGGCCTGGCTCGTGCGGGCTGGATCGTGCTTGCGATCACCGTGTCGATGGTGGTCATTCCGGATTTCACCACGGAGCGAACGCTCGGTAGTGCCGTACTGGTCGTCATGACTCTCGGTGTTGCCCTCGGCGGATTTGTGCTGACAGGCTTGCTGCGACGACTCACGCCCGGGTTCTGGTGGGGCTTCTGGCTACTGCTTGCAGCGTCGCTGCTGCTCACCCGTCTGGCCAGCATCACGGTGTACGGTCAGATGGTGATGGTTGTGTGGGTATTGTTCGGCGCGGGATTGTTCGGCGGAGCACTTGCCTTGTGGCGCACACGCGGATGGCGTTGGTTGACCGGCCTCGCTGCAGCGTCCGGCCTGTTGTTGCTGGCGACGTTGGCAACCTTGTCAGTCCTGCCCGGCTGGCGCGGCGACGTTGAAAAACGTCCTGCGGTGGCCATGCAAGCCAGTGACCTGCCCGATCCAGGTGAGCCTGGCAGTTTCAAGGTTTCGACGCTGACCTATGGCTCCGGAGATGATCGGCATCGATCCGAATTTGCCGAACAGGCGACACTCACGTCGCGCACTGTCGATGGTTCGAAGTTCATTGAAGGCTGGGAGGGTTACGCGGGTTGGGCCCGTACCCGTTACTGGGGCTTTGATGCGACAACCCTGCCACTCAATGGACGTGTCTGGATGCCCGAAGGGGATGGTCCCTTTCCAGTGGTTCTGATCGTCCACGGCAATCACGACATGGAGGACTTTTCCGATTCCGGCTATGGCTATCTTGGCGAGCACTTCGCTTCGCGCGGGATGATCACCATCTCGGTCGATCAGAATTTCCTGAACAGCTCCTACTCCGATCTGCTCAGTGGAATGGAGGGCGGACTGAAGAAGGAAAACGACGCGAGAGGCTGGCTGCTGCTCGAACATCTTCGCCAGCTGGCTCAGTGGAGTATCGTGGAAGGCAATCCATTCCATCGTCGGCTCGATCTTGACCGCGTTGTCTTGGTTGGGCATTCGCGTGGTGGAGAGGCGGTTGCCGAGGCCGCACTCTTCAACCGCCTTCCGTTCTATCCCGATGATGCCCGGCAGAAATTCGACTACGACTTTGGCATCCGCGGCCTGATCGCCATCGCGCCGGCGGACGGACAGTACGACCCCAGGGATCGCGAGACGCGCATCAGTGATCTGAACTATCTCGTGGTACACGGCAGTCTTGATGGTGACGTACGGTCGTTCATGGGCGCCTCGCAATACGCACGAGTCACGTTTGGCACTTGCCTCGACTGTTACAAGAGCAGCGTCTACGTGCTTGGCGCCAATCACGGTCAGTTCAATACCGACTGGGGGCGTGCCGACATGGCATGGCCCGGCCGGATGATTCTCAATCTGGTTCCGATTCTCGACGCAGGACTGCAGCAAAAAATCGCCGTTCGGCTGTTTACTGCCTTTCTCGAAGACACGCTTCTCGGGCATCGCCAGTACCGCGACGTCTTTTTGTCGGCACCCCATGCAGTACCGTGGCTGAGTGTACCGGTCGAGTTGGTGACCGACTTCCAGTCCGGCCGGGATCTGGTCCTGGCCGATTACGAGGAGGATGCCGATCTGTCAACCGGTTCGCTGCCTGGAGTGCGTATCATGACAAACGACCTCACGCTGTGGCGGGAAACCGAGATCAGTCTCAAATGGGCACCACGCAATTCCGCCGCGGTACTGGTCGGCTGGGATCGCCACCCAGGAGTCGAAGCACCCGCCTTTTCCATCGTTTTTGATCTGCTGCCGGCTGCACCAGCGGCCGTCGCGTTCTCATTGGCCATGTCCCAGGACAGCCCGTTGAAGGATGAAGAAGCCGAGTGGGAGACGCCGGAAACTCTTGATTTCAGTGTGGTGCTGGTCGATCGGGAAGGTCGGCGCTCGAGTGTCCCCCTCTCGACGCACGGACTGCTGCGGGCACCGGTCGAGGCGCAGACCCGCAAACACGCCTGGCTCGATGAAATCGATCTGTCCGAGCCCGTCTTCCAGCGGTACGCGTTTGATTCTTCGTTGTTCAAGGACGTCGATATCTCCGGAATTGTTGCCCTGGTCCTCGAATTTGACAAAAGCCAGGCAGGTGCCGTGTTCATCGACGACGCGATCCTCCTGCCGGCTGTTGCCCAGGACGATCCTGATGACAGCGATGGACCTTTGGGTGACAGACCTGAGGTCCTGGGTCTCCCGTCAGCAGAGGAACGGCCTAGCGGCCCTCTGCCGCCGTGAGACGGGTCGTAAGCAGACGGAGCGCGCCTTCGGACTTGATCTGTGCGGAGTCCTTGAACTCGAGTGCCTTCGCCGAACTGGCATTGCCGTCCAGACCGCGCTTGTACACTCCCTGGCCAATGGCCGCAGAACGGAACAGGTTGTAGATCAGGTAGAAGTGCCAGTTGTCGATGCGATCACGACGTGCGTGGCTGCAATAGTGGGCCACCATTTCATCTTCAGTCGGAATGCCCAGCGACTGCAGGTCAGCGTCAGCCAGACCGGCGTCATAATAGGCCTTTGCGTGATAGTCCTGACAGAGATAGCCAAGATCGGCAAGCCCATCACCGAGTGTCGACAACTCCCAGTCAAGCACGGCGACGATTCGAGGCTCCGTTGGATGGATCAGTGCATTCCCGAGTCGGTAGTCACCGTGCACGATGACGGTCGGTCCTTCTTCGGGAATATTCCGGGGCAACCAGTCCATCAGGATATCCATCGCTTCCAGGTGCTGTGTCTGCGAGGCGAGGTACTGTTTGGACCATCGGCTGATCTGCCGTTCGAAATAATTCCCTGGTCGGCCAAATGATGCCAGACCGACCAGCTCAGGCTTCACGTTGTGCAGTTCTGCCATCACCCGCGCAAGGTCGAGAAAAATTGCTCGACGTTCGGGAGGAGTCAGCGAGGGCATGGTTGTTTCCGCAAAGATCCGACCCTGCACAAACTCCATCACGTAGAACTTCGTGCCAATGACAGCCGTGTCTTCGCACAGGCAGTACATCCGGGGTACCGGCACCGCGGTTCCTGCCAGCCCCGCCATGACCCGATTCTCGCGATCGACCTGGTGTGCGGAGGGCAGTAGCTCACCCGGTGGCTGTTTGCGCAGGACATAGGTTCTGCCGGGGGTGATCAACTGGAAAGTCGGGTTGGACTGCCCACCTTCGAACTGACGGACGGTGAGCGGACCTGCAAAATCGGAGATCGCGGTTTCCAGGTAGCGGCACAGTGCGGCTTCGTCGAAACGATGAGCGTCGCGTACAGCGGTCAGTTGAACGTCAGTCATTGTCTTTCCCGGGTAAGACCTGATGGACTCTCTTCGTCAGGTCTGGCTGGTAGATCCCGGGGTTTTTTGCAGCCTCGGGTAGCAGGGCGGGCATGATAACAAAAGGCGCCTCGCCCTCGACGTGGGTGCACACGCCTTGATCTGGGTTGCTGCAATCTGCGAGTCTAGTCTTTGGAGATCATCACACTCATTGCGACTGGGAGAAAAAAGATGAGCCACGCCAAGCGCGTTGCGGTAACCGTACCGGCTGGTCCGAAGCTGGAACATACGCTGGCCCGGCTGAAATGGGCGGAAGAAAACGGCATCCCCGATGCCTGGTTCTCCGATTCGGGAGCCCCGGATACGCTGACCCAGATTGCTGCGCTGGCTCACCATACGGCCAGACTTCGGATTGGCGTTGCCGTGACCCCGGTATACACCAGGTCTCCCTCCGTGCTGGCGGCGTCTGCGAACGTGATCAGCCAGCTGCTGCCGGGACGATTCATCATGGGTCTTGGTTCGTCGAGTCAGACCATCATGGGCCAGTGGAATGGCATTCCACTCGATAAGCCGCTGACCCGCGTGAAAGAAACGGCGCAGCTGGTGCGCATCATGCTTACCGGGGCCAAAACCGAGTTTTCCGGCACTACCGTTCGCAGTCATGGTTATCGGCAGGCTCCTGCCGAAAATCCACCACCGATCTATGTGGGTTGTCTGCGTCCCAACATGATCGAAATGGCCGCGGAAGTTGGCGATGGCGTGATCTTCAATCTGTGGCCGAAGAGCGCACTGCCAAAAATGATGGAGCACGTGAAGATCGGTGCTGCCAAGGCTGGCAAGGACTGGCAGCAGGTGGAGGTCGTGAATCGCGCCATGGTGCTGGTGACTGATGACAAGGAATACGGCCGGAACCTCTTCCGTGCTGCCTTTGCGCCGTATTACGCAACACCGGTCTACAACAGCTTTCTGGCCTGGGCAGGTCACGAGGAGGCGGCTGCGACAATTCGTGAAGGATGGGCTGCGAAGGATCGTAACAAGACAGCGGGGGCCCTGTCCGATGCGTTGATCGATGAGATCGGCATCATCGGCACGGCGGACGAAGTGCGAGAGCGGATCCGTGAGGATGCTGCAGGTGGAGTGCACACCTCGATCATCGCTCCGCTGGCGGGCAAACCCGAAGATCTGCAGCGGACGTTTGACGCGTTTGCCAGCAGTAACTTCCGGTTCTGAACCAGTCGAGCCTGCACCGGGATCAGCCAGAAGGCTGCTCCCGGTGATGAAAATACACACGTACGAAAGTGAAATGGGGAAGGGGAATCATGAACTATCAGAAGATCATTGTTGACGATCCGCGACCACAAGTGCGCAGGATCACGCTGAACCGTCCGGACAAACGCAATCCGTTGTCCAATGAACTTCGTACCGAAATGTTCGATGCGCTGGAGAAAGGTGACCAGGATCCATCGGTACGGGTGATGATCATCCGTGGTGCGGGCGAGTGCTTTTCTGCAGGTTATGACCTGAAGTCCAACGTTGCACAGCAGCAGCCGTTTTATTCGGCCGGCGGTCTTGGCAACTGGCCGCGTCATGTGGTTGATGGTTTTTTCAAGATCTGGGATCTGGCCAAGCCGGTCATTGCGCAGGTACACGGCTACTGCCTCGCTGGAGGTACCGAACTGGCGACCGCCTGTGATCTCGTCTATGTCGCGGAAGACGCGAAGATTGGCTATCCGGTGGTGCGCTCGATCAGTCCGCCGGATAACCAGTTCTATCCGTGGATCGTCGGCCTGCGCCGTTCCATGGAACTGATGCTCACCGGCGATCACATGTCCGGTCTGGAAGCTGTCGATTGTGGTTTTGCCAACAAGGCGTTTCCGTTGGCGACACTTGAGGACAGCGTGTTGCAGATTGCCGAGCGTGTGGCAAAGGTACCGACCGACATCCAGCAGATCAACAAACGTGCCGTGCATCGGCAGATGGATGCCATGGGTATTCGAGCCGGCATTCGCGCGGGTACAGAAATGCAGACACTGGCGACGTTCACGGCATCCACCCAGGCGCATCTTGCGGAATTGCGCAAAGGGTTGACGGATGCGCTGTCGAAGCGCGACCAGGAGTTTGGCGACTACCGCACGACAAAAAAGTAGCTGTGCGTCGATCATCCAGTTTCAGGGGTTAAGACCATGCAGCAACTGTCCGGTCAGGATGCATCGTTTCTTTACTTTGAAACACCAAGGACGCCGATGCACATCGGCTCGTTCATGGTGTATGACCCGAGTACCGCGCCGGGTTCATTTGTGCGCTTCAAGGATGTCCTTGCGCATGTGGAAAGCCGACTGCATCTGTCGCGTGTTTTCCGACAACGTCTCGTGCATGTACCGTTCAACCTCGATCACCCTTACTGGATCGAAGACGATGCCTTTGATCTCGAGTTTCATGTCAGGCACATCGCGCTGCCCAAACCGGGCGACTGGCGCCAGTTGTGCATTCAGGCGGCGCGCCTCCACTCCCGTCCGGTGGATCTGACCCGGCCGTTGTGGGAAATGTATGTGATCGAAGGCCTGGACCATGTCGAAGGCACACCGGCCGGCAGTTTTGCGATACTGACCAAAACGCATCACGCGATCATTGACGGAGCCTCTGGCGCAGAGATTCTCTCTTACCTGCACGATCTCGAGCCTGATCCACCAGACAAGCCGACCGCGCAGCCATGGAAAGGTGAACGTGAACCGGTGGCGGCGGAACTCATCATGCGTTCCCACTTCAACAATCTCACCCAGCCGAGCCGCTTCCTTGAGACGCTGTCCCGGTCCGTGCCGGGAATGATGAAACTGAGCGCCGGGTTCAGCACGCAGAAACTCAAACCGGTTGGCGTTGTGCCTCGCACCCGTTTCAACGGCAAGATCACCGGACATCGCGTGACAGATGGCCGTTCATTTGCGATCGCTGACGTGAAGGCCATCAAGGAAGCGGTCCAGGGCGCAACGATCAACGATGCGGTACTGGCGTTGATCGGTGGTGCACTTCGTCGTTACCTCTCCGCGAAGCAGGAATTGCCGCAGGAGTCGATGATCGCCATGGCGCCGGTGTCGGTTCGTGGTACTGGACAAGGAGGCAGTGCCGGTAATCAGGTATCCGGGATGCTGGTTGCGCTGGGTACTCACATTGCCGATCCACTGGAACGATTGAAGGCGGTGCATGAGGCAGCAAAAAACTCCAAGGCAATGACGGCGGCGATCGGTGCAAGAACGATGACCGACTATTCCCAGTTCATTCCTTCGTCCGTGGCCGCGCTCGCCGCGCGGATGTATACGGAAATGGGTTTGTCCGATTACACGACGCCGATGATGAACTGTGTGGTGACCAACGTGCCCGGTCCACAACGACCGCTGTTTTTTGCCGGTGCGCAAGCCGTGAAAATGGTGGGACTGGGGCCAATCTACGACGGCATGGCATTGATCCACCCGGTTTTCAGCTACTGTGGAGAAATTGCCGTGTCATTCACGTCCTGTCGGGAAGTCCTTCCGGATCCTGGTTTCTACTCGGAGTGCATCCAGGCGTCTTTTGAAGAAATGCACGCTGCGGCGCGAGCGGTGGTGGCATCTTGACAAACCCCTCAACGTCGCCTGATGCCATTGTGGTTGGCGCAGGATTTGGCGGCCTGGTCATGGTCCATCAACTGCGCGAACTTGGACTGAAGGTACAAGGCATTGAGCGCGGTGGAGATGTGGGAGGTACCTGGTACTGGAATCGTTACCCGGGCTGTCGCTGCGACGTCGAAAGCATGGAGTACTCCTATCAGTTTTCGAAGGAACTTGAGCAGGAATGGAACTGGTCGGAGCGTTATTCGCCGCAACCGGAAATTCTGGCTTACGCACAACACGTGGCCGATCGTTTTGATCTCAGGTCGGTTTTTCGCTTCAACACGGAAGTGATCGGCGCAAACTGGTGCGAGGCTGATGGCCGGTGGGAGGTCATCGTGTCGTCCGGTGAGACCCTGACCAGTCGCTTCCTGATCATGGCGACGGGCTGTCTTTCGTCGACCAACACGCCTGCGTTTCCCGGACTCGCCAGTTTCACCGGCAAGACCTATCACACCGGTGCCTGGCCGCACGAAGGTGTGGACTTTACCGGTCAGAGAGTCGCCGTCATTGGAACCGGGTCGTCAGCGATCCAGTCGATTCCGCTGATTGCCAGGCAGGCGGCTGCGTTGACTGTGTTCCAGCGGACTGCGAACTACAGCATTCCGGCTCACAATTCCGTGCTTGATCCGGAGTGGGCCAGCAACGTCAAGGCAAACTACCCGGATCTGAGAGCGCGCAATTGGAACCAGCCTGCGGCATTTGGCGCGTTTTATCCCCGCAATGCAGATTCGGTTCTGACCGCCAGTGCTGAAGAGCGGGAGTCACGTTTTGAAAAACACTGGGCAATGGGGGGCTTCATGTTCCTCAGCGCATTCAGTGATCTCATGCTGAATGTCGAAGCCAATCAGATGGCGGCCGAGTTTGTTCGAAACAAGATCCGGGCAACCGTGCGTGATCCCGCGACTGCGGAGCTGTTGTGTCCGCAGGGTGTCATCGCCTGCAAACGTCTGTGCGCAGACACCGATTACTTTGCAACCTACAACCTGCCACACGTGCGTCTGGTGGATGTCAGCCAACACCCGGTCGAGCGGATTACACCTGCCGGCATCGTCACGCAGGGCACGCTCCACGAGGTTGATGCCATCGTGTTTGCCACCGGTTTTGATGCGATGACGGGCTCTCTTCTGCGCATGAATATCTCGGGACGAAACGGAATGCCCCTGCGAGAGAAGTGGCAGGCAGGGCCTCGAACCTATCTGGGATTGATGACGGAGGGGTTTCCGAATCTCTACATGATGACCGGTCCAGGCAGTCCATCGGTGCTTGCCAACATGATCACCGGTGTCGAACATCATGCCGGCTTCATCGCACAGCAGATCAGGTGGCTCGATACTCGGGGAATCACGCGAATTGAAGCCGTCGGTTCAGCGGAGAATGAATGGACGGGCCTGGTGAATCAACGCTCGGAAGCGACACTCTATCCGCGGTGCAATTCGTGGTATCTCGGCGCAAACGTGCCGGGCAAGCCGCGGGTGTTCATGCCATATATCGGCTGGCCGGATTATGTGCAGCGTCTGGAGGAAATCGCCGGGGCGAAGTACCCCGGCTTTGCGATGAACTGATCTCGGAGCCAGTCGTAGTCAGGACTGCGACTGAATGCTGCTTTCGAATGTGATGGGCTGGCAAGAGTCTGGCAGATAGCGATCCGGATAATCCGGATCGCTATCTGTTGTTCAGCTCAATACCGCCACTGCAGTTCCAGCTCGATCTGACGTCCACGGATGGCACCACCTGACAAGTCGCCACGGAATCCTTCTGTGGTGCCCGTGTTGCCGCCGGTGCCAGGGACGTTACCCGAGCCACGTATCGCCAGCTTGTCCGTGATGTTCTTGCCGATGAGGGCCAGTTGCCACTTCCCATCGGAACTGCCGAAGTGGACGTTGGCATCAAAAGTCACGTAGGCCTCGTATGTCGCGTTCGGATCGTTCGAACTGAGAATCGTCTCGCTCTTGTATTGCAGGTTGCCCGTGAAGCCGATGACCAGCGCGTCACCAATCGGACGATCGTAGGTAGCGTAAGCATGGCCGGACCACTCCGGAGCTCCGGGTCGGGTATTGCCTTTCAGGTTCTGGCGCACATTGGCCTCATTCTGGCCAGGCAACAGCGTGCACCCCTGATCCGGGCGCTGACCCACAAAGCAGAAGCTCTCGAAATCAGTGAATTTGGATTCCAGGTAACCAATGGATCCGCCGACAATCATTCCATCGATGGGTGTGGCGTAATCGAGCTGCAGTTCTGCGCCGTAAGTTTCTGATCCGCCCGCATTTTCAGTGACAAAGGCAAACTGTTGCGAGTTGAAGAAGTCGACCTGCAGATCGCGGAATTCGTAGTAGAACACTTCAAACGACGCGATCATGGCGTTGTTGAACAGTGACGCCTTCACGCCCATTTCACCGCCCTTGTTCTGTTCCGGATCAAACACGAAGTCAAATCCGCCTGGAGGTGAAAGGTTGCTGAGAATGGCGCTGTTGGAGAAGCCGCCTGACTTGAATCCTTCCTTGTACGCGACATAGAAGGTGTAGTCATCATGCGGCTCCCAGCGCAGGGTCACCTCGGGGATCGCATTCTTGAAGGTCTGATCAAACCTTACCGAGGTAGCGGGGTTCGCAGGGTTGTACGGGATGAAGAGGCCGGTAACAAACGGGTTCACATAGGGCTGGAAGAAGACGGAATCCTTGGTTTCTTCCAGATACCGCAGACCGGTGGTCAACTGCCACTGGTCCGTGATGTCCCAGATCACTTCGCCATAGACCGAGATCGTTTCCCCATCCGTCGTGGAGATCTTGTTGTAGGCGGTGAATTCGTCGGCAGAGTCGGCCAGAGGGGCGGTGTTGCGAGGACCGAGCACACCGATACCGGGTACCGGAACGAAGGCAAAGATCACGTCCTGGTCAAAAAAGCGATCGGTGGTCTGATAGTAGAGACCGAGCACAAAGTTGAGAGGCGAGTCAAAGCGGGTCACCAGGCGTGGTTCGATGGAGAAGTTGTCAAACGTGTTTTTCTCACCCGCGTAGATGGAGGTGACTGCTCCGCCATCCTGGTCGCCTACCCACTTCATGGTCTGGTCGTGGTAGTTGACGATGGTCCTCAGGTCGAACTGGTCGAAGGCCCAGTCAAACGTTCCGGTCACCACATAGGACGTGTACTTTTCACCCGCATCACCATTGCCAAACTGATCGAGCAGGGGATTGACGGCGGCTATATCCGGTGGAATATCGTTCCAGCCCCGCGAGCCGTCGAATCGACAGTCCACAGTCGGGCGCGCGATCGGTTCGAACAGCGGCGTCTGTCGGCCGGGTGGTTGAACCGCAGCACGCTGTGACGTGTGGGCAACCCCATTGAGCGTCGGGCAATCAAACAGCTCGCCTCCGCCGGTATAACCCTGTTCGAACTGGCCGTAGGAGCCCTTGATGTTGTAGTGGAACGTTTCCGTGAGGTCACCTGCAACGGTCAGCCTGGCGTACTTGGTCTCTTCCTGTGGGAAATAGTCGGTTGCGCGTGGGTTATCGAAAAAAGCGATGTTGGTGGTTGCTGAATCGATGGTGCCGTACTGGTCACCACCGGCCGGCGAGTTGTTCTTGATATACCCTTCTTTCATGTCCGAACCCTGCAGGGCCAGGCGGAAACCGATCTTCTCGTTGATCGGCACGGAGATGATGCCTTCCACCGTGGTGTCCTTGCTCTCGAACTCGTGGTTCACGCGGGCACTCGCTTCGAACTCATCACCGGGGTCGTTGGTGGTCACGGAAACCACGCCGGCGGTTGCGTTCTTGCCGAAGTACAGCGCCTGCGGTCCTTTCAGGACGGCGACCTGGCTTGCGTCGAACAAACCTTCGTTGATCACGCGGCCCTGTGGGTAGTAGACACCATCGATGATCACGGCCACGGACTGTTCGATGCCGATGCTGCTGGGCGTCGAACCGATGCCGCGAATCGCGATGGATGCACCACTGCCGCTGGTCGCGCGACCGATGCTGAGCTGAGGGGTGATCGCCTCGAGGTCCATGAATCCTTCGAGGGCAAATTGATCCAGACGTTCTTCGGAAACGGCGGTAATTGCAACCGGGATATCGCGCACGGACTCCTCGACGGCGCGGGCGGTAACAACTATTTCTTCGATTTCGTTGGCGTTGATGGTCGCTGAGGCTGCTGTCAGGCAGATGGCGACCACTCCTTTGCCTATACGGCGATTGCGCGCAGTGCGCTTGGCTGTGTACTTCAAAGCTTCTCCCCCTTGGTGGTCTGTTGGGGGCAGTGCGCCGGCGACGATACTACTGAATCCGGCGAAAGTGCCCGATCGACAGAAATTGACGAGTTCTCTTCCCAGATACTGAGGCAATAGAACCACGAAGCGATCCGGCATGGCAATGGTTGTTCAGGTACGTAAGATGGGCGGGTTGGATTCAGTAGAACGAGTGCGAGTTTCGTTCTCTTTTTGTTTGATCAAAATGAGGATTATCAATGTCATTGCAGTTGTTTCAGGGTGACCTGTCACCATTTGCGGCGCGTGTGCGCATTCAGATTCGAGCCAAGGCCATCAGCGATGTCACCCTGACGGGAGCGCCTGGTGGAACCGGCAGCGAGGAGTACAGGCAACTCAATCCGACGGGGAAGATTCCCGCGCTGTTGGTCGATGGAGTGGTCATCGCCGAGTCCCAGACGATTTGCGACTATCTCGAGGAGCGCTATCCCGAACCGTCGATGTGGCCGCGCGAACTGCTCGCCCGGGCACAGGCCAGGCTGATTACGCGCTACACCGATCTGTACGTATGCGGGCCGATGTTCCAGACCACCGCGCATGCCAGTCGAAAGACCAGGGATCAGGCGTTTGTGGATGCCAGACTGACCGAGTTGCAGAAAGGGCTCGGCTATATCGACCATTGTCGAACAAAGTCAGGCCTGGCGACCGGCCGCTATGCGATCGGGGAGTCCCTGACACTGGCCGATGCTGCACTGGCTCCTGCACTGTTTTTCGTGACCCATTTTGTGGCTCCCGTGTTTGCACGGAATGACCTCATGCCGGCAGCCATGGATGCCTACTGGGAGGGCATTCAGGCGGACCTGCACGTGCAACCAGTGATGGCGGAGATGGCGGCTGCGCTGGCAGCGGCGCGGGCCCGTTGAACGTTCCTCCGCAAGCTTTGATCTTTGCGAGGTCAGTCAAGCCTCTGCCACCATCTCCTTGAGTCTGAACTTCTGCACCTTGGTACTCGACATCGGCCACTGGGTCACGAAGTGGATCGATCTTGGTACCTTGAAGCTTGCGAGTTGTCCCTTGCAGTGGGCGATGAGTTCATCCTGTGTTGCCTGCTGGCCGGGCAACAGCTCGACAAAGGCGACAGGCACTTCCTCCAGGCGCGGGTCCGGTACGCCAATGACCTGGGCCATTTTCACCGCGGGGTGTCTGGCCAGGTGGGACTCGATCTCGATGGCTGCCACATTTTCGCCACCCACTTTCAGCATGTCCTTGATTCGGCCGTGGAAACGAATGGCGCCCCGATCATCGAGGCTGCACAGATCGCCAGTGCGGAACCAGCCATCATGAAAGGCTTCGGCGTTTTTTTCCGGGGATTTGTAGTAGCCGCCAAAAACACAATAACCCTTGATCCAGAGCTCGCCGCGCGTGTTGGTGGGCAGGTCCGCGAGTGTGTCGATATCGACGACTCGCACCACGACACCGGGAAAAGGCGTGCCGCATGCATCCAGTCTCTGTTCCAGGGTTTCGGCAGGATGATTGAAGGAAATCACGCCACCCACTTCGGTCATGCCGTAAGCGCCGGTTTGTACGGCTTGCGGGAACGCGGCCTGGAACCTGCGCAGCATGTCGACCGGCGCCACATTGTTGATCCGTCGGATCGCCGACAGGTCGGCGGTTGCGAACCGAGGATGGGAGATGATTTCGTTCGTGATGGTCGGGAACGCCGGAAAGGCTATGGTCACGCGTTCGGACTCGAGCATGGTCAGCGCAACATCGGCGTCGAAGTGGGTGGCAGTCAGCATGGCGGCACCGGCGTCCAGGCACGCCATTGCGGGCAGGATGGCGGCCATGTGAAACATCGGCAGCGGTGCCCAGAACACGTCGGTCTGCGTCAGGAAGTACCGCTGGCGGTTCATGTTGATACCGTTGCGAACCAGGATCTCATGCGAGAGAGGACAGCCCTTGGGGTTCGCAGTGGTGCCGGAGGTGTACATCATGATGGCTGGATCCGCGATGCTGACCTGCGCGCGCAGGGCATCGATGGGCGCCGGTGTGTCGGACAGATGGTCAAAAGCCGCGCTGGACATGAAACCTGTCGGTGCAGTCGAACCCAGCATCACGAGGTGCCGGAGTTCGGGTGCGGCAGTCAGATTCAATGGGCCATGCGGGGCTTTGCGAAGTTCCGGAAAGGCGGCATGGAGCAGTTCACCAAAGTTGGCATGGTCGGCGATCAGATCGGTGGTAACAATGACCTTGAGATCGGCATTGTGGACCACATAGGCCAGTTCCGGCGGCTTGTAACGCGCATTCATGAGTACCGATACGGCGCCGAGCAGTGCTGCGCCATAGACAAATTCCATGTACTCCAAACAATTTGGCATCAGCACGCCAACGTGATCCCCCGGCCGCACGCCCAGTGCGTGCAGGCCACGGGCGCGCTGGTAGCTGGCTTCAACCAACCCGGCAAAAGTGATTCGCCGATCCGGAAATATCAGTGCGGGTCGGTCAGGATATCGATCGGCAGTCGCGAGCAGCTTGTCGCCGACCGTGGATGCTTCGATGCGCAGGGATGGCAGATTGTCGTACATGCGGCGTCTCAGGCTTCGTTCAGTGAGGGCAAGACTAACGCCAAATCACCAGGGACGGAAAAAGCGGGCAAGAAGGGAGCGCAAAAAACGTTGATTCCACGTCATCTGCTCGAAAGACCGTGGCGTTTGTTATCCTTGCCTTGTCATGAAGCACCTCTACATCATCCGTCACGGCGAAACGACCTGGAACGCGGAACAGCGCATGCAGGGACGACTCGATTCACCCTTGAACGACAAGGGTCGAGCGCAGGCGCATTTGCACGGGGAGACCCTGCAGAAGATCGGCGGCGTGGATTTTGTCCTCTCGTCGCCCTCCGGTCGGACGCGGGAGACCACGGCCATCCTGAACCATTATCTGCAGGTGCCGGTCGACTACGACGAGGCGCTGATGGAACGGGACTGCGGATTGTGGTCCGGTTTTACCGTGGATGAGATCGAAGCCGAGTACCCCCAGGAATGGGTCGCACGGGACGTCGACCCCTGGTTTCACCGACCGCCGCAAGGGGAGAACCTGCCTGATCTGATAGCGCGCGTGACCGATTCTCTGGCGAGACTGGCGACGCTTCCCCATGAGCGGATCGCGCTGGTTACGCACGGGGTCATGTCCAGGGCCATCCTGACCCACTATCTGGATCTTGAGCCCGTTGAGGCCAACCGGCTGCGTCATCCAAACGACCTGTTCTACCGACTGCGTTTTGAACCGTCGACGATGGTCACCGAATTTTTTCGGGCAGGCAGGGGACCGATCGCTGGTTTGCTTCGTTCGAAGCCTGGTGAAACAATCCCGGTGACACAAACCAGCAACGACTGAGTGCGGGCGCTGTGGCCGATGGCGCGGGGCACCGTCCGAAGACGTTGTTCGAGACATTTTTCGAAGAGGGGGAACCATGAAAGTAGACGGTGGGGTCGGATTCGACCTTGACAAGGTAGCCGCTGAGGCTCGTGCAGCAGAGGACCTGGGATACTCCGGCATCATGACGGCGGAAACCTCACATGACCCGTTTTTCCCGCTGCTGATTGCGGCGCAGAACACCAGTCGTGTTGATCTGGTCACGTCCATCGCGGTTGCCTTTGCCCGCACGCCGATGGTGCTGGCCAACATCGGCCACGATCTGAATGCGGCGTCAAAAGGACGATTTGTACTCGGTATCGGCTCGCAGATCCGGGCCCATATCACCAAGCGGTTCAGCATGCCCTGGAGCGATCCGGCGGCCCGCATGCGCGAATACATTCTGGCGATGCGCGCCATCTGGGCGTGCTGGCACAAGGGAGAGCCACTGAGCTTCACCGGCAAGTACTACACCCATGCGTTGATGACACCGTTTTTCACGCCCACCAACAACGACTACGGCGCGCCACGTGTGTTCCTGGCCGCGGTCGGCCCACTGATGACCGAGGTTGCCGGTGAAGTGGCGGATGGTGTGATCATTCACGCGTTCACGACCGAGAAGTACCTGCGCGAAACCACGCTCCCGGCGCTCGAACGAGGTTTCGCCAAGGCTGGCAAGAGCCGAAAGGACTTCGAGATCTCCTACCCCGTTTTTGTGTGCACCGGCCGTGATGAAAAGGAACTGGAAGCAGCCAAGGTGGCCACCAAGAAGCAGATCGCCTTTTATGGCTCGACTCCCGCCTACAAGCCGGTACTCGACAGCATTGGTGTAGGCGAAGCCCAGTCCGAACTCAACAAGCTTTCCAAACAAGGTCGCTGGGACGAGATGGGTCACGTGATCACCGATGACATCATGAATGCCTTCGCGGTGGTGGGCGAACCTGCCAGCATCGCCGGTCAGATCAAGAGTCGTTACGGAGATCTCATCGATCGGACTTCGGCGGCGTACGCAAGCCTGCCGCTGGATGATCGTCGCAAGATGATTGCGGCGCTGACCGCGGCTTGACCGCTCGGGCGGTCGGCAACCGGCCGTTCTTCATACAGGGTTTCCGCGGCCCGTCGTGGGTCCGCGGGGCAGCGTCGTCAAGGCACGGGTTAGGTGAGATCGTCTGGTCTCGAACCGATTTGAGTTTGCAGACGCCTGCCGCCCGCACTTCCTCCAATGGCAATCAACAGAGATACCGCACATGAAAGTAGATGCAGGCATTGGCAACGACCTCCACAAGATCCCGGTGACGGCAAGGGAACTGGAGGCGTCCGGCTACGACGGCATTCGCACCGCGGAAATGAACCACGATCCTTTTTTCCCGCTGATGCTGGCCGCAGAGCACACGGAGAAGGTCGACCTGATCACCGGGATTGCAGTGGCGTTTGCCCGCAGCCCCATGATCCTTGCCAACATCAGTCACGACCTGAATGCCTATTCGAAAGGGCGATTCACCCTCGGCCTGGGTTCGCAGATCAAGCCCCACATCACCAAGCGCTTCTCCATGCAGTGGGGTGCTCCGGCAGCCCAGATGCGCGAACTGGTGCTGGCGATGCGCGCCATCTGGGCCAACTGGTATTCCGGCGAACCGCTCCAGTTTGTCGGCAAGTACTACACACATACCCTGATGACACCCGCCTTCACTCCCGAGAACACGACCTACGGGGCTCCCAAGGTGGTACTCGCAGCCGTCGGGACCCACATGACCGAAGTGGCCGGCGAGGTTGCAGACGGGATGATCATTCATCCGTTCAGCAATCAGGCTTACATCGAGTCGGTGACGTTGCCGGCGATCGAGCGCGGTTTGCGCAAGGCCGGCAGGACCCGTGACCAGTTTGAAATCTCGTACAGCTGTTTTGTGGTAACCGGTCGGGACGAAGCCGAGTTTGCAGCCAGCAAAAAAGCGGCCAGGGAGAGAATCGCATTTTATGGATCAACGCCTGCCTACAAGGGAGTGCTCGATGCCATTGGCGCAGGCGACCTCCAGGAGACCCTGAACCGGATGTCCAAACAGGGCCGCTGGCAAGAGATGGGTACGTTGATTGGCGATGACCTGCTGAATGCGTTTGGGGTGATGGGCGAACCCAAGGACATCGCCCCGCAGATGCTGGCTCGCTATGGCAGATTTGTCGATCGAACGTCGGCGTCCTTTCCCGTTTCGGATGCCGAGGAGCGTCAGAAGATCATCGCCACGCTGCGCGCCGGCTGAAGGGTTCGCTGACTTGTGACGGGTCTGCAGAGTTCGGTCTGCGGACCGTGCGCAGCCCTGTTACGAGAACGCTGACAAACCAGCGTACAGGGCGCCAAACAAGCCTGCGAACGAATCCAGGCACGGACCGTCGGTCTGATGGCCCGTCAATTCAGTTCTGAAAGTTGCTCAATTATTTTTCCACCTTCTTTCCATTTTTTTAGCTGAATTGGCGTTGTCTGCTGCCGATTGCTATTGGTGTTCTTTGTCTTTATTTTTATAAGTATATGATTTACAAAGATTTAAAGGACAAATCCTGAATATTCACTACGTTGATGACAACGTTGACTGGCTCCCCGTGGGGATATAAACCGTGCATCTGCCGCAAAGTGCGGGGTAGAATCCAGTGGTCCTAGAGGTGCTGGCTATTGGAAACGAGACACAGAAACGCATTTTTCCTGCAGATCGCTGGGCTGGCGTATTTTGCCTCGCTCGCGTTGGTCGCAAGCCTGGCCATTGCCAATGTCGGCAGCAACATGGAGCTTCGTGTCACTGCTCTGGCCAAGCCGGCGCTGGATGCACGAGCGGCATGGATTGTAGAAACCGAGGAATTTGCCACCCGGCTGGAGTCAGCATTCGGGCTTTCACAACCGGTAGCCGGCGAGTACGCACGCTGGATCCTTGAAGCGTCGACGAGACAGGATCTGGATCCCAACCTGCTGGCCGGTCTGGTGCATGCCGAAAGCACATTCCGCAAGTCGGCACGTTCTCATGTGGGCGCATTGGGTCCAACCCAGGTTCGTCCGGAATACTGGGCGCAGTTCTGCGGCCATCCGAATCTGCGCGATCCGGAACAGAACATCCTCTGTGGCGCCCAGGTGCTGGCGCATCTGCGGGATCTCTGTGGAGATGAAGCCTGTGCAGTCAAGGCCTACAACGTGGGACTTGGGAGCACCGGTGGTGCGGCTGCCCAGCGTTATCTGCGAAAGATCGATCGGCGCCGCTCCCTGATGGCAGAACAAACCGTACTCTGACCGCCTTTTTTCGACAGCTTCCGTCTCTGACGGTACGCTACTGTTCCGTGGGCCGTGGTATGGCACGAATCTGTTTGGGTGATTTCGGTTTGCCGGTTCCTGTCTGGTCCCTTTTTGTGATCTTTTTTCACGTTCACCACGTTTCTCATTTTCGGGGGGTGTCAACATGATTCGAGCAAGGCTGATCGCATTCGCGCTCCTGGCACTGGTGAACGCCAGCGCGTTGGCCGCAGAGAGCCAGGGCGGTCCATGGACCGATCCTGAGGTGCTGAAGGCTGCACTCGCCATCGATATGACTGACGAACAAAAGCCAAAATTCGGAGACGGCGTTACCGGCTTTTTCAACTGCTACATGGCAGCCCTCAAAAAGGTGATGGCTGGCCGGGACAACGTTGATCTCGAACGCAAGATGAAGTCGAAAACAAACTCCTGCGTGCGCAAGATGGACGAGGCCATGTCGGTCTTTCTGACCGAAGAGCAGCTACCGAAGTACGCAATCTATCGCGACACGCTCACTGACAAACTGCGAGAAATGTGATGGCAACGTTTGGTGCACTGATTTTCCCGACCGGTTACTCCATTCAGCCCGCCATCCTGGCCAAAGCCCTGGAACAGCGAGGCTTCGAATCCATGTTTGTCACCGAGCACACCCACATCCCCGCCAGTCGACGCTCGCCCTGGCCGGGTGGTCGTGAACTGCCTAAGGAATACTGGAACACACACGATCCCTACGTTGCACTGGCTGCCGCTGCGGCGGTGACCCGCGATCTGAAACTGGGCACCGGGATCACGCTGGTCACGGAACACGACCCGATCTTGATGGCCAAGCAGGTAGCCTCGCTGGATTTCATTTCCGGAGGGCGGGTTTTACTCGGCATCGGCGCGGGCTGGAATGCCGAAGAGATGGCCAATCACGGTGTCGATTTTGCCGACCGCTGGAAGATCACCCGTGAACGGGTGCTCGCCATGCGCGCGATCTGGACACAGGAGAACGCCGAATTTCACGGTGACTTCGTCAATTTCGATCCGATCTGGGCCAATCCGAAACCCGTGCAACCCAATGGTCCCAAAATCCTCCTCGGCGCATCCTCAAAATGGGCGCTTGCCAGAGTTGCCGATTACTGCGACGGGTGGTTCCCGATTCACCAAGATCCATCCCGGGCGCGTGCATCAGGAGCCGTCGATTACGCCGCGTGCATCCAGACGATTCGAAAAGCCTGGAAGGAAAATGGCCGCCAGGGCGAACCGGATTTCAGTATCTTTGGTGTGGGTGGTGATCCAAAACGTGTCGAAGAGTTGATCGGGATGGGGTTCAACCGGATCATTTTTGGACTGCCGCCGGCCGAGGCGGACACGGTCCTGCCACTCCTGGACCGCTACGCCGAACTGGCGCACAACTTCGCCGGGTCTTAGGCTGCGCCTGCAGGCCTGCAGGCCTGCATTCTGCGCCTGAACAGGGCTGGATTTCAGGTGTGCATCGAAAGCAACCGGTCGAGGACCTGCACCACATCCGCTTCAGTGCGGATCCGGAAGGATTGCAGGCCAGCGGCGTTTGCGCCGACCACGTTGTCGCGATTGTCGTCCAGAAACCAGATGTCTTCTGGTGCATGGCCGATGCGCCGCGCAACCCATTGATAGGCTTCCACATCGGGTTTGCGTCGACCGATGCGCGATGAAACGAAGATGTGTCGAAAGACTTTCAACTCGGGATAGCTGCGACGCCACGCTGCCTCATGGGTCGGATTGGTGTTGGTGAACGCGTACACCGGCATGCGTGTTTGCAGCCTTGTCAGAAGCGGCATCACTTCAGGAAACAGATCGACAAATACCGCGTTCCAACCCCGTCGCCAGGCCTGCAGGCCCATCTGCACTTCGAAGACCCCGGACAAGTGCTCGATATACCCTCGAAAGTTGAGATCACCGGTTTCATGCAGTTGATAGGGTTTGTCCATCGACCAGCGACTGTGAAACTTGTCCTCCGGGACGCCGCTACTGGCTGACCAGGCACAAAACGCGCGTCTGAAATCGACGTCGAGCACGACATTGCCAAGATCCAGCATGACGGCTTCAGGTTTTGCGGGCCAGTTGAATACGGTTGTGTTCACAATGCTGTCAGTCACCTCTTTGTCAATCACTCCGGGACAGGAAGCAGCATGTTAACAGGTCGATCGAGAGAGGCCTCGCAAGGGTTGACTGCAACTGGGTAACCCCGTCAACAGCAGGATATTCAGTTTCAGTTCAGTCGCAAAATCCTATATTGGCGACATGGTGGTGGTCTGGTGATGGCTCGCGAAGTTGGATGTACGAGCCGAAGTTCACTGACCCCCGCCTGGTCCGCTGCAGTAATGCTCCCTTCCGGGTTCATGCTCCCTCCCGTCCCCACTGCAGCGGGCCCCCCTTCCCGGAGGCTGCGCCCTCACTTTTCTGCAAGATTGTTTTGCACTTCCGTTCATCGGGTAGACTCGAAATTCCCAACCGTTCGGAAAGCGCAATGAAACTCTGGATGCTCACCCACTCCAATGCCCGTCACGCGGCAAGCACTGCCGTGCGCGCCGAAGCGGCAGGCTGGGCGGGGATGCTGGTGGTCGACTCGCAGAATCTGGCTGGCGATTCCTACGTTGCCCTGACTCTCGCCGCGACCCGCACGTCCCGACTGGGCCTGGGAACAGGGGTCACGAATTCAGTGACCCGCCATCCGGCGGTGACCGCGTCTGCCGCGATGGCGGTGCAGGATGTTTCAGCCGGGCGAATGGTGCTTGGTATCGGCCGCGGTGATTCGGCACTTGCCCATCTAGGTCGTTCTCCCGCCCACTTTCGCAGCTTTGCTGCCTATGTGGTGGCCTTGCAGAAATATCTGCGTGGCGAAGGAGTCGATTTTGAAGCCTTCCCCATTCCCTTCGAGTGGGCGTCGCCGATTGCCGATCTGCAGTTGGCGGATCATCCGGTCAACAGTCGTCTGCGCTGGTTGCAGGGCGCGATTCCCAAGGTGCCGGTGGAAGTAGCGGCAACAGGACCGCTGGTCATTCGTCTTGCCGCGCGGGAAGCGGACCGGGTGATGTTCACCCTCGGGGCCGTTCCAGATCGCCTGCGCTGGGGCATGAGCGAGGCGAAGGCTGCTGCCCCGGACAGGCCCCCGGAAAACCCGTTGCGCTTTGGTGCCTACGTCAACCTGGTGTGTCACCCGGATCGTGCCATCGCCAGGTCCCTCGTGCGGGGTGGCCTGACGACTTTTGCCCGCTTTTCAGTGATGCACGGGGAACTCTCCGGGCCTGCCAGTGCACAGCAGCGACTGGTCTTCCAGGCACTGCATGATGGTTACGACATGCGCGCGCACACCAGGGCGGATTCAGCGCAGGCCACACTCATGGACGATGCGTTTGTGGATGACTTTGCCATCGCCGGCCCGCCCGACCATTGCATCGATCGACTGAACGAACTCAAGGCGCTTGGTATCGACAAGGTGGTGATCAGTGGTCCTACGGCCGGTACCGACCGGGAACAGGCCGGCGAGGCACTGGCCTTGCTGGATGAAACCGTGGTCAAACACTTTCGCAAGGATTGATGGCGGTGGTTGCCCAGCCGGTTCGATGGAATGAATCAGATCAGAATCCCGCCTGACCGGACGCGATTTTCGTCGCAATCTCCGGGCTCAGCGGTCGATAGGTTTTTTCCCCAGGCAGCAGAACAAACATCGGGTCGTGGACCTTGTTCAGATCGTAGCCCTCTTCGCGAAGGTCACCCTTGACCATCTTGAAGGTGCCGGTCACCTCGATTTCCGGTTGGATGCGCAGAAAGACGGGCCGGGCAAACGCCGGCAATTCCCTGCTGACGTGTGCGGCAAGGCTGTCCACATCCAGTCCGGTGCATCCTTCGCGTAACGTCAACGCAGCCATGCCGGCGCGTCCATCAGTGCCTGGAATGGAAACGCCGTAGACGTTCGCAATCTGTATGTCCGGGTGCATGTTGAGGATTTCTCCGACCTCGTTGGTCGAGACGTTTTCGCCTTTCCAGCGAAACGTGTCACCCACTCGATCGACAAACTGGAAATGGACGAAGCCAAATGAAAAACCCACGTCGATCACTTTCAGCAGATCGCCAGTGTTGAACCAGCAGTCACCATCAGTGAACGCACCGCGCACCACCTTCTTTTCGGTCGCTTCCGGGTTGGTGTACCCCTCGAACTGCGCGTTGGGATCCACCTGGATCAGACCGAGGCCAGCTTCGCCATCGGGAACCTCGATGCAACGTCCTTCGTTATCGCGAACGATACGGTCGTTGTGCACGTCATACTGCACCAGCCGGACCTTGACCAGGGTCGTGCCGATCGTCATGTCCTTGTTGAGGATGTTGCAGAAACCGGCGTTGCCCTCGCTGGCACCATACAACTCGGCGATCCGCTTTACGCCAAAGCGTTTCTTGAACTGCATCCAGATGTCAGGACGAAGACCGTTGCCCATCATCGTGTGCAGGGGCGTGTCTGCATCATCGGGTTGTGGCGGGGTATTCAGCAGATATCTGCACAGTTCGCCGATATAGACAAAGTGGGTCGTGCGCTCCTTGCGTACTTCACTCAGGAAATTGCTGGCTGAAAACTTGCGACGGATGAAGGTCGAAGCACCGGAGACAATGGCGGCGCCCACACCCACCACCAGTCCGGTTGCGTGGTACAGGGGCAGACAGTTGTAGAGCCGGTGCTGTTCGGTCAGCCGCATGCCTCCCAGCGCCGACAGGGATGCGGTACCCAGGTATCGCCTGTTGGACATGACCGCAGCCTTTGGCAAGCCAGTGGTGCCGGAAGTGAAGATGTAAAGAGCAGTCTGGCCCAGTTCGATGGTTGCTGTTTCATCAGGGTTCTCCCAGGGACGATCCTGCGCATCGGCATCGAGGTCGACACTCCAGTCGGGATTCGGGTTGGCATTGTTTTCAGCCACGTAGAGATAGTCACGGCCGGCAACCAGGCTCAACTCACCCATGATGCTGGCAACTGCTGCACTGCACTCCTCGCCGACCACACATACCTTCGATTGTGTGGTGGCGATACAGTGTGTCAGGGGCCGACCGGTCAGGTTGGTGTTGAGCAGACCTGCAGTCACGCCGATCTTGTTGAGGCCTATGATGATGGCAAGAAACTCGATCCGGTTTTCCATCATCACGCTGACGGTGTCCCCCAGCGTCAATCCACGTGCAAGAAAGGAGTGCGCATAGCGGTTGGCGAGGGCGTTGAAACCATGCCAGGTGATCGTACGGCCATTGCAGGAATAGGCCACACGGTCTGGATATCGCTCCGCATTGCGTGCCACGCAGGCACCGATGCAGTCCCGCTCGTCCAGCGAACGGGGCACCATTTCACGTTTCAACTTCAGCAGCAATGGCAGATGGGTCAGTGTCTTGAACGTGTCGATCAGTCCCATGTCCGCGGATCTTCCCTGCAGTCGCAATGATCTGGTGCGACGATAGGTGCGCTTTGTCGATTGCGCAACCCGTTTGGCTCTGCGTATTCTCGATCTTCGAAGGAACTTGGCAAGGGAGCACCATGAACGTTTGGCAGGTCGGCAACGTCAGGATTACCAGAATCGTTGAAGTGGAAGCTGTGGGGGGCAGCCGATTCATTCTGCCGGATGCAACCCGGGATGCCTGTCTGCCGCTGCAGTGGATGTATCCGCACTTCATGGATGAAAAAGGCAACCTGAAGATGAGTGTGCATGCACTGGTCGTTGAAACACCCGGCAGACGGATCGTCGTGGATACCTGCATTGGCAATGACAAACAGCGAAACGTGCCAGCGTGGAACAACCTGCAGACGTCCTTTCTCAAGGACCTGGAAGTGGCAGGCTATCCACGCGAGACCATCGACACCGTGATGTGTACGCACCTGCACGTGGATCATGTGGGCTGGAACACCATGCTGGTGGACGGTCAGTGGATTCCTACCTTTCCAAATGCGCGTTATCTGCTGGCCCGCAAGGAATGGTCCTACTGGAGCAGCAATGAACAGGAAGCAGGATATGGACCCGTGATTGCCGATTCGGTCCGTCCGGTCGTCGATGCAGGGCTGGTGGATCTGATTGCCGAAGACTCGCAGATCTGTCCTGAAATTCGCCTGGAACCAACACCAGGGCATACCCCGGGCCATGTCAGCGTACACATCTCATCCATGGGAGAAGAGGCGCTCATCACCGGTGACTGTATCCACCACCCCTGTCAGATGACGCGCACCGACTGGTGCAGCAGTGCAGATTTTGATCGGCACCAGGGCGAACATACCCGTCTCGATCTGCTGGAAAAGTATGTCGACTCGGGAGTGCTCATCATTGGTACGCACTTCGCCACACCCACTGCAGGGTATGTCCGTCATCATGCGGATGGGGGCTACTGGCTGGACGTCGGTCGATAAGGCTCGGTACTCGCCGGATAAGCGGTTGCGTGCAGACGCACCATCCAGCGGTGGATGTGCGGTCTGAAGGGCGGGATATCCAGTGATACGATCGCCAGACCGAGCGGCAGCATCCAGACGCCGAGTATCGGCAGAAACCAGAGCAGGCCACCCAGAATGAACATAATGCCGACCAGCGTTCGAATGCCCGGTCGGAGGTGATCGTGAGCCCAGCGCAGCAGCCGAAACGTGATTTCGGCGACGCGTTGTTTGGCGTTCACGCGCCGATCGTTTTTATGGCGGTCATCCAGACCCCAAACGAAGGTAAGGACGATCGAGCGGACAACAGCAAGGTCTTTTTCACGTCAGACCATTTCCGGGGATTCGCTTGGTCCTTCGGTAGGGTGCTGGCGCCGGGGCAAGGACGGGTCGATGGAACTGAAACGGTATCTGCCATCTTCGTGCAATGTGCGCTCGATCCTGTTTCGATACATGAGCAGGTGCAGATGCGCAATGGCTTCGCCGAGCGCCATCATCGTCTGTCTGGCGTCCAGTTGTCGGGAAAACAGCACCGGCAGCAGATCACGCGCAACCTGCGGCTCGACACAGGCCTGTTCAATGGCCAGCATTCGATCGTCATGGTGATCGATGAGTTGGCGCAACCGCGCCCGCACACCGTAAAACGGCAGATTGTGGGCCGGCAGGATCAAGGTGTCGTCAGGAGTGGTCAGGAACTTGTCGTGGGACTCCATCCAGACCTTGAGCGGATTGGCTTCCGGTTCGGTCGGATGCACGCTCACATTGCTGGTTATGATGGGCAGGATCTGGTCGCCCGAACACATGATCTTCAGTTCGTGGCAATACAGACAGGCATGCTCCGGGGAGTGTCCTGAACCGACGATGATTCGCCAGTCCCTGCCATTGATGCTCAGCAGGTCGCCATCCTCGAGGCGCTGGAAACCGCTTGGCATCTCGCTCATCGTCATGCTGTCGGCCCCGCGCTTGGCCCACATCTGCGCAAGATTCTGCAGATACTGGACCGGCATGCCGGAGCGTGTGTAGAACTTCTCACCCAGCCAGGCCGAGTGATGATTGCCGCCACTGCCCGAAAACGCGCGTGCCTGGTAGTACTCACTGCGTGTCATGTAGAGCGGGCATCGGTACTCATCGGTAATGGCCTTGGCCAGTCCGATGTGGTCAGGATGCATGTGTGTGCAGATCACACCCTTGACCGGCTTACCACCCAGCTCTGTGCGGAACACGTCATGCCACAGGTCGAGGGTCTGCTCGTTGTTCAGACCGGTGTCGACGACGTACCAGCCGTCCCTGTCCTCAAGCAGGTACAGATTGATGTGTGTGAGCGATCCGCCCATTGGCATGGTGACCCAGCGAACACCTGGAGCGACCTCGATGGTCGAACTCCGTGGAGCATGGGTTGCATAAGGGTAGCGAAGTTCGTGCATCGCCCGGTCTCAAGTCGGAAAGATCGCATTATAGCCACGCTTCGGCGGCAGGACGGTCCGCTTTCTTGGGGTGACTTTGTGATGGGGGTGTCAACCCGACGGGAATGTGCATGCATGATCCGCGCGAAAACAGCCCCACCACAACGTGTCGATCACCTGTCATGCCGATGCCGAGGGTGTTTTCCGGAGTGTACCGGGGGTATAACTGCGTGATGGCAGCAGGATGGATGAAACATGCAAAAACCGAATGATCAGGTGGCGGCGGAACTCAAGCGCAAGGGGCACACCGCGTTTTCATGGGATGAACTTGACGAAACCACGCTGCCGACGGGAGTCCGGACCCGCATGTACAAGGTGGGAGATCCGGACAGCCCGGTGTCGCCGACCGTGTTCAAGGTGTTTTTTCCACCTCACTGCACAGTGGAAGCGCATACCCACGACTGCGACTACACGGAGATCCTGCTGGAGGGCACACAACGGGTTGGTGCCCAGTGGCACAAGGCCGGAGACATTCGAGTCGGAATCGCCAATCGTGGTTATGGTCCGCTCGTCGCGGGACCGGAGGGATGTACGGTGCTGTTCGTTTTTGCCGATGGCCGCTGGCCGGCATTGACGCTGGGAAAAAACGACGGCAGCACGCTCGGCAGCGAGTACATTGTTGCTCACCATGCCCAGATCAATCGGGTGGAGAACGTCTGAATGTCCTGTTCGCCTGTTGGCGCAGGTTGATTTAGCATCTTGTGGTTCTTGCAGGGGAAGACTAAATGAAGGGGAAGACAACATGGCAATGAACGTCAAACCGGTGCCCACACTGGACGATGAAGTCAACGAAATCCGCCTGGCTACTGCGGAAATCATCAATCAGGAGATTTTGCCGAACGAGCGAAAACTGTGGGGCTGGATGTCGGACGGAAGCTCCACCACTCCGAAGGAAGTGATTGCGGAAGCGAAGGAACTGCGCAACCAGATCCAGGACCGGGTGAAAAAGGCCAAACTCTGGGCGCCACACCTGCCGCAGGAATTTGGTGGCATGGGTCTGTCGTTCATGCAACACGCCTACATGAACGAGGTGCTCTCCTACAGCCCTGGTGCTGCTTCGTTGTTCGGCGTGGTCGCGCCCAACTCGGGTAACCAGAAGATACTGGTGAAGTACGGCACCCCGGAACAACACGAAAAATGGCTCAAACCACTGACCGAAGGGACCATGCAGTCTGCATTCTCCATGACCGAACCGCACAATCCGGGCTCGGACCCGACCGCGCTGACCACTCGTGCCGTACTGGATGGTGATGAGTGGGTCATCAACGGCCACAAGTGGTTCACGTCGAATGGTTACGCGGCAGATTTTTACGTGGTGATGTGCCGTACGGCCGATCCCAAGGATCCCACCGGCAAAAACGACAAGATGACGCAGATCATCGTGCCAAAAGGTGCGCCTGGTCTGAAGATTGTTCGAGGCGTGCCCGTGTGGGGCAAGGCTTCCAGTCACTGCGAAATCATCTATGACAATGTCCGGGTACCCAAGGATAACCAGCTGGGTCGTACCGGCACCGGTCACCAGGCTGCACAGGATCGCCTGGGTGCCGGGCGGGTCTATCACTGCATGAACTCCATCGGTTCGATGTGGCGCGCCTTTGATCTGATGATCGATCGCCTGATGACGCGCCAGGTGCATGGCGACGAAAAGCTGGAAGACAAGCAGTTCATGCAGGGCTTTGTCGCCGACAGTTACATGGATATCCAGTCCGCCCGGCTGATGACCATCCACTGCGCAGAGAAGATGGAAGCTGGTGCAGACCCACGGGTGGATATCAGCTCGATCAAGGTTTATGTACCGGCGGCGTATCATCGTGTTGTTGATCGTGCGATCCAGGTGTGGGGAGCGGCCGGAGTCTCCGGTGATCTGCCCCTCGCCGGGATGTACCAGGGCGCCCGTACGCTGCGGATAGCCGATGGTCCGGATGAAGTCCACAAGATCCTGATCGCCAAGCTGGTACTTCGTCGTTATCACGCCGGGGAAAGCTGGGATTTTGGCAACTGAGTGTGCGGCAGCCTGACAAGACGTTCAACACACCCGGTTTTTTGTTGATTATCGACCAGGGAGTCGGCGATGGGTAATGAATCGTGGCAGGTGTTCGATCTGGAACAGTTGCAGAAGCAACTCACCAGTGCGCCTGTCCAGTACAAGGAGTTTCTCAACGTACCCGCACTTTCCTGCGGTTTGTACAGGCTGGCTGTCGGTGCACGCGACATGCAATCGCCACACGACGAGGACGAAATCTACTTTGTCCTCGCAGGCCGCGCGAAGATGAAACTCGGGGATACCGAGCGGCTGGTTGAACCAGGTAACCTGCTGTATGTGGGGGCTACTGAAACCCACTCTTTTTTCGAGATCCTTGAAGAGATGACGCTGCTGGTTTTTTTTGCGGCGTCGAAGTGACAGGTCCGATAACCGTTCTTGCAAGAGGGAAAAGGAAATGAGTGATAGTCATGCTGGCAGCTGCTTCTGTGGCCAGGTGAAGTTCGAAGTGACAGGTCAGCCGAATGCCATGGGCTACTGCCACTGCACCGATTGCGCTCACTGGGCTGGTGCGCCGATCAACGCTTTCAGCCTGTGGCCACCACAGAGTGTCAAGGTCACGCAGGGTGCTGACCGGATTGGTACCTACGCCAAGACACCGGGTAGTCAGCGCAAGTTCTGCTCACAGTGTGGTGGACACATCTTCACCGATCACCCGCAGATGGGTATGGTCGATGTCTACCTGAATACGGTGCCGACCTTCAAGCACCAGGGAGCGCTGCACGTGTTCTACAGTGAAAAAACACTGTCGGTGAAAGACGGGCTGCCCAAGTACCAGGACATGCCGAAGGAGTTCGGTGGCACCGGGGTCACGCTGCCGGAGTAACTGATCCCGCAGTGACCGATGGGGAGCCATGCAACCTGCACTGGCTTCCTGTTCACCCCGGTTGCCGGTGATTCGCCTGCGACGGTTCTGGCCACGGTCCCTGCTGTGATCGGGGTTCTCGAGTCCTCGCAAGAGTCCTCGCAAGAGTTATTGCAAGTGTCCCCTCAATTGTTGGCTGCGGCGAGCAACGCTGCAAACGCGGCTTCCCTTACCTCGGTCGCACGTGAGGTCACCAACTCGATCTCGTCCGCGGTCATGCCGATCCGGCCCAGCAGTTCCACATTACCTTCTCCCAGCAGAGGTGGACCGCCTTTTACGCTACCAGGCGTTTCGCTCAGATTCACCAGATTGCCGACGGTTCGGGTCTGCCCGAACTGAGGTACCTCGACGGTGACAATGTAGTCATTGGCGAGGCTCTGCTCATCTTCCAGTACCTGATGCCACGATCTGACGCGCTCCCAGATGGCCTCCGGCTGGGTGCGCAGGAACTCATCCCAGGCCGCTGCGGTATGCAAGGCAAATCCCCTTCGCAATGCCTCACGGACTTCTTCGGAAGCTTCCTGGGTGATGCCTTCACCCAGCCGCTTGCCTGGAGTGTTGAATCGTTGATCGACGGCATATTCAGGGATGTCGGCGAAGATGCAGATGGCGTCCCATGCATCCTGCGTCATCGTCTGGGCCAGCAACACGGCACCGCCACAACCCGTTCGATAAACCCCGTACGGACCGCGGATGTTGGAATGATGGGCGCCTGAACGGGTGAGCTGCGCTCCGGTCATTGCCGTATGGGTCAGTTCCCACTGCTGCAACCAGAGCTGGGTGCCCAGCGCGCTGGTCTGCACACGTTGGGCAATGCCGGTGCGCTCACGGGCGAACAATGCCGTCATGGTGGCAAGCGCCAGCTGCATGGCGCCTGCGGTATCGCCGATGATGGCGCCAGGAACGTTGGGTGGACCGTCAGCCGGCCCCGTCATGAAAGCAAGCCCGCCACGCGCGACGGCAGCACCATCGAGCATGGCTTTGCCCGCATCGCGCCCACGCGGGCCGAAGCCGGATACTGTGGCGTGAATGAGCCTGGGATACTTCGCATGCAGAGAGTCCCATGAGAGGCCCATCCGCATGAGCGCGTCTTCGCGATAGTTGGAAAGAAACACGTCAGCACCTTCGAGCAGACCATGCAGGGCACGCCGTCCGAGTTCGGTAGACATGTCCAGGCAGACTGATCTCTTGCCCCGATTCACCGCGACAAACTGCGGTCCGAGCGTACCGGCCGGTGTTGGGTTGTCGACATTCCGGCCGTAACGGTTCGGATCACCAATGGGGGGTTCCACCTTGATGACTTCGGCACCCATGTCACGGAGGTAGAGTCCTGCCGCGGGACCTTGTACCGCGATGGTCATTTCCACAACACAGATCCCGTCCAGTGGTTCGATCAAGGCATGCCCTCCGTGTTGTCGGTTGTTGTTGACGGCCGATGGTGACGGCGCCGGTGGACCGTTACAAATGTCCATGATGACTTGCGTCTGTGCGTCTGGTTTCGCGGTTGATTGTCCCTCTTGTCACACTTTTGAGCACACCTTACGGCCGCGACCCGTGATGGATCTCTGGAACGCCACCAACAACCGTCCTGTGCATGACCCGCCTGAATCCGTCGTACCCACCCTGGGCGCAGTGCTGGGTACAGCGGTTGTCCCAGATGCACAGCATGTCTGGCTCCCATTGGTGGACATGGACAAATTCTGGCTGCGTGGCGTGGTCAAAAAGCGCGCGCAACAGTTCGTCGGCTTCCCGTTGGCACCAGCCCTGGATGCCGATGGTGTACGCCTGATTCACCCAAAGACTCTTGCGGCCTGTTTCCGGATGCACGCGGATCACCGGATGTTCCTGGGTGTCCATCGCCTTGTCGCTCGGATGGAACTTCATGCTGCGGGCATGTCCACCGGAGGCCAGGAAGCCACGGGGTGAGTATGGACGCCTGGCCGAGTGGATGGCGATCAGGTTTGCCAGCTTGCCTCTCGTCGATACGGGCAGGGCGTCAAAAGCGCGATAGCTGTCGGCAAAGCAGGTGTCGCCACCCACTGGCGGGATGACCTTCGAGTGCAGCATCGTCGCGATGGGTGGGTAGGTCTGGAAAGACCAGTCGGAATGCCAGTTGCTGCCAAACGGTGGAACCTGTTCGTCCGCCTCACGTCTCACCTCGAGCACATGCGGGTGTTCATCGAGATGCTCGACAAAGGGGTCATCCCCAAAGGGTCCGAAGTAGCCAGTGAATCGTTCGAGTTGGGCGTGGGTCAACGGTTGATTTGGAAACCAGATGACCTGGTGCCTGAGCCAGATGGCCCGGATCTGCGCAACCTCGGATGCGGTCAATTCGTCCGCGAGCCGGATGCCTTCCACGCGTGCCCCGAATCCGCCAGACTCCGCAGTTACCTGGATGGTCATGATTCGACGTGCAGTTCTGCCTGGAGGAACCAGAATGCGGCGATTGCAACCACGGCGCCGATGACCAGCAGCACGACCAGCAGGCCATAGTTGTTTTCCTGGTCAACGTCGCTCGGCTGGTGCCGACTCTGCCTGCGCATCAGGACGGCAACCACCCCGATGATGATGAGGATAACCGGCAGCAGGAGAAGCAGTCGTTGCATGCAGGTATGGTGTACCGAATGTGCTTCGGGCTCAACTTCGGGTTCGTCACCAATGCAGATGGAGAGCCAAAAGGGAGAGAGTGCGTGATTGACTGGTTGATGGAACACTGGTTTCTGCTCACGCTGTTTGCACTCTATACCGCGATACTGTTCCGCAACATCGAGGCGGGCAGCACGGCCAGTGCCGACATGCGTGGTTATTTTGTCGGTGGCCGCAACATGGGTGGCGTCGTGATTGGCTTCAGCTATTTTGCGACCTTTGCCAGTACCAACAGCTATGTTGGTCATGCCGGCCAGAGTTACACCTATGGTCTGCCCTGGCTCACGCTGGCGGTACTCATTGTCCTGTTCACGTGGGCAAGCTGGCGCTTTGTGGCCCCGCGCCTGCGCCGATTTGTCAGCGAGTTTGATGCGCTGACCATCCCTGATTTTCTGGCCATCCGGTTCCCGCACCCGACTGGCCGGGAAACACTGCGTGTTGCCTCCGGCGTGGTCATCACACTGTCGTCGGTGCTCTATCTGGTGGCCATTTTCAAGGGCGCAGGCAATGTCTTCCAGGAGTTCCTCGACGTACCCTATGCAGCGGCCGTCGGCATCAGCCTGGTCGTTGTCGTGGCGTACACGGCGCTGGGTGGTTTTGTGTCCGTGGTGCGGACCGATGTGGTGCAAGGCGTCATGATGCTCATCGGTGCGGTCACGATCTTCTGGTTTGTCACCGACGCCGCGGGAGGTATCACGCGTCTGCCGGAGCTCAAGGCCGATCCGGCCACGGCGCCGCTGTTCGAGTATGGAGCGCTGGTTCCGGTTGCGGTGATTGTTGGCATGAGTCTGTCCGGAGCACTCAAGTTGATGGTGGACCCGCGGCAGCTCTCGCGCTTTTATGCGCTTCGTGATGAAGAGCAGATCCGGGTCGGGATCTGGGTGGCGGTCATCGGTATCGCGATCATCCAGTTCTGCCTGTTTCCGATCGGTGTTTATGCCCACTTTCTGCTGGACGGTGTCACGGATACCGATCGCATCGTGCCGACCCTGATCAACGATCCAGCGATTTTCCCGCGTGCGGTGTCGGACTTTCTGGTCGTCGCCATCATTGCTGCCGCCATGTCGTCCATGGACAGCGTTCTGCTGGTGGCGGCGAGCGTGTTGTTCCGGGATATCGTCGTGGTGCGCTGGAAAGACGCACCGCCGGTGCGTTTTACACGCTACGCAGTGGTCGGGTTCGCGGTGGTATCGGCGGTTCTCGCACTCAATCCACCCGGCGGCATCGTGGAGATGACGCTGTTTTCCGGCAGCCTGTACGCGGTTTGTTTCCTGCCGGCGGTGTTGTTCGGCCTGTATTGGCGGCGTGGCTCGTGGTCAGCCGTACTCTGGTCGATGGGTGTCGGTATCGTGGTACTGCTGGCCTGGATGGCTCTGGGTTTCGGGCGGCAGTTGCACGAGTTGTTTCCGGCGCTGACGGTGTCCATGGTGACTTATGTCTTGATGTCCCGTCGAACGCCGCAGGACATGCGGATCGGTGCGCATTGACCGGCACCACGCAGAGCGGTCCACTCAGATGCTGTTACGCAGCCTGACCCAGTTCGCGGTGTCCTGGGTGTAGGTACACAGAGGATGGCGGGGCCCGGGTTTCTGGCTCATCAGGGTAAACCCGGATTTGCGCAACATCTTTTCGGACGCGAGATTGGGTGCATCGTTGACTGCGGCGATGGTTGGCCGATCGAGCGTGATGAAGCCGTAGTCCAGCAGTTCACGCAGCGACTCGCGTGCGTAACCGCCGTGCCAGTACTGCGGGTCGAGCGCGACCAGCGGTTCCAGCAGCCCGGCAAGGCGCGGCTCATGGAGAGCAGCGATGCCGACCGGATTGAGGCCGGCACAACCGATGAATGTGCCCTCGTCCCGCAGGCTGATCACCCACAGACCCAATCCATCGTTCTGCACGGCCAGGCAATGATCGAGCAATCCCTGCGCCATGGCCCGTGTGACCACGTAGTCGTCAAACAGGTATCGTCGCACCTCTGGATGATTCCAGCATACGTGCAGCTGAGGCAGATGTTCCTGGCGGGCAGGGCTCAGGGTCAGTCGAAGACTGCGGAAAACAGGCTGTTTGTGCATGGCATGTCCAGCTGCCGGATATGGGTCCGTGCCAGAGTTTATCTGTTTGTGATTCCCAGTGGTTCATCTGTCCGGCTCACGGTAGCATCGACCCATGCTGAATGGTCATGTACATCCGGATTTTGCGCCAGTCGCGGCGACACTGGGCGGCTTCCTGCGCGCCCGCGAGGGCGGTGCGGCGGCCTGTGTCTATCACCGTGGGGTCAAGGTCGTGGATCTTTGGGGCGGTACCCGTGATCGCGACGGGAGCCCCTGGCGGGAAGATACACTCGCTCCGTCCTTTTCGACGACCAAGGGTGTGCTCTCGACATTACTCCATGTGCTGGCCGAACAAGGACGGGTCGATTACGAAGACAAGGTCTGTCAGCACTGGCCGGAGTTTGCGGTGCACGGCAAGGAAGGCATCACCGTTCGCCACGTGCTGTGTCACGAAGCGGGCCTGTATCGGCTGGGCGAGATGATCAGCCATCCCGCAACGATGCTTGATTGGGACACCATGAAGCGTGCGATCGCCAACGCCCGTCCGGTGCATTCGCCCGGCACCGAACATGGTTATCACGCGATCACCTACGGCTGGTTGCTCGGAGGCCTGATCGAATCAATCATGCAACAGCCACTGGCGAAGGTTCTGCATGATCAGCTGGTCGTACCCCTGAAGCTGGATGGTGCGTATATCGGCCTGCCCGATGACGCCATGGAACGTCGTGCACTGTTGATGAATGGTTTCATGCGCCCGCCGCGCCTGCCGGAGGCGGGCTGGCGAGCCGATTTTCTGGATGTCATGCGACGAGGGTTGCGACTGGTGGGATTGGACACTTCGGAGTTTCGTGCAGCATTGATGCCGTTTGAGGTGCCTTTCGACTGGAACGATCCACAGACCGTGCAAGCATGCATTCCAGCCGCCAACGGCCAGTTTACGGCGCGCTCGCTCGCGCGCATGTATGCCATGATTGCCGAAGGGGGTGAGCTGGATGGCGTACGCCTGCTGTCCGAGGAACGCGCCAGAATCATGGGCATCGTGCGCAATCGAACACGTGACAACGTGCTGTTCATACCCATGCACTTCAGGCTCGGGTACCACCGCGCGTTTGCATTCGGGGTGCGAGCCCCGGAGGCGTTTGGTCACTATGGTTATGGTGGCAGCGGTGCGTTTTGCGATCCCTCAAGGCGTCTGGCCGTTGCCCTGACAGTGAACAGTGGTACCGGTACACCCAGTGGCGACTCCCGCACACCACGCATCGCGGCGTCAGCCATTCGAGCGGCTGATCGCCTTGGTCGATAAATCGGTTGAGGAATCGGTTGATGAATCGATTGATGACCCGGTTGACGCATCGGTGGACATGTTGCTTCAGTTTGTCGAAACACGTCGTCGGCTGGTGGTCATCACCGGTGCCGGTATAAGCACTCCATCGGGAATCGGCGATTACCGGGATGTGCAGGGTCAATGGAAACGTGCACCTCCGATCCAGCATGACGCCTTTGTCGGATCTGCGGCCGTTCGCAAGCGCTATTGGGCCAGGTCCTTTCACGGTTGGCGGTCCTTCGTCAAGGCGCAGCCCAATCCGGCGCATTACGCACTGGCGTCCCCGGCGCTTCAACACCGGATCACTGGGTTGATTACACAGAATGTGGACCGCTTGCATCAGGCAGCCGGTCAGAACGACGTGATCGATCTGCACGGACGGCTGGATCGGGTCGTCTGCCTTGGTTGTCACGAATGTTCCACGCGGGCGGATCTGCAGGATCGTCTGGCGTTCGAAAACCCGTGGCTGGGCAGTGCGGTGTTTTCACCGGCGCCGGACGGTGATGCGGATCTGCAATTGAGCACGGATGCCATTGCTGCCGTGTGTGTACCTGCCTGTCAATCGTGTGGCGGTATCCTCAAGCCCGATGTTGTGTTTTATGGCGACAGTGTTCCACGTCCGGTGGTCGACGCGGCCTACGCCATGATCGATGACAGCGATGGTCTTCTGATCGTTGGCACCTCGCTCATGGTGTTTTCCAGTTTCCGTTTCTGTCGGCGTGCGCATGAACGGGGCATACCGATGGTGGCGGTCAACGATGGCAAGACCCGCGCGGATGATCTGCTTGCCCGGAAAATCGAGGAACGCTGCGAATCAATCCTGCCCGCCCTTGCGGCTGTGCTCCGTTTTTCCTGAGGAACTCGGGTTCACGAGTCATTGAGCGCACACTGCAGTATCCTGAAGGTGTTCGGGTGAGTTGTTGAACCCACAGCGGAGAACAGACCGTGAAACTGCTATTCCTTATGCTGGCTCTGGTCTTGATCACGCCACCAATCGATGCGCAGGAGACCAACCCGCCGCCGGCTGAGCCTGCCAAACTCACTGTCGAGCAGATACTGGCCGAGACGCTCACAGAAGAGGACTACAACGATGCCCCGCGGTGTCTTGCGCTGAGAAGCGTTTCCGATACGTACATCCTGGACCGGCAGCACATTTCCTTTCGGGCTTCGCGTGACAAGTACTACATCGTCAGGCTGATGCGCCCTTGCCAGGGTCTGGATCGCGATGACCTGCTGGTCCTGAATGGGCGTGACAGTCGCCTCTGCAGACTGGACCGCATCAATGCAATCGATCGGGTCAGCCAGATTCCCAGTGCACGCTGTGTGGTTGACAGCGTGTCGTCGGTGACGGCATCCCAGTACAAGTTCCTGCGCAAGGAACTCAAGCGAAACCGGTAGGGATATTCTGGCTGGACACGGCTTGCAAAAAAGGTCCGTCAGGCGCCGAGCACCAGTTCTGCAAGTGTCTCGAGTTCAGCACTGCCTCGCGCCGAGACCAGCAGCGAAGTCACCGGTGTTTCCCGCCAGGCCGTGAGCCTGTCCTTGATGTAGTCCCTGGTTCCGACCAGTGAGATCTCGTCCGCCAGCTTGTCAGGCACAGCGACAGCGGCTTCAGCCTTCCTGCCGGACAGGAAAAGGTCCTGGATCTGCTGGGCTTCGGCCTCGAATCCCATCCGGGAGATCAGCTCCTTGTGGAAGTTGCGATCCTTGGCCCCCATACCGCCGATGTACAGCGCGAGCATGTTCTTGACGGGTGCAAGGCCACGTTCCCGATCATCGGTGATGTTCACGACGACGCCCTGTGATACCTCGAAACCTGATTTTGCATTGGACAGGGAAGGTTTGTAGACCTCCTGCCGGAAGGGCGAATAGTAAAGAGGCAGCCAGCCATCAGCGATTTCCGCAGTCAACGCAACGTTTTTCGGCCCTTCCGCACCGAGGAATATCGGCAGGTCTTCCCGCAGGGGATGGAGAATCGACTTCAACGGTTTGCCCAGACCCCAGGAGCCTTCTCCATGGAACGGCAGTGGGTAGTGCTCCCCCGTGCTGGATACAGGTGCCTGTCGCTTGAGGACCTGCCTGATGATGTCGATGTACTCGCGAGTGCGCGCAAGTGGTTTCGAAAAGGGTGCACCGTACCAGCCTTCCACCACCTGGGGGCCCGACACTCCCAGCCCCAGTATGAGTCGACCTTGTGTCAGGTGATCCAGAGTCATCGCCGCCATGGCAAGTGCTGTGGGTGCGCGCGCTGACATCTGACAGACACCGGTACCGAGGCGAATCGTGCTGGTGTTGGCGCCGATCCAGGCCAGTGGCGTGAGGGCATCGGAGCCATACGCTTCGGCAGTCCACACGGAGTCGTAGCCCAGCTTTTCCGCGTGTTGAACCAAAGGCACCAGATTGGTGGGTGGATTGGCGCCCCAGTAGCCGAGTTGCAGACCGAGTTTCATGGCTTTCAAGCCGTTCTCCTGATGGGTAACAAATAATACGGTTACGATGTTAGAGATTGGCTGCCGATGGAATCAAGCCGATCGGGATGCCGGACAAAGATGGCGACAGGGTGTGGATCCATCCTGAGGTTCCGCGTTCACACTCACTTTCTACTCAGCTTTCAAATCCAGCCGTGCGCCTGTCACTCCTGGTGGCCACTGAATTGCCCGGTAAACAATCGCGGGATGGTACGAAATTTCATTGATATCTCGTATCATGCCGCCGGCGCGCATTGATGCAGCCGCAAGTCTTCGAGATCAACAGCCAGCAGGGTCCAGATAATTGATGGCGGGATATACCACGGCGGAAGTATCCACTCTGATCGGGCTCAAGCCACATCAGGTGCGGCACTACGTCCGGCGTGAACTGCTGAGCCCCGATCGCGGCGACAAAGGTGAATTCCGGTTCTCCTTTCAGGATGTGGTGTTGTTGCGTACGGCCAAGGGTCTGCTGGATTCGGCGATTACACCTCGTCGCGCGCTGCGCGTGCTGACGCGCCTCAAACATCAGATGCCCGATCTGCCTTCACTGTCTGCGATGCGAATTCTCAAGGACGGTGCAAATCTTGTGGTGTGCTCCGAAAACCGCTTCTGGGATGCCGAAACGGGCCAGGCACATTTTTCATTCGAGTCTTCGGAGCCTGTTGTGCAGGTGTCGACCATCCTTGGTGGTGACCTTGTGGTCACTCGCGAAGCTGGCGAGATGACGGGCGACGAGTGGTACAACCTGGGACTGGACCTTGAAGAAGCCGACCTCGACAAGGCACCCGAGGCGTATCGTCGTGCGCTGGAACTGGACCCTGAAAATGCCGACGCCCACGTCAATGCCGGTCGTTTGTATCAACTGAAGGGCAACCTCCGGCATGCCAAGCGTCACTACGAAACAGCGCTGCGCATTGCACCGCAACACCAGTTGGCAAACTACAATCTCGGCACGATTTTCGACGAACTGGATGAACTTGAACGGGCGCGTGTCCACTACGAGCGTGCGACAGGCATACCGGACGCTCACTACAACCTGGCGCGCATCGCTGAACTGGGCGGTGACGAAATCTCGGCGCGACGTCACATGCAGCGCTATCGCGAGTTGATCGAAACCAGCGATCGACCCTGATCGCCGCAGCAGCCGGATTTCACGGGAACACTATTCCGTGATTCGGCTGGTGGTGTAGTCCTCGGCCAGTACCGCTGGCAGGTCACCCACTCCGATCAGCAGTTCATAGTAGTTGCGCAGCATCTCGGAACTGATTCGATACCAGGTGGCCTGCGAGTTGAACAACCGCTCCTCCACTTCGATCAGTTCGAGAATGCTGATATCCCCGATTTCCAGATTCTGCCGGTTCAGCCGACGCAGTTCCTGATTGGCCTTGATTTCGTCTTCGGTGGCTGCCAGCGTCAACCGATTGGTGGTGATCTGGTTGTACGACTGTTTGATGCGTCGGTCGATGTCCTTCGTGAGGCGTTCGTGATCCCACTCCAGCTCCATCAACTGCGCCTTGCTGCGCTGGATACGTGCCTTGCGAACTCCACCATCGATGAGGAAATACTCGGCCTTCAATTTCACTTCGGTCGTGTTGCGGGGATCCTGGTTGCCGCCCTCATCGGCGAGCGACTCACTCTTGAAGTTGAGCGAGACAATCGGACGGTATTGCGCCTGCTGGCCTCGAATCTTGAGCGACAGAGCGGTTTTGTTGGAGGCGTTGAGCAGCACTTCCGCGTTGTTCTGGCGTGCCGTTTCCACGTAGTTCAGCAGCGTGTCGATCACGACCGTGGAGACATCGATTGGCGCAACAGCCGTGAACTCCGGCAGATCACCGGTCAGAAACTCCAGATTCGACAGTGCGTCATTCAGTTGTGCTGCAGAGTTGCCGGTCTGTGCACGTGCCGAGGCCAGCCGTGACCGGGCGAAATCGAGTTCGATCTTGCTGGCCGCGCCCGACTCGTGCATCTGCGAGATCTGATCGACCATACGCTGCATTTCGGCGACAAACTCCTCTGCTACCCGCGCTGCCTGCTGGTTCTGGAGGATTTCCATGTACGACTTGACGGCAGAGACGACGATCGCTTCTATGACCAGCCGGGTTTCGATTTCCGATGTCCTGCGGAGCTGCTTGCGCCGGTCTTCTTCCGCGACGGAAACACCACCGTCGTAGAGCAGTTTTGAAATCCTCAAGGTCAGATTTCGACCAGGAGTGATGTCGTCGATACCGGATGTGTTGGTTGCAGGCCGGTTATGCTCCGGACCAAACTCGGCCACCATGTCCACGGCTGGAGATCGGTAGCCACCCGCTTCGCGCACCCCCCAGCGGGCCTGTTCTTCCCTCGCCAGGGCCATGGCCACTTCCGGGTTACTGGTCAACGCCAGTTCCAGTACCTGCTCGAGCAGCAGCGGTTCCGGCCGATTGTCTTCAGCCGGGTCGTAAGTGCCGTTCGCCTGGTCTGCCTTGATGATTTCCGACATCACTTCGTCGTATCGGCCGGTCTGTTGCGTGGTGGTGTTGGCCGCGGCCAGCGTCGAGGCGCCCGATGCATCTTCGGCCACGGCCCCGGCGCCATCGGCTGCAAACGAAAGATCCTCCAGAAGGGTGACAGGGCCGAGAGTCATGGAGTTGTTGATTTCCGCTTCCAGAGCCGCAAAGGAGGCATCTTCAATGGGCTCTGAGGTCCCGGATTCGTGGTCATTGGGGCTAGCCTCCAGTGCCTGCGGTGACAGGACCAGCAGTTGCGGGTCGATCGTTGGCGCCGCTCTGAAGGTCGCCTCCGGGTCCGGGTCGGTTGTATCGACAAACCCGCCAGCTGGAACGACGCCAGCTGTAGGGGTGACGTTGGCGGCGTCCTTGTCGTCGGCAATCGTGGCTGCCTCAGGTACCGCCGTGTCCGTGGAGACTGTCGAGGGCGCTGGCTCCTGGCTTTGCCAGGTGTCGGGCTGCGCGCTGGCGCGGACACTGGACAGCATGAATTTGTCCTCTGCCGTTGCAGACGGAGCGGGTTGGGCGTCATTCAGGCCAGCCGTGACCAGGATGTTGATCGGTTCACTGGCAGCACCGGTTGGGTCGGGCCTCTCGCTGGCGGCGACCACCTGGCGTCCGGATGACCACATCGTCCAGTTGAGGGTGTCGGCAAATGCCAACATCGGACTCAAGGCAACTGCCACGCAGAAGTGTGACAAGGACATGAACGCCTTCAACGTGGTGTACTCATCGCTTCTTCAACTGGATCATGGCCCAGTTCGAGTCGCCGTCCAGGTCTTCCGGGGGCTTCACTTCCAGGAGTATCGACTCCCGTGGCAGTGCAGTTTCAAGCAGGCTGTTGCGGGTGTTGAGGATGCGGGCAATCGCGACCTTGCGAGCCACGGAGTCGATGTTGCTCCTGGTTTTTGGCGCGGTCATGACGGCTGTCAGCGAACTGCCATGCGCGGCGAGTCCCTTTTCCATGAAGGCCTTGATTTCGGCGCTGACCGCCTCGGTAATCGTGATGCTGTTGGATCCAAAGAAGACAGCAAACGTCATGCCATCCGGGGATACGGAAAAACGCTGGTCACCATGGGTTTCCTTGAAGTTGGCATCGATTTCCGTGGCTTTCTGGTTGAGTCCGGCCACCTGCTCACGAAGTTCCTGGTTTTCTTCTTCGAGCACCACAACCAGCTGCTTGACCTCGAGAATCTCTTCGAAACTGACAGGCGCTTCCTTGCTGGTAAACGTCAGCACATGAAAAAACAGTGCCACTGCGGTGATCAGGACGAAGAACATGAACATGAGCAGAGTCGCCGACAGAATGTCGACAAATCCTGACATGGCCATGCCGTCAAGATCTTCGCTGCTGTCACTCATGCTGGATGATGTCCGCCAGGTCGATTCAAGCCTGCAGCACCCTGATCAGTGTCCTTGAAGGTGGGTGGCAAACCATCAGAGTCCACCTCGGTCTGTCGGGCGCGAAATGCCTGCATGAGATCCTGCCCGTCCAGCAATGACTGCAGTTCCTCGACCAGCGATGACAGCTGGTTATGGGATTCTTCCAGTGATCTGAGCGGCGCGTTTGCCGTCGCTCCGGTGGGCGTTGGATCATTTGTCACGTCCAGCGTGTCATGCGAATCACTCCTGGCCAGGTCCATGCTGCCGGCCCTGTCATGCCTCACGCCAAATCTGCGGGCAAGATCAAAAAAGCGATCGTTGATTTCCTTCCTGACGACGCTCAATCCACGTCCGAACGATCGTCGAAGTTCCTTCAGTTCATCCTGGTTGGCCTTGCCTTGCGCCAGCAACACCCGATGGGTCCTGGAGGTCTGTATATCGGACTTCATCTGTTCGCTGATCACGGAAATGAGCTCGTCGATCCGGCGATTGGTGTCCAGCGCAGACTGGGCAAAACCTGCCAGCCACGCCTTGAGTTCATCTGAACCGGCGACTTTGGGATTTTCCTGTGCCTTGCGTGCCTGCTGGGTCGGCGAGGGGATCCGGTCATCGATCCATCGGCTGACCCGCTCGATGAATCGATCGTGGACACCGCTGGCGAGGAAGTTGGTGAAGCTGAGCAGAAGCGAGCCTGCCAGGCCGAACAGGGACGAGCTGAATGCGAGGCCCATACCCGCAAGAGGAGCCGAGATCTTTGCCAGAAAACCGCTCATGGCATCAGGATCTTCACCACCGATGTTCGACATGCTGGTCATCGCGACGCCAACGGCATCGATGGTGGTCAAGAGTCCCAGGAACGTGCCCAGCAAACCGAGCATGACAAGGATGCCCGCGAGAAATCCTGCGTTGGCGCGCATGAGACTGACACGAAATCCGAGTTTCGACTTGATCATCCGGGCGTCGTTGTCCGTGACGTTCAGGTGGCCCTTGGACGGCAGGTTTTCCAGCAGGTCGGCCATCTGCTTGATGTCCAGCAGTCGCCCTTCTTTTTTCAGGGCGCGGCGGAAGGCTTTCATCTCATCTTCGGTGAGAGGAGCGGGTCGGGTGCGCACGTCGTCGATGGCCTGCAGAAAGCGTGCGGTGACCAGGCACCTGAAGTTCGACCACACCGAGCGCAGCACCCCGATCAGACCAATGACGATGATCATCCCGTTGAGAACAACGCCAGAGCCGAACGATTTGGACAGCATGTCCCAGTTTGACCAGATCGCAAAAGATGCCGTGACCAGGGTCGCAATGATCCCGGGAGTGAAGTAGGTCAGCAGATTGACCGGAACAGTCCGGTCATGTTCGTCCAGCGCCTTGTGGCGCAATAAGACAGGAAACTTGAAGCGCATCGCCAATCCTTGTCGCGCGTTTGTTCCATGAAGGCGTCAATTGCTTGACACCGTTGCTTTCCTTGTCAAAAGACAAAAGAACGCACAAGCGAGTCCACGCCTGTAGTCTTGAAACTAGCAAAACATCAACGTTCCGCCAGCTCCGGCGCCGCTTTTTCGACGTCGTCGCCAAGAATGGCGGCTGACCGGCGAAGCCGCCGTGATGCAGCGCACGTTTGGCGGGCTCGAGTCGGACCTCGACGGGTCGATGCACTATGGTTACCTGGCGGCACTGGATGTGCCGTGATTGTCTATGGGCGATTGCAAGAAGAGCAGGTATGTCAAGCAATTCCAGGGTAGTGGTGTCCTTCGATGGTCTCGCCAAAGGCGACAGCAGGAACGTGACCGTTCAGCCGGGCGCGGATCTTGTCTTCAGCGGTGTCGACTTCAAGGACGTGAAGGTGGACATCGTCGATTCCGATGTCATTGTCACCAACGCCGAAGGTGCCCGGATCATATTGACCGGCATGGCACTGCTGATGTTCGAAGATGAACTTGCCCCGCGCATCTTCTTCGATGACGACCTCATTCAGCCCAATCTGTTCCTTTCCAAGGTTGGCGAGATCGGCAACCTTTCAGTCCAGGACTACATTGCCATCAGCAGCATACTGCGGGATACCCTGCAGCAGGACGCACAGGAAAAGGAGGAAGAATCCCAACAGGCTGAAGCGGCGGCGGTGGCTGTCATGCAAGCCATACAGGAAGCGGTTGCGATGCAGCAGGCAGCGCAGCAGCACACGTCCATCGACGAAAAGAAGAATGACGCCAAAAAGAGTTCGGTGGATGAAGAAGGTGTGTACATCGAGCCACGACCGCCCATCGTCGAGAAGTCGTCCAGCAGCGGTATCTCTTTCAACGTTAGTGAGGCACCGGAGTCACCCGAGCAGAAGCCACTGTTCGAGGTTCGGCTGTTACAGCCTGGCAAGATCGTCGAAACTCAGGAGGGCATCTCGTTTGTTCGTGGTGGTGGTGGATCTGAAGCTTCCGTTTTTGATGGCAGCAACGAGTCCCAGTTTTCAACGGAAACACTGAACTTCGCCACCGCGACTGATGATCTGATCATCGAAGCTGATAACAGCGATCTGTTCAGCGAAACCCGGATGACCCGTATCATCGAGTTGCAGCCGATCTTGCCGGTTGGCTTCCAGCCGTCGCGGCTCCTGATCGAAGGCTTTCCGGACGGTTTTGTCGTCGAAGGTGCAACACTGACCGGGAACGGCTGGGAGCTGTTGAATCCCGTACTTGATGATCGTGGCAATGTGCGGGTCAACCTGACCTATCCGGTGCCATCGGACGCGGAATTTTCTCTGCATATCAAACTGCAAGCCAATTTTGATCCCCTCGCCGTAGACCAGAATGGGGTACCCATTCCCATTCCCCTGTTGACCTTCATGGAAACCGAGGGCGACCAGAAGGTTGTGGTCCGCAACGTATTCGAACCCCAGGATCTCAATTTTCTTGATCAGGATGGTGACCTGGTCTGGGTACTCGCCAACAATCCGAACAGCAACCGCATCTTTTCAGGCAGTGGAAACGATTCAGTCACCGGAGGTGTGGCCAGCGATGCACTGGATGGTGGAGATGGCAATGACTGGCTTTTTGGTGCACGTGGCGACGATACACTGGTCGGTGGACGGGGCAACGACACGTTGCTCGGCGGCATCGGCAGCGATCTGCTGGAGGGTGGTGGTGGCTCGGATACGGCGGACTATTCTGCGCTGTCCGTCAAGATTTTCGCTGACCTTCTGGATGTGTCCAGCGGTGCTGCGTATGTCGCACTCGACCCGGATGGTGATGGCTTCGAGGAAGATCGGCTGCGTCAGGTCGAGAATATTCTTGCAGGTTCCAACGACGATACGCTGATTGGTGACGACGCCAACAACCTGCTGAGCGGCGGTGCGGGCAGTGACCTGCTGATCGGACACGGCGGATTCGACACGCTGTTTGGTGGTGCGGGCATCGATACTGTGGACTACACGCTGTCGGCCAAGCCGCTGACGGCGGATCTGCGACTGGCTGTTGATAACGTGAGCATCGACACCGGCAACAGGGATACGGTTCTCGAGGTCGAAAACTTCATTGCGACCGGGTTTGACGACCGGGTCATCGGCTCGGACAGCGCCGATACGATCCTTGGCGGGGAGGGCAATGACCGCCTCTCTGGTGGCCGGGGTAACGATCATCTGGATGGTGGTGCGGGCAGCGACGACTACGTCGATTTTTCCGATGCCATCGTCGGGGTCACGCTGAATCTTGGCGAGATCGCCGACCTGAATGGTCTTACGACGGCGGTCATGGGGTCCGAAGTCGACCGGATCAAAGGGTTTGAACACGTTACCGGCTCGTCCTTCAACGATGAGATTACGGGCAGTCTGAGTGCGGAAACGCTCCAGGGTGCAGGTGGTGACGACATCCTCGATGGCGCCGCAGGTGACGACGTGCTGGATGGAGGTACAGGCGCGGATGCCATCAACGGCAATGATGGCGCTGACCTGATCCTGGTCAGCCTCGGTGCGGACCGGATTGATGGTGGTGCCGGCCTCGATACCCTGGATTTCACCGACTTTGTGCAGGCCACCTCGATTGTTGCCAACCTTGCAGGTGCCGAAGACGGCACCCTGGTCATCAACGGCGCCGACGATCAACGGGTCCGCAACCTCGAAAGAGTCATTGCAACCGGTGGCAACGACACCCTGTTCGGTGATGGCAATGACAACGTCTTCGAGGGGCGAGATGGCGACGATGCACTGGCTGGTGGCGGTGGCAACGATACGCTGATCGGTGGCGCGGGTCGCGACAGCGCCGACTATTCGCGTGTGGGTTCGGGGATCAATCTCGATCTCTCACTCGGTGTTGTCAACGATGATGGTGAAGGTGGCCGGGACATCATCCTGGAAATCGAGGATCTGACCGGATCAGCGCATGACGATGTGCTGGTCGGCGACCTGTCCAGCAACGTTCTCACCGGTGGCAATGGTGACGATACCTTGCAGGGGCGTGCGGGCGATGACACGCTGGTGGGCGGCAACGGGTCAGATACGGCGAGCTACTCCCAGTCGCCGGTCACCGGAGTCAACATCGATCTGTCGGCAACCGGTTTGATCGACGATGGTGAGGGTGGAGAGGATACCTTCATCAGCATCGAAAACCTTGAAGGTTCCGCGTTTGCAGATCGCCTCACCGGAGATGCGCAGGACAATACACTCAGTGGTCTGGGTGGCAATGACACGCTCGACGGTGGGCTGGCAAACGATCATCTGCTTGGTGGCACCGGCGATGACCGGATGGTGGCCGGGCTTGGCGCGGACACGTTTGATGGTGGTGAAGGCCGTGATTGGGCGGACTATTCAAGCCTGGGAGCCGGTACCCCGATCACCGTCATTCTGAACTCGTCCTTTGATTCGGTGGTGACGATCACCGGTCAGGATGACGATGTGCTGCGGGGTATCGAGAACATCTCGGCGACCTCCGGCAATGATGTTCTGCGCGGTGATATCGGTCAGAACACGCTGCAGGGCAATGCAGGGGATGATCTTGTTTCCGGGGGGTCTGGAGCGGACCAGCTGGATGGTGGCGCGGGCTTCGATCAGTTGCGCTTCGACGATCTGTCAGGCTTTGGTGTGGTGCTGGACCTTGCCAATCGAACGGCGCTCTATCGCGGTGACAGCAGCATCGATTCGTTCAACAACTTCGAAATCTATCTCGGTTCCGCTCAGTCTGATGAAGTCATCAGCTCATCCAGTGCCGACACGGTGGATGGAAATGCCGGTGACGACACTTTTTTCGGTGGTGCCGGTGGTGACGAGTTTGACGGCAGTTCCGGGTCTGACACCATCGACTTTTCGCTGTATTCCTCCGCAAACTTCATAACGGTCACCTTGCATGATGCCAATGCGGTGATTGTGGATGTGGATGGCGGGGACGACACCCAGATCATCAGAATCGAAAACGTCACCGGTTCAGCCGGCGGCGACAATATTACCGGTGGCGCGATCACCAACATCCTGCGTGGCAATCTCGGCAACGATCGTATTGATGGTGGCGACGGTGATGACTCGTTGTTTGGTGATGCGGGCAACGATACCTTCGTCAGCAACTTCGGCAACGATTCCGTTGACGGAGGCAGTGGCAGCGACACGCTGGACTACACCCTGGCTGCAAACAGCGTTGCGGTTGACCTCGCAGCGGGCGAGGCCTTGAACGACGGTGACGGTGGTACCGATACCATCGTCAGTGTTGAAAACATCATAGGCACGGGCCAGAACGACAACATCACCGGCAGCGCGGCGAGCAATCGGCTTGAAGGCCGCGCGGGCAACGACATCATTCGGGGTGGCACGGGCAGTGACGTGCTGGATGGTGGGGCGGGAGCGGCTGACCAGGTTCGCTTCGACGACCTGCTCGACGCGGGGGTAGTCCTCGATCTGAGTCTGTCGACCGCAACCTATGCTGCGGATGGCAGTACGGACACCTTGATCGCATTTGAACTGTTTTATACGACCAATCAGAACGACAGCATCATCGGTTCGGCCCAGCGGGATGAAGTGTTTGGACTGGGTGGCGCTGACAGTTTCATTGCCTCGGCAGGCAATGACACGCTTGATGGTGGGCTTGGCCGGGATGTCATCGACTATTCCGCACTGGGCATCAACTTCATCACGGTCACGCTCAACGCCGAGAATGATGCAACCGTAGTGGTCAACGGCGGTGACAACGACGTCATCCGGAACATCGAAGGAGTGATCGGCACGGCTGGCAACGATCAGCTGACCGGTGACGCGGCGGACAATTCGCTGGTTGGTGGGTCCGGCGACGACATCATCCGTGGTGGACGTGGCAATGACATCATGGACGGCGGTGTCGGCGTCGACCAGTTGCGTTTCGATGAACTGACCGTGCTGGGTATTGAACTGAATCTGGATACCGGAACTGCGACGTTTGCAGGTGATGGGAGTACCGACACCTTTACCGGCTTTGAAACTTATTACGCCAGCAACCAGGCGGACATCATCAATGGTTCAAACGCGGCCGACGTGGTGTTTGGACTGGCGGGTGCGGATACCTTCAACGCCAGTACCGGCCTGGACACCCTGGATGGTGGCAATGGTCAGGACCTGATCGACTTTTCCAATCTCCCGGGTGTCAATTTCATCACCGTGACTCTGTCCGGCAGCACGCTTGCGACGGTTGATGTCAACGGTGGTGACGATTCCCGGATTCGCAATATCGAGAGCATCCGGGCGACTGCAGGCAATGACCAGTTGACCGGTGACGACGAAGACAATGAACTTTATGGCGTTGGTGGCGCGGATACACTGACCGGCGGTATCGGTGATGATCTGCTGGATGGCGGACAGGGCAACGATTTCCTGCGCGGTGGCGAAGGCGCGGACACGTTGCAGGGAGGGAGTGGTTCCGACACCGCCGATTATTCGATTGCCGCGGGTGGTGTCACCGCAAACCTTGCCTCGTCGCTGGCAGTCATTGATGGTGACGGTGGCACGGATGCCCTGCTGTCAATCGAGAACCTGCTCGGTTCAATCAATGCCGACATCCTCAGCGGCAATGCGGCCATCAACACCATGGATGGCGGTGCAGGCAACGATGTGATTCGCGGCGGTGCCGGATCGGATGCATTGATTGGCGGTGCTGACACTGACCAGGCGATCTTTGATGATCTTGGTGGTGGAGTTGTCCTCAATCTTCTGGCGTCCACCGCGACCAGCATGACCGACAACTCCGTCGACAGCCTGTCCGGCTTCGAGAGTTATCAGACTTCGGCGTTCACCGACACTCTCCTTGGATCTGCCGGCATCGATAACGTGTCGCTGCTTGCAGGTGACGATCATCTGAATGCCTCTGCAGGTGCGGATACCCTGGATGGTGGAGCGGATACAGATACCCTCGACTATTCAGCTCTCGCTGGCATCACCTCAATCGATGTCACACTGAACGGATCGATCAACACAACCGTCGTCGTCACTGGTGGTGACAACGACACCATTCGCAACATCGAAAACATCATTGGCAGCGGTGGGGATGACCGTATCCAGGGTGACGGGAATGCCAACGTGCTGGAGGGACGTGCCGGTGCAGACCGACTGGTCGCCAGCCGTGGTGTTGATACGCTCGATGGGGGCGTTGGCATCGACACCGCCGACTTTGAAGTTCCGTCTGCTGCCACAGCCATAACCGTGGTACTCGCCGATTCGGGTGACACCACGGCCACTGTCACGGGTGGTGACAACAACGTTCTGCGCAATATCGAGAACGTGGTGGGCACGGCGGGTCGGGATGTCATGACCGGCAACAACCAGGCCAACGTACTGAGTGGCCGTGGTGACAACGACACGCTCAATGGCGCAGGTGGCAACGACACGCTGCTGGGCGAGACCGGTAATGATCTCCTGGTGGCCAGCATCGGCAGCGACGTCTATGACGGTGGTGCCGAGACTGACACCCTGAATTATTCGGCACTTGCCGGAACCACAGGCGTTCGCTTTGTGCTGAACGGAGCAACCGACGCGACCGTTACCGTGACGGGTGGCGACAACGATATCGTTCGCAATGTCGAAAACGTGGTTGGGACGGCATCTGCCGATGACATGACCGGAGATGTGGAGGATAACTTCCTCGAAGGGCAGGGTGGTGCCGATCGTTTTGGAGCGAGCGGTGGTGCCGACACGCTGGACGGTGGCGCCGGCATCGATACGGTCGACTACTCGCTTCTGGCCGGTGTGCTGTCTGTGACCGTGACACTGAACAGTTCGGCCAATGCGACCGTGCAGGTTGTAGGTGGAACCAATGATCTGGTCAGAAACATCGAAAACGTTACCGGCAGCGGTGGTGGTGACACACTGACGGGCGATGGTCTGACCAACGTTCTGCGCGGCGAAGGTGGCAATGACATGCTCGCTGGACGCGGTGGGCTGGATACGCTGATCGGTGGCACTGGTGTTGACACTGCGGACTACACCAATGCCGGCAGCATGGTTGTTGCAAACCTTGAGACGGAACTGGCATCAACCGATGGTGATGGTGCTGCCGATGCTCTGCAGGAGATCGAAAATCTGCGGGGCTCGATATTTGCCGATACCTTGCGTGGTGGCATCGGCGACAACCTGATCGAAGGTGCGGCGGGCAATGACATCCTGGTGGCCAGTGGCGGCGCAGATACCTTTGACGGCGGTGCCGACAATGATACGGCGGACTATTCCACACTCACCGGCATCAACTTCATCGATGCCTCGCTGAACGGCTCGCTCAATGCCACGGTCGTGGTCAATGGTGGTACCAACGACATCATTCGCAATGTGGAAAACCTGACAGGTTCGACCGGTGACGACACTCTGGCTGGTGATCTGAATGACAACCGGCTCGACGGCTTCAGTGGCAACGACCGACTGCGCGGGCGCGCGGGCAATGACATCCTTGATGGTGGCGCCGGTACCGATACGGCGGACTACGCCCTTGCACTCAGTTCCGTGGTGGCCGACCTTGGCACGAGTTCCTCCGTGCAGGATGGTGACGGTGGTGCGGATACGTTCCAGAACATCGAGAACCTCACCGGCTCGACCCTGGCCGATACGCTGACCGGCAGCAGCGGCGCCAACGTACTCGATGGCAACGCGGGCGATGACACGCTGCATGGTCGAGGAGGGATCGATACACTCGATGGCAACGCCGGCACAAACACGGCGAGTTATGCCAACGCGGCAGCGGCGATAACCTCTGACCTTGCGCTGGGCGCCACGTCGAATGACGGAGATGGTGCCAGCGATGTCCTGCTCAACATCCAGAACGTCCAGGGTTCTGCGTTCAATGATGTCATCCGTGGTGATGGTGGCGACAACTCGCTCGCCGGTCTGGCTGGCAACGATGTGCTGCGTGGTCGCGGTGGTTCGGACATTCTTGACGGAGGTGCCAACACCGACACCGCGGACTATGCCGAAGCCGCTGCAGCCATCAATGCCAACCTGTTGCTGAACGTTGCCACCAACGACGGTGACGGTGGTTCCGACGTCTATATCTCGATCGAGAACATCAGCGGCAGCAACTTCAACGACCGCATTGAAGGCAACAACAGCGGCAATTCGCTGTTCGGCGGGTTGGGTAATGACCGTCTGCTCGGTAACGGTGGTGCGGACACACTCGATGGTGGAGCCGGAACCGACGTCGCCGACTATTCCACTGCGGCCGGTGCCGTTGCTGTGGATCTTGCCACCAACTCCGCGGCCAACGATGGCAGCGGCAGCGTTGATTCGCTGATCGACATAGAGGATCTCACCGGCTCGAATTTTGACGACGAACTACAGGGCAACAGCGGCGCCAACCGCATCGATGGAGGCGCCGGCAATGACACGCTGGCTGGTCGCGGGGGCAATGATTCTCTGGTCGGTGGCACCGACGAGGATACGGCGGACTATCGACTCGCATCTGCAGCCATTGATGTCAACCTGCAGACCGGTGTGGCAACAAATGATGGTGAAGGTGGCAGCGATGTCCTCAGCGGCATCGAACACGTGCTGGGTTCCGATTTTGCGGATGTCATTCGTGGCAGCACCAGCAACAACACGCTGATTGGCAACGATGGCAATGACACCCTGGTGGGCAGCGCCGGTGCCGATGTGCTGGACGGCAGTGCCGGTATCGATACCGCCAGTTTTGAAGCGGCTGGTGGTCCGGTATCAGTCAATCTGTCCGCGAACCTCGCATCGATCGACGGAGACGGCAGCACCGACACGCTGCTCAACATCGAAAATGCCCGAGGGTCCCTGAGCGCCGATACCCTGATCGGTGATGGTGGTGTCAACGTCCTTGATGGCATGGGCGGAAACGATGAACTGCAGGGGCGTGGTGGAGTCGATACGCTGCTGGGCAATGGCGGACAGGATACGGTTTCCTATGCCCTTGCGGCGGCCGGGGTGGTTGTCGACCTGGCGCTGAATCAGACCAGCAACGATGGTGATGGTGCGAGTGATGTGCTCGGCTCCATCGAAAACGCCACGGGTTCCAGCCAGACCGACACACTGTCGGGCAGTTCCGGAGCGAACGTTCTGGCCGGTGGCCAGGACGATGACACGCTGAGCGGTCGAGGTGGCGCCGATACGCTGGATGGTGGCGCCGACATCGATACCGTTGACTACAGCGGTGCGGCGGGTGCCGTGATTGTTGATCTGTCACTGAGTCAGGCAGCCAACGATGGGGACGGCAGCGCCGATACATTGCTCAACATCGAGAACATTGCCGGATCCGGCTTCAATGACGTGATCACCGGTGACGCGTTTGCGAATCTGCTGAATGGTGGCAGCGGTTCCGACACTGTCGCCGGTCGGGGTGGTGCGGACGTTCTGGTTGGTGGCAATGATACGGATCTGCTCGACTACTCGCTTGCAGCCAATGGCGTCGTTGTCGACCTGGCGGCGGGTGTTGCTGCCGACGATGGTGACGGTTCAACGGATACCATTTCCGAATTCGAAAACCTGCGTGGTTCTGCCAACGCAGACCAGATTACCGGCGATGCCCAGGCCAACTTCCTGCAGGGGATTGGTGGCAACGACACGTTTTTTGGCAGCGCCGGTCTCGACACCGTCGACGGTGGGCTCGGCAACGATACCATCAGCTTTGCCGTCATGGCCGGAATCACTGGAATTTCCGTGCAACTCAACGGCGCCGTTGATGCCGTGGTCGATGTCACCGGCAGTGATGACACCATCGTCCGCAACGTCGAGAACGTCATCGGCACGGCGAGTGCCGACATTCTGCGTGGCGACAGTCTCGCGAACACACTCGAAGGTGGTGGTGGTGCCGATACGATTCATGGTGGCAACGGCAGTGATGTACTGATTGGCGGCGCCGGTGTTGACCAGTTGCGCCTTGATGACCTGAGTGGTGCTGGCGTGACGCTTGATCTCGGGACTTCGACAGCGCTCTTTGCAGGAGACGGCAGTACCGATACCTTCTCTCTCTTCGAAAGCTACTTCCTGTCGAACCAGGCCGATACCCTGATCGGTTCGAATGCAGCCGATACGGTCGCCGGCATGGGTGGCGATGACGTGTACAACGCAAGCGCAGGGACCGATACCTTTGATGGTGGCAGTGGTGCCGATACGATCGATTATTCAGCCCTTGGCGTGAATTTCGTAACCGTGGTTCTGAACGATGCCAGTGATTCAACGGTAACGGTCAATGGTGGCGACAATGACACCATCAGGAATATCGAGAATGTCGTTGGCTCGGCTGGCAACGATGTGCTCACCGGGGACACACTCAGCAACGTCCTGAATGGCAGCGCGGGCAACGATACTCTCGATGGTGGCGCAGGCACCGACTCGCTGGTTGGTGGCTCAGGTACGGATCGATTGCTCGGCAGTGACGGTGCCGACACATTCGACGGTGGTGCCGATGTCGATACCCTGGACTACTCGACACAGGCTGGTGTGACCTCCGTCGCCGTCACCCTCAGTGGTGGTACGTTTTCTTCCGTCACACTGTCAGGCTCCGATAACGATCTGGTTGCCAATGTAGAGAATGTCATCGGCAGTTCTGGCAACGACCTGCTGGCGGGCGACAATCTGGCGAACGTGTTGACCGGTGGTGCCGGTAGTGACACGTTGAGCGGACATGGAGGTGCAGACACCCTGATTGGTGGCACCGACATCGATACTGTCGACTATTCGGATCAGACAGGGATCAACTTTGTAGTGTTGACCTTGAATGGTGGCAGCGATGCAACGGTAACCGTGGACGGTGATGCCAACGACATTGTGCGCGAGATCGAGAATGTCATCGGCAGTTCGGGCGGTGACACCATCATTGGCGACTCCGCGGCAAACATCATCGATGGTGATGCGGGCAATGACACGATCATCGGTGGTGCCGGTATCGATACGCTGATCGGTGGTGCTGGCATCGACATGCTGGACTACGCGCTGCAGGCCGGTATTACCTCCGTCATTGTCGACCTGGATGGCGCCAACACCCGCACAGTCACGGTGGTCGGTGGTGACAACGACGTGGTTCGGGACATAGAAAACGTTCGCGGCACGGCAGGCAACGATATCCTCGACGGGGATGCCAATGACAACCTGTTGTTTGGCATGGACGGTGATGACCTCATCCGCCCGGAACTTGGCAACGACACGCTCGATGGTGGCAATGGCAGCAACACGCTGGCCTACGATGACCTGAACACGCCCGTGGTCGTCGACATGAGCGTGCTGGTTGGTGGTTACTTTTCGGTGACACTCGGCTCCAATACCCAACTGGCGACCAACTTCATCCACTTCACCGGTTCCATCAACAACGATCGGATTACCGGTGACAACCAGAACAATCTGCTGCGTGGGGACCGTGGCCTCGATACGGTCATCGGTGGTGGTGGTGCGGATACACTGCAGGGTGGTGACGACTCCGATACCTTGTCTGGTGGTCTTGGTGACGACCTCCTGCAGGGTGACGATGGCGATGATCTGCTGATCGCCGATGCGGGTGCCGACACCTTTGATGGTGGTGCAGGTGTCAATGACCTGCTGGATTACTCCATCCAGGCTGGCATCACCTCCATCACCTTCACACTCAATGGTGCCATCGATGCCACAGTTACTGTCAACGGCGATGTGAATGACCTGGTCCGCAACGTCGAAAACGTGATGGGTACGGCGGGTGCCGACATCATGACCGGCGACGCTGCCGAAAACGAACTCTATGGCGCAGCCGGCAACGACACGCTGAATGGCGGGGCCGGTGCCGACTATCTGGACGGCGGTGCAGACAGCGACCACTTTTTTGGCAGCGCCGGCCAGGACCTGTTCCAGGGTGGTACGGGTATCGACACCCTCGACTACTCGACCCAGGCCGGCATCAACTTCATCAGCGTTGTGCTCAGCGGCGGATTCACTGCGGCTGTGACGATTGACGGCGATGATGATGATCTTGCCGTGAACGTTGAAAACGTGGTCGGAACCGCTGGCAACGACAGCATCTGGGGAGACTCCGGAGTCAACGTCATCAATGGCGGAGATGGCGCCGATGAACTGGCAGGAGGTGGTGGCAACGACACTCTCGACGGAGATGCCGGCAGTGATCGGGTTCGTTATTACGAAGCGGCCGCCGGAGTAGTTGTCAACCTGTCGACAGGCACGACCTCCGATGACGGTGATGGTGGGGTTGATTCGTTGATCGACATCGAGAACGTCTGGGGATCGACATTCAACGACGTGATTACGGGAGACGACAATGCCAACTCGCTGCATGGCTGGGAAGGGAACGACACCTTCATCGGCACTGGTGGCGCGGACATCATGGATGGATGGACAGGCATCGATACGGTTGACTATTCGACACAGGTTGGCGTGACATCGATATCGGTAGTCCTGAATGGTTCATCGGCTGTGGTCGTGACTGTTGATGGAGACGTGAACGACACGATTTCCGGCATCGAAAACGTCATCGGCACGGCGGGCAATGATGTGCTCGTTGGTGACAATCTGGTCAACACGCTGAGTGGTCTGGATGGTGACGACACCATAATTGGCTGGGGAGAAAACGACGTCCTTGATGGCGGCGCAGGGGCCGATACGCTGAGTTATGCGGGATCCGGTGGTGTGGTGGTTGCCAATATGAGTACCGGCGTCACCTTCAACGTAGCGCACGGTGGCACCACCGACACGGCGATCAGCTTCCAGCACATCATTGGCGGGCTGGCTTCGGACACGCTGACCGGTGATGCCCAGGACAACATTCTGAACGGCGGTGAACTCAACGACACCCTTGATGGTGGCCTCGGCAACGATACTCTCGTTGGTGGCACTAACGATGATGTTCTGAGGGGCAGTGCGGGCAACGACTCCTTTGCGGGTGACAGCGGGTACGACTATGTCGATTACCGCTCCCAGGCTGCGGTTGGTCGGGTCGAGCTGACCATGGACGGCAGTGGTGGATTCACCTCGGGAGTCTTTGATACTGGTGGAGCGCCGGTCGAAACAGATACTGCATCGAGTATCGAATTTGTCTATGGCTCCGGTGGAAACGACACTTTTGTCGGTGATGCAAGCGGAGTGGATTTTTACGGCGAAGGTGGTGACGACACTTTCCGCGTCACGACCGGAACCAGCACGATCAACGGCGGATCGGGTAACGATACTCTCGACTATTCGACTGCCGCTGGTGGCGTCAGTGTAGAAATGACGACAACATTCTTCGGCAGTTTCATCGTGGCTGACGGAGGTGGTGGCAGCGATCTCGTTTCAGGCACGGAGCGCTTCATAGGAAGCGATTTTGCAGACTCCATAAACACCAATTCAGTGACGTCGTTTGTCGATGCAGGAGCAGGTGCCGATACCGTCGTGTCTCGTACTGGCGGGGCAATAATCAATGGTGGTGCCGGGTCGGACAACCTCTGGGTGCGAGCCCTCAACAATACCGTCAACAGCGATGCGGGCAACGACCAGATCCTTGTCGACGATGGTGCTCTCGGCAACGGACAGGTGCTGGACGGAGGAGCTGACAACGACACCGTGAACTATTCGGCTGTTGATGCGCCATCGATCACGACGCTGGTGGTGGTGATGGCCGCAGCAGGCGACTCAACCGTGACCCTCAACGGTTCGATCACCAACACGATCCGCAATTTCGAGAATTTCACCGGTTCGCAAGGCAACGACACGATCACGGGCAATACCGGCATCAACGTTCTCGCCGGCTCGACAGGTGACGACACGTTTTTGGCGAGTGCCGGTGCTGACACCATCGATGGTGGAGCTGACATCGACTCGCTGGACTACTCGGCTCTGGGCGGAGTTACCTCGATCAGCGTCACGTTGAACCAGGGTTCCAGCGCGACAGTCTCGGTCGGCGGTGGTACCAACCAGGTCATTGCCAATATCGAGAACATTACTGCGACGAGTGGTGCGGACACCTTGTCCGGTGATGCATCGGACAACACCTTGCTGGGTCTGGCCGGGAACGACACGATTTACGGCAGTCTTGGCAACGACAACCTGCAAGGCGGTGCCGATCTTGATCAGCTGCGTTATGACACGCTGGCTGGCGTTGGTATCGAACTGAACATCAGCAGTGGCAGTGTCAACGCGCCGGGAACCTTCTTCGACACTTTCAGTGGTTTCGAAAGTTTTATCGCGACCGATCAGGCAGACACCATCACCGGCTCCAATGGGGCGGACACTGTGGAGGGTGCCGATGGCAATGACTCATTCATCGCTTCTGCCGGCCTCGATACGCTGGATGGTGGAGCCGGCAATGACAGCCTCAGTTATTCGGCACTGGGTGGAGTGACAGGAATCAGTGTCACGCTGAACGACGCCAGCGCAGTGACGGTGACGGTGAACGGAGGACAGGACGACACGATCGTCAACTTCGAATCGATTGTAGGCTCTGGTGGTGATGACATCATCTCGGGAGACAGTGCTGCCAATCAACTTGAAGGCAGTGCGGGTGCCGACACGCTCAATGGTGGTGGTGGTGACGACTCGCTCGACGGTGGCACTGGCAACGACCTGATTCTGGCGAGCGATGGCAACGACGCGATCGACGGTGGGGTGAATACGGATACCGCCGACTACTCCGGCAGCTCGGGCACCGCCGTCACGGTCGTTCTCAATGGCGGGACCACTGCAACGGTGACGGTTACCGGGGGTGACAATGACACCATCCGCAACGTTGAAAATTTCACCGGCACCGGTGGCGATGATGTCATCACTGGCGATACCCAGATCAACATTCTTCGTGGCCTGGCCGGCGCCGATGTTCTGGACGGTGGTTCGGGCAATGACACCCTTGATGGCGGTCAGGGCAACGATACCCTGCGTGGTGGCATCGGTATCGATGTCATCCTTGGTGATGCTGGCGCTGACGTCATCGAAGGTGGTACCGGCAGCGATACACTCGATTACTCCGCATCCGGTCTGGCGGCCATTCAGGTCTCCCTCAACGCGGGGACGGTGGCGATTGTCACTGTCAGCGGGGACAGCAACGACACGGTCGTTGATGTCGAAAACGTGGTGGGTACCGCGGGCAATGACGTCCTTTCCGGCGACACACTGGTCAACACCCTGATGGGTGGCAATGGTGATGACACGCTGTACGGTGCAGGTGGTGCTGACTCGCTGGATGGAGGAGCCGGCACGGATACCGTGAGTTACACGCTTGCAGCAGGCGTAGTGGTGGTCGATCTCACGGCCGGCACCACGAGCAACGATGGAGATGGAAGTTCCGATACGTTGCTGAACATCGAAAATGCCACCGGCTCTGGCTTCGCCGACACGTTGCTCGGAAGTGGTGGTGCCAATGTGCTGGCCGGTGGTGGCGGTGATGATCTCCTGCGAGGCCGCGGTGGTATCGACGTGCTGGACGGTCAGGGTGGATCGGACACTGCGGACTATACACAGGCGGCCGGTGCGGTGACGGCCAGCCTGCTCGCAGGTTCCGCGAGCGCTGATGGTGATGGCAGCACCGACACCTTTGTCAGTATCGAAAATCTCAGCGGCTCGACGTTTGGTGACACGCTGTCAGGCAACAACGGTGCCAACACACTGTTGGGCAATGCAGGCGCCGATGTTCTTGCGGGTGGTGTTGGTGCAGACACGCTCGATGGTGGTGCCGATGTCGATACGGCGAGTTATTCGACAGCTTCATCGGGCGTCACGGCCAACCTCCTGACTCAGGTCGCGAGCGACGATGGTGAAGGCGCATCCGACACGTTGATCGCCATTGAAAACCTGACCGGCTCGAATTCCGCCGATACGCTGACCGGTAACACAGGTGTCAACGTGATCACTGGCAATGGTGGTGCGGACCTGCTGGATGCCGGGGCTGGCAATGACACCGTGGACGGTGGTGCTGGCAGCGACTCCATTATTGCGTCCGATGGTGCGGATACGTTTGATGGCGGAACGGATACCGATACGCTGGATTACACGGGTTCCTCGACTACTTCGATCACTGTCACACTGAACGGATCGACCTACGTCACCGTCACTTCGTCAGGTGACAGCAACGACTCCGTCCGCAACATCGAAAACGTCATTGGTACCGGCGGTGTGGATACCATCACGGGTGACAGCGCTGCCAACGTGTTCACGGGTGGAGCCGGTAACGACGTTCTGGCCGGTCGTGGGGGCAGTGACACGCTGGATGGTGGTGCGGACAACGACACGGCGGACTATGCAAATGCAGCGGCAGCGGTTACGGCGAGCCTGTCGACACTGACGGCCAGCAACGATGGAGATGGCGGCAGCGATACGCTGGTCAGTATCGAAAATCTGCGTGGATCAGCGTTTGCGGACACACTGACCGGAGATGTCAGCGCAAACACCCTTCAGGGTCAGGCGGGCAATGACGTGCTGGCTGGTCGAGGAGGCAATGACACGCTGGAAGGTGGCGCGGATGTTGATACGGCGGATTATGCCAATGCGGCGGGTGGCGTCACGGCTAACCTGGCGTTACAAACCGCAAGCAATGACGGGGATGGTACCAGTGACACGTTCATCAGCATTGAAAACCTGACCGGTTCCGGTTTCGCGGACAATCTGACGGGTAGCTCCGGTGCAAATGTGATCACCGCCAATGCCGGCGCCGATGTGGTCAACGCGGGTAGCGGCAACGATACGGTGGACGGTGGAGCGGGCAACGACTCGATCGTCGCAGCCGATGGTACAGATACGTTTGATGGTGGCGCCGACACCGACACGCTGGACTACACCGGCTCATCGGCGACCTCGATCAGCGTAACGCTGAATGGTGCAACCTTCGTTACCGTGACTGCAACGGGCGACGACAACGACTCGGTTCGCAACATCGAGAACGTGATCGGCACAGCGGGTGCGGACAGTATCATTGGCGACAGCGCGGTGAACGTTTTCACCGCTGGTGCTGGCGACGACGTGCTGGCCGGTCGAGGTGGCAATGACACGCTCGATGGTGGTGCAGACAATGACACGGCGGACTACACAAATACCGTTGCCGGTGTCACAGCCAGCCTCGCGACGCAGACCGCCAGCAACGATGGTGACGGCAGCAACGACACGTTCATCAGCATCGAGAACCTCAACGGTTCCGGATTTGCCGACAACCTGACGGGCAGTTCAGGTGCAAACGTGATCAACGCCAATGGTGGTGCTGACCTGATCAACGCCGGTGCAGGCAATGACACGGTGGATGGTGGTGCGGGCAACGACACGATCATTGCGTCCGATGGTGCGGATACCTTTGATGGGGGTGCGGATACCGACACCCTCGACTACACCGGTTCATCGACGACCTCGATCAGTGTGACCTTGAACGGGTCAACCCTGGCGACGGTGACATCAACCGGTGATGCAAACGAT